>JBOFLX010000034.1:0-102014 GCA_051658085.1 Waterburya sp.
TCTATATTGCTCTAGATACTCAGCTATTGATTTCGGCACTCCTACTAAGGGAATCATCGCTCAAATTGATTTTTAAGATTTCATTTTTTACTTTACTCTCTTTTTGCTCTGTTTTTTCGTAAAATTGCCAAGTCGTGTACTATAGCCGTATCTCCTTCGCCAAATAGCAAAAATCTCAGCAAATATTGAATTGGATTACCTTCTACCCAGCCAAAATAAGCATGGGGTAATTTTCCTGTTATATTTTTAATTTGCAATAAAATAGCTGCGATCGCATTAGGAACAGCAGAGCCTTGAGCGCGCAAAATCCGATAATTACCAACTTGTACTCCTTGAACTTTAACTGTCTCAACAAATTTTGACGCATCGACAATTTCTATTTCTAAAAACAAAATCTGATCGGAAGCAGGAATGTGATTGTCTTCTCTAACTTCTTTTTCTTTCCAATAATATTCGGCTTCGTCTCCTGCCTTCTTACGATTGGCAATTAATCTAATGTTGTGCTGACTCTGTTCAACGATAAAACTACGTGCGCTTTCGTCCATTTCCACTCGATCTACTCGTAGTTCAGTTGAGCGCAAAACTCTAGATATCAGGGAAGTAATAATAATTGCACCGATAAAAAATGCTGCAATTTTAACCCCATCTGGTCTTTCTATAATGTTGGCAATGGTAGTATATATAAAAACTAGTGTAATTAAGCCAAAAATAGCAATTCCACGCCAAGAACGATTGCTTCTACTTCGATTACTCACTGATAGAGTTACGGCAAAAGCAGCAGAACTCATTAACACCAAAACCCCTGTTGCATACGCTCCACCCTGAGCATCTACTAACAATTAAATTTAAAGTTAAATACATAAACACCAAAACAACAGCAATTGCGATCGCTTCTTTAAATCCTTTGAGAAAAACTGCACCCAGTAAAGCAATTAAAATCAAAGTTAGACTGAGAGCCTGCCTGTCAAGTAAATGATTAACTAAAGGATTTTCAATAATATGTGCCGTAGCATCGGCAGCCGAAAGTGTAATGGTAATAATAAAATCAGTCGCTACAAAACCTAGCAAAAATAAAACTAATAACTTACCCTGCCACCATGTAAGAAGATGTTCAAGCATGGCAATTGAACCTTCTCCATGAGGACTGAGAGTTGCCACTCGCCGATATATTGGTAAAGCACCAAATAACGTTAGTAGAATTAAAATGAACGTAGCGATGGGGGATAATGCTCCTGCTGCTAAGGCTGCAATTCCAGGTTGATAACCGAGTGTAGAGAAATAATCAACCCCTGTCAAACACATCACCTGCCACCAAGGATGTGTTGGATGCTTTCCTTCTGTGCTATGGCGTTCTTCTTTAAGTAACCAAACAAGAAACCGTAAGCGACTTTTTTGGGAGAACATAACTTGAAATTTTTAGTATTAATGCTGGTTTTATTATTAACTATTGCCTAATAACTAATTGTTAAACTTAGCTAAAGTAAAAAAAAAATCTAGCGCAGTGTACTAGTAAAGTGATTTTTACAAATAATTGTGTATAAAGTGAGAGTTAGATAATCTTTTAAATTTTAATTGATCTTGCTACTCGAAAAGTTCATCTATCTGTCATATCTCTGACATATCAAAAGATTAACTTAAAAATATTAATTCAAAATCTGGTTAATTCAATGATTGGCTTATTTTTACTCATGCACACAATATCTAATTTTACTTCCTCTGGCTTTGGCTTGAAACCTCAATCACAGCTAGCCAAAGATCACTCAAATATTGACAATAATAAAAATTGCTACCAAAAAGCAGTAGGTGTATTTTTTCATCATCGAGATGTCAAAGTGGCTTTAGAAGATCTGACTGAAATAGGCTTTCCTGTTAATAAGATTAGTTTAATTGCCCGTGACTGTAAACGCTACGACTGGAATGATAACTTACAGATCTGCGATCGCTTTGATACTAATTTACTTAAATTACCTGAAGCTTTAATTCACTTATTACAAAAATATTTCAACCGAGGTAAATATTTAACTATAGTTTCAGGGACAAAAGCTGATGTCGAGAGAGCTAGCGCGATTTTAAATCGTCGTCCAAAACACGCCAAGGTTTGGCATTTTTAGCTTTTAAGCAAATTTAAGTTAGTCCAGCAATAATAGACTATTCTTAAGAATATAGGCGATCGCTAGTGATCATAGGGGTAAATTATAGATACCATTTTTTTAATTATGCTGGAATCAACGAATAAGCTACCAAAATGGTTCAATAAAGGTTTATTGATAACTTTTATTGTAGTGAATGGTTATTTTTTATTTCCAGTTTTAGAATATCTTCGACCTATTTTAGTTTTGATTGTTACCGCCACTCTCTTAGCTTTTCTTCTCAATTATCCTATCAAATTACTATGTCTATCAGGTTTAAAAAGAAGCTATGCTATTGCCCTGGTTTTTCTGATGGTGGTGATTATTTTAGGCATTTTAACCATAACTTTAGTTCCTTTATTATTTCAGCAGTTAAATGAATTTGCCCATCATTTACCCATGTTAATTGATTCTGGAACTAGACAATTAGAGACTTTTGAAGCTTGGGCAACAGAAAAAAATTTAGCTATTGATGTTAGCACTTTAGTCACTCAAATAGAAGACCGTTTTGCTCAGGAAATTCAATCTTTACCCAACAATATTATTAATTTTGTCATTAAAGCTTTTGATAGTACTCTGGAATTATTAGTAATATTTGTCTTAACTTTTTATTTACTTCTGCACGGACAAAGCTTTTGGTCAGGACTTTGGCAATGGTTGCCCAATAACTTAGGCGATAAAGCAGAGTCTTCACTACACGATTACACTAATCGCATCAGCTTACGCAGTTTTCAACTATCTCTGCAACAGAGTTTTCAAAGTTATTTTCTTGCTCAAGCAGCGATCGCCGTAGTTATGGGATTAACTATGACTTCAGTTTTTCTCTTACTTAAAATTCCCTTTGGACTATTATTTGGTATTGGCATTGGGGTTTTGGTACTAATTCCCTTGGGTGATATTTTAGGAATTGTTAGCGTCAGTATCTTGGTAGCATTACAAAGTGTTTGGTTAGGTGTAGAAATTTTAGTGGTAGCTACGATCATTGACCAATTGATCGATCAGGCGATCGCACCTCGAATTTTTGGCGATTTAGTTGGTCTAAATCCGATTTGGATTATTATTTCTTTACTGTTGGGAGCAAAACTCGGAGGAGTTTTAGGATTAATTGTGGCTGTTCCTTTAGCTGCTACAATCAAAAAAATTACTGACAAGATTGAATAATTTTAAACTATTACTTCATCCTTCATCGTTTCTACTTGCCAACATTGAATTAAACTATCTAACTTAATTAACTGAGATTGTACTTGTATATCGGTAGTTGAATATTCAGGTTTCGGGCGAATTCTAAGTAAAAAATAGCCTTTGTTAGCTTGTGGTAGTAATTGATATTCGGGAGCGTCAATTATACACCAAGTTAATGGTAAGCTAGAGCGATCGTAGAGGGTAAAATAAACATCAAATTGTTCAATAATTTCAGGACTAAAATTAATTTGTAAAGCTTGTTCTGATTCTAAATAATTATAAGCAAAGTGAGTTGCAGGCGCACCGACAGGTAAATATTCTCGACGGACAAAAGATTCTGGTAAATAACGACGTAACTTAAGAATCGTGAAAATATAGTAATGTAAACTAGAATAAAACCAATTTTTGGCTTTAATTAAATCATAATAATAATCATTAATATTATTCGACACAGAATAAGCTTCTACATATAATTGTCCATCAACTTTAATAGCAGGATAAGTAATAGTATCTAGACGATTATAAAAACGTACTCCCAAGGAATATTTACCAGGAGATAATTTAATTTTCTGCCAAGAATGAGTATGATTATTTTCTTCTTGAGAGCTACTGTTTAGTTTAATTTGTTCAGATTCTAGATTAGTAATGGTTTTATAACCAGGAAAACTATAAACCACAGCAATCCAAGAACGAGCAGACTTGTTAGCTGTGTCAATATTAATTTCAATTGATTCTTTAACGGTAAATGGCCCCAAAGTACCAATAACTGCATGGGTATTCCAGCGAGGCCCTTTAGTCATTAAAACAGGTAACACTAAGGGAGCATTAATAGTTTTTTGAGATAATACTCGCCACTGAGAAGCTTGTTTTTTATTAAGTATTAAATAAATAGTAAATATATTACCAATAATAAATTTCATGACTTTGTAAAATACAAACGATAACAAAGCCAAAATTATTTCCCAGCCTAAAGGTATTTTTTTCATTATTTTGTCCGCTTTCTTAATACTCCTTACTATACATACCAAATAATGCTGTCATAGTTGATAAAATCCGTAAAAATATGGAGTAAATTACTAATCTGAGTTGGGAAATCTAGATGATAGACAGAAATCTCCAGTAAAAATTTAATTTTTTATGTCTTACTCTTCTGAAATTACTAATGAGCAATTAGACTACGGATTTTTATTACTTACTCATCTTATCTGTGCAGATAAACAAATTCATTCTGAAGAATTTAAATATTTAAGAGAATTAGAAAAACGCGCTAATATCTCACAACTATAAGTACTTATTCCCTGAATTATGGCAGAGTTTCATTGAAAAACTAAGCTTCGTAAGCTAATATCTATAACTTGTGCTTGCAATTATTACAAATATTACAAATTTATGTCGTCTGATCGCCAATGGCACGTTGAACGAAATCGCCAAATTCTAGCAGAATATCCTGAAATCAAGCAATACTTTGGCAATTATCCTTTATCTCTAATTCCCATAATCGCTTTAGTTATTCTGCAATGGTCTGTTGCTTGGTTAGTTAAAGATTTACCTTGGTGGCTCATTGGCTTAATTTCTCTATTTATCGGGCAATTTATTCTACATTCTCTTTCAAATTTTATTCATGAAGCAGCCCATAATCTAGTTTTAAAAGGTAAATTTGGTAATGCTTTAACCTTATTTTTAATAGAGTTAGGTTCTCTTTCCTGGGGAAAGTCGCTTACATACGTTGGCAAACATGGTAAGTCACATCATCGACACCTCAACGACTACCAAAAAGATTATGAATGGTGGGATAAAAAACAATCAAACTTTCGTACTCTACATCCTTTTTGGAGATTAGGAGAAGCTATACTGCATTTATTTCCTGGTGGTGTAGTTATTGGCGACTTGATTATGGCACAACTAATCCCTGCGGAGTCGCGTCCAGCACCAACAGCTTACAAGTCTCAATATTTTAATGTTTTTTTGATTGCTACTAGTATATTTTTATATGCTATGGCATGGTATTTATTAAGTTGGCAGGCTTCTTTATATTTTTTTTGGAGCTTAACCTTAATGGTAGGCAACTGGGGTGTAACTTTTAAAGGTCAATCTATTGCCGAGCATAATATTTATCAAGAAGGTAAAACCTACTCTACTTATCACTGGACTAATATCCCGTTCTTTAACACTGGCTATCACGATGAACACCACACATTTGCCAATGTTCCCTGGATACACTTACCCAAAATCCGCCAAATTGCTCCTGAATATTTTACCAACGATAGTCCTTATTCCTATTTTCAGATCTGGTGGTTGTGGGCAAAATCTATCTTTGCACCCGTTTACTTCAATCGTTATGTTCCTGAATCAAATATTACTTCTAGGGAAGCTTTGAGTAGTATTAGGCAAGATAATTACTAATTATTGATTAACGTTGGTGATGACCATTGAGTAAAAATCTCATGAATTCTGGCGATCGCCTCATCCGCAGCTTTTTCAGACTGGATTTTGTTAGCAGTTACTTGAGTTAAGGCTCGACCCCAAACATTTTCTGCTAGAACTTGACTATAAGCTGGATGGTCAACTACATGAGATAAGCGTGTTTGTCCTCTATTTAAAATTTTGGTTGCAGTAGCAATATAAGGATCTTTAGTATTCTGCCAATAAGGATCAGACCACACAGATTTTTGGACTGGCTGATTTCTGCTACCAGAATCTTTCAGATAATCAATAGTAACTTCAGGCTGGATAAAATAACGCAAAAAGTTTTTGGCTAAGGATTTATGAGGAGAGTCCTGAAAAATAACTGCCTGTGTAACAAAACTAAAATAGCCCATAGGTTTACCACTAGGCTTGTTGGGAAACTTTGTCATCCCTAATTTATTGTAATAGGTATTGCTATCCTGACGTACAGTAGCAGGAATTGATAGGCTAGCATTAGGAGTCATCAAAACCAATTGATTAAGTAAGTTACGATTATTATCGTCATTCAACCACTTAACCGCATCAGGTGGAATATACCCCTGGTGATACAATTGAGCGTACCAATTTAAGCAATTTATAATTCCCTGGCGCACTTCTGGACGATCAATTTTTAGCTGACCTTGTTCATTGAATAAAACAACATCATAAGCCTCTAAAATCTGCTCAAACAAATTATGAGTATCGTTTGTACTTTCATTAGCTGAGAGGGCTAGTCCCAAACCAAAAATATTGGGATGCTGTTTGGCTCTAAGTCTCTGTTGTGCTTGTTGCCAAAATTGCCAAAAACCATCCCAATCTTGAGGAATATCTTTGGGATTTAAACTAACTGAGGTGAGTAATGTTTGCCAGTAATAGATAAAGAGTGTAGCTTGGTATACGGGAACTCCATAATAGCTACGTTTATTTTCCTCAGCATTGTAATAAGTAATTTCTTGTAAAATATCTTTGGGATAATCGTCTTGAACTGGTTTAATGATCTCGCTAACGTCTTCTAGCTTTCCCTGCCAAGCCAAACGAGGATAAAGAACTTCTTCGGCTCTTGGGTTCAGGATAATATCTGGATAATTCTTCGCTTGAACTGCTCTTTCGACTTTGGCTGTAAATTCACTATTGCTAAAAAAAGACAATTTTATTTTGTTGCCTGTTTGTTTTTGCCAATTATCAACAATGGTACGCAGAGCCAAATCTTCATCGTGATTCATACCTTGTTCCCACCAAATATTTAGTTCAGTTATTTCTGACTTTGGCTGATTTTTGCTCTGAGGTTCGAGTTGGGTACTATTAAAGCAAGCAATAAAAATAAAAATAATTGTGATGCCTACGGTTAACTGGGTAATCGTCGGAATTATTTGTAAATATTTAAGTTGGAAACGATCACTAAACTTTCTTCCCATATTAACCAACAAGTAAGTCTATTTGTACTAACTATGAAAATTGTCTTTCAGCATAGACGGTAATCGGGAAGAAATAGGGAAATTTTCTTACTTAAGTGACTTGTAGGAACTTTAAAAGCTTTTCTGAACAATGAAGTATTAGCATGAATTTTTTTGTCAAGGACAAATTCAGTCCCCAAAGACTGTAACATAGTTTCAGAACATATATAGGCTAGGTATTCAGCCATGTCAGCAGTCAAAACCAAACAGCCAGCACTAGGTTTATCATTCTCCAAAATCTTGTTATGGATAGGTATTTTTTTGATTGTGGTTTTTTTTGCAGCACCTATGCTTTGGCAGATCCTAACTTCTGTCAAGTTAAATCAAGATATTTCGGCAATTCCTAATGTTTATTTTCCCAGCCAAATAACTTTTGAACATTACACACAATTATTTAATCGTCGTCCTTTTTTGACTTACATTTTTAATAGTGCTTTAGTAGCCAGTATTTCTACAATCTTATGCTTAGTTTTTGGTTCTCCAGCAGCTTACGCTCTCACCAGAATGAATTTGAAAGGGGAAAAATTGATTTTGACTGGGATTTTGATTGTTACTTTATTTCCTTATGTATTATTATTTTTGGGACTATTGGAAATAGTTAAACTTGTTGGGTTGGGCAATAATTATTTAGCTTTAATTATTCCTTATACAGCGATTAACTTACCTTTAACTATATTAGTTATGAGAAGTTTTTTTCAGAAGCTACCCAAAGATTTAGAAGATGCAGCCAAAATGGATGGCTATAAAACTTTAGGAATGTTGACTAAGATTGTCTTGCCTATGACTTTACCAGCTTTAGCAACAACTGGTATTTTAACTTTTATTTTTGCTTGGAATGAGTATATTTTTGCCCTAACATTTATTACACAAGAGGCTAAGAAAACTATTCCTGTGGCTACTGCACAGATAGGGGGAGCAAGCTTATTTGATATTCCCTATGGGCCGATCGCTGCTGCTACAGTTTTGGGTACTCTACCATTAATAATTCTTGTTTTGGTTTTTCAGCGTCAAATTGTCCAAGGTTTAACAGCAGGTGCGGTGAAAGGATAGATAATAGGTAGTAGGTAGTAGGTAGTAGGTAATAGGTTAATTGTGTAGTCTCCAATGTATATCTCTGAAAATGATAAGGGAATAATTCGTCAGCTAATCGAAAGGCAATTACAGGCGTTTCAACTAGACGATGAGGAAACAGCTTTTTCTTTAACTAGTCCAACAATACAAAGCAAGTTTAACCAGGCAGAGTTTATGACAATGGTGAAAACTAAATATCATGCTATTGTTGAACCTCGTTCTATTATGTTTCGTGGGTTTACTTTGATTAATGATTTTCCTGCCTTGGTATCGATGATTATGGATCGAGATGGTAGTTTGACTCAAGGAGTTTTTATTGTCCAACATCAACAGGATTATAGTTGGCGTATTCATGGTTATGAGCTTTTACCTCTAGATGCGAAGATAATCTGACTTTTTGCTCTTTAAAGTTTTTTGGCGAGGCTTAGGAGTCAGGAGTCAGAAGTCAGAAGTCAGGAGTCAGAATAATCGATATGATTTGACTACTATGCAGGTTTTGTTGATTATTGCTCAAACAACGCTAGTATTTTTTCTTGATCTTGTTGCAGATTATTAATTCGGGATTGCTGTTGATTGATTATTGTTGGGTTAGTCTTAGATTTAGTTGGAGATCCAGTTATAATTGCTTCTATTTGTTTTTGGTATAATTCGCTTTGTGATTCTAAGGCATCTATTAGAGTTTGAATTAATTTATCAACGATAATACGTATTAAGTTTTGGTACTTGTTATCGACAGTTCGTTTTAGTTCTTTTTGGTGTTGCTTTATTTTGAGCTTCCTAATATTTTGACCAGTTAATAAGTTAATAATCTGGAAAATTAAAATAAAAAACCCGATATATTTGCCTGTACCTAAATATAGTTTTGTAACTAAATAAATTCCCAGACCAATTAAACCTGAAATCAATAAGCGAAACCAGCTACTTTGGGTATAATTATAATCAAAGGGCATACGAGTCTGGTTTTTTAGGCAATGAATATCAATAATTTGGATTAAATCTAAACTAGGTTGGGCTTCTGTAATCAAAGTAAGTTTTGGAGTTTCGGTTTTGGATGGATACAATAGACTCAAAGTTTCTAGTTCAGCGTTTATTTTGGCAATTAAAGCTTGTAATCCGCCCTCTTCATAAACATAGTTAATTTTTGACCATTGATCTTCCAATGTATCGATAACTTTCTCTTGATATAATTTTATAATATAGCTATATAGATATTCAACATTATTGTCTGTTTGAATAGTAAGCTCGACATAACAGTTTTTATTTTCAGAAGTAAGTTTAACCTGAGATAATTGAATTATTTCTTGGATGATAAACATCCAACTATCTGGTATAAAAGGGTTAAGATAATCACTTTTTAGTTGTTGAACAACTTGTTTAGTAGTTCTTACATATTGCTGTATTTCTTGTTTAGTTTTATTAATTAACTGCTGAGTTTTTTGATCCTCTTGAGCTGAAATTTCTATCTGAGAATAAGTATTATTAGTCTGCTTGTTGTCAGTAATTTCTGTGTCAAAAAAAAGCTTAATTTGCGGAACTATTTTTTCTATTATACGTGCTTCAGATTTAACTTTAACTGTTTTAAGCAACTGGATTAATAACTGCTGATAAATATCTCGATTCTGAAAATCTTCTAAATTACCAAAATTATCCCATGCTAGTAATAATTGATTAACTTGTGAATAATTTTGAGCAGCCAGCCAATCAGATAAATGAGCATAAGGATAATCGATCTTGGGTTGAATAACTAAAAGAATTAAACTAATGTTGTCTTGTTGGGCAAGCTCAATTAATTTCTGATGATGTCCCTGTATATTATGCCTAGAATTATAAATTAGACAAATTACATCACAGTTTTGAATAATTTTATCTAGTTGTTGAATAGGTGATATAGCTTGAAAATTATAAAGCGATCGCAAATTTTTATTAGCTTCACTTTGTTCTTTTAACTTATTAGCCAAATTCACTGAAGGACTAACAAATTTAACAATTGGTTTAATTGGTGTTTGTAAAGTTTCAATTGTTGAATTTAACGTTTTGATTAAATAACTATAACTAGGTTCAGTGGCAAGTTTTTGAGTAAGATAATTTTTACTTCGCTCTAATCTTTTAATTAATTGACTATAGTTTAGGCTCATCTAACCTACTGATGCACTTAAATTTTGTATTATTCCATGCGACAATAAACTATCTAAATCTCTCCCAGTCTCCCAGTCTCTTAGTCACCCCGTCAATCTCAATAGACAAATTAAATACCTGACAGCTTAACCACCACTAACAGGAGGAATTAAGACAATTTCGTCCCCATCTTGGAGAATAGTATTTGCTTCTACAAACTTTAAATTAACACCAAAACGAGTAACTGTCCGCCATTTAGCTAACTGGGGTTTTTGCTCAATTAAAAATTCTAAAACCTTACCTACTGTTGTTGTCATAGGAAATGCCAATTTTAATTCAGATGTATGAAAAACTTCTTGATAAATCGCGAATAATTTAACTGTAACTTGAATATCTGACATAGTGATTACTAGTTACTGATTACTAATTACTAATATAGCTATGAGAAACGCTATAACTCAAAATTATAAGTTAGCTAGAATTGCATCTTCATCTTGATAATCCAATAACTTTGTCTGACCTATTTCTGCAACTGTTTCAGGTGGATGTTCTCTTGACCAAGCAATAGTTCGTCTTAAAGCCTCATGAAAATCAACAATTTCTGTATAGCCTAACTCAGTACGAATGCGAGTTGAATCTGTAACCCAATGCTGATCAAAATTAGCATCCAATTTCCAAGTATCTGGCATCTGACTTTGGGGAAGAATGACTATTTTACCTTGCCAGCCGACAATATGGGCGATCGCTCTTACTAAATCTACTACCGTAATTACTGACTCTGACACATTATAAATACGTCCCGTGGCTTTTTGATCATTAACTGCTAGGGCGATCGCTCTAGCTACATTCTCCACATAACCATAACAACCTTGCCAACGAGACAATTTCTCTTCTAGTATAATCGCAGGACGTTGATCATCCATCCTTTTGATGTAGGGATATAGACGATGTATATAATCTCCAACACCATAAACCATTGGTAGTCTGAGAATTGTGGCTGGTAAATTACTAGTACTCATCAAAACTTTCTCAACAGGGATTTTATCGTAATCATGAGCAAAAGGATCATCAGATAGACCTCTATAAGGATAAAGCTGAGAGCGTAAAGGCGAATTTTCAGTTAAAGGTATTGGATCGATCATACCTGTCTCTCTCTGCCAAAGAATATCACGAGCGCGATAGACATCTTGACTGCTTATGGCTACTACTCTTTGAGCAATGTCTTGAAAAGTATCTATTACACCTTGAGCATCTTTAGCGGTGTAAGGAATCATGTCTAATACTATCTGGGGTGCAAGCTTTTGAAACTCTTGTTTGTATTGTGATAGATTATGGCGATCTCCGACGAAGGAGGAGCATGCCGAAGGCTTATCGCCTTCTATTTTCTCTACTTCTCTCGCTAAATCTGTTTGAGTCTCACCACGATTAAACACTGTCACTTCATGTCCCATTTCTATTAATTGAAGGACAACATTAAGACCAATAAAATTAGTACCACCAATAACTAGAATTTTCATAAATAATAATCTCCTTCTAGATTCAAACAGTCATTTATGTTAATTAAACAAATCGAATTAAATAGCGAACTATATAAACAAGCCTGTCAACTTAGGTATCAACTTTTTTATCAATCTCATGGTTTATCTTTTGATAGTGTTTTCAATAGTCCAGAACCTGAAAGTATTCATCTAGGGATAGTTGAGCAAAATTTATTATTAGCTTATGGACAATTAACTCAACAAAATGATCAAACATATAAAATTGGTCAAATGGTGGTGCATCCTAATTATCAAAGACAAGGATTAGGAAAAAAAGTTTTAGCTGAATTAATTGCGATCGCAAAGCAAAACAATGCCAATCAAATTGTTTTAGATGCGAGAATTTCTGCTGTCAATTTTTATCAACAATTAGGCTTTAAAAAAATTCTGGGTACGGAACATCCTTCTGCTACAACAGGAGTGCCTCATGTTTATATGGAACTAAAGCTTTGATAAGCTATTGATTGAATATTTTTGATAAATGGTAAATGATAAATGTTCAATGAAATGAGTCAAGCAGGTGGCTTGCTAACAATCTCGTCGATTAAGCCATAGGCTTTTGCTTCTGTGGCACTGAGAAAGAAATCTCTTTGGGTATCATGTTTGATTAACTTTGGTGAACGATCAGTGTTAGTAGCCAGTATTCTGTTAATTGTTTCTTTTTGGTAGGCAATTTCTTTAGCTGCTATTTCAATATCACTAGCTTTTCCATCAATATTCCCAGATAATTGCTGTATTTTAATTCGGGCATTAGGTAGTGCATACCTTTTACCCTTAGTTCCCGATGAAAGTAAGATTGCTCCCATAGATGCAGCAGTGCCAATACAGACAGTACAAACATCAGAGTGAATTTGTTGGATGGTATCGTGTATAGCGATCGCTCCTGTTACTAAACCGCCAGAACTGTTGATATATAAAAAGATGTCTCGCTCTGAATCTTCAGCATCTAGAAATAGCAATTTCGCAATAATCTCGTTAGCTGTTTCTTCTGTTAATTCTCCTCGTAAAAAGATAATTCTTTTTGTTAATAAATAGGAATAAAGATCGAAAGCTGTCTCTCTGGTGTTTGATAGTGAAATAAAACTTGGAAAGTTAGGATCTGCATTCATTTTTACCATCTCCAATACATTTAAAGTAGGGTGGGCAAATCCCAGTTGAACTCAACAACATAAATTAACAATCAAAATTGCCCACCTTGTTAGTTATCAGCTTCAAGTTTCAAACTCTCCCATTGCACCTAATCGAATAGTTAAAAGCTCTACATCAGTAATTGCTTTGTGAGAACCGTTTTTATAGTTAGCAGGAGCAAACCAGAAAGTTCCCGCTTGACATTCCTTTCCATCTGTCTCAATAACTCCTTGCAGAACATAAACATACTCATCACAAGGATGATAGTGAACAGGAATAACAGTACCTTGTTTGATTCGCAACCGATGAATTGAACCTTGGGGTACTGGTTCGGCTAAAGGCAGAATTTGCGTACCTGGAAGTTGCTCTAAGTCATGCCAAGATTGAGTATTGGTATCAGTAAATTTTTGCTCAGACATTTTTATTCATTCTCCTCGGTGATTGGTTTCCAGATGTGCTGTTGACGTTCAAGCGATCGCGGTTGCGGAGCAAGTCCGAAGGACTCAGCTAGCCGTTGCGTAGCTGCCGTAGGCATAGGCATCGCCAGACTTCTAATTACCTGTTATTTATCAAGCAGGAGCAAATTTCCACCAGGAAGGCGTCCAAGCATAGCGATCTGCTTCCGCGCTAACATGACCTAAACCTGGAAAAGGCATATGAGGAACCAACAGTTCCACTCTCGACTCACTAACTTCGTTGAGAAACTTGTTTCTAGTAGCTAGACCTTTGGCAGCATCAGTGTCAAATGCTACCTCCCAGTCGGGATGTTCTAAATTCAGAGGATCGCTGTAGAAAATATCGCCAGTGGCGATTAACTTCTTTTGTTCCGAAGTAATCAAATATGATGTGTGTCCTGGAGTATGACCTGAAGTCTCTGTGGCAAGAATTCCAGGAATTATTTCCGCTCCAAATTCAAAGAATTTTGTCTTGTTTTCAATTACCTTCAACGTCTGTTGCGCTCCTTGAATCAGAGATTGCTTAGTTTTGTCGTCTACCAAAGAATTAGGCAAGCTAGCTTGAGGATCTGTCCAAAAATCCCATTCTGCTTGAGAAATGTAATACTCCGCATTAGGATAGGTTAAACTACCATCTGCTGAAATCAAGCCCCCAATATGATCGCCGTGAGCATGAGTAATTAAGACTGTATCGATGCTTTTTGGGTCAATCCCAGCAGCTTGAAGATTTTGGGACAGATAGCCAGCAGTATTGCCAAAAGCCGTTCCTGCACCACTATCAATCAGAACTTTATGCTCTCCTGTATCGACATAGAGAACATTAACATAAAATAAATAGTCGCTATTGGTAGGTAAAAAACTATTGTCAAGAGAGTTTTCTACTTCAGCAGGATCGGCGTTAGGAAGAAAGAAACTGGGAGCAATCTTTAAATGACCATCACTTACAGTCATGCCGTTGAACTTGCCGATTTTGAAGCGATAAACAGCAGCGTTAGTTTGGGTATTAGTTGCTTGAGTTTGAGCAATAACTTGGGAACTATTACTTAATTTAAAAGCTGCACCAAAGATTAGAAACAGCATAGTACAGATGGCTAACAGCAAAAGTCGCCATTTTTTAGATATTTTGTCGAAAGCAAAGATCATATTTATTTATTCTCCTCGGTAATTGGTTTCCAGACGTACTGTTGACGATTGAGCGATCTCTTTATTTTTGCTGTATCTATTTCTGGCAAATGTAATTCAACTAAATCTACTGTTTCAGCTATTAATTCTTTGAGTTGGTTAGCAGCAGCAAGTGGCTCTTGATGATAAATACTTTCCAGACGCATATACAAGTTTTCAGGCGCAATAGTCATCTGGGCGATAAACTGTTTCATGCGTTTAAACTGAAAAGTCGAGTAATATAAACGATTTAGTCCAGCCAAAACCCCAAGCAGATTCTGCCCTGCTTCTAAACGTATTTGATGTTGGAAAAGAGTAGTATCTCGAACAGCAAGACGTTCTTGTACAGCCCAAATTGGAAAAAAGCTGAGATAATGTTCTACCATCGCTCGTGCTAGCGCGTCTGGGTAGTCAGAAATTTGTCTCTGCCAGTGTTTAATCAATTCCTCTCCATACACAGGAATACACTCAAGCATTCCCGAAAGAGCTTTTTGTAGCGGAGAAGTAACGTCAAGTTCTTGTAGCACCACTGCCATTTCTTGTTCCCAAAAGGCAATAGTCAGATTACCAATCTGAAATTCTACTCCATCGATAAAATAAAACTCGCCAAAGTGTCCTTCGTTGCGATCGTCAAAAGTTAAAATAGGTTCAGAACCTTGATTTTGCTGACGAGCAAGCTGTAACTCTTCTTTGGAGGGCAGTTGATCATAATAAATAAACATCTCTACATCAGAATAAGCATCTGCTTGTCCCTGTGCAGTAGATCCTGTAATCATTGCTGCTTTTGCTTGAGGATGGGCTATGTAAGCTTGTATGCTTTTTTGAGCTAATGTCAAAAGATATTGACTAGTCTCGTTCATAACTACATTTTTTATTAGGTTTGAAGTTGCTGAATTAGACTTCCTGCATCAGAAACAGACCAATGTTCATCAGCTTCTCCCTAATGCTTGCGGTAGTTTTTGCTGAAGACGATAATTCCATTCTTCTTTAGAACCTCTGTAATTAAGCAAGTCCTTTAGTTCATCTCTTGTACTTAATTGCAGAAAACTCGTTTCTGATATCTGCTGATTAAGGCTAGTAACTGGCTGCTCATATCGATATAAGCTTGCATGAGTATCAATTTGTCTAAAATCTCTACTTCTACCAGAAACAAAGGTTGTTGCATATCCAGTTTGCTGATGCTGCAATTGCAATTGTGTTCCGCCTTCAACTGGGTTTAATATCCAGGTTACTAATGACGGTTCACTTATCATCTCATCTTGCCAAGTATAAGCAAGGCGTGTAGGCTTTTCTAACTCCACTACTTCACAGTGAATAATAGTTTTGATGCCTGGTAAAGAATTGCTTTCAAACTTAAATTTATGTCCTAAACACGGTTCAAAATCATTATTCATCATCCAAACATTGAGAATACGGCAGTCGGTTAAAGCTTGCCAGACTTTTTCTGGTGGATGAGGATAAAAAATATTTAGCTTTACTTGCTTCATGGATTATCCTCCAAATAGTTACCAAGAACATCTAACTTGTCTTGCCAGAATTGTTCGTAATGATTTACCCAATTAGATACCTGCTTTAAAGGTTCTGGATTTAAACGATAAAATCGCTGTCGTCCTTCTTTTCTTTGGGTAACAAGTTCCACTTCACACAACACGCTTAAATGTTGCGAAATGGCAGGCAAAGACATCGAAAACGGTTGGGCGATTTGCTTAACAGGTTGTTCTCCTTGACTTAGTAAGTCGAGAATTGCCCGTCTGGTGGGATCGGCGATCGCAGCAAAAACATCAGCATTACCAGCAGTTCTACTCATATATACACAATAGTTAAGTATTTGCTTAACTAAAAATATAATAGTTAAGTGTTTGCTTAAATGTCAAGTAATTGCAGATTGCAGATTGTAGATTGTAGAATTTACCCTCTTTTAAATCACTCTTCAACTTGATAACCAAATTCTGCCAGCCGTAAACGAGACTGTCGCCATTTAGGCTCAACTTTAACAAATAATTCCAAATAAACATCACCAGCAATTAACTTTTGAATTTGTTGACGGGATGCTGTACCAATAGTTTTAAGCATAGTACCTTTTTTGCCGATAATAATTCCTTTCTGGGAACTACGTTCAATATTAATTGCTGCATTAATTTTAGTTATCTTGGGAGTTTCTTCAATTTTTTCGATAGTAATTGCTACTGAATGCGGAATTTCTTGGCGAGTGTGTAATAATATTTGTTCCCGAATTAATTCTGCCATAATAAAACGTTCTGGCTGATCGGTTACCAAGTCGGGAGGATAATAATAAGGCCCTGTTTCTAGAGAATTAATTAAAGATTTTTGTAGCTGTTTTGTGCCTGTACCAGTAGTAGCAGAAAACTTAACTGTAGACCAATTTGTATCAGCAATTAATTCAGAGTAAGTATCATCAATAAACTGATAATTATTAGGTTGTAAATCAACTTTATTTAAGCCTAAAATTACTGGAGTATTAACCCGTTTTAAAATATCAACAACAAAGCGATCGCCTGTTCCTGCTTCTGTCGAACTATCAACTACAAATAGTACTAAATCTACAGATTTAATTGCCGTTTTGGCATTTTGAACTAAAACTTTTCCTAGTTCATGATGAGGCTTATGAATACCAGGAGTATCAACAAATATAATTTGGGCTTCTGGAGTCGTTAAAATTCCTTGTAACCGATTACGAGTAGTTTGAGCTACAGGAGAAGTAATAGCAACTTTTTGACCAATCAAATGATTCATTAAAGTAGACTTTCCCACATTTGGTCTACCAACAATAGCCACAAAACCAGACTTAAACCCTTCAGGAGCAATGGGAATAGTAGGAACTTGATTTTCTTCTATATTTAATTCTTGCTCATGCATAATTACTAATAATTACTAATTACTGATTACTTTTATCTATTACCTATAAAACATGAATTAGAGCAGTTATTTCACTATCCTAACTGCTTTAACTGTCCTAACTGCTTTAACTGTCCTAACTGTCCTAACTGTCCTAACTGTTATTAGCCTTCTAAAATATCCATCACATATTCACCCTGATTGACACATTGGTTAGTAGAAATATCAAAAACTATTCCTGGAGTTTCAGCACAAATATTAATGACTTTTGGTATTTTTTCTTGTTTATTAAAACTTAAAATCTGATAAATTAAATCTCCCAAATTAACTCTAGTTTTCAAAGGTAATCTCGCTTGAATCATACCACCTGTGGGAGCGTAATAACTTTTAATTTTGCTTTTTGATACTAAAGTTATTTCAGTTTCAGTAATTTGCTGAGGTAAAGATAAAATCTGTTTATAAACCAAATAATTTTTAATTCCTGTGAATCCTTGGGCGACTGAGGTGGGATTCATTACCATTCCTGCACCCAATTCTAGTGTCCAAGATTCTACATCAAATTGTATGGTTTTACCCAATTTAGCCAACTCTCTTTCTAGGGCTAACCAAGGTTTTAAAAATGCTTCATCAAAAGCATCACCGTCATATTCATCCATTAAAATCCCATAATCTAATAATAAATATTTAGCACTAGCAATTCTTTCTTTAAAAACAAAAGTAAATTCGATCGCTTGATTACTAGAACTATGAATATCAATCACATAATTGGCATCTAAACACAAAGATTGTAATTGATAACGATATTGTTGACTAATCGGCGCACTACTAGGTTTCTGAAGATAGTCTAATTCTTGTGTCCAAGCCTGTTTAATTTTAGCCAGATAATTATCTCTAATTGTCTGAGGATCTAATTGCAGTTGAGACTTCGCAAATTCGGTTAAATCTTCTGCTTCTTTCTCATAATCCCAAAAAATACGATTCCAATTCTTACCATCATAACTATTAAATCTACCTGTAGAAAAAAAATGCGATCGCTGGTTAACTCCCAAAGGATTACAAACAGGTACTAGCCAGATTTCTCCTAATATCTGTGATTCATCTAAAGTTGTTAACCATTCAATTAGCTGGTGAATAACTGCATTACCAACAATTTCTGCACCATGTAAATTTGCCTGAATATACGCTTTTTTTCCTGGTTGTTTACCAACAAATTTATATACTTGTAAAGTAAAAATATCACCAGAAGCCAACTGAAATAAATCTATGGTTGAAATATTAGGAATCATAAAAATTAAAAGTCAAAAGTCAAAAGTCAAAAGCTAAGAGCTAAGAAGCTCCGAATAGAAATACTTTGTACCCTATACTTTAAATCACCAACGACTATTTTTGATAGTTAACATTATCAAAAGGTAAAGGAGATAATTCGGTTTTTAAAATCACTTGTGATTTCGAGTAGATAGTCAAAGTTGAAGAAGTTTGACCTTTATTATTAGCATCAATCAAAGGCGAAGATAAAACATAAGTATAATTCTGATGTTTCCAAGTTTTGGTGCAAATACCATCACGACAAGTAATTGTCCCGCCAGTCAAATAAATACATTTCCCAGGTTGATGACCACATCCATAGTAACTAAGATTACCTGTACCGTTTCTACCAGTCCAAGACTGTTCATTACCAATCGATACAGTCAATTTTTTGTTGCTTAAAACCTCCCCCATCACAGGATTTGAATAACTAAGACTAATCAAACCAAGACCCAAATACAGTATCCAGCTTTTTCCCATACCAACTAAAATTTGTTAGATAAAGTTAACAACTAAAATATTATCCAAAGAAGTGTCAACAATTTAATAACGAAGTTGGTGGTACATTTTAAAATCATGAATAATTAAGCTTGTTTTCATAATTATTTTTTAACTTGCGAGCAAGTAATTGCAGAATCAACAAACTAATCAAAACTTTCTTTAGATACCATGAACAACTTTACATGGACAGCTTTATTAACACATCAGAAGTATCTCGCTTTTAGCAATTTAGGCGGTGAAGATTTATTCTCTCTTATTCATCCTTTCTTGGTGGTAGCATTTGTCTTCCCAATGATAGGCATAGTTAGCAATTTTGCTTGGCAGACTCGTCAGCGTCGTTTACAAAGTAAAGCAGGTAAAAGTAGCATTCCTGCGGTGGTAGGACGAGATCACGTTAAGATTGGGCGTTGGCTGGCTGCTAGTGTAGTTATCTCATCTTTAATTGCTCTCGCCTATTCAATTGTCTTTAAAAGCTTCATTAAACAAAAACTTTGGACAAAAGATAATCCCCAAGCACTTTTAATTATCTTAATATTTATAGCTACCCTTGCTTCTCTCATTCTTTTATTAAGAGCTAAACCAAAATTATGGCGTGGGATTTTTGCAACCCTGACAGGGATGGGTTTAGTTATTCTCGGTGGGCAAGAAGGAGTGTGGCGACTATCCAAAGAATGGTATTGGTCACATTACTACTACGGGATCGCGGTATCATTCCTGATGATTTTCTCCCTAGCAATTATAGATGACATTTATCGCGATCGCACTAATACCTGGCGCAATGTCCACATAATTCTTAATTGTTTAGCATTACTTTTATTTATTGGACAGGGACTCACAGGAGCGCGAGATCTCTTAGAAATTCCCCCGATTGGCAAAAAGAAACCCCAAAAAGCTGCCGTGGAAATGGTATCTCCAATCAAAACAGCACATCTTATCAATCACAATACCATCCACCAAGCTCCACAGCTTAATCCCTGAGTAGGAAATAGGAAGTAGGAATGAATTGTCGATTAATCCCGACAGCCTAAACTAAATCTAGTCTCTACTCCCGTGCTAGAATTTGTTCCCTCTGCTCTTTGACACATCAGATAAACTTGATAGCGATCTAAAATAGCGTCAGAAAAGTCAGCACCAGTAATATTTGCGCCCTCAAAATTAGTACTAGTAGCTACCGCATCTTTAAAAATTGCGTTAGTTAAATCAGAATTTTCAAAAGATACCCTATCCATTAAAGAGCTAGTAAAGTTTGCTTCTTTGAGATTGGTATTAATAAAAATTCCTTTAGTCAAAATCGAATTACTGACATTTGAGCCTTCAAAATTAGCACCTCTAGCATCGGCTGCTGCAAAAACCGCGCCAGCTAAATCTTTATGAGAAAAATCTTGTCCTCTGATTTCGCTATAAGTATAGTTGACGGCACTATCTTGAGCTAAAGCAGGAGTTGCGCTAAATAAAACCCAAAGTATAGCGATCGCGATAATTAAGAACAAGCTAAATAACCGCTGTTTTAAATGAGACAAAAGCATAAATATAAAGGAGTATTATCTGTTTATTTTAGATAAATTTGATTTGTTTAGTTATAAAGTTGTAGATGCTGGGGCTTGTGAAAAGTTTGCATTCCTTTGTTAATCTTAGATGAACGTTCACGCCAATTATTTTTAGCAATTGTTTTACCTGGGATATATCCTGGTAACAAATTGACGCTAATTTGATCAGACTCTAATTCTTGAACAAAATTAACTACAGACATTATTTCTGATATTGACATATTGCTGTCTAGTTTTGGTTCAATTTTAGTTACTGTGGTTCTAAAATCATTCAGATAAGCAGGAACACTAAGATGTTGACGAATAGCCTCAAAAGTATTTTCTTGTCTAACAATTTGCTCTGCTTTATCTTTACAATCTTGAATGCGATCGTCACAATCGGCTAAAGTCAGTTTGCCACTGTGGGATAATTGTTGCCAGGTTGGCGAAGTGGCACGGACATAACGGTCAATTACTACACCATTTAGCAATTGATTGACCATTTGAGATACCAAAGCAGTACCACCATAAGCATGAGCATCAGCAATTGTTCCCCAACCGAGTCTAGGAATTTTAACGCGAGTATCGGTAGGAATATTGATTACCTCCGCCAGACCTTGTTGCGGATCAAATTTTAATAGCAAAATTGTTTGACTCTTACCAACAAATTCATGATCAAACTTCAGCAAATCATCAGAATCGGGCTTTACTTCAACTAATAGTATGTTGACTGGGCGAGTCAGAGTTGCATGACTTTCTAATATTTCACTTTCCGATTGTCCCCCAGAGGATCTAGGCTTAATAGTCTGAACAATAGTTTGTTCCACTGCTGTAATTTTAGTCAAAGCCACTCCCCCCCCAGCCGAAACAATAGCTGTAGAGGCAATAATTCCACCCCAAAATAGACCACGAACAAAAAAAGACCAGCGAGAATGTTGTTGCCAAAACCATACAGGCTGATGTAATAGGTTAATCTGATGATTATCGTTGGCTTGATCGTTAATCTGAGATGATTCTATTAGTTCAGTTTCTTGTTCTGATTGGGTTGGACTATCAGCAAAATTTGCTAAAGGTTTGTTTCGATCTGGCGATCGCTCATCAATCATACGAATTTAGATGTATTTACTTAACTAGTATTTTCTAAACTAATGTTAATTTAGGGTGTATTCAATTTTTTATTACACTCAAACTGACATCAAAAAAAGTAGATAAAAATCTGTTACATAATATCACCCTAGTCAAAAGTAATTGCATTTGCTTATCGTCAATATTATCTAGTCCTCAATTTTGAACAGCATATCTAATCACCTGCACCATCAAGGAAAAATTAATGGAAACTAAGTTAATCCCAATTATTTTGGCTGGCGGAAAAGGAGAACGTTTTTGGCCTGTCAGTCGCCTCAAAAGACCCAAACAATTTTTGTGTCTCGATGGTAGTGGTAGAAGCTTACTACAATCTACCGCCGAACGTCTCTTGAATTTAGCAGGTGGTTGGGATAATCTTTGGGTCATCACCTCGGCAATTATCGCTGATGGAGTTAGAGAGCAATTACCCAATTTACCCGACTCCAATATTTTAGTTGAACCTCAAGGTAGAGATACTGCTCCTGCTGTCACCTGGGCAACTTTAGAAGTAGCCAAAAAATATGGTCGAGATGCTATTGTCGGTTTTTTTCCTGCCGATCATTGGATTGGTGACACTTTAGCATACGAAAAAACTCTTGACGCAGCAGCACAAGAGGCTGCCTCTGAGCCTTCGATCGTTACTTTAGGTATCAAGCCCAATCAACCAGCTACAGGTTATGGCTATATTGAACAGGGATTAGAAAAAAAGAGCTTTAATGGTCTACCTGTCTATCAGGTAACTCGCTTTACCGAAAAACCCGATCAAACAACTGCTCAATCCTTTATTGATTCAGATAATTTTAGCTGGAATAGCGGAATGTTTATTTTTCGGGCGGGAGTAGTTTTAGATGAATTACAAAAATATGCCCCTGAAATGTTGCATTTGTTGACAGAAAAAGGTCAAGATGCTTATGCACATTTACAAAAAGAGAGCATTGATTATGCTTTGATGGAAAAAACTAAACTAGCCTGTGTATTACCTGCTAACTTCGGCTGGGATGATTTAGGTGATTGGAATGGGGTTGAACGTCTCCTCAAGGGCGATCAGATTAATGTTGAGTTAGGTACTCATATCAGCAAAAATACTCAGAATGCGATTATTTATACTAGTGATCATGAGGAAGTGATTGTCACAATTGGTTTAAAAGATGTCGTAATTGTTCGAGATGGTAATGTCACTCTAGTAGTTGATAAAGACCATACTCAAGATATTAAACAGGTTGTAACAGCCTTAAAAGACGAGCCAGATTTTAAACATTTGCTTTAGTCGTAAACGATTTCAGCTATAAATACCTACTAATAAATTGCTACTTGCTATCTGCTAGTTGCTACTTTCGAGCTAATTACCCTCGCTGTCCTAACTAACATCTTTGGTACGACTATAGTGAAACCTTTAATTAAAAAAGTCAGAATCATTCTGATGACTTACTATGCTTATATGCTGGAGTATCGAGCCGAAATATTTCTCTGGGCATTATCTAACTCTCTGCCGATTATTTTGATGGGAGTTTGGATTCAGGCTGC
Organism: Waterburya sp.; assembly: GCA_051658085.1. Lineage (GTDB taxonomy): Bacteria > Cyanobacteriota > Cyanobacteriia > Cyanobacteriales > Xenococcaceae > Waterburya. Next base: position 23,516 of record JBOFLX010000034.1, read on the forward strand.
TCAAAGCGGTGATTTTGGTTTTAGTTCAACCGATTTTGCCCGTTATTTCTTTAGCGTTTTTATTGTTCGCCAATTCACTACCATCTGGGTTATTTGGGAATTTGAGCGAGAAATTCTGGAAGGAAAATTATCTTTTCGTCTATTGCAGCCTCTCGACCCCGTTTGGCATCATGTCGCCAGACATTTAGCCGAAAAAATGACTCGTGTACCTTTAATTGTTGTGTTTTGTGCTTTATTTTTCTGGCTTTATCCCGATGCAGCTTGGATTCCAGAGCTAAAAAATCTCTTATTAAGTATAATCGCGATCGCTCTGGCTTTTATTCTCCGTTTTGCTACTCAATATACCTTCTCGATGTTTGCTTTTTGGACAGAAAGAGCTAGTGCGATCGAACAATTTTGGTTTTTATTTTATCTTTTCCTTTCAGGCACAATCGCCCCCCTAGAAGTCTTTCCTGAAACGGTGAGACAAATTGTTGAGTGGACTCCCTTCCCTTACATGATGCACTTTCCTGCTATTTTACTGATGGGTTTACCTGCGGATTTTGGCAAAGGTATTTTAATTATGCTGGTTTGGACAAGTATTTTTATTATTATCAATCGCTGGCTCTGGCGCAAAGGGTTAAAACAGTATTCGGGGATGGGAGCATAAACAGTGAACAGTTATCAGTGATTAGGGATTAGTGATTAGTGATTGGGATTTAAGGCTGAAACATTACTTTTTACTGATTTCCTAGTCCCCAGTCTCTTGTCCCCAATCACCATTCACCAATTTCCTCCGCCCTCATCATTAATAATTTATTCTTTAGCGAGCTGAGGTTGCTGATTGTTGAGGTTTTGAGGTCTGAGGGCCTGAAGTTTTGACAGTACGGCTATATAACTCCTCTTCCATAGGTACAAACTCAATTCTATTAAGCAGAGTTGTGACAAAAGCAAATAACAAAAAGGGCAAAGACAATACCAAGACAATTCCCACCGTTGCTAAAGCATAAATCTGTCTGGTACTACTCCACAAAGCTAAAGTGGTAGCTAGGCTAACAAAAATTACAATCAACCAAATGATGATCTGACCATAAATATCACCAAATTTTAAAGTACAAATCATTTTATATTTGTGTAGCTCATTATTCATTGAAGATCTCCTAAATGTTGTTTTGAAATGTCTAATTAATTTTCATTATCGCCAAGGTTTCAATTATCAGTCACAGATCCAAAGAATATTCCAATATTTTCCTTCAAGTTGCAATATCTGTTTACATTTAGCAGCAAGTTAACCAGTACAAATACTTAATAAGTTTTTATAATGGTATCTGTCTTTATTTTCAATAACTAGCAACTTGGGTTATTAAACAAATCTGTGAAAATTTTTGATTTTTAACAGTTAAGCTCAACCTTGTAATAGGCTGAATGAAGACAACCAGCAGTAAACGAGATTGTTACATATTATGGCGGAAACCTCTATTGTCGGAGATCGCGACTATACATTAATTATTGATAAAAGCGGTAGTATGTCGATTAATGATCGCCCTGGCGGTAAAACCCGTTGGGAATCTGCGCAAGAATCTACCCTAGCTTTGGCTCAAGAGTGTGAGAAAACTGACTCTGATGGCATTACCGTATATTTGTTTTCTATGCGTTTTCGTCGTTATGACAATGTTACTGCCGACAAGGTAAGTAAAATTTACGCGGAAAATGAACCGATGGGACGCACTGATTTAGCCAGTGTTTTATACGATGCAGTCAATAATTATTTTGCTCGCAAAGCAGCAGGACAAGCTAAAGCTAACGGCGAAACTATCTTAGTTATTACCGATGGTGAACCTGATGATTATAAAGCTGTAATGCGCGTAATTATTGAAGCTTCTCGTCAGATTGAGCGCGATGAAGAATTAGGTATTTCTCTAATTCAAGTGGGTAATGATCGTAAAGCTACTCAATTTCTAAAGGCTTTGGACGATCAGCTACAATCTGCTGGGGCTAAATTTGATATTGTTGATACTATTACCATTGATGATATGGGGGGGTTAACTTTGGCTGAAGTACTACTCAACGCTATCACAGGGTAATTTTTGGCGGTTAATATAGCTTGTATGAGCGATCGCGATTCTAATTCAATTTTACGTTTGGAACAGGTAAGCCTTCGAGCTTCTCTTGGTGGTAATTTTTTACTACAGGATATTTCCTGCAATATTGAAACAGGAACCAAAGTTGCGATCGTTGGTGCTTCTGGTGCGGGTAAAACTTCTTTCCTGAGATTGTTAAACCGTTTGGTTTCTCCTAGTCAGGGAACAATTTATCTGGGCGAAAAACCCCAACAACAGCTTACAGCAGTTCAATTGCGTCGGTTGATAGTTTTAGTTACTCAAGAACCAAAGTTATTGGGTATGAAGGTAATTGAAGCGTTAAGCTATCCTTTGAAACTACAACAGCTATCAGATTCCGAAATTCACCAACGAATAGACACTTGGACAGACAAACTGCATATTCCCTCAGAATGGTTCAATAAAACTGAATTACAGCTATCTGTAGGGCAAAGACAGTTAGTAGCGATCGCTCGTGCTTTAGTTATGCAACCTCAAATACTCTTATTGGATGAGCCTACTTCAGCTTTAGATGTGGGTATTGCTACTCGTGTACTTACTGTTCTCAAGGAATTAAACCACAGTCAAAATCTAACTATTCTGATGGTCAATCATCAGTTGGAATTACTCAGAGGGTTCAGCGATCGCATTTTATATTTCAATGCAGGCAAACTTGAAGCAGATCTCCCTGCTACCGATGCTAATTGGCAAAATTTACAGCAAAAGTTACTACAATTACAAACAGCCCAAGAGCAAGAATGGCTTTAGCTCATTTAATTAACCATAGGTTCAGATTCTACTAGGTACACTAGAGAGACTGGAAGAAACTGATGTTGGCATTTTAGCCTTTGGGGAGTCAACGGCATTTTCCATTAATTCAGGATTAAAGCGATAGCCGACATTTCGTACTGTTTGGATAATATTTGGTTGTCGTGGGTTTAATTCTATTTTTTTGCGCAAAGATAATACGTGGGTATCTACAGTACGAGGGTTATCAATCGCATCAGGCCAAGCACGCTGTAATAATTCCGAACGGCTTAAAGGATTTCCCTCGGCTTGTGCTAAAACATACAATAAACTAAATTCTTGGGGAGTTAATTCGATGTAATTTCCCTTAAGTTGTACTCGTCGTTGTGCCAAATCAATTTTGAGATCTTTGCATTCCATAGACAAGGGAACAGAATTAGTAATTCGCATTCTCCTAAGCAATGCTTCCACCCGTGCCAAAAATTCCTGCATTCCAAAAGGCTTAGTGAGATAATCATCAGCACCAGTTTTTAAACCTTTGACAATGTTTTGCTCATTATTTTGAGCCGAAAGTAAAAGAATCAAAGATTTTTGCTGTTGATATAGCCAATAAGATAACTCTAATCCATCTCCATCAGGTAAATCGGAATCAATAATTACTAACGCTGGCTGGTATCGAAAAAAAGCATCTCGACCTTGTTGCAAACTAGCAGACTGGCTGACAACATAACCTGCTTGTTGTAAATGCCAGCCTAGTAGTGAGCGTAAGTGAGGATTACTTTCAACTATTGATATATGTGCTGAAGTCACTTTTGCCTCATTATAAATGTAGAAGGAATTAGGATTAAGAATAAGGCTAGCAGAGGCTTTGACAAGATTTTGTAGCGACGGTTACGAGGAAACAGTACTAATGATTCTATAAAAAAATGTAATTGTTAAATGCATAAAGAGTAAAATGAAAAAAAGCTAAGAAACTTAATAACAGTTCAATTTATACAAACATATTAAGTAAAATAATCAAGAAACAGTCATGATTCTTCAAGATCCCCAAACAATCCGACATTATCAAAAAATTACTGATGGCATGGTCAATCTATGGCGCAGACGCTATAGTTTTGAGGAAATTAGATTATATCTAGATGGATATATTGCTTGTTTACGTAACAGTGATTTTGTCGAACAATATCAGATCCATCGTTTAGAAGAGCAAGCATTACGCTTTTTGCGAGATCCTTCTAATTTTGAGTTGTCAGAACCCCAAACAGAAACGGAGACTGATTATAATTAATACCGCTACGGGTTGGTTAAAAGTCAATTCATTTACCATTTATCAACGATGTAAATGTTTAATGTTCAATGGTTATGTATCAACAAAACAATCTAGAAAAACTGCATGAACGTGACTTTAATCTTTGGGCAGAACAAATGACGATCGCAGTTCAGAATCAAGATTTAAATGCCATAGATTGGAAAAACTTGATGGATGAAATCGAGGATATGGGCAAGTCTGAAAAGCGATCGCTTGAGAGTTATTTAGAGCGATTGGTAGAACATATCCTAAAGCTACAATACTGGGAACAAGAGCGAGAACGAAATTATAAACACTGGCAAGTAGAAGTAGTTAATTTTCGTAACCGCATTTTCAGATTACTTGATCGTAGTCCTAGCCTCAAAAAATATATGCAAGATATATATCCTAGAGTTTATCAAGATGCCGTTTCTGCCCAACAAATTGAATTTGAAATTCCTAACAATAATTTTATTTCTTTAGAAAAAATTCTTCAGAAAGATTTTTTTGGATAAAACATAAAGAACTATAAACTAAATTTCAAAAGCAAATTATACATCTTGAGAGAGAAGATAATCACCAGAAAAATGCAGCATTATAAAAAGTGCTGTTTATTTTTTTGTAGCTTGTGGTTATTGCGTCTAGTTTAAAACCAATCATTGTTTAGATAATTGTTTAAGGGATTAGGAACTAGGGACTAGGAACAATTACTTTACCTCTGACTTCTCACCACTTTTAAATAGTATATTCCAACATAATTTTAGTATGATGATTCCTTCCTGGCTCGCCATTGGCATTGTTACCCTGGCTGTGCCTTTTACTCTTAACCGTCTAATCTCTAGTGATGACTTTCGTTGGTTTAAACGTTTGCGCCGTCCTGACTGGCTAACTTTTGAAGCAGCAATCCCAATTATTTGGACTCTTATCTTTATTTGTGGTGCTTGGTCGGCTTATAATGTCTGGGAAGCTAATCCAGGCGATATTTCTACTTGGTTATTAATGGGTTTTTATTTATTGGTAGAGATAGCAATTTCTTTATATACCCTAGTAATGTGTAAAACTCGTAGCCTCAAAATCGGCACAATTATTGGTGGAACTGGATTTTTTTTGGGAGCAATTTTAGCAGTATTAGTTTTACCTATCTCTACTACTGCATTTTGGTTATTAGTTCCCTATTTACTTTGGAGTCCTGTAGGAACTTTTGTAACTTGGCAGATGATGCAATTAAATCCTGTAGATGCTTAACTAGCAATTAAAAAATCAAATTTTAATAGTTTCTAGCCAATCTAACAATAAAGAATTAAACTGCTCAGGATGTTCATCATGGGGACAATGCCCTGCATTTTCTAACTCTACTAGCTTAATAAGAGAATTGAGAGAGGCGATCGCTTTTGCTTGTATAGGTGGTATCATTCTATCCTGTAGTCCCCAGATTAATAACATCGGGATTGTAATTTGAGGTAGTAAATCTCTTACCGAAAGAGCAAAATCAGCTTTTCTAACACTACGAGATAAACGAAATAAGGTTTGTTCTGAACCCTCATCATAAGCAGGACTAGATAAAATCTCCACTAACTCATCGGTAATAGCATCTTTGTTAGGATAAGCTATTCCTGCCCAACGTCGAATAATATTGGGTTTTCTAACTATTTTGAGTATATTTTTAATTAATAGAGGCGAAGCTACTAAATTTTCCAGAGTAGTTACCAGAGGACGAACCAAAGGGGGTAAAATATCCTCTCGCACCGATACATCAGGTAAACTGAGCATTACTAATCCCTTGACCATATCTGGGTAAGTAGCAGTAGCAGTTAAGCAAACCAATGAACCAATAGAATTACCTACTAAAATTACGGGAATACCAATAAAAGTCTCCCAAAAGTCATGGAGTTGTTCTGTCCATAAGGCTGCACTATACTCAACATCTGCCTTTCTCGATGCACCAAAACCCAAAAGATCAAGAGCATAAACGTTATAGTGTTGGGCGATGACAGGAAGGTTATAACGCCAATGTTCAATGCTAGCCCCAAAGCCATGAATAAAAATTATCGATGGTTGCTGGTTAGAGCTAGGTTTTTTTTTCGCCCTCAAAAAGCTATAACGAGTTTGCCACCCTCGCCAAACCCAGTCTCTCTGGTTGCCTACACGCTCATTCCAAGATTGGTTGGTAATCAATTTTTTAGTTAAAAAATATTTACATACTATATTATTGCTACCAAAAGTGTATCTGTTGCTAGTATAGGAGGATAAGTTAAGTTACAAGATAAAGTTTACTTAACCTCTATTAATAACAAGATCGGTAAAATAGGAAATAAATATAACTATTTATCATCTTAATTTTAGTTCACAATCTTATCTAATACAAAAGGACACAATAAATACGCCTGTGAGAGAAAGAAAACGTACTAACACTAGTCGCGATCTAACCAAAACTAACGAAAGAATTCGCTTCCCCAATATTCGTGTTATCGACTCAGAAGGTGAGCAATTAGGGATTATTACCCCGAAAGAAGCTCTCGCTATAGCCGTAGAAAAAGGCTTGGATTTGGTCTTAGTGAGCGAAACCGCAGATCCTCCTGTCTGTAAAATTATGGACTATGGGAAATATAAGTATGAGCAGGATAAAAAACTGAAGGAAGCGAAGAAAAAACAGCATAACGCTGATGTTAAAGAAGTGAAGATGCGCTACAAAATTGAAGAGCATGATTATAATGTCAGAGTTAAAAATGCTCAACGTTTTCTCAAATCTGGAGACAAAGTTAAAGCTACTATTAGTTTTCGTGGCAGGGAAATTCAACACTCTAGATTAGCTGAAGATTTACTACACCGTATGGCTAAAGATTTAGAAGATTATGCAGAAGTTCAACAGTACCCCAAACGAGAAGGTCGTAATATGATGATGATGCTATCTCCTAAGAAATAATTTAATAGTTCTTTAATAGTTATCAATTATCAATAAGGTGGGCAAAAGCATTTTTTGGTAGATTAATGCAAGTTCAATTACAGTATTGCCCACCCTATCAAAAACACTGGATGATTTTTTTCATCAAATCGCTATTGCTCATAAGCTTATATGCATAAAACATTGTGTCTTATGCCATTAGGTAACAAACCATTTTTCCCTCTCCCAGTCTCCGTATCCCCAAGTCTCCCCGTCAACCTCAATAGACAAATTAAATATTTGACAGCTTACTCGTCGTTAATATTTTCAGTCTCTGGTATTTTGCGCTGAATTGGAGTGACCAGTACCTTATCGACTCTTGTACCATCCATATCCATAACTTCAAACCACAATCCACCCCACTCAAAATGTTCACCAGACTGGGGAATGTGCATTAAAGAGTGCATTACAAATCCACCCAAAGTGTGATAGACATGAATTTGCATTTCAGGAAGTGATTTATCATTAAAAATACCTCTAAATTCATCAATTGCGAGTAACCCATCTAATAACCAAGAACCGTCTTCCCTTTGAATTGCCATAGGTTCTTCTTGAGTTTCAATCAAAGGTAAATCCCCCACAATTGCCTCCATCAAGTCAGTCAGGGTAACTAATCCCTCAATTCCACCGTATTCATCCGTTACCAATGCAATATGTATTCCAGTTTGTTTAAACTGTTCCAGCACATTCAAGGCGCGAGTGCTTTCAGCAACATACAGTGGGGACTGCATCAAGGATTCCAGTTCAGCATTTTGGTTGAACAATTGAGTCGCCAAGAGCCTGCTACCTCGAACGATGCCTACACATTGATCTATACTGCCACGTGCGACTGGAAACCGAGAATAATTACTGTTGTTAACCTTTTGTAAAATTTCTGTCAGTGAGGATTCAAGATCTAGCCAGATAATTTTAGTGCGGGGAGTCATCAGCGACTTAACAGAGCGATCGCCCAATCGAAAAACCCGTTCCACCATTTCCTGTTCAGATTCTTCAAACATACCAGACTCAGCCCCTTGTCGAATCAGCACCTTAATTTCCTCTTCCGTGACAAATGGTTCTTCTGAATCTTTTATTCCCAACAGCTTAAGCAATAGCTCCATTGATATACTCAGTAAATGAACTAGGGGTGCAGCCAAACGAGACAGAAATCGCATTGGTTTGGCAACTGAGCAGGCAATTTGCTCTGGATTATTTAAAGCGATCCGTTTCGGTACTAATTCTCCAATCACTAAAGACAAATATGCAATTAACCCAACTACAACTCCAACACTAATTCCTTCGCTATAGGGTTTCAAAATAGTATTTCCCTCAAGAACTAATTCCAATCGTTCTGCTATAGTCGCCCCTGCAACAGCACCACTGAGAATCCCAATGAGAGTAATTCCAATTTGGACGGTTGAGAGAAAATTATTGGGAGCATTTGCTAACTTCAGTGCAACTCGTGCATTTTTGTTTCCCCGATTAGCTAGCTGTTCTAAACGAACTTTACGAGCAGAAATCACCGCCATCTCAGAACCTGAAAAGATGCCATTAGCAATAATTAAAATCAGAATTAAAATAATTTCGGTTGCGATCAAAGACATTCCTGGCTTTTTAGTTTCTTGATATGTACCTTCTTATCGTAATACCATTATTTTGTAAAGTTGAGTTTTTTTAGCTTGGATAATGCTATATTTCAACATCAAAATCAATTGATTAAAAACATCACTTAATTTTAGATAGATAAAATAGTAAAGCTATTTAAATCTAGATATATGAGCAGAAAACTATTTCATTGGTTGAGTTTGTCGTTAATTACAGTCTTATTGTCCTTCAGTATCCATATAACTGCGATCGCGGATACACCAAAACACTATACAGAATTAGAATTTGCGCCTCTGCCAGAAATTCAATTACCTGAATATAAACGCTATGAATTAGATAATGGGATGGTGGTTTATCTCCTAGAAGATCGAGATTTACCTCTAATTAGTGGTACAGCTTTAATTCGCACTGGAACTCGTTTTGAACCTGATAATAAAGTTGGGTTAGCTGAGTTAACAGGCACGGTAATGCGTAGTGGTGGTACAAAAAACCATTCCCCAGACGAGTTAAACTTAATTTTGGAACAAAAAGCTGCTTCTATAGAAGCTGGTATTGATATTACTTCAGGTAATGCTAGCTTTGAGACTCTAACTGAAGATTTAGATACTGTCCTACCTTTATTCGCTGAAGTACTGCGTCAGCCAGCTTTTGATCCTGAACAATTTGCGATCGCCAAAAAACAACAACAGGGTGCAATTGCCCGTCGTAACGATGATCCAAATGAAATTGTTAGTCGTGAATTTGATAAGGTTATTTACGGCGCAACCAGTCCTTATGCCCGTACTGTTGAGTATGAAACTCTAGATAATATCTCTCGTCAAGATGTTTTGGGTTTTTATCAAACCTATATTCGTCCAGACAGCATTATTTTGGGCTTGGTAGGCGACTTTGATAGTGATGCCATGATTCAACGGGTGCAAGATACTTTTGGTGACTGGCAAGTTAATAAGCCTGTACCAAATTTAACAGCACCATTAGCCAAACAAGAAAATGCTCAAGGTCTGTTTGTCATTAATCGTCCCAAATTAACTCAAAGCAACATCCTTTTGGGTCATATTGGCGGTCAATTAGATAGTCCTGACTATCCAACTTTGAGTGTTTTAAATGGAGTTTTAAACGGTTTTGGTGGGCGTTTATTTAACGAATTGCGATCGCGTCAAGGTTTGGCTTATAGTGTTTATGGTGCTTGGGATCCCAACTATGACTTTGATGGGAAATTTATTGCTGGCGGACAAACCCAAACTAATAATACCGTTCCTTTTATTAAAGCGATCGTTGCTGAAATTGAAAAATTACGTACCACTGCCATTAGTGAACAAGAACTAGTTAATGCCAAGGAATCAATCCTAAATTCCTTTGTTTTTAACTTTCAAACCCCTAGTCAGACTTTATCTCGCCTGATGCGTTATGAATACTTTGATTATCCCGAAGATTTTATCTTTGAATATCAAGAGCAAGTACAAAACACTACTGAAGCTGATATTTTACAAGTGGCACAACAATATCTTCAACCCGATAAACTTGTTACTTTGGTTGTCGGTAATAGTCAAGCAATGAATCCTCCTTTAGACAGCTTGGCAAAAAATATTAACACCGTCGATATTGCTATTCCTCAAGCTACAAGAAGCTAATCAGTAAAATATAAAAATATAAAAGTAAAAAGAGATGTAGGTTGGGTTAGGCGAGGATATCTTTAAAATATGCCGTTAAAAAGATTGTTGCCGTAACCCAACAAATTAGCTAAAAAAATAAAACAAATACTAGAAGTATCAATAATGTTGCAATTTTACTATTCTCGCCTTTCTATCAATGCACGAAGAGTGTGGGTAACGCTATTAGAAAAAAACTTAGAATTTGAGCCAGTCATGCTCAAGCTTAACGGCGATCAATTTCAGCCAGACTTTTTGCAAATCAACCCTTTTCATCATATTCCTGTCCTAGTGGACAATGAATTTAAAATCTTTGAATCTTTGGCAATTTTAGATTACCTAGAAGCAAAATATCCTAGTCCTAGTTTTATGCCTACTGATGCTCAGGATATTGCTAAAGTACGGATGCTGGAATTAGTTACGGTTAATGAATTGCCTCCTGCTTCGATTGTCTTGATGAAAGAAATGTTGGACGTGACAGTAGAATCACAAAAAATTGAGCAAGCAAAGCAAACAATGGCAACAACACTGCAATACTTTGAAGCTAATTTGTTAGCTTATCAAGCTTATTTCTTGGGAGAACAATTAACCTATGCTGATATAGTCGTAGGCACCGCTGTCGCTGCCATTCCCAATCTCGGAATTAGTCTTGAGCCATATCCTAAAATTACAAAATGGCTAGAAAATCTTAATCAGCGTCCTAGTTGGCAACAAACCGCCCCTTCTCCAGAAGATATTGAAAAATCTAAGGCAGTTATGAAAGCGATTTTGCAAAGACGTTGACTACTCTCCTTTTTTTTATTATTGTACCAATCATTCAAATGAGGAATTAATATGGTAGAAAAGCGATCGCCACTCCCTCCTTTCAATCGAGAAACCGCAACTCAAAAAGTCAGAATGGCAGAAAATGCCTGGAATAGTCGTGATCCAGCCAAAGTAGCTTTAGCTTATACAGAAGATAGCGTTTGGCGTAATCGCGCTGAGTTTTTTAAAGGTCGTGCTAAGATTCAAGAGTTTTTGACTCGTAAATGGCAAAAAGAACTAGATTATCGACTGATTAAAGAATTGTGGACGTTTAATGATAATAGAATTGCGGTACGCTTTCAATATGAATGGCACGACGATTCAGAACAATGGTATCGCGCTTACGGGAATGAATTATGGGAGTTTAACGAAAATGGTTTGATGCGTCGTCGAGAAGCAAGTATTAATGATGTCAGAATTACAGTGGATGAACGTCAATTTTTTTGGCAAGGAAGCCAAAGACCAGAAGATCATCCAGGTTTAAGCGAATTGGGGTTATAAATCAAATCTATGCCTGCACCCAAGGTTGACAAAGATAAAGCTATTATCGCTATAGCAGAATTATTTAGAGAACACGGTTATCATGGCACGTCTTACTCACAGATTATTAAGGCTTCTGGTTTAGGGAAAGGCAGTCTTTATCACTATTTTCCTGGTGGTAAGGAAGAAATTGTCAAAGTTGTATTAAAACAAATTAACTGTTGGTTTGAAACGAATGTATTTACGCCATTAGATACTAATGAACCTCCAGAAGTAGTCTTGAGTCAGATGTTTACCACCGTTAATGCTTATTTTGATAGTGGACAACGAATTTGTTTATTGGGTGCTTTTGCACTTTATGATGCCAAAGAACCGTTTTCTCAAGAGATTAAAGGCTATTTTCAGCGATGGATTGAGGCTTTAAACTCTTATTTACAGCGTCAAGGTTTATCTACAAGGGAAAGCCAAGAATTAGCTTATTCGGCAATGATCGCTATTCAAGGAGGGTTGGTGATGGCGCAAGCTGTTGATAACCAAGGTATTTTTAAACAGGCAATGTTTAATATTGAAAATATGATGCTCGAAAGATTGAAGTCAACAGAAGACAAGTTGTAGTTAAAAAGACCTGATTCATTTTGAGTCTTGACCATTCATTTAAGCGATCATTAGCACAAAGAATAAATTAAGACTCATTCATATAGTAAGATAATTTTTGATCTAGCCTTTGTTGAGCTTCTGTTAATGATTCATAAACTTCACATTCTTCCGTATTGCGATCGCTCACCATATTTTCCTTGGCAAATCCGTCTGGATGTCGAAAATAACTGATAAGATCGACTCCAAGATTAGTAGCTTCAAAAAGCAAAACAGGAAGCATCTCTTCATCTGGAATATAAAATCCAAAATTTTCTAAGGCTTTGTCTGCAACCTCTTCACCAACTAAATCCGAACCCGCAAACATAACCTTATTACCTGGAAATATCAGTGTGTTAAGAAAAATTTCATCAAGAGCATACCAATCTTCTGGCGTTGCTAGTTTGGTTAGTTTCATCCAAATAGTTTCGTCAGGCTCTAGTAAATTTAAGAAAGAAGGAAGTACGCGGTATTCTGAAGACCATTTATCTTTATTTTGAGTCAACAGCATTTGAAAATACCAGCCTCGCCGACATTCGCGGAAAAGTATACTAAATTGTTCTTTATTATTATCATTGTTCATTTGCCAGTGAATTAGTCTAACAGGTTCTTCATATACTGATTCACATAGTTCAGCTATCTGTGGACTAAGATGAGAAAATCCATCTGGAGCATAAGGTGCAGGTTCTTCAATTTCTGTTTGGGTTGCTACTAACTCGCTATTTTTTTCATCAATTTTATCTTCAACTAAATTATGTTTTGGAGTTACAGAACTTTCATTGACATAATTGACTGGATTTTGTCCTATCCATTGCAAAGGAGGATCGCATTTAATAATTTTGGCATCTTTACTGTTTAAAGCAACAACTAAACGATTATCTTCACTTCTTCTATAGCTATTAGATACATCGTGAGAAGCTTCTAGCATCATTGAGCCATCCCAATTAAAAATCTGCACGTGGGAAATTTGTTTTTCTTTCCCTTTGGCGACTTTCCAAGCAATACTTTTTCCTGATTGTAGAAGTTCCATTAAATCATTTTTGGTTCGCAGACGGAGGGTTAGACCATTATGAGTATCTAATCTCTCGTTGCTATTATTATTTGACTCTTGTAAATAACCCCTTATTTTTTTTCTAAAGGTAGTTATTAACTCATAAAAATTTTCTGGTAATTTAAAAGGTAATTCAAATTCAGCATCGTCAATTTCAATATCTGATAAACTTTCAATACAATCTTGTTTTACTTCAAATTCAGCCTCATAATATAAATTTTCGTCATAATCGTCTAATTGTTCTTCCAAGTAATCGCTAATCTCCCATAAAGTTTCGATTAATATGCCCAATTCATCAGAATCGTATCCAGTTGGATTTATTGCCCAGTTAGTAAAGCCTGTTTCTTTTGCTAAATTAACTAATTTTGTAAGATTCGGCAGTGTATCTCTATGTGATTCTAAATATTCAAAAGACAAAAACCAAATATCAGCAATATCAAATTCCCCTTCATCTTCATCAGAATTTTCTAAAAGAACTCGGCGATGAATATAAAAAGTTTCATCATCATCCCAATCCACTTCGCCATCAGGTTTTGCCCAACTTGCATTAAAGCAATATCCTTGACTTTGACAGGGTTCTACCATTTCAAAGCAAACTAACGCTTTATCGTAGTTTTCAAATAAAAACTCAAACAGCATCATACGTGCATCTTCAAAATCAGTACCATAGCAGCCATATCCATTCGAGTGGAATAGTATACAATTGCCATCTATCGTCAAATCATAGACATTGGTTACTTCTTCGCTTCCTTTTGAAACTAGTTCGTGAACATTGTAAATGTTTGCTGCTTCTTCGATTAACTGCTTAATTACTTCTGCTTCAGTAGAAATAATTCCAGCATAGCTACGCCAATATACGCCCATTTGATTACCTCTGTATAATGTTTAAGTGAATAAAATAATAGCTAGATAAAACTATCTAATTGCCAAACTCGTTTTAATTCTGCAAGTAAATATTTTTGTTTCGCTTTAACTATTTCTGGTGTCCATTTTTGCTCTTTCAAGACTTGAACGGTTAAGGCAAATGTGGAAACAGGACTATTAAAATACTTCTCTTTCTTTAGTTGGAAATCATAATTGCTTGCTTGAGCATTTTTCTGGCGAGAAAGTAAAACTAAATTACTTAAACGGTGTAAGTATTTTTCTTTTTCTTCTATAGAAAACCAATTTAACCATTGACTGTCAGGCTTTGGATTTTGAGGAAGAATATGTTCGATGGTAATTTTTTTATAATAATCGTAGTTAGGATTACCATCAGAAATAGCACTATCGAGGCGCAAAAGTATGTATAATACCGCGTTACGAGCTTTGTATGTATTATAAATATCTCCGTTGAGGCGATCGCAAATTTCTTGTTGTTCTTGTATACTTAATTGCAGTGGTGAATCAAAACGATATAAATCACCGTTACCTTCAATTACCTTGATTAGATCGGCATAACGTTTAATACGATTAGTAATATTGGTTTTTAAAATCATCAAACCAGCAGCCAAACGTTCTAAATAAGTAAAAAATTTGAATAATTCTTCTGGTTCATGACAATATTTTGTCAGGTAGAGAATTCCTGGTGCAATCCAGTCAAAATGACCTATTCTTTGTAACCAGCGAAATAGTTGATTGATTTGCGAAGAGTTGCTGGTACTAGCAAAAGTACAGTTTTTAATATTTTCTAATGCTTTAGCATAAGGTTGAATAACCTCATCAATTAGATAACACGTATCTTTGTTTTCTTGCCGTTCTAATACATAAGTCCGAAAACTCTTAAGCACTGATGACTCTAGTTTATTCTGAGCATAAATCATTCTAATATGAGAAAAAAGCTCAGTGAAATCTTTTCTACCTAATAGTTCTTCTAAATCTTCCCATTTGCGAGTATATTTTTCTTCCTGTTCTTTATATTGGGATAACTTACCAATTACATCGGCTTTTAAAATATCTGTAATCGATAAATCTAAACCGCGATCATTCAGTACAGAAAAGATTTTGTAAGCGGAATCAAAATCTGGTGTATGAACGATGACTAAATAGCAATGCTGTAAAATAAATTGAGCCAAACGGACTTTATGAAATTCTTCTGGTAAATCTTTAGCAATTTTATCGAGTAAAAAACGAGTATTCTCAACAATATTACGTTGACTATCAGAAAGGTGATGTAAATCAATTTTGTCTAATTTTTCTATACCATCTGAACTTTGAATATATTCTTTAAAAAAATCGCGATCTCTTTCCCTTAAAATTAATCTGGGACGAGCATTAGTACCTGCAAATATAGATGAAGGTTGACAAATATATGTAGTCAATGAATCAGCATCAGTTTTCAGAAGCCTTCTAAGTACAGCAAATAAAATCGTTAAAGTTGTTAACCTTTGTTGTCCATCGACAACTTCAGATTCGGATTTACCTATCGGCTTGATTAAAACAACATTTCCTAAAAAATAGGGAGGTAATTTATCAATATCTGTTGATTCATCTCCCAATGCATCAATTAAATCTGTAAGTAGCTGTTCTGTTTGTTCAGTTGTCCAAGCGTAGGGACGTTGATAATTAGGGATGTTAAATACAAAATCGTCACTGAGTACTTTTTTGATAGGATAACCCGCCCCTTCAATTTTTATTGCTGTCATGTTTTTTGAGAAATCTAAATTTATTCGTCTTTATCAATAGATTTCCCAAAATTCCTTATGATGAAACATGACTAGCGAGGAGGAGAACTAAAGTTATCCAAAAGCTAATTTTTTTGTTTCATAATTTCTTTTTCACTCTGCCATAAATTTTCGTCCAAACGCTCATAAATACCTTGATCGCGTTTCATGAGTTGATAACCAATAAATTCACGCCTTAAAGTGGCACTGTCTGGATGATATAGCTTGATAATTTCGTTCACTTCTTTTTCGGTATAGCTGCGCCCAAAGTCGAATTTATTAACTAACCATTTCAGTATTACTAGACGCTTTTTGCGAGAAGCTGGTATTTCAGTGATCTTATCGCTATTGATATAACTTTTTAAAACTTTTGATTCCCAAGCTTCGACAGGTATATCTTTTGTCCAGTTTGCCATTTGTTCGGAAGTAAACAAAGATTTATTTAAATTAGATAAAGTATCTCCATTAAGTTTATAAAAATGAGTATTACCATGCGATCGCATTTTTACTAAATTTAATTCCTTCAACTTCATTAGATGATGGGATACTGTTGGCTCTTTTAACTCTAAACGTGCAGCTAAATCTTCAACACTACATTCAGCTTGAGACAAAATCCCTACTAGTTTTAAACGATTTTCATTAGCCAATACTTTAAAGAAATTGAGCAGGGTATCAAAATCTGGCGAGTTCATAGCTCTAATTTTATAAATTCCTAATTAGAATTGTATCTAATTAGTTTTCGTAGATGCAAGCTCATAAATACTCGTGACGGATTTTTAATCAAGAGCGATCGCTGCAATTCAATTTCATCCAGAATCAATAATGCAGTTGATGCTTGTACAAATAAAAGAAAATCCTCTGCTGAAAGCTTAAAATACAGCTTGTAATATATCTAAAATAAGATTATCTGAAGAATTTAGTACTATTACTGAAGATCCTAAAACGATAATTCTATAATCCTGTGGTAACCTAAGATAGCTGTTTACTTCTTGCGGAAGTACTACTTTTTTAGCAATGCCATAAGGTAATGGTTTGCCTTTAGCTAAACGCTTTTCAATTCCTGGTGGTAATGAGTTTTTTTGATTAGTAATTTCAATTCTGATTCTAGGATTTAAAGTGTAATAATCATTATCTCTTCCTCTTAATAAATCAATTAAATTAGTTTTTTGAGCCTGATTTAAGCCAATTAAATAATTATTTTCATATTGAGGGGTAGACAAGGGTTCTCTGTGTTTATCATGATGATGATGGGGTTTTTTAGCGTTAGCAGAGTTAATCCAAATAGGCATAAGTATTATTAAAAAAGCAAAAATTAATGATTTTGCTATCCAAGAATAATAATTTTTAATACTAAAAAACATATTATTTTACAGGTGATTACATAAATATATATTTAATCTTATCAAATCATGTTAAAGATCAAATAAAGTAACTATAGTAAAATATATTTCTTTGGTAAAAATATGAAAAATAACCGTAATAACTTAAATGTTGATTTTCCTTCAGGGTTAGCAACCTATTTAATTGGCGGTGCTATTTTATTCTTTGGTTTAATCATCTTTAAACCGTTTGCTATTGTTAATGCTGGTGAGCGAGGAGTCGTAATGCGTTTTGGCAAAGTTCAAGATGGTATTTTAGATGAAGGCCTCCACCTTAAACTCCCAATAGTTACCACAGTAGAAAATCTTACAGTTAGAGTCCAGAAAAGCGATATTACTGCTCAAGCTTCTTCTAAGGATTTACAGGATGTAAAAACCGATGTCGCTGTCAACTGGCATATTGATCCAGTTAAAGTAAATCGTATTTATCAACGCATCGGCGATGAAGAGGAAATTCTCAACGGGATTGTTTCTCCTGCGGTTAACGAGGTAGTCAAAGCTGCCACAGCCAAAAAAACGGCGGAAGAAATTATTACTGAAAGAACAGAGTTGAAGAAAGAAATTGATTTACAACTACAAGATAGACTCAAAAGCTACGACGTTTTAGTAGATGATGTTTCATTAGTTGATGTTTCTTTTTCTCCTGAATTTGCCAAGGCAATTGAAGCTAAACAAATTGCTGAACAACAGGCAAAACAAGCCGATTTTGAAGCCTTAAAAGCCGAAAAAGAAGCCACAGCAGCAGTTAACCGCGCCAAAGGACAAGCAGAATCCCAAAGATTACAACGTCTAACCTTAACCCCAGAATTATTACAACAACAAGCGATCGAGAAATGGGATGGTAAATTTCCTACTTTTATGGGTGGAGAAAATTTGCCTTTGATTAATATCAATCCCGAACAATTGGCAAATTAAAGATAATTAAATCACGCTTGTTGTCATGCCATCAAATGAGCAAATAAACCCTCTTGTTCTGCCAGTTCTCGAAAAACTTCCCTGCTGAACAATTCTACCTGCTTGAAGGACATAAATGTGATCGGCATTACAATGGTGCTGAGTCGATGGGCGATCGCGATTAGTTATAGATTTCCGCGTTTAAGCCTACCACAAAAATACTTGAATATTTTTCTTTTAGTAATCGCCTTCTCAGTTCTTCGTATCTAGTTTCTCTAGGCATTCTCAAGTTATAATTAGCTCAAGATCTTAGAAAAATAATTAAAAATGCTCCAGTCCATAGAGGGAGTCTATAAACATGGCTCGATCGCATTGTCGGAAATTCCAGAAAACATCGATGAAAGTCGTGTTATCGTCACGTTTTTAGAAGCACAACCCAAACAACAAACCGAGCGAATTATTGGTACTTCAGGACAACAATTATTACGTTTTGCAGGTGTAATATCATCAGAAGATTTAGAGTTGATGAGCAAGACAATTGAAGAAGATTGCGAACAAATCGATATAAATGAGTGGTAAATATTTGTTGGATACCAATATTATTATTGCTCTGTTTGCCAAAGAAACAGTAGTGATAGAAAATCTGGCAACAGCAGAAGAAGTTTTTGTTCCTAGTATTACGATCGGTGAACTGTACTATGGAGCGAGAAAATCAGGAAGAGTGCAAAATAATATTAATCGTATCGATGAGTTAGTAGCTAATAGTCGGATACTCGGATGTAATGTCGAAACTGCAAATGAATACGGCAAAATCAAACACAGTTTGAGGCTAAAAGGTCGTCCTTTACCAGAAAATGACATCTGGATTGCAGCATTGGCACTTCAATATAAGTTAATTTTAGTGACAAGGGATGGACATTTTCAAGAAGTAGAAAAGTTACAAACAATATCTTGGTAGAGCGCGATCGCCAAACTTTAAGTTTATATTATTTAAGTTAGATATTTTTCCCTCTATTCTCGCTTATTTCCCCACAAGTCTATTGAAAATAAATCATACTCTTGTCGGATTTCTAATAAGGAGCGATCGCGAAGCGTACCCGAAGGGTAATCGCGCCACGCTTCAGATTCTAAAAAAGGATAAAATTTTTCTCTACCTCGTGTTTGCCACCAAATTTTAATTATTTCTGGTAATAGTCGCGGTAACACTAATAAAATAGAACTATAAAGCCATAAAATACCATGCTGTTTGATCAAATCATCATACATAATATCGATCGCTGGTTTGATTTTGGGGTCTTTGCGGGTACGAATATAGTCACTAAATTTAAAATCGCTTGTCCAAAAACTCAGTGGTAATATTTTGAGTTCGTCATACATATCGGTGTCGCAACCTAAAATAACATGGGAGACATCATGGGCAATTAAGATTTTGGCAAAAGCTGGTGGTAGTTCTCTGGGATCTGTAATTTCGGGATTTATTGCATAGTATTCTTCTAAACCTTCTTGCAGAGTTTGAGTACTGTTTTTATCTGTATAGTTAGGACGAGAATGTCGTTTCATATAAATTCGATACGATACTGTTTCGTAATTTATTATAATAACATCCATGAATAAAAACCAACAAAAATCACCAGGAAGACCTCGTAGTAGAGAATCCCATCAAGCAATACTGGCAGCTACTTTAGAATTACTAGGAGAAGTAGGCTTTGATGTGATGAGTATTGAAGCGATCGCTAAACGAGCCAAGGTAGGCAAAACCACAATATATAGGCGATATAGCTCTAAAGAAGAATTAGTAGCAGACGCGATCGAGAGTATAAGAGAAGATGTAGTCATTCCCAATACGGGGAATTTTAGGCAAGATCTTGACGAATTAATTGAGAATGCAGCAAAAATAAGCTTAACTCCCATAGGAAAACAAACTGTGGCGATGATTATTAGCAGTGCTTCCAGCAATTCTCAGTTTGCTCAAATTTACTGGACAAAATACCTAGAGCCTCGTCGCCAAGCCTTTGCGATCGTTTTAGAAAGAGCCAAAGCTAGAAATGAAATTCGAGCAGATCTTGCTCCAGGTTTGGTTTTTGATACCATGAGCGGAATTATGCTTTATGCGACTATATTTCAGCCTCATAATCAATCTTGGACGTCATACGTGCGAAGTGCTTTAAATTTATTGTTTTAACAAAAGCTATAAGTCATAAGCCATAAGCTGTAAGCGAGGGTTCCGAATAAGATTTTAGACTCTAACCGAAAGCTTTGTAGTCTTTAGACGTTGGGGTTTGAGACCTTTATTTAGCTTATAACTTAGAGCTTAAAGCTTATAGCTGGATAAATTTACAACCTCAGCTAGATGATTTAATCATCACATTATTAATAAGGTGAGAATTCACAGCAAATTTCAGTTTAGTAGAACCAAATCTCAAAAGCCTAGTGCCTAGTGCCTAAAACCGATTGACAAACAACGTAGTCTCTTAACTTGTCACCAATGCCTATTACCTACTACCTATTATGTCGGATATTATTCTTACTATGTTGTGGTGGCTGTTTATTGCGTTAGTGATACTTAGCCTAATTTTATTAGTTGGTTTCTATTTTCAAGGAGCTTTTCGCGATCGCGTTGACTATCATGCATATTATCCTCCAGATCCCGAAGAACCTCGCTTTGCACCAACTTTAGCTAGTATTACCAACTCTTTCCTCACCAAAGGTATAGTTACTAACTTTTGGGCAAAACCCGATTTAATTCAACAAGCCCGTATAGATGCTATTAGTAAAGCTCAACATACCATTGATTTTGAAACTTTCTACATGACTCCTGGAAAACGGGCTAATGACTTTGCTGTCGCGATCGCTGAACGTGCTACGGCTGGAGTAAAAATTAGATTAATTGTCGATAGTTACGGGACAAAAAAGATATCTAAGCAATATTGGCAACGTCTGGAAACATTAGGAGTAGAAATCGTTTTTTTTAATGCCGCCAATTGGAAAGCTCCTCTTGATTATGCTGGACGCACTCACCGTAAACTGTTGATTATTGATAATCGATTTGCTTTAGTAGGCTGTGCAGGAATTTCCGATCTTTGGGATGGTGTGGAAAAGGGTGATGATACTCAACCCTGGCTTGATATAGAGATGCGCGTAGAAGGAGACATAATTCTCTTTTTAAAAGGTGTATTTTCTCAACATTGGACTTATGGTGGAGGAATCGCTAATCTTGCTAGAGAACAGTTGCAGCGATCGCCTAATAGCCATTATCCCATGCTCGTCACTTCAGGAGCAAACCCCAACTATCGCTTTTCGCCCATTAAGGCTTTAAAATACAACATTATTATTTGTGCTAAAAAAAGAATTTGGCTTGCCAGTCCTTATTTTCTCCCCGATCCCAACTCGCAAGATTTACTGGTAGCAGCTAAGAAACAAGGGCTTGATGTCCGCATTTTGACGACAAGCAAGCGTACCGATAAAAAACTTGTTTACTATGCTTCTTACGAACACTATGGCAAGTTGCTTGAAGGAGGAGTAAAAATTTATGAATACCAGCCAAGTATGACCCATGCGAAGATGTTGTTAATTGACGATCGCTGGATCGTTACAGGTAGTGCTAATTTTGACCCTCGTAGTTTTGACCACAATGAAGAAATAGATCTTGTTAGCCCTCAACCAGAATTAGTTAGCAATATTAAAAGCGTCTTTGAAAAAGGTTTTGCTCAAAGCAAGATTATTACTCTTTCACACTGGAAAAAGCGTTCTTGGTTACAACATCGGGTATTAGGGAACATAGTTGATTTTTTTCAATGGCAACTCTAAATTAATTAATCTCATTAATTAATCTCAGAATTTAAAATTCTGACTGGAGAGTGATGTTAGTCTTGGCAAATAATTAATAACCTGAAAGGATAGCAATTTGATTAGCGATCGCACGTATACAAAGTTTCACAAAACCAAGAATTGCTATAAATCAGTTGAACTTAATAAAGCCAAGGTTATGTCACCTAAAAACAACAGAAAAATTGCTCTGATTTCAGTTCACGGCGACCCTGCAATAGATATAGGTAAAGAAGAAGCAGGGGAACAAAATGTGTATGTGCGAGAGGTTGGGGAAGCATTGGCTCGTTTGGGCTGGGAAGTAGATATGTTTACCCGTCGTACTAGTCCAGAGCAATCTAAAATTGTTGAACATAGTGCCAACTGTCGAACAATACGTTTAAATGCAGGTTTTCCAAAATTTATCAAAAGACAAGAGATTTTTCAGTATTTACCAGATTTTGTCGCAGCTTTTTTAGAATTCCAAGCACAACAAAAAATTATTTATCCTCTAATTCATACAAATTATTGGCTTTCAGCGTGGGTAGGAATGGAACTTAAAAAATACCAACAGTTCCAGCATTTCCATACATATCACTCATTAGGAGTAGTTAAATACAGAGCAGTCAAAGAAATACCTAGAATTGCTCAAACTCGTTTAAAAATTGAAAAAAAATGTTTAGAAACTGCTGATAAGATTATTGCTACTTCACCTCAAGAACAACAACATATGCGATCGCTTCTTGATGCAGTCGCTCATGGGGGAAACCACGCCAGTTCCTACAACGGAGGAAACCTCCGCAACGGACTGGCTCCCCAAGACCGCGCTGCATCGCTTATATCGCCAAAGGGTAAGATAGAAGTTATTCCCTGCGGTACTGATATTAAACGCTTTGGTGGTTGTACCCGACTCAAAAGTAGAAATAAATTAAACATTGAATTAGAAGCCAAAGTAATTCTGTACGTAGGACGTTTTGATCGCCGTCAAGGAATTGAAACACTGGTTAGAGCCGTCGGTTATAATCAAGTCCGACAGCATCCCGATCTAAAATTAGTTATCGTTGGTGGTAGCACTCCAGGCAAAAAAGACGGTCAGGAAAGAGAAAGAATCGAAGGTATTGTTAAAGAACTGGGATTAGCAGAAATAACTACTTTTACTGGTCGTATTGAACATACAGAGTTACCTTACTATTATGCAGCAGCAGATGTTTGTGTTGTCCCCAGTCATTACGAACCTTTTGGCTTAGTAGCAATTGAAGCTATGGCTTCTGGTACGCCAGTTATCGCTTCTAGGGTAGGTGGCTTAGAGTTTACCGTCATTGATGAACTAACTGGTTTACTTGTACCACCACAAGACGAATTAGCTTTTGCTCAAGCAATCAATCAAGTATTATCTTATCCTGCCTGGAGTAGACAGCTAGAAAAAGCAGCCCGAAAAAGAGTTGAATCTAAATTTAGTTGGGATGGTGTTGCCAAACAGTTGGAACAACAATATCTAAAAGAATTAAATCAATTACAACAAAAGTTTTTATTATTAACAGCTTAGATCATTTATCAACGATATCGAATGTTTAATGTTCAATGTTTAATGTTTAATGCTTAATGTTCAATAAATAAGTATTATGAATTATTTAGTAGCAGTTTTAGCTAATAAACAACAAGCAGAAGAAGCATATTCTGTTTTATGCCAAGATGGTATACCAAAAGAAACAGTAACTATTCTTGGTAAAGGTTATCAAAGTGCTGACGAATTCGGCTTAATTAATCCCAATCAACAGGCTAGTAATCGAGCTACAAAGTTAGCTTATTGGTTAGTACCTTTTGGTTTTGCAGCAGGTTATATATTTAATTTACTAACAGGTATCGAAATTCTTGCCTCTACTAATGCAGTAATTGACCATATTATTGGTGGAATTTTAGGTGCAGCTTCAGGATTATTAGGAGCAATTATTGTTGGTGGTGGTGTAGGTTTAACAGTAGGTAGTGGTGATGCTTTAACTTACCGCAATCGGCTTAATGCGGGTCAATATATTATTATTACCAAAGGTACTGATAGTTTGATTCGTCAGGCTACTAGATTGTTGCGTCAGTTTGAGCCTGAATTTATTCAAGGTTATCAAGAACCAGCTTAGGTTAAGTAATAGGTAATAAGTAATAAGTTTATTAAATCCAATCTTCATCCTCATCATTATCAAAGTTTTTTTGATTGGATGGACGGGAAATATCCTGCTCAGATGTTGAAGATTCAGTTGCTAGATCTTGATCATTATCAAAATCTTCGTCTTCGTCTTCTAATTCATCTTCTGCAAAATCATTTTCGGGCTGTTGATAAACATCATTAGATACAGATTTTAAGGGAGGTTCTGGCAAAATATCTGTTGGTTTTTTCCCATCAATTTCTATAACAATTAGATCATCAATATAAACTAAAAAAATATTACCTCGAAAATCACAAACTGTTGCTGAACAAGCTACTTCGGATTTTTCTTGGTTGAATAAATCATTGATAAAGCGTGAAGGATTTACTTTATTTATTTCGCCATTAATACCCAATAAAATATATTCGTTTCCCGTTCTTTTGTGTCTAACAATTGTAGTCATAGCATTAAATATTAAATTGACTTTATTTGACTGTTGCACCGTGGCTACGGGGATCTGTATTAGTATCGTTGGTAACTGTTACTTTGGCTTCTACCTGAGAAACTTGACCTTTTTGATTAGCGTAGGGAAGTGGGTTATTGGCAATTAGAGCATCCAAATCAGCTTCCAGAATTTTTCGAGGTTGCTCACCAATAGCTTCGGCGATCGCTTTACCTTCAGAATTCATAAACACAAAATGCGGTATTCCATCAACCCGATAACGCAACATTTCGGGCAACCATTTAGTATTATCGACATTGAGCATGACAAAATTGACGCGATCGCTATAATTTTGTTTAATTTGTCCTAGATCGGCTGCCATTGCCTGACAACTAGTACACCAATCGGCATAAAATTCTGTCAAGGTGGGTTTTTGGTTGTTTAAAGCTACTTCCAGAGGCGTAGATTGTTTGACCTGGGATTCTAAAGATAAAGAGCTTGTCTCGGTTTGCAAGCCTAAAAATAAAGCGACACTCAAAATCACTGCTACCAAAGCAATGATCATGTTTCTGACAGAATTGTTAGCATTAGATTCTAGTTGTTGCTTGCTCATTCGTAAACTTTTAAGAGATTCGGATTTAAGATTATATACTCGCGATTTTTATTGTATCTATATTTGCTAGCTTTCTATGAAAAAACGAGTAACCATAACTTTTCCCAAAACTGCCGTTCAATTTCCTCTTACCTATCGTTTGGCAAAGGATTTCAATGTGGCTGCTAATATTATTCGCGCTCAAGTTGCTCCTAACCAAATAGGTAAATTAGTCGTGGAGTTACAGGGAGACATTGATCAAATTGACGCAGCCATTGAATGGATGAGAATGCGAGATATGAGCGTTTTTTCTGCCAGTGGCGAGATTATCATTGATCAAGATAGCTGTGTAGATTGTGGTTTGTGTACGGGAGTTTGTCCCACCGAGGCTTTGGTAATGAATCCTGAAACCTGGAGATTGGACTTTCGGCGATCGCGTTGTATTGTTTGTGAACAATGTGTTCCTACTTGTCCTGTAGCTGCTATTTCTACAAATTTGTAACCATTAAAACCGCTTTGCGGTTAGCCCTTCGGGTTCAACAGTTTACTCAACGGAGGACACCTCCGCACCGTAACTGTTTCACTATAAGCTTTAAGCCGTAAGCCGTAAGCTTTTTAAATAGTGCATTTAAACTACTAATTAATTAAAACTTTTCATTTTTTCAAGATAGAAGAGGGGACTCAAACCCGTGAGCTTATAGCTTATAGCTTTTGTTAAAATGCTATAACTCCTGTTGAGTCTGTACTATATTTTCTGTCATTTCTGCCAGATCACTAAGTTCTATTTCTAATTCCCTGGCGCGTTTTTGATAGTTTAGCTTTTTAGCGATCGCTGCTCGTGCTAAATCTTCGCGCTCTTTACTGAGAGCTTGTTTGGCTACTTTTTCCCAGACAGTAGCTTCGGCGATCGCTGTTTGATATTCAGGCTGTACTTGCTCCCAAACTGATTTAATATCCGCTAAAGCTTCAGCTAGTAACTGCTGGGAAGTACGACTGTCTTTCGCTTGAAGTGACTGTTTAATTGGTTCGTATAGTTTAGCAGGATCAAGGGTAGTAATAATTGGCACAAAATTACGAACTTGTTGACTTTCGCTAATTCCTGTTTTACACCAATTAGTAAAATGTTCACAGTTATTAAACAGTAGATTATATTCTTGTTCTCCCAGTCGGCTTTTGGCTCTTTCTACCACTACATCAGCAATATACCCAAAACCATCACTATATTCCGCCATGTATATAGGATTACCTTGACTAAAGGTTGCTAAAGAAGTCCGCTCAATAGTTTCACTGGGTTTGCGGTAATGAATTACTGTCCCATCACCACAGTCAATCCCGTAATGTTTATACAGTCCCTCTAGCTGCCATAAATTCCGATACACATAAATACAATCGCCTTTCGCCATAGAGTTTATTTAGGGCTTGCTGAATCTACCTACTACCTACTACCTACTACTTAGTTTTCGGAGTTGCTGCTGGCTGTTGCTGTTGAGCTTGTTGTTGTTTAATTACTTGCAAAACCCCAGCGTATTCTGGTTGCTCGGGATAATAAGCAGCTAATTTTTCGATAACGGGAATGGCTTTTTCTATCTTGCCTGTTTGTAAATAAATTTGAGCTAACCCTTGTAGTGCTGTCGCATTTTTAGGTTCACGTTCTAATACTTTTTCATAACCCTTAATCTGGGTCTGAATTTGGGCTTCTGTATCAGGAGAATTGGCAGTATTATTAGATTCTGAGACATTAGAAGTGGCATTATTCTGACTAAACATACCACTTAAACCGATCGCTGCTGTCGAAACAGCAAATCCCAAGCCTAAAACTAAAGTGACTACACGTAGCCAAGTCTTACTGTTATTATCTTTTTTTTTACCCATTGAATCTTGATCCTAAATAAAGTTTTTTTATTCTTTTACAATCTCCAGTTATAAAACGCTAGTATACCGCCTGTAAATCCTAACCAACACAAGATAATCAAAATTAGAGAACATAACCAACGATTGCAACCGCTTAACTGTAAATCTAATTTAAATAGTAAAGCAGCAGCAGTAAGTACTGAAAACCGGGAAAAAAAATCTACCCATTGGAAAACCATACTAACAGCAAAAGCACCAATAAAAATTGACAGAAAAGCTCTAGTATCGGATTTTAGCCAACCATTAAGACCCATAGTAAATAGGGAAATAGGAAAAGTAAAGACAAGGATAAATAAGGAAATAGCAGCAATGGCAGTACCATAAAAAATACCTAGGCGCATTTGATCGGTTAACTGAGAAAGTAAAACCCCCGACTCTAATTGTTCAACTATCCAAGCACCATACATCCACCCTTCAGCAGCGTAAGTTAAGAGCAATAAGCTCAGGGAAAACCAAAAACTTTTTTTGACCCAAGTCATTGAAGTCATTGAAATAACAAAGGTAATTGACAGCCAGAAAAAAACAGATAAAGTATTTTACTACATTTGCTTTTAACCAACTGACAATTACCCAGTCAAATGTTAATGAACACTAACTTAGAATCATCAAACTAAGCCATGGTTTGAATAATATAATCAAAGTACAGACTAGCTTCTTGGGCATCTTCTTTATTTAACAAGTCAATTGCTGCATTTTTCAAACAACGAATCGCATCAATCATTCCAGGCACAGGTACTTCTAGGGAGTTATACATTTCTTTAACTCCAATTAGACCAGAACTTTCGATTGGCCCTTTATCCCCTGCCATTACACCATAAGTAACTAAACGTAGATACCAACCAAAATCTCTGAGACATTGATTGTATTGTTTTTGTCCGTAAGCATTTCCACCCAACGAACGATATTCGGGATGCATTCTAAAAAGTGCTTTACCAGCCTGTTCAACGATTTTCTTCTCGTTACTAGCTAAAGTTTCCGCAATTCGCACTCGCCTTTCGCCAGTGGTTAAAAAGTTTTTAATGCCTTCTAGTTCACCGCTACTAGGGTAGCGTAGCTCGTCATCTGCTTTTAAGATGACCTGACTAACTATGCTCATAATATCTGAATAGATTTAATTAACTTTAATAACTTTAGTATCTCAATAAAGAGAAATCACTGGCAATATCTTGCCATTCCTTGGTAGACAAAGATTGCTCTACTATATCAATCTTAAAAGTTGTAATTGCTGCTTGAGTTAAATTTTGTATAATTTGGTCTTGGGAGTAATCCCTACCTGGCTTAATACTTGTTAATAAATTTTGCTCTAGAGGCACACCGAACACCTGCTGATAGAGATTGGCATCGGTATTAAGGATCATTGAGCCATGCTGCAAAATTGCTTTACCTCGACGTAACTGTGCGCTGCCGATAACCTTACTACCTGTGGTTGTGACTAAGTCTGAACCTGTAGCAGTAGCAAAACAGTTATGCTTTTGAATATACTCTTTAGTTGCCGTACCATAATCTAATTTAACACCAAGCGATCGCCAGCCTGTCAGCAAAAACTGACATATTTGTTTATATACTTCTAAACGTTTACCAGCAGGCAGAGATGTCACCACCATATAGGTTAAATCACCTTGGTGTAAGACAGCCCTACCTCCTGTGGGACGACGTACAATATCTAAAGGTTTTCCCTGCCATCTGAGATTTTGCCAAGTTGTAGGGTAATCTTTTTGGTGATAGCCCAAAGAAATAGCAGCAGGTTGCCAAGTATAAAAGCGAATTGTGGGGGGATGTCTACCTTGACGATGTTCTTCTAATAGATAGCGATCAATCGCCATCTGTGTCTCTGCTGATGCTTCCAGAGGGGGAATTAAACGCCAAGTAAAAGTCATTTCATTGATCATTGAACATTAAACATTGAACATTTTTGATAAATGCTAAATGATTTCTGCCTTCGTTGTTATAGGTTATAACCAACACCTAATAAAAGACCGACATCGGTACTATCAATGAATTTAACGTTGGCAGCAGCGTTTGCCGTAAAGTCTGATGATATAGGAATATCTAAACCACCAGTAACTACTATACCGACTGTATCCCCTTCTCCTGTATCCAAAGATATTCCTCCACCGACATAAGGAGCAACACTAAAACCTGTGTCTAAAGCTTCTACTTCTTCGCTAAAAAAGTCAACTGTTAAAGGTAGTGTAAAAGTTGCATCATCTTCAATTAAAGCTGTGGGACGAAAAGATATAGAATCAGTTAATCCTATTTTGCTAATCACAGCAAATGAACTCTTGCCAATACTTGTTTCTCCATCAAAACCAATATTACCACCTAAACCAATATAACTAGAACCAGAGCGAGTTTCTCTACCTGGATCGATTTCTATCTGTGTTTGGGCTATTTCTGTATTTGATTTTTTGAAATTATTAGATGCATTTGGAGTCGAGGAACTATTTAAATTAGCAACAGAATTTAGCTGTTGAAAATTATTAGAATTAACCGCTTTTATAGTGGGTGAAAAGTTAGATTGCTGTTGGGGATTTGAGGTTTCACTTATGTGATTTTTCTGTATTGGAGTTTCAGCTTGAGCTATCTGCCCAGTTACTAGAAAAATAAAAGCAGTAAAACTTATAATCGAAATATATTTTAGATCGAAAGATAAACTCATAATAGTCAATATTCTTGCTTGAATAAATATTCTAGTTTTTGTAAACTTGAAAGCTATTTATTTCAACTTTACTTTTTCTTGTTTCATTCTAGAAATATTTACTTGATTCAGCATAATCCTAAAGTATGATCTTTGTTGTGTGATCAAAATATATATATTTAATATGTTTAATTTCTTTCTTGAGTAGTTTCAACCGTCTCATTGTCATTTAACGTTACATTCGTAGATGAATGATAACCTGCTATCCAACCCAGTGATAGACTAGCAATTATAGCCAAGCTTACTGCTGTTTTGCGATCGCGTAGCGTACCCGAAGGGTAATCGCCGAAGGCGTGGCGAAGCCATTCGCGGAGCGTACCCTTGGGGTAATCGCGCAATTTATTACCAAAATTAATTAGTTTTTGCTTGATGAGATTATTATCTTCTGACGATAAACTTGAAGGCATATCTTCACTACGCTGCTTTTGTTTTTCTAGCAGTTTATATATTCTTTCTGGTGTCAAACCATTTATTCTTTCTTCTTGTATAGCTTCTAGCCTTTCTCGGAGAGCAATTATATTTTTTAGCTTACATTCAAAGGTAACTAAGTTAATAAATACTTCATCTAAATCATCTACTAAAGAATCTAACTTGAATTCTGCTTGCTGAAGTTCTGGTTGTAAATCATCCGCAGATTTGTGAGCATATTTTAGGTTTAATAAATTAGCCTGTTTTTTTAAACTTTTTAGTTCGACAGGTAAAATATTTAATTTATTCTTTGTTTGTTCTATTTCTGTTATCAAGGTTATATAAAGCTCAATAATAGGAATCAAACTAGTTACTTGACGTTGAATATTTTTATAGTATGTTTTTTTCATTACTGCTCCATAAATCACAAATCACTTTGAAAAAAATATCAAACATTTAAGTTAAAACTGCTGGATATCAACTTATTTAAAAACTATTTACTTTAAATTTTAATAACAAGTTTATTTAATTATTTTTGTTAATCCCAGCAGTTATTTTGTTTCTGGCAGAGTCTATCAAAGCTTTCATTCAAATTATAAAAAACCCAATAAAATTACTTCTATCAAAAGTCTTAATTTAACTTTAAGCTTGTATCCAGGTTTTTGGGATATCTATCACAAGAAAAACAAAAATTAAGAGCCTATTAGTTTGTATTTCATGCTTTTCAACAACTCTCTAATTCATTATGTGGTTGCT
Source organism: Waterburya sp. (assembly GCA_051658085.1). Lineage (GTDB taxonomy): Bacteria > Cyanobacteriota > Cyanobacteriia > Cyanobacteriales > Xenococcaceae > Waterburya. The sequence goes on from JBOFLX010000034.1 coordinate 54,435, forward strand.
TAAATTGAACTATGTTTTGGCGATTACTTTGACGATTAGCTTTTTTGGCTCTAACTTGTGGTGAATCTACTAACATTACAATTCCTACAGCACTGGCAGTTTCAATAGTTGTCTTGTAAATACTGTTATTAACCTTAACTCGAACAATTTTTTCAATTAGTTCTTCTATTTTTACTTTGATTAAAGAGTCTAAAAATGTACGTACTTGATATATGAGGTGAAATGACGATGCTTCTAACAAAATCTGTTCAATAGGTGTAATTACATCTTCACAAAAAATAATTATTTTGTTGTCCAACAAGTGACAATTGATTTTACTTGCTCGATGACCAAGCTGATTATGATACAAAGTATTAACTTTTTGTGCAATATCTCGTTCTAGTTGCCCCACTGTTGGGTACGAATTTTTGTTGTGATCAATACTCATAACTTTGATACTTGATGGTCAATCAAAATGCTTTTTACGTAAGTCGAAAATAGTTTAACACCCAAAAATTAGGTGTTTATACTTAGCATAAAGTGGTGTAATTACTAGTTGACTTACTCCATTACACAATATCTAGATTAAATTAGTTTAGCGATCGCAAGCATCTTTATTTAGATAGAGATTGATAATTATTTATTTTTAAAGACGGAAAACATCGACAAATATTTGATTTTTATTTCTAATTCTTTGTTGATCTGGAGAGTCATAAAAAACCATCAAACTATCATTATCTTCTAGATAAGAATATAACGCTAATCCTTCTGCATGGTCTGAACCAATAGTAAAAGGTAAATCAAACAGAGGCAGTAAATCGCCTTTCTCTTGAGAATGAATATAACTATCTAAAGTTTCCCAAGCTTTTTGCCAACGGAAAATTTGCATTTCCCCTTCTAAATCCATTGTTGGCCCTGCCAAAATGATAATATCCTTGCCTTGGATACATAATTCTCTTACTCCTAAACCATTAAGATCAAAGAAATGCTTTTTATATTTAGCTCCTTGAGCAGTAATTTCTTTTAAAGTAAGTATTCCAGGTTCAATTAATTCTATTTCTAGCTCCAAAATAATTGCCCAACCTCGTAATACAGGGCCTCGCAAACCAAGAAATAATTTATTACCATTGACTGCTAAACCTTCAATATCTAAACCATTCTCTTTAGAAGGAATATTAGCATTAATAAATGGTTGTAAATGTCGATCTTCTTTTAAAGTCTCAAATAAAATATTACTATTACTAGTAATTTGCAAACAAGCTGCGGTTAATTTTTCTCCTTCAACTGGGGAGTGAGATTTAACTAATTCTCCATCAATTATGGGAATTCTAGCTAAGATAAAGCGATTAAGCTCAGTAGTAATTGTAGCCAGTCTTTCTATATCTTTTTCGTCACTTTTTCCCTTGACTTTTTTACGTTTACTACTGTGAGAACCAGTTAACCACAAATAGCCATCTGAATAATCCATTCCTTCAATATCAATTTCATCTTCAGTATTAAATAAATCAATGTAATCTTGCAGTAAAAAATCTTGATGTTTACTATAACTATGATTACCAACTGGTTCAAGACGCTCAACACCAATCATCTCATCAGAGCCAACCCATAAATAACCATCTGGGGAAAAAGTAGCAGCCGAAATATCGCTGATGACATTACTAGCATCAGCTTCAAAGTTGAGTAATATACGACTCAGGAGAAAATAAGGAGATTTGGACATAGTAAGCTGTTAAGTATTTAATTTGTCTATTGAGGTTGACGGGGAGACTTGGGGATACGGAGACTGGGTGAGGGAAAAATGGTTTGTTGCCTAATGGAATAATACACAATTTATCAGCACAATTAGATTATACTTGGGGTAAATTTAGTAATAAAAAAGCAGTAAAAGCTACTCAAGCGAAATTAAAAAACGCGGGAATTACTCCAGAAAAGATTACTTTAGAAACTGAATATTTTGCAATACCAATAAAATTAGAAGAAACTCAGGCGATCGCTGATCTAAAAGTTGGTGCGATTGGGCATAGCCCACGCTATATTACTCTTAGTAATTAGCGTTGGGAGGATGTCACACCATATCTCTTACTAAAGATAGTTGAATATGTGAGGCGATTTTAATTTTAATTAAATTTGCGTCAAATAATTCTAAATTTTTGGAGATAAATTAAAAATGGAATTTCATGTGCCGACACTAAATAGTTCTGAAGCTAGTAAAAAGTTGGAAGAAACCATACTGACATCTGAGCCTGATGCCAATATAAATATCGATCTTGATTCTCAAAAAGTAATGATCGAATCGGAAGCTTCTCCTGAAACTTTCAAACAATTAATCGTAGCATCAGGACATGAAATTGATTAATAAATTCTTTAGTATAGCTTAGGAAAAGGGAAACGGGAACAACCATATTTTTAGTGCTAGCAACAGCTTGCATTTTTAAAAATTTACTCTTCAGCCCAGTTTCCCAAAATTAAGCAAATATTAAGAATATCGCCCAATACAAAATTCTAATTTTTTACTTAAGTATAAATACTTAAGATTTTTTCATTTAATTTTGGCAATTAGCAAAAAAATTGTCGATAATATTAATTTTATTGGATTTTTTGGGCAAACTAAGCCGAGCATTATTGTTTAAACCCTATCCATTTTCAAAACTGGAGTTTAAGTGCAGTTAATCTTTTCCCTTTTTCTGAAAAAGTTATCTGAAAACTATTGGTTTCAAACCATACGAGGTTTATGTTAAATAAATGTAGATTCATCCACATTTAATCGTTAGAATAAGGCAATTATAAATTACTTGGCTATATTTTCAATTAAGTCTTATCACGTAATTACAATCAAGGTCGATGACTGAACTAACTAAAGATTTATCCTTGGCTCAAGCCCACTCCCTAATTAATAGCTATGCTTTTGATTTAGGAGGTGACGATGCTGAAAAACTCTTAAAATATTGGTTAGATTTCTATCATGTCAGTTGGATTCGATTGGCAACTATTGAAGCATTGTATTTAGGACGTTATAAAGCAGTTTCTATTGAACATATACTAAGTGTTTGGCTACGCTTGGGTAATCCTCATCCTCATTTTACCTATGAGTTTGAACGGCTCATTTGTCGTAAATTACCGAAACATTTAAGTGAGTTATCAGACTTAACCATCAGTAAAACTGAATTACCAGTGATCGACTCAACTCAAGCTAATCAGCAAAACTGTGAATCAACATTTGTTGCCCCAACAGTCGAACAAGCAGAAAACAAACAACCAACGGTTAATATTCCTGAAAATAACTCTCACCACGAAAAAACTATTGTTACCGAGTCCAATAAAACTTCAAAATCTAACGTTCCCCTAATTTCCAATTGGAGAATTCCCTATCAAGCTAATTGGTCTAATTTTACGGGAGAAAATAAAATGATTGACCAGTTTATTCCTTTACCAGATGTATCTTCCTTTTTTAACAAGCTCAAAACATTTGGCGAAGAAAAGTTAGAAAGACAGTGATTTATATTACAATATGTGAAGTTAAGCTGCTTTTCGGGAATTAGAAATTGTAATGCGCGTAGCAATCGTTGGTGCAGGATTAGCAGGCATGGCAACAGCTATTGAGTTAGTTGATGCAGGTGCTGAAGTTGAAATCTTTGAATCTCGTCCTTTTGTCGGGGGAAAAGTAGGTAGTTGGGTAGATAAAGACGGTAATCATGTAGAAATGGGGTTACACGTCTTTTTTGGCTGTTACTATAATTTATTCGCTTTGATGCAAAAGGTAGGGGCAATAGACAACCTTCGTCTCAAGGAACACACCCACACTTTTATCAATCAGGGTGCTAGAGTTGGCGAGCTAGATTTTCGTTTCCTCACAGGTGCGCCATTTAATGGTTTAAAAGCTTTTTTTACTACTTCTCAGCTTTCCGCCACAGATAAGATGGCAAATTCTTTAGCTTTGGGTACAAGTCCAATTGTGCGAGCTTTGATTGATCCCGAAGGAGCAATGAAAACTATTCGCGATCTAGATTCGATTAGCTTTGCAGACTGGTTTCGGAGTCATGGTGGTAACAATGGTAGTTTGAGAAAGATGTGGGATCCTATTGCTTATGCTTTAGGCTTCATTGATACAGAAAATATTTCTGCACGTTGTATGTTAACTATTTTTCAGTTTTTCGCTACTAAAACTGAAGCCTCAGTCTTACGGATGTTAGAAGGTTCTCCCAGCGAATATCTACATAAACCCATTTTGGAATACTTAGAAGCAAGGGGAGCTAAAATTCATACTCGTCGTCGAGTTAGGGAGATTTTATTTAACGAATCAGGAAACACTACTAAAGTTACAGGTATTGTAGTGGCTGATGGCGAAAACGAATCAACTATTACTGCCGATGCTTATGTTTGTGCTTGTGATGTCCCTGGGATCAAAAAAATTATTCCTTCCCAGTGGCGTAAATGGTCAGAATTTGACAACATTTATAAGTTAGACGCTGTACCTGTGGCTACAGTTCAATTACGTTTTGACGGTTGGGTGACAGAACTTCATAATGCGGATAACCGCAAACAGTTAGAAAAAGCTGCTGGTATTGATAATCTGCTTTATACTCCTGATGCTGACTTTTCTTGTTTTGCTGATTTAGCTTTAGCTAGTCCAGGAGATTACTATAAACAGGGAGAAGGTTCGTTACTGCAACTTGTTTTAACTCCAGGTGATCCTTTTATCAAAGAGAAGAACGAAGATATCGCTAATCATGTTTTAGAACAAGTACATCAACTATTTCCTTCTTCGAGAGAATTAAATATGACTTGGTATAGTGTCGTCAAATTGGCTGAGTCACTTTATCGCGAAGCACCAGGCATGGATCCTTATCGTCCACCTCAGCAAACTCCTGTGACTAATTTCTTTTTAGCAGGTAGTTATACACAACAGGATTATATCGATAGCATGGAAGGAGCTACTCTATCTGGAAAACAAGCAGCTAAAGCTATATTGGAAAATGCCGAACAGTTAAAAGCTGTAATCGTTTAGGTGGAACAATAAATAACTACTGAAATAATGACAGACTGGCTAGAACATACCGTACAAATAGAAGTCCCCGTACCGATTGAATTAGTATGGAGTCTGTGGTCAGATTTAGAACAAATGACCATTTGGATGAAATGGATTGATTCGGTCAAAATTCTGGAAGATAACCCCGAGTTATCCCGTTGGAAGTTGGCTAGTGGTGGTTTTAATTTTACTTGGCTATCTCGTATTGTCCAAGTTGTTCCTCAGCAAATCATAGAATGGCAATCGGTAGACGGTTTACCTAATAAAGGAGCAATTCGCTTTTATGACCGTCGAGATAATACTATTGTCAAAATGAGTTTTGCTTACGCAGTACCAGGTATTCTCGGTCAAATCATGGACAGTTTGATTGGCAATATTGTTGAATCTACTGTCAAAGCGGATTTAGAGCGATTTAAGGAATATGCGATTAAGAAAAGAGATGAAGGTTAAACGAAGGCAGAAGGCAGAAGGCAGAAGGCAGAAGGCAGAAGGCAGAAGACAGAGGGCAGAAGGAGGTTAAATAACTAATATGAGCGATCGCCAGCCTAGACATAGAACAAATTTATTAATCTCGATGCCAAGAAACTTGAGGAGGAGTTGATTCAGGAGATTGGGGTTTTAATTGCAGCATCATCCAGTTAATTAGCCCATATAAAAAGGGTAAAGCAAAACAAATTGCTAAAGCGATCGCTGTCCAACGAAAAATAGCAGGTCTTTTGTTGCCTTGAGTAGGATATCCACAACTAAGACAAATTTCTGTACCTTCGGCGTTTAAAGTACCGCAAACTTTACAAGGTTCTAAAGCCATAACTAGTAGGAAATAGGAAATAGGAAATAGGAAATAGGAAATAGGAAGTAAAAGTTAAAATCCGTTACTTGTTACTCAAAGCGGAGCTATTTTAATGCTGAAGTAATAATTTCAGGAGTTACTTGATCAGAAATAATGACTTTGCCGATAGTGGTTGGCAGAATAAAACGTACTTTGCCAGCTTTTACTTTTTTATCGCTTTTGATAACTTCTAAAATATCCTCTATTGCCAACTCTGGAGGGATTTCTGTCGGTAAACCAGTTTTGGTAATTAGAGCATTTTGGCGTTGTGCTTCGGCTTCTGTCCATAAACCCATTTCTAATGCAATTTTACCTGCTGCTACCATCCCGATCGCGACAGCTTCGCCGTGGACAAATTGTTTATAGTTAGTTAAGCTTTCTACCGCATGACCAATAGTATGTCCGTAATTGAGAATTGCCCGTAATCCTGATTCTTTTTCATCTTGACTGACGACTTCTGCTTTTGCTTGACAGGAACGAGTGATAATAATTTCTAGAAGTTCATCACTGAGATAGGCTAAATCGTCCAGGCGATGATCGCTATGTTCTAATTTAGTAAATAGATCTTCGTCCCAAATCACGCCATATTTAATCACTTCTGCCATACCTGCGCGAAATTCTCTGGGAGGAAGAGTTTTGAGTAAATTGGGATCAATCGCCACTAATTTTGGTTGATAAAAAGCACCGATGAGATTTTTTCCTTGAGGATGGTTAACCCCTGTTTTACCGCCGACAGAAGCATCGACAATTGCTAGTAACGTAGTTGGCACTTGGACAAAATTGACTCCTCGCAACCAGGTTGCTGCTGCAAAACCTGTCATGTCGCCAATCACGCCTCCACCTAAAGCCACAAAGGTCGAAGAACGCTCTAGATGATTAGTTAAAGCGGTATCATATATTTGCTGAATCGATTGCAGATGTTTGGATTCTTCTCCCGCAGGGATTAAATGAGTATAGGTTTCAAACCCAGCCTTGGCTAAAGATTGTAGACAGGTATCACCATAATGATTAAAAATTTCGGGATTAGAAATAACTAATACCTTGCTGCCTAGCTTTAATTGTTGCAGTTGGCTACCCAGTTGCTCTAAACTACCAGGAGCGATCGCGATTTCGTAAGAGTCTTGGGGTAAATTGACGGTAATATTAGGCATAGCAAAAAAGGTAGTAGGTAGTGGGTAGTAGGTAGTAGGTAAAAAGTAGCAAGTAGCAAGTAGCAAATAGTAAGAAGATTAATTACTCATTACTAAAAGCTAAGAGCTAAGAGCTAAAAGCTTTGAACAGTATTACTTTCGGTTTTTTCCTTGAAATCAGCAACGTTAATAATTTTAAGCATTTTATATTTAATTTTACTCAAGTTAAGTCATTGACGAATCAGGACTAATTTAACTTAAGCTTACTTAATAGGTAAATTTTTTAACGAAGTTACAGTGAAGGCTAAATCTGATTTGATTGCATCCTCAAGTAATAAATTAATTCGGCGTTTTACTCTCAATGGTTGGACAGTTGTGGTAGCAGCGATCGCGCTTCTTATTGCCACGCCGATTTTATTTGTTTTCAGCAGTATTTTCACCAAATCTACCGCTATTTGGCATCATTTGGCTACTACAGTTTTACCAGGCTATATTATTAATTCCTGCTTATTAATGCTTCTGGTAGGAGTGGGAGTATGTCTGATTGGTGTGGGGACGGCGTGGTTGGTAACGATGTGTCGTTTTTGGGGAAGTCGCTGGCTAGAGTGGGGATTGCTTTTACCCTTGTCTGCGCCTGCCTATTTGCTAGCTTATGCCTATACGGAGATGCTGGACTATTTTGGGCCAGTACAGGCAGGATTACGTAGTATTTTTGGTTGGACAAGCGTTAATGACTATTGGTTTCCTGAGATTCGTTCTCTGTGGGGAGCAGCAGTCATGCTGTTATTGGTGTTATATCCCTATGTCTATTTATTAGCACGGGTGGCATTTCTAGAACAGTCTGTATGTACAATTGAGGCGAGTCGCTCTTTGGGTTGTAATCCCTGGCAGAGTTTTTTCACTGTGGCTTTACCTCTAGCAAGACCAGCAATTATGGCAGGTTTAGCTTTAGCTTTGATGGAAACCCTCAATGACTTGGGGACTGTAGAGTATTTTGGGGTCAACACCTTTACCACAGGCATTTATCGTACCTGGTTGGGTATGGGAGAAAGATCGGCTGCTGCGCAATTAGCAGCTTTTTTAATGCTCTTTATTTTAATCTTAATTGTCTTAGAAAGGCGATCGCGTAATGCAGCCCAATATTACGAAAGTTCTAACTCGCTCAAAAGACTCACACCCTATCAGTTGAACCCTGTACATAGCATTTTGGCAATTATTGCCTGTATTGTACCTCTGAGTCTGGGATTTATTATTCCTGCTATTTATTTATTCCAGTTAACTATTAATAACCTAGATACAGCTTTTGATAGCGATTTTTGGGAATTAGCCTCTCATAGTTTTATTCTGGCGATTATAACAGCGATCGCAGCTATGATAATTTCTTTATTACTAGCTTATGGACAAAGATTAGAACCTAATTGGCTGATGAAAACAGCAGTCAGAATTTCCGCTATGGGTTACGCTATTCCTGGTTCAGTAATTGCGGTTGGGGTATTAATTCCTGTCGCTGATCTAGACAATCTTATCGATAGTTGGATGCGTGCTACCTTTAATATTTCTACAGGCTTATTACTCTCTGGAACAATTGCTTCCTTAATTTTTGCCTATTTAGTTCGCTTTTTAGCCGTGGCTTTTGGTTCGGTAGAATCTAGTCTAAATAAAATTTCTCCCAGTTTAGATGATGCTTCTCGGAGTTTGGGTTATGGCTCAACCAGCACTCTCTGGAAGATTCATACTCCCCTGATGGCTGGAGGCTTATTAACCTCAACGATGTTAGTTTTTGTCGATGTAATGAAAGAATTACCTGCTACTTTAGTAATTCGTCCTTTTAACTTTGATACGCTGGGCATCAGAGTCTATCAATACGCCTCCGATGAACGATTAGCCGAGGCTGCTGCACCTGCTTTGGCTATTGTCTTAGTGGGAATAATTCCTGTAATTCTATTGAGTTGGCGTATTACTCATTCGCGTTAACACTATCGCTATAATAAGCAGTACAGTTATCAGTAATTAGTTACCAGGGAAAATGAGTAACCAGTAACGAATAACAACACCTAGTGCCTAGTGCCTAGTGCCTAATTAGTAATCAGTAATTAAAAAACAATGACAATCAATCTAAGCAAAGGACAAAGAATCTCTTTAGAAAAGGTAGCACCTGGACTAGTACAAATTTTTGTTGGGTTAGGCTGGGATATTAATGTTACTGATACTGGTGGCGATTTCGATATCGACGCTTCGCTTTTTCTCTTAAACAGTAATGAAAAGTTAATTTCCGAGCAACATTTTATTTTTTATAACAATCCCAATAGCCCCGATCCTGAGCAATCTATTCAACAAAGAGGAGATAACAGAACAGGTGCAGGAGAAGGCGACGACGAAATTATCGATGTTAATTTAAAAAATATTCCACCTGAAGTTGATAAAATTGCGATCGCTGTAACTATCCACGAAGCCGAAAAACGTCATCAAAATTTTGGTCAGGTAAGCAACGCCTTTGTCCGTATCGTTAATTGCCAAAATGAAGAAGAAATCATTCGCTACGACCTAACTGAAGACTTTTCTGTCGAAACTGCTCTAATTATGGCAGAACTCTATCGTAAAGATGGTGAATGGCGTATGAATGCGGTTGGCGCAGGTTATGAAGGCGGATTACAAGCATTGGTAGACAGGTATCAGTGAACATTGAACATTAAACATTAAACATTGAACATTCGATATCGTTGATAAATGGTAAATGATCAATGAAATGACTTCATTGTTATAAGTTATAGGTTAATACAAATGGCAGTCAATCTTACTAAAGGACAACGAATATCTTTAGAAAAAGTAGCCCCAGGATTAAGTGATGTTTTTGTCGGCTTAGGTTGGGATACTAATATTACGGATACTGGACAGGATTTTGATATCGATTCGTCAGTTTTTCTTTTGGATAGTAGCGAAAAGTTAGTTTCTGATCAGCACTTTATTTTTTACAACAATTTGACTAGTCCCGATCCTCAAAAATCTGTAGAACATTTGGGAGATAATCGAACAGGTGTGGGAGAAGGCGATGATGAGGTAATTAAGGTCAGTCTCAAACAAGTTCCTCCTGATATAAATAAAATCGTGCTCACCGTCACAATTCACGAGGCTCAACAACGTCAACAAAACTTTGGTCAAGTACAAAATGCTTTTGTGCGAGTGGTTAATGCTCAAAATAAAGAGGAAGTAGTCCGCTACGATTTAACCGAAGATTTTTCCATCGAAACCGCCCTAATTATGGCAGAACTTTATCGTAAAGATGGCGAGTGGCGAATTAACGCCGTAGGAGCAGGTTATGAAGGTGGATTACAAGCCTTGGTAGACAGGTATCAGTAATCAAAGTAGCAAGTAGCAGATAGCAAATAGCAAGTTTCTTTTAGGTAGTAGGTAAAAGGTAGTGGGTAGTGGGTAGTAGGTAAAAACTAAAAACTAAAAGCTAAGACCTTAAAAACAGTAATCAGTAATCAGTAATTAATACCCAATGGCAATCAATTTAACAAAAGGACAAAGAATATCTTTAACCAAAGAAGATCCAAGTCTGAAGCAAATTATGTGTGGACTGGGTTGGGATGTTGCCCCGAAATCTGGGGGTTTCTTTGGAGGTAATAAACAATTTGATCTTGATTCTTCGATAATTTGTTTGGATGCAGAGAAAAAATTAACCGATGTTAAAAATATAATCTACTTTGGTAATCTCAGACATAGCTCTAGCGCGATCGCTCATCAAGGGGATAATTTGACTGGGGCTGGAGAAGGAGACGACGAGATTATTAATATTGACCTGCCCCTAATCCCTCCCAGCATTGTTTACTTAGTGTTTGCCATTAACATTTATAAATGTAATGAACGTCGACAAGATTTTGGTATGGTCAATAATGCCTTTGTCCGTATGGTCAATCGTACTAGTAAAAAGGAATTGGCGCGTTATAATCTTTCGGGGAATGAATACCAAGGAATGACAGCTATGATTTTAGCAGAGGTCTATCGCCACAACGATGAATGGAAAATGGCAGCAGTCGGCAATGGATTCAAGGTGGCAACTTTGGCAGATATTGCTAAAATCTATACCTAAAAATCCCGCCCAGTAACTAAGACCAAACGGGATAAATTAACTATCTAACAATGAGAGATTATGCTTTAGCTGCTTGACGTTCTTTTGCTTCAGCAATTACATCTTCAGCAACATTCTTAGGACAGGGTGCGTAGTGTGAAAATTCCATCGAGAATTGACCACGACCAGAAGTCATTGTTCTCAAGTCACCAATGTAACCAAACATTTCACTCAAAGGAGCTTCCGCTTTGACTCTTACACCCATGGGGTTAGTGTTTTGAGATTTAATCATGCCACGACGACGGTTAAGATCGCCGATTACATCACCCATGTGGTCTTCAGGTGTAAACACATCCACGTTCATAATTGGCTCAAGGATCTGAGGGCCAGCTTTGGGTATAGACTGACGATAACCAGATTTAGCTGCAATTTCAAAAGCGATCGCACTGGAGTCTACAGGGTGGAAAGAACCATCATTCAAGGTAATTTTTAAGTCCACACAAGGGTATCCAGCCAAGACACCTTTGTCTAAACTGCTAGCAAAACCTTTTTCGACTGCGGGCCAATATTCTCTAGGAACGTTACCACCAGTAACCTTGGACTCAAACTCAAATCCAGAACCAGGTTCACCAGGCTCTATAGTATAGTCAATTTTACCAAACTGACCAGAACCACCAGACTGTTTCTTATGGGTATAGCTATCTTGGACAATCTTAGTGATCGATTCACGATAGGCTACTTGAGGTTTACCTACTTCTACTTCTACACCATAGGTACGCTTGAGGATATCCACTTTAATATCTAAGTGCAACTCACCCATACCTTTAATGATGATTTCACCACTTTCTTGATCGGTTTCTACATAGAAGGAAGGATCTTCTTGTACCATTTTGCTAATTGCCATCCCCATTTTTTCCGAATCACCTTTTTTCTTGGGTGATACAGCAATGGAGATCACGGGATCTGGGAAGACCATAGGTTCGAGAGTTGCAGGATTTTTGGGATCACAAAGAGTATGTCCAGTTTGAACATTTTTCAACCCAACGATCGCAATAATATCTCCTGCTTGCGCCGACTCAATTTCTTCGCGAGAATTGGCGTGCATTTCGACCATCCGTCCCACACGCTCAGTCTTACCTGTAAATGTGTTGAGAACACTTTCACCTTTGTTCAGAGTCCCAGAATAAATCCGTGTAAAGGTAAGCGCACCATAACGGTCATCCATGATTTTGAAGGCTAAAGCCCGCAAAGGTTTTTCAGAATCGACAATGGCATAGTTACCTGTTTCATTACCTTCTAGATCAATTTCTGGCTGAGGATTAACTTCCATCGGATTAGGAAGATAGTCAACTACCGCATCTAACACTAGCTGTACCCCTTTATTTTTAAAAGAAGAACCACAGTAAGTAGGGAAGAAAGCCAGTTCACGAGTTCCTTTACGTATACAGCCTTTGATTTGGTCAACAGAAATCTCTTCACCCTCAAGATATTTTTCCATCAGTTCATCGTCTTGCTCGATCGCAGTTTCGATTAACTGTTCACGGTAAGTTTCTACGTCATCAACCATGTCCGCAGGAACATCTTTAATTTCGTACTTTTCAGGATCTCCCGAATCATCCCAAATCCAAGCTTTACGAGTCAGTAGATCAACTACTCCAGCAAAATCATTTTCAATCCCAATAGGTAAAACCATGACCAAAGGAGTAGCAGCCAAGATTTCTTTGACCTGTTTAACTACGCTGTAAAAATCAGCTCCAGTACGATCTAACTTATTGACATAGATAATCCGAGCTACCTTAGAATCATTGGCATAACGCCAGTTAGTTTCAGATTGAGGTTCAACCCCACCCGATCCGCAGAACACACCAATACCGCCATCCAGAACTTTGAGAGAACGATAAACTTCGATGGTAAAATCAACGTGACCAGGAGTATCAATAATGTTTAGCTGATTATCTTTCCAAAAACAGCTAGTAGCAGCAGATTGAATTGTAATACCACGCTCTTTTTCCTGATCCATGAAGTCAGTGGTTGCTTCTCCTTCATGTACCTCACCGATTTTGTGGGTTTTACCAGTAAGTTTCAGGATTCTTTCAGTGGTTGTGGTTTTACCCGCATCTACGTGTGCGAAGATGCCAATGTTCCGATATCGAGTAAGGTCTTTCATGTTTGTCTATATATTTTGTTTATTACATACCTCGCTTGCCTTTTTTATGCAGTCACTACAATAGGGTCAATCCCCGAATGCGCTGCATTACTGTTAAGTGCTATTGAATGAGGTCATGGATTGTTGCTTCCCTAACCACTTGCGGTTTTGGATTTCAACTGTGTTCTAAATGTTATGTAGCCAAGCTATTTTCTACTGGCAACGATGCCCATTATAATGCTAATTGTTAAATAATGATAAGCTACATTGATGTCCAGTTTAAAGTATTTAAAATTCCGAGCGGGAATTTCCGTCCCGTTCTAGGGGAAGGGATGAGCTAAGTAAGTTTGAAGCAACAACATTAGACTTCTTGCACAAATCATTATGAACTACCTGATTTAGAGAGAAAGGGGAAAAGGTTAAAGGGAAAAATGATTAATCTTCTATTCATGCAAAAGGTCTATTAGTCATGGAAACCAAATACTTTAAATGTTTCCTCAGTTTTTCCTGGACATGACATTAGCCACACCTCTATTAACTTGCTATTTTTCGGTTAAAAATCGATCAAAAATTAAATTTGCCATGATGATGATTATCTATATCTCAATTTGGGAATGATAAGACTATACAAAAGAATTGAAATTTTACTGCAAGTTTGGTAAGCAAATCAAACCCTTTTTAAAAACTACACTCTTTTAATTTCTTTGATTTCAGGCAAATCTATAGATATTATAGCCTAACTTAATTCAAGAATTGAAGCGATGCCAACTAGCGTAATTACCGAACTTCTTACTTTTTATCGCTGACCATGAAACCTTTCGTGAGTATTCTAATCACCTGTTACAACGCTGAAAGGTGGATTGAACAAACTATTACTAGCGCACTTAACCAAACCTATCCCCAAATTGAGATTAAAGTAATAGATCATGGCTCAAGCGATCGCAGTTTAGAAATTATTAAAAGCTTTGGTAAATGCATTTACTGGGAAGTAAGTAGTCATTGTAGTAGTAATTCTACTCGCAATCGTTTGTTAGATTTGAGTAGAGGACAATGGTTACAATATCTAGATGCTGATGATTATTTATTACCCAACAAAATAGCCAACCAAATCGCCTTTCTAAATCAATATTCCGATACAGATGTTATTTACAGTCCCAGTATTTTTCAAGATCATAATCACATAGTAGAGGCAACATTAAAAAGTAGAGAATATCAGCGATTAACTAATCTGTTTCCAACTCTGAATCTTGACTCACCGAATACCATCACCCAAGAAGTATTACCTATTCCCCAACCTCATGATCCTTGGATACTACTAGCTAGATGGTATCTACCTCAAACAGGTAGTCCTCTTTGGCGCAAACAAGCAATTATTGATGTCGGTGGCTGGAAAGAATCACAATCTTTTTGTCAGGAATATGAACTATATCTGCGTTTACTACAAGCAGGTAAACAATTTAACTATTTTGGTCAACCTGGTTTAGTGCATCGACAGTGGAATGATCATACCGTCTGTATAAAATCTCAAGTGGAAACCTATCAAAGACGGTTAGAAATTGTTGATCAGCTGGAAAAACATTTAGCCCAAACCAATCAACTCAATCAAATTCGCCAAACTGCCATTAACCAGACTAGATTTGAATCTGCACAACTTATCTGGGTTATCAATAAACGATGGTCGAAAAGTATAATTCGACAAATACACAAAACTGAGAGAAATTTTATACCTTCAAGCAATTGCGTATCTACAATTTATCGTCTAATTTATCAAATGTTTGGCTTCAATCTGGCTGAAAAGATCACTCAACTCCAATGGATAAAATAGGAAGTAGGAAATAGGAAATAGGAAATAGGAAATAGGAAGTATTAGATTTAATCAGCAAGCCCTAAGTAATAACAGTTATAGCAGTGAGCGTACAGTCTTTAACTGCCCTAACTGCCCTAACTGCCCTAACTGCCCTAACTGCCCTATCCCAGTCCTACTAACTTAACACTCAATTCCCAGAGACGTTTAGCTTTATTAGCATCCATCGCTTCATCGGAAATTTCCTGCTTAAAGGCTGCACGGTCTTCTTGTTGACGGTTTCCCCAACTATAATAGACTCCAGACTCATTAAAACCTGGATCAGCAGCCACTTGGGCAACTCTTTCCCCTGCTAATTCCTCAGTTACATAGCCTCCTGTGATCTTTTTCTGAAACCAAGGAAAAATCGTCCGAAATAGAGAATAATGATTGCGGAATAAAGCAGTTTCAGCCACACAACCAGGATAAAGAGCATTAAAGATAATTCCTGTCGGCTGATGATAGCGATCGTGTAACTCGCGCATAGTCAGCATATTACAGAGTTTGCTGTCTTTATAAGCTTTCCCAGATTTAAACTTCTTACCGTCGATCATCGCGATTGGAGCTTTAAATCCTGCTTCTAGACCTTGAAGATCTCCTAAGTCTGGAGGTGCAGGAATGGGGATTTTACCGCCTAATTCTTTGGGGTTAGCTGTCACAGTCCCTAAAATTACCAATCTTTTTTCCCGTGCAGGCGATTTCCGTAAGTCTTCTAGCATTAGATTACACAACAGAAAATGACCTAAATGGTTAGTGGCAACACTTAACTCATAACCATCTTTGCTACGTAAAGGTTCTTTGCCTAAAGGTAAATATATAGCAGCATTACAAACTAAAGCATCAAGATATCTACCAGTCGCCCGAAAATCTTGAACAAACTGGCGTACACTCTCCAATGAGGCGAGATCCAGATGAATAATACTATATTTATTTTTGGGTATTCCAACTTGCTCTGCTGCTTTTTCAGTTTTGGGTAGATTACGGCAAGCCATAACGACGTGCCAGCCTCGATTAGCTAGAGCTTTGGCAGCATACAATCCAACTCCAGAAGAGGCACCTGTAACTATAACGGTTGATTCTTGCTCTTGTACCATTGTGTTAAAAATCTATTTATTATTTAATACCTGTCTTTAAAATCTCACAATACATAACCTTTAGGATTTAAAAATTTGTGAACTACTTGAAAGTCAGGATATCTGTGTATTAGCTATCTATTTTCCAATAATTAAATAGGATTAATATAGCGGTCATAATTTTATATAGTAAAGTTTTACATCAGCACTTAGCCTTGAGATAGGCAATACGATTATTGTGAGTTTATGAGAAGCTTTATTGATTTTTGTCTGCGATAATTTGTATTAGGGATTCAACCCAGCATCAGTTAATAAATAGTATGAAATTTTTATCTAACAAGCTAAGTGTTTATCTGGGCATACTGTCACTTGGTGGTGGATTAGGCTTTTTAGGAAGTCGCTATTTTAAACAACCAACAGTAATTACACAATCTCAAGTTTATCCTACGACAATTCCTACTCCCTCTAATCCTGTCAACAGCAGTAATAATAATCAAAATATCAATTTTATTGCGACTGCTGTGCAAAAAGTTGGCCCTGCGGTAGTTAGAATTGATGCTTCACGTCACATTTCCTCCAATTTACCAGACAATCATAATCATCCTTTACTAAGACGTTTTTTTGGCAATAACAACGATGATGATTCCTCAGAGTCCTCACCTGATCAAGTTGAACGCGGAACTGGTTCTGGGTTTATTATTGGCTCGGATGGTCGTTTAATTACTAATGCTCATGTAGTAGATGGCGCAGAAGAAGTACAGGTAACGCTCAAAGATGGTACGAGTTATGAAGGTAAAGTGTTGGGAACAGATACTTTTACTGACGTGGCTGTAGTTAAAATTGCAGCGAAGGATTTACCTGTAGTCAGCTTTGGTAAGGGAGAAAAGTTAACTCCTGGAGAGTGGGCGATCGCGATCGGCAATCCTTTAGGATTAGATAATACTGTAACCGTGGGCATTATTAGTGCTTTGGGTCGTTCGAGTTCACAAGTGGGTGTCCCTGATAAACGAGTAAGATTTATTCAAACTGATGCAGCTATTAATCCAGGTAACTCTGGTGGCCCGTTGTTAAATTCTCAAGGAGAGGTAATAGGGATCAATACAGCCATTCGGGCGGATGCTCAAGGGTTAGGCTTTGCTATTCCGATTGAAACAGCCCAACGCATTGCTAATCAATTATTTGCCAAAGGACAGGTGGATCATCCTTACTTGGGAATTCACATGGTTAATCTTGATCCCGAAGCAAAAAAACAAATTAATGCTAGTCAAGAGTTTGAGTTTAAAATCACTGAAGACGAAGGGGTGTTAGTGGTTAAAGTACTTCCTGATTCTCCCGCAGCTAAAAGCGATTTGCAGCCAGGGGATATTATTCGTAAAGTCGGCGATCGCTCTGTAACCACTTCAGTACAAGTGCAAGAACAAGTAGATGCCAGTGAAATTGGTTCAGAATTAAAGGTTGAAGTGTTAAGAGACGGTACATCTAAAACTTTAGAGGTTAGACCCAGTGCTTTTCCTGAAGACGAATTTGAGTAATAGTTAATATTACGACAGTTCTTGCGGGGGAGATAGCTGAATGTGATTGAAGTAGAAGTCCATTCCTACCTACGGGATTTTTTACGGGAATACGGCGATCGTAATTTTCCCCACCATCTAACTATGGCACGACTCATAGCCAGGTCATTGCGCTTAGGTCGTCCTGTTTTAATGCAAACTGGCAGCAGTGTCAGTAAATACTGTCCTAGCTATTTAATGCCCATACTTTTGGGTGATTGGTCAGTGATTATTGTTGCTCCTTTAACAACACAGCAATATTTGCTAGATTTGGAAATTCCTCGGTTACAAAATTGGTTGGGAACTAATAAAAAAGTGAGAATGGGCGATTACCCTTCGGGTACGCTTCGCGATCGCTGGGAAACGGAAGATCAAATATTGTTAACTTCTCCTGAGAATTGGCTTGGGGATCGCCTGGGTAAACAAGTTAAATTTCCCCCTAATTTACCAACAATTATCGAACGTGCTGATAATTTAGTAGAAACGACAAGACAAATATTGACTACTAGTTTGACTACTGAAGACTGGGAAGAGTTATTACAGACTATTCCTCAAGCTCAAGAATTGATTCGCGACACCAGAGTTAAATTAACTAAGTCGATTTTTACTCGTCCCGAAAATCCTTATCGTAATTATGTCTTGCTTGATTCTGAACTAGCTATTATTGATAACCTGTACACAGAATTAAACGCTAACCACCTGTTAAATAATAAATTTAAACAATTTTGGCAACAGCTAACTGATAAAGCTACTGTATCTTGGATTTCTCGCGATCGCGAACAGGGTTTATTTACGATTAATCTTGCCCCTGTAGAAGTCAAAACTAAACTGCGATCGATTTGGCAACAACAACCAGTCACTATTATTGGCAGTTTTTTAGATATAGAAACTAAAGCAACTACTTATCGACAACAACTGGGTTTAGATCCAGAAATGTTGAGCTTGAAATTTACTCCCAACCGCCAAAATAATCATTTACAAATCTATTTACCAGATCGCTTCCCTTTACCCAATACACCTGAATTTCAGTCAGCTTTGATTGAGCAAAGTTTACTGTTAGTTAGCCTTAGTAATAATGGTAGTAATTATCGTGATTACACTACACACAATTTTCAAGAAGGTTTAATTGTCGTCATTGTTGAAGACTCTCCCCTACAAGGACAAGTAGGTTCAGCGTTGGCTGCCGAATTTGGTTCACGGGTGAAAGTCGAAGAAACAAACATTACTAATACCAGTATCTTAATTTGTGGTTGGTCATTTTGGAAACTTCATCAAGAAATATTACCTATTCCAAGATTGTTAATTATTGCGACTTTACCCATCCCATCTTTAGAAAATCCTTTAGTTGCAAGTCGCGTTAACTATTATAAAAATCAGCGTCAAGATTGGTTTCGGATGTATTTATTACCTACAGCTTTACAAACCTTAGAACAAACAGTAGTTCCTTTACGAGAAGCTCACAGTATTGTCGCTTTGTTGGATAATCGAGTCAATTTTCGTAGCTATGGGAAAGCTATTTTATCGGCTCTTGAACCCTGCGCTCGTATTAATTATATTGATCCTACTTGGTTTGGATATCCTGATTCTTAGTAATCAAAGTTGAAATTAAATTAAGAAATAACAAGCAATACTAGAGATACAAATTTATAATGCACAGTTCAATCAACAACGCTGTATATTTTCTGACTCTTAGGTGTTTAAACTTAGCTATTATTTTGATTGCTTTGTGTACTTGTACTCAATACTATAAAATTGTAATTAAACGTAAGTATTTGTGACCATTAATAACTATACTAATATTACCAAATGTAAGATAATAAATAAAATCATCTAAGTCCTTAGAAAATCTAAAACTAGTAATATTCTAATGATTCGTATTTTAATAGTTGACGATCAAAATCTAGTGCGTGAAGGCATAAAGATTCTACTGGAAAAAGCTACAGAAATTAAAATTGTAGACGATGCCCAAGATGGCAACAGTGCTTTAGAAAAAATAGCAACTCTGCAACCAGATATTGTGCTTTTAGATATAAATATGCCTGGGGTTGATGGATTAGCAGTAGCAGATAAAATTCGCCATCAATTTCCTCAAGTTAAAATTATTATGCTTAGTAGCCATGACGACGAAAGTTATGTGCGCAAATCAACTCAATTGGGGGCTAAAGGTTATCTCCTAAAAAGTGCGTCTTCTCAAGAACTTGAATGGTCAATAAAACTAGTTCATCAAGGATATTCGACCATTAAATCAGAATTATTAGATGGACAACTAATTAACGATCATGTACCTAACAACAATCCACCTGATGTAGTCGAGTCAATACCTGCTAAAGTTGATATCATACCGCCTAATAAGCTAGAAATAATACCGCCTAATAAAGATGAGGCAATATCCAAACCTCCTCAAGATTTTGTAGTTGCAAAAAAAGAAGCAAAAAAAGAAGCAAAAAAAGAAATTTCCCAAACACGTCATAATTCCCATAACAATAATTTAGCAGCCACGATTTTATCTGAACGAGATCAAGCAAATTTAGATAAGTTAGAATTCTTACTGGCAAAAAATCACGTACAGCATAAATATTCTAGCTATCGACAACAAAAACGTAAAAATCCTTTATTTCATGACGTAAGAATATCTCAAGTTAAGAAAACTATGATGAGTTTTGAATTCAAACTCTTAGTTTTTATTATTTTATTTTCTTTGGGATTTTTAGTATTTTTGACTTTATCTTCAAATAGCTAGAGATTAAGTCTTAATATCAAAAATTATCAGCTTTTTAGCTAGTATTGATTACTATTAAACTATTTATAATTTAAACAAAAAAGACATTTAAAGCCATTAGTTTTACATAAAAACTTAATCTACCCTCAATTCAGGATAACCTGAAACCTGCTTGTGCTGTTAATTCAAAAAATTATTATTTTTACTCAGTATTGAGGTAGGTAGAGATATAGAGGATATGGAGAAGTAGAGAAGAAAGCAGTAAATTACCCCAAACACTTACTACTCCACAACTGCAAAAACCTTACTCGTTCATTTAAGCATAGTGGTTTAATGACTAGAGTTTAAACTAACGTGAGTTCGACAGAATTAAAAAAGGGCAGGGGGTAGAGCAGGTAAGCCTTTGGGTTCAAGATCGAGAGAAGGTTTTTGCGGCAAATTAAGTATAGGCAATAACTATCGTCATCACTTCACTCAAATTCATCCGAGAACTGCATCTTTTTTCGCCAGCGATTGGCTGCGCCAGCGCGGAGCGCATCGCCGTTAATTGAGGAATCAAACGACAATATTTTTCAAAATTTTGATAAAAATCATCTACATCACAAAAAACTTCGGTAAGATCGAGGCGAGATTTTAATTTCATGGCTGAGACTTGAATTACTACTTTTAGCATAGGACTCAGCCGTTTTTTAACTCTTAAAATTTTCGTCGAACTCACGTTAAACTACATGGAAAATAACAATAACTATGAGTATTAACTGTAAGAATGGACACCAAGTTCCACCGAGTTTAAAATTCTGTAACATTTGTGGTGAGCCTGTAACAGCCATAGAATCTCAACCCGTTCATGCAGTCTCGCCACCAGAAAACGAGGTTGAATCAGTGAGTCCGGGAACATGTCTGCGGGAACGATATATTATTCAACACCAACTTGGTCAGGGAGGTTTTGGGAGAACTTACCTGGCAGAAGACATGGGACGGTTCCGTGAAAAGTTTGTGATCAAAGAGTTTATGCCAGTGCTACGGAACACGTCTGCGTTTAAAAAAGCAGAGGAATTGTTTCAGAGGGAAGCGGCAATCCTGCACCAGCTTGAACACCCACAAATTCCTCGATTTTGGGAAATATTTCGGCAAGAAAAACGAATTTTTTTGGTATTAGATTATATTGCTGGATTCACTTATAAAGACCTGCTTGAGCAACGCTTACAGCAAGGATATTGCTTTAGTGAACCAGAGATTTTAGAACTGTTGCAAAACTTGTTACCCGTTCTCGGCTATATTCATCGGCGAGGGATAATTCATCGAGATATTTCACCCGATAACATCATCTTGCGTAACGAAGATCGTCTCCCTGTTTTGATTGACATGGGAGGTGTAAAACAAGTTGCGATGGAAGTAGGCACACAACTGGAATCAGGGCAGATTATAGCTACAGACTCATTCACCCGTTTGGGGAAAGTGGGTTATGCCCCCGATGAACAAATCCAGCTTGGATTAGTAGCTCCCCACAGCGATTTGTATGCTCTGGCAGTCACGATTCTGGTGCTAATGACTGGCAAAAAGTCGCAGGAGTTGTTGAACCAAAATACCTTGCAATGGCAGTGGGAGCAAGAGTTGCAGCTCAATTCACTGCTAGCTAAGACCATCAAGCAGATGCTAGCTCCCAAGCCTGTCAGTCGATTTCAATCCGCAGATGAGGTGTTCCAGGCTTTAACTCCCCTTTTTCCCACCACGCTTGCAAAACGAGATCCCGAACAAACTCAACTTCCCCCCGTTAATTTTTCTGGCTCTTCGGCACAATCAGGCGTTTTTTCTACACCCTCCCAATCGCCCAATGCAAGTCAGTTGCAATCGGTCAAGCCCAAACTAACCTGGCGAACCATACCGGGCCCTGTTAAGCTCTTAGTCCCAGCACTGTTGCTTATGGTTGGGTTCGGGTACTTCTTCTGGAAAAATCCTGCGATTTTCCCCTTGCAGTCAGGTTTACCAGAAGACGTTCAGGTTAGTGATTTGCAACTACGAGACACCATGCAGGAGGTGAAGGGGGTGCCATCGGGTCTGTTTAACTATGGCGGCGCCCCTGCTTTTGCCGCGCTCAATTCCGATCCCATGAAAGATGCCATCAGTCGAGCTTATCCAGACTTTCGCCTGCGTTACACCGAGCCGCTAACGGGCAGCCCGGGCTCCAGTACAGGCATTGATATGCTAATCAATGGCGAATTGAGTTTGGCCCAGAGTGGGCGTCCGCTGGAGGATAGCGATTACACGAAGGCCCTTGCTCGTGGCTTTTCCCTGAAGCAAGTACCCGTTGCCATTGATGGAGTTGTTTTCTACGTCAATCCCAGCCAGAATATTTCTGGGCTTTCTGTCGAGCAACTCCAGAGCATTTATCGAGGTGAAACAACCAATTGGCAGGAACTAGGCGGCCCAGACCTACCAATTAGACCGATGGGGCTAGATCCGCAAATTAGCAGTGCGCTGAAACTGTTGCTGGGTGGAGATGCTACTGATATCGGAGCTAATGTAGAAGTTGTCCGCGACTTTACGACCGCCATCCGTACCGTTGCCAAGACACCAGGTGGAATTTCCTATGCTTCAGCCCCCCTGGCGATGAATCAGCAGTCCATTCGTCCCGTGGCGATCGCTAAAGCCAATACGACGGACTATGTACAACCCTTTACCGAAACCAAACAGGTCAATTCTTCAGCGTTTCAGGAGGGTTCCTATCCTCTGACTCGCCGCTTTTTTATCGTGATTCGCCGCGATGGTTCGCTCGACGAGCAAGCTGGACTTGCTTACATCAACCTCCTACTGTCTCAAGAAGGACAGCAAATTACGGAGCAGGTTGGTTATGCTCCAATTCGTTAGCCTGATTCACCAGCTTGATTTACGAGCTTAAGTAAAACAACACTTAACAGGGGGTGACAACAATTCGTGAATTTAAGGGTCATATTGGCATCTAACTGTAGTTTAGACTAGTAATTAAAAGACTCGAATAAAAAACAGAGAGAGAATAAAGGACAAGTAGGGAGAAAATGAAAATAACAACAAAATTTAAACTTTCTCTATTATTGTTTTCTGGCGATTATTTTTAGTTTAAACCATAGTTAATGATCGGTATTAGTTAAAGTTTGGCTAGAGACTTTTGGCAGGGCAATAGTTTCATTTCCTGGGGGTAAATTAGCGCGAGAAGATAATGACTGGTTGCTTATCTGCTGCATTAAACTCGCCATTTCTAAGGCGTTTAAAGCATAATTCCAGCCTAAATTACTTTTAATACCTGCTCTTTCGAGAGCTTGCTGCATAGTATCGACAGTCAAAACGCCAAAAATTACTGGTATCCCCGTTTGAAAACTAGCAGCAGCTATACCTTTAGCTGCTTCAGAAGCGACAAAATCAAAATGAGGTGTTTGTCCACGAATGACTGCACCGAGACAAATAATAGCATTGTAGCCACCAGAGATAGCGAGTTGTCGGGCAACCATAGCAATTTCGTAACTACCAGGCACCCAAACATAATCTACTTGACCATTTTCAGGTTCGATATCAATGCCATGACGTTTCAAACAATCTTGACAACCAGAAATTAATTTATCAGTTACTAAATCATTAAAACGACCAATAACGAGTGCCAAGCGGAGGTTGGATACATCTCCTGCAAAAGTTCCCTCAAAAACAGCCATAACGTAGATCTCAAATAGTTAGTAATTATATATTTTTATTTTATTTAGCGATCGCCCTAAAATATAGCGATCGCTCGTGTTAAGTTGTAAGTTTTTGCTGCTTAAATAACAAAAAAGTTTAAAATCGCAACTACTACCACTAAAATAGTCCAAATTCCTGAACCAACATAGATCAAAGATTTGGATTGCTCCCAATTTTGAGGGGAGGCATAAGCAACTGGAACTCCAATTACCATCACAAAAGAAAACAGAACTAAAGTAGCTAATGCTAACTGAAATAAAATAGTCATTGTTTGATTCTCCTAAATTAAGATAGCCAAGAAAAACTGGCAAACCTTTAAATAAAGTTTTAATTTGGTTATTTTTTTTCCTGATATATTACGCTACCAAAAATTGACTACATCTGAGAAGAGATATTTTACATAATGCTAGATAACTTTATCCAAACTTTTGTAAACTAGACTAATAAGGAAGCCTGCAAAAAGCTATGGTTTCTCTGGAATATCTAGACAAAAATTACTAAAATTTACTAAACATAATAAATGTTGGATGTTAGAGCTAGCGGTATTTTGCTTCATCCCACTTCTCTACCCAGCCGTTTTGGCATTGGGGATTTGGGTGAAAACGCCTATCAGTTTGTCGATTTTTTAGCCAATAGTCACCAACAAATTTGGCAAATTTTGCCTGTTGGCCCTACAGGTTTTGGTAACTCTCCTTATCTATCTTATTCTGCTTTGGCAGGAAATCCTTTATTGATTAGTCCTACATTGCTGCAAAAGCAAGGATTGTTAACCGAGGAAGAGCTAGCACAAATACCTGAATTTCCTTTAGATTGGGTAGATTTTGAGCGTGTAATTGCCATTAAAATACCCTTATTACGTAAAGCAAGCGATCGCTTTGCAAATCAAGCATCAGTAACGGACAAAGAGGAGTTTCAACGTTTTGTTGCTCGGCACAATGACTGGTTAAGTGATTATGCTCTCTTTATGTCTCTCAAACAAGCCCACAATGGTATTAGTTGGAATAAATGGGAACAAGATATTGCTTCCCGTCAGCCTCAAGCAATGGCAACCTGGGCAACTAAATTAGCTGATGACATCTTTTTCCATAAGTTTGTGCAATATCAATTTTTCTCTCAGTGGAAAAGTCTTAAGCATTATGCTAATCAAAAAGGAATTAAAATTTTTGGTGATATTCCCATTTATGTTGCTCACGATAGCGTTGATGTTTGGGCGCATCGTGAAATTTTTTGCTTGGATGAAGAGACAGGCGAAGCAGAGTTAATGGCAGGTGTACCGCCAGATTATTTTAGTGCCACTGGTCAACTTTGGGGCAACCCTGTTTATGACTGGAAAACACTCAAACAAACGGATTTTAAATGGTGGATCAGAAGAGTTGAGGGGATTCTCGAATACGTAGATATCATCCGTATCGATCATTTTAGAGGTTTTCAAGCATACTGGGCAGTACCTCAAGGTGAAACTACCGCTATGAAAGGTACATGGCTTGATGCTCCTGGAGATGAATTTTTTCAACTGCTAGAAAAACAATTAGGTAAATTGCCCATTGTTGCGGAAGATTTGGGGGTAATTACTCCAGAAGTAGAAGCTCTACGGGATGAATTTAATTTTCCTGGGATGAAGATTTTGCAGTTTGCTTTTGATTCTGATCGTGCTAATGGCTTTCTGCCTTTTAATTATGCTAATCGCAATTGTATTGTTTACACAGGTACTCATGATAACAATACTACTATCGGCTGGTTTAACGAGCGATCGCCTGAAGCTCAAGCCAAAGTTATAGATTATTTAGGTTGTCTTTGTGAAGATGGTATTCACTGGGCATTAATTCGTTTAGCACTTAGTTCGGTAGGCAATACGGTGGTGTTACCTTTTCAAGATATCTTGGGTTTAGGTACAGATGCCAAAATGAATACGCCCTCTCAACCTACAGGTAACTGGAGTTGGCGTTGTCGTAGCGAAGCATTTAATGACGAATTAAGTGGTCGTCTGAAATATCTTGCCTATCTTTATGGAAGGACTCCGATTAACAACCAACAGTGATTGGCGATTGGTGATTAGGTATTGGTGATTGGGAATAATTATTTACCCATTACCCATTACCCACTACCTAACCCTAACCCATCAATTCAAACTTGACAGACCACTACGGTGAAATGAATTTTCAAAATTTTCTTATAAAATAAGTAAAGTTTGTTGTAGAATAAAAAAGTTGCGAAAAACGGCTCGGTGGCTCAGTTGGTTAGAGCGGGGGACTCATAAGCCCTAGGCCGTCGGTTCAAATCCGACCCGAGCCATAAGTAATTCCGCCGTCAAACAAGTTTGGCAGATAAAATAGAGCAAAATATTTTTATTCCCAACTATTTTAATTAATCTACAGATATAGATCAAAAATAGATCGTTTATGGGGAAAATAGATAAGCTACTAGATGCTGCCAATGCTAGGTTAAAAGCAAGGAATATCGGCATTTTGAGCCTCTCCCCTAAATCCGCTATCGCTAAATTTAGGGGATTCTGGCTAGGAGTTGGCATTAGCTTTTAGCTCTTTATAGCTTATCTGGCTGGCGTTTCCTAGCTTTAAGTCGAACCGCTCTGAGGGAAAATGACCTTGCCTACTTTCAGACGCGCTTACTCGTTCGCGGTTTGTTGGAAATTCTTGCCATGCCGACTTTAAGACCGACTCCAGCCTTATCCACTCTTTTTGGGCAGATTGCAATAGCAAGTTATCTTCGTCATTAATATGTCTCGCCAGAAAGGCAGAGAACAAATCCCTGTGCATCCAGATCCCTGTTAAATCGTAATGCACTCTTTGAGATAGAGATTTTTTGATACGTTCTCCGTTCAAATGAGTTTGGGATAATGCAGTTTTTCTAGTCGAGAATTTTTGGAATGAACCATCAGCACTTTCAGCCTTACGTTTCAATTCCGATTGCACAAAACCTGGAGATTTAGCTCCGATAGCTTTGCCATATCTTTTTTGCCATCCTTTTACGGAGACATTTTCTGTTTTGATGTGCTTCCCATGACGTAAAATTTCATTAACAATTTTGCGATTTTGACATTTAGCATAAGCAGTTTTCTTACGTTCTAATTCTCGTTTTTTAGCTGTGGTTTTGAGATAAGCTTGAGAGTTGTTCCACTTGTGCTTACCTTTGATTGGCTTACCTTTTTTAGTTACTTTTTTACGTCCTTTTTTTGTCTCAAAATCAGAAGAATAGTTATTCGGATTATTAGTTCGACGAGAACGTTCCATTTTACGTTGCAACCGTCTTATTTCGCGTTGGCAAATAGGAACATTTTCGGCAAAAGGTAATAATCCAGCCTTATTATTTCCAACAAAAGCTATGTTAGAAATATTTAAATCCAACCCAATCAATCCGTCAGATACATAATTTTGAGGTTTTTGATAAGGCAAGCCTTCATTAATTAATTGGACATACCAGCGACGTTTACCTTTGAGTTCTCGCCACAAGATACGAACATATTTGATTTTAGAATCTACCCCATGTTTGATAACAGGATTAAGCCAATTGATAATAGGAGTAATTTTAAGTTGACCCCATACCAATTGACCATCCTTAAATCTAATTCCCTGCTTGTTTGTTTTACCTTCTAAAGAACGAAAGCGAGAAGGCACTTTGAATCGTACTTTTTTAGCACGACCTAATAATACCGTCTCGCTTGTATTAAAAGCACGAGTGGCTAATTTTTGCTGAGTATTAGAGTCAATATTTTCAGCAATCCACTTTGATTTTTTGGAAGTAAATGTAGCAAAGGAATGTAGTTCGTATTCTGAGTAACGATAAGTCAATCTCGCTTCTTTAAAGGCAGCAGTTTTAGCTTTTCCTTTGGGTAATTTTTTGGCTCTAATATATGCGTCAGAGTTTTTCACCCCTTTCATTCTAGCTATCGCCTCATGCAGACAGGCATTATAAAGTTGCCGACCAGCTTGAAATTTAGCTAATAGCTTTTTCTCGGTTTTGCTGTCAACCACAAGAGGCAATTCAGTAATAAATGAAGCGGTTTGACTACGACGCATTATCCTTACCTCTCGATTAGATATTCTTTGTCTAATCTGGCTTTGGCTATGCGTTTATTAGCCTTTTCAATAAAATCAGCACCTTGTTTCCTAATTTGTTTGGCATAAGACTGAGCTTCATCGTACAGACCGTCAACAATTACATGATGCTCTCCATTTTCATCAGCCTTTAACGCTTGGTTAATCCATGATACGTATTCAGAAGTTAATCTTTGCAAATCTCGCTCTTCTTGAGATTGACGAGTCCATCCTTCTAAGGAATCTAATTTTTCGCAAGTTTTGGCTTTATGCCAGAGATAAAATGGAGTACCATCTTTTAATGAAGTAGATTTCGCAATCTCGCTACTAAGTGCCAAAGCAGTTGGATTTTTAGTAGAACTATCTTTCAACCCTAGTTCTACTAAAGCTTTTCCCACAGCAATGGCACTTTTGCCATATACAAGACCTATCTCTTTTTGGTTTTTCCAAGTCGTCTTGAACTTGTTTTTTGATTTTCCCATTGCAATTACTGTTTGTAATTTAAGAGGCATCGCGGTGAGTCCAGTGCGGTCTTGGGCAAAGCCCAAGTGAAGCAACTGGCGAACCCGAAGGGTCTTGTTGGTTGACAACAAAGAGCGAATGCCGTACCGATTTAATTACAATACTGTATATAGCGATAACCTGTAAACAAAAATGAGAAAAGATTCTAGAGAATATAGGCATAATAAACATTCTGTGGGTTCAGCTACAGTTCATTTAATTTGGATTCCAAAAAGAAGAAAGCCTGTATTAGTAGGTGAAGTAAAATTAAGATTAAGTCAGATTCTTACTGAAGTAGCAAATGAAAAAGGTTGGATTATTAAAGCACTTGAAATCGCTAGTAATCATGTTCATGTTCTTGTAGAATATGAACCCCAAACGCCAATTAATTCAATAGTTAAAGCTTTCAAGGGAAGATCAAGTAGGTGTTTAAGACAAGAATTTCCGCATCTTCTAAAATTACCAACTCTTTGGACGCATTCTTATTTTTATGATACTACTGGAAAAATTAGCACTGCTAAAATTCAAGAGTACATTAATGATCCCCATCACGGCTAAAATACTCACGGGCATCTACTATGCCTCGTGTCGCGCTTCCGCTCCGATATAAATACCGCTTCGCTTCGGGGCTACCGCGCATCCCGTACTATTCCGTGTAATTTAAGCGAGGTAGCAAATTATCGCTGCGAGGTATGCTGCCACCAAAGCCAGGAAGTAATAAAGATAGCTGAGAAAAAAGCAATCCAACTAGGGGCAGCGATCGCTCTGGGAGAATTTGATTGGAGTGATTATTTAACAAAAGATGCCCGTTCAATACGATAGAATGATTGTATAGAAGGAAAAAATATGACCCAACCCAATCCAGTTCCTAAACCGAGCTTAGACAAAGAAATAACCCTAAAAGACGTAATCGACAAAATCGACGAATTATCTAAAGAAATTAAAATTTTTGACGAG
Organism: Waterburya sp.; assembly: GCA_051658085.1. Taxonomy (GTDB): domain Bacteria; phylum Cyanobacteriota; class Cyanobacteriia; order Cyanobacteriales; family Xenococcaceae; genus Waterburya. The sequence continues at coordinate 84,017 of JBOFLX010000034.1, forward strand.
AAATTTAAAAACTATCAACAAGCAACCCAATGGGTAGTACAGCTAGCGTTTACTTTAATTGCCAGTGCTACCGTTACTGTAATTATTGCCTCTGTAGTCAAATAGGTTATAAATTATAGGTTATGAAGATTCTCGATGCTACTTTTGCCAACGCTTTAACCAATTCCTCATTAACCTTAACTTGGTGTTGGCTCATCACTTGAAAATAGTTATTCTTGAGACTTTTTCCAAGTAAATCTAAAAACTGCCCCTTCTCCCAGTTGAGATTCTACCCAGACTCTTCCGTCTTGGTTTTCTACTGCTTTTTTGACGATCGCTAGACCAATTCCCGTACTTTCTCTGGTGTCTCGGGCTTCGAGGGTTTGAAAAATGGTGAATATGCGCTCGTGATACTTAGGATCTATGCCTTTACCGTTATCAGCTATCGCAAATTCGTAGAAATCATTTTGTTCTTTGGCTGAAATGGTTATTATGCCCTGTTCAAGATCGCTATGTTTGATAGCGTTATTAATTAAATTATTGAATACTTGTTGTAAGGGAATTACTTCGGTAGTTAAAGTAGGCATATTTCCCTGAATCTCAACTGTCAAATTTTTAGGCACATCTAGGGAATCGATTATTTCTGTTAACATTTTGGCAACATCTACAAACTGGGATTCAAATTTTTGTCTACCGACACGAGAATAATCTAATAATCCATTAATGAGATTTTCGAGACGATAAACTCTCCCCCGCAACAGACTCATGTTATGTCTAGTATCATCATCTAACTTGTCTTGTAAATCTTCTTCAATCCATTCTGAAAGATTAGCGATCGCTCGTAAAGGTGCTTTGAGATCGTGGGAAGTTATATAAGCAAATTGTTCTAGTTCACGGTTGCTTTTCTTTAGTTGTTCGGTTGTCCCTAAGAGTAAATTATTAACCTGTTGTATTTCAATGGTACGTTGTTTGACTTTATCTTCTAATTGCTCATTTAATGTAGCTAAGGCTTGTTCTGCTTGTTTACGTTCATTAATATTTTCGATTAAAGCCACAAAGTATAAGGGTTGGTCATATTGATCCTTGACTAAAGACACACTTAAGTTAATCCAAACCAGACTACCTTGTTTATGTATATAGCGTTTTTCCATCTGGTAAAAAGATATTTCTCCAGACAACAACTGTTGTACTTTTGCTAAATCACTTTCCAAATCTTCAGGATAGGTAATTGCTTGAAAATTAGTAGCTTGTAATTCTGCTGGCGAATAACCTACTATCTGACACAAGGCAGGATTAACTTCCAACCAACTACCATCTAAAGCCACAATTGCCATCCCTACAGCAGCATGAGTAAAAGTTTCTAAAAATCTCGCCTTACTTTCCCATAAAGCTTGTTCAATATGTTTTAACTCGGTAATATCGCGCATGGCTACTAGTGCGCCAATTTGATTGCCTTGGCGATCAATGATCGGATTGCCGTTAGCTAACAAAGTACGGGATTTTCCTTGTTTGGGAATAATCATCATTTCTACATCTTTCACAAATTCCCCTTGCAATGCCCGAAATAGAGGAATATCATCTTTAGGCATAATGGTTTTGCCGTCAGATAAATAAAGATTGTAATATGTTGCCCATTCCTCGCTAGGGATATCTTGTTGAGGAAGCCCGTGAAATTCTTTAGTAGCTTGATTAAAAAGTGTTAGTACACCATCGCGATCGCAGGATACAATTCCATCAGACAAGTTATCTAATAGTGCTTGGAGAAAATTCTTTTCATGGTCTAATTCAATTTCTGCTTGTTTGCGATCAGTGATATTTAAACTTGTGCCGATGAGTCGATATACCTTACCTGTTTCATCTTTGATGGGATTAAGGGTAGTCAACCACCAGCTATCTTTACCTTGAAAAAGTAAACATTCTTCATAGCCAATAGTTGTTGCTGCTTGAACACATTCCCGGTAGCGTTGTTCAACTAAGGCTGCTGTTTCTGAAGCTAAGACTTCTTGGGGAGTTTTATTGATTACGTCTTCAATCCCAGTTAATTTTATGGCAGCAGGGTTAAATCCTTGATAGCGAAACGTGCCATCCGCTGCGATATCCATAACAAAAATTGCTTCTTGAACATGATCGTAAATACTGCGTAGAAATATTTCTTGTTGACGAATAATAGCTTTTTGCGTTTCTAATTCGCTTACTTTTGCTTCTAGCTGTTGATTAATCTCATTTACTTGTGTAGGTGAAGGTAAAGTTAGTATCTGAGGAATTTTAATTGCTAGAGCGATCGCCGTTGCTAACGAAACTAAAGCAGTTGCTAGTCTGATCCAACCTGATAACCAATAATTAGGATGCCATAACGTCCAGATATCAATAGCATGACCAGTACCGCAGAATAAAATAAAAGCAGCAAATAGTAGAAAAATGCCGTTAAAGGGAATATCGGTTCGTTTATGGAGGATATATACTAAGATGAATGGAATCGAAAAATATGATAAGGCAATAATTCCATCGCTAACTAAATATAATCCCATTAGCCAGGGCTTCCATAAATAGCACATTCCATGAGGCATAAAAGAGATAATCGCTTGCGTATGCATGTATAGTCGTACAAGATTAAGTTAGGACAGTGAGAGTGATTGGCTCGAAAGTAGCCCTTCGGGTATCTCCTTCGGAGACGCTTCGCGAACGACAGTTTGCTCAAGTCGGGGAACCCGCCCAACGCAACTGTCTCACAAGTAGCAAGTAGCAAGTAGCAGTTAAAAGAGTTTCCCAACCTAAATGCGTATTGCTATATAGCAGTTTTTTTGAAAAGTCAAAAGTTAAAAGGCAGAAAAAATTCTCTCATATCATTTAGGATTGCTTATAAATAGCTGACAAAAAATCGTCGCTGAGATTCAAAACGCTTGCACTAGTAATAAATAAATTGTAAACAAATAAAACTCTTAAGAAAATATTAATTTTTGATTACGACTCCTGACTTTCGCATATGCGGTACTAGGTTACACGATATACATCTTCAGGATGATGTAATGAAAAATCAGATGTTAGATATTTTAAGGTAATAGATTTTAGTGTCTAAATCAAACTAGACATAGAAAAACTAAAATAAACAGTAACTAAAGAGATACATAGTTTAATCGAGAGTTTTTATTGGTAATGATGAGTAAAATTAGCGTCGTTTTAATTGAAGATCACGATTTAAGTCGCATCGGCTTGTGTGCTGCCCTAAAACAGTACGAAGATATAGATATGATTGATAGTGCTGCTAATGGAAGCGATGGCTTAAACAAAACAAAAACTCATCAGCCTGATGTTGTGTTGGTGGATATTGGCTTACCAGATATTGACGGTATTGAGGTTACCCACAAACTTAAAGAGCATCAAGCGGAAAACCCAAACTTTAAAACTAAGATCCTAATGTTGACGATGCACGATAGCGAAGATTCAGTAATGGCTGCATTCGCTGCTGGTGCTGATTCCTACAGTCTCAAGGACGTTAGTATGGATAGCTTAGTTCAAGCAATACGTAACACTTACGAAGGAAATGCTTGGATTGATCCTGCTATAGCCAGAATTGTTCTCAAACAAGCTCAATCTACTCAAGTTACTTCTTCACCTGTAGGTGCTTCTGTTTCTCAAACCCAAGCAGAAGATGATACTCAATCAATTACAGCCGTAGCAGACGAATATCAGCAGCTAATCGAAACTTATCCTTTAACAGACAGAGAATTAGAAGTTTTGGAATTGATTGTAGCTGGTTGTAGCAATGCGGAAATATCTCAAAAACTTTATATTACTATAGGAACAGTTAAAACTCACGTTTGTCACATTTTGAATAAACTATGTGCTGATGATCGTACTCAAGCAGCAGTTAGAGCTTTACGAGCAGGGTTAGTTAAGTAATCAGTGACCAGTTAGCGGAGGAGTTTTACAAAAGTAGACTTTTAAAATCTGATGGTTGAAATAGGCAGAGAAGGCAGAGGGGAAAAAGCTTATATTCTTGTTAAAATGAATGATAGTAGATACTTACTCTTTTGTAAAAAAACATACCCTTGTGAAAGCAAAGGAGCAGAGAAACAGACAAGTAAATCAACAATTAGCAATAAGACTATCAAAACCTCTCCCAGTCTCTCATAAAAAATAAATTAAATAATTAACAGCTTAACCAGTCAATCAAATACCTGGCAGCTTAATGAAAAGATGTTGATATAATTAACAATTTTTAGTAGTATACACATAACTAAACTTTTCTATCTTAGAATCTCCTTTCTTCAAATAGAGCAAAGGTAAGAATTTCTAACTTAGTTAACTTTAGAACCAGTCTTTAGTGGTGCTTTGTTACCGCGTTTAGAGTGCTTCTATTTAATAAAAACTTTACTTATAAATATGCACTCTCCCACCTTGAAGCAGAACTCTAGAAAGCAAGCTAAAAGCTATCAACCTTTAGTATTGATTGTTGATAACGATCCAGATAATTTATTACTGGCTAGTTGTGTAATTGAAACTTTAGGAATACGCTTTGCAGTTACAGATGAAAGTGACAAATGTTTAGACTTGATCTACGATCTGCAACCAGATCTTATCTTGCTAGATATAGTAATGCCTAAACTCGACGGGTTAGAAATTACTCAGATAATTAGAAAAGATCAAACTCTTGCTCATATATCAATTATTGCCGTTACAGGATTAACAAGAATAGAAGATCAAAGTAAAATTATCGAAGCGGGGTGTGATGATTATCTTTGTAAACCCTATTTGATAGAAGAACTAGAATCTAAGATTTATAGCTGTCTTAAGTGTCGTTTGAGTTAAATTCAAAAATCGCGATCGCTCCTGTTAGATCGTTATCAATTGTGGTGTCACTTAAAAAATCTATTACTTTAACATTTAATGCTTCTTCAATAATATTTTGAATTTGAGGATGAATTACACTATCAATTGCTTTTCTGACTTGTTCTGCCAAATAAAGATGATTGTTAGTTTTAAGTAGTTTTTCTGGATAAGTAATTATACCTTCTAAGGTAATAACTAAAGTACGATCAAATAGTCGATAAGAAATACTCTTTAGTTGATGATTCAATTGTTGTTGATAAATATCTTGGATTTTCCGAGAAAGTATTGAATCTATTTTTTTTTCTTTGATGTTTTTTGTATTCATATTAAATATGTAGTAATACACATAACGTTTTGATTTTTAATTTTTCTTTTGACTTTTGGTTTCTAATTTAGGAACACTTTCTAAATTGCGTACCTTGGGGGTTTCACTTAAAACAGCAATAATTCCTGTACGCCCAGTGCTTAAAGTCGCGTCACTCAGTAGATCAAGTACTTCAACATCTGCGGTTTCTTCAATCAATTGCTTTAAATCTGGTTGGATAGCATCGTCCAAATTACTGCGTACTTTTTGAGCTAGATCGTTTTTCCCTTCATCAACCAAAATTTGCTCTGTACTAGTAATTGAATTTTCAATAATTATGGCAAGCTTGGAATCAAAAAGCTGACAAGTAACTTTTGAAGGTTGATGTTCTAAATGACGACGATAAAATGCTTGAATATTTTGAGATAGTTTTCTTTCTAATTGACCGCGAGTTAATAAATCCTCTGTCATTTTTTATTTACCAAATTAAAATTAAAAGCAAGTTTTTATTTTGTTTTTGTCTCTAATTAATTATCTAATTATCAAAATACATATTGTTGATAATTGGTTGTTATATGATAAATTTATCAGTGAATATTAATAATTGCTATCTATCACAAGATATAATCAAGTTATTAAAAATTATTTAAATATAATAAAAAAATATTTTAAGTTTAAGTTGTCAACTTTTTACTTGTTAATCTATCTTCAGATGTATCGCTTATCTATAGCAAGAAAGATGTAGAAGCAATCATTCCCAAGGTAAGTTTAGAGCAGTTTAGAAATAAAGGAAAATAAACTTATGAATCTTCTACTACAAGTTGCGACTAACGAACCCCATTTTCCTTATGCAGCAACAGCAGTTTTAGTATTAGGTTTTATTGCAGCAACCACAATTGGCTCGATCGCTTGGTACAACTCCAAACGTCCTCCTGGTTGGGAAAATAAAGAACGCCCTGATATTGTTCCCGATATTGATAAATAATTCAAATCTATAAAACACTATTCTGTTTACATTTTCACATTTTTAAATATACTCTATACTTTGGAGACAAAAATCATGGAAAACAAAGCACCCAACGATACTCATTATGATCGTGCTATTACTCCAACTGAAACAGCAGCCAGAATGGAAAGAGAAGGCGAAAATTTTGGCAAAACTCCTGAAAAAGAAGGAGACTTAGATACAACGGCTGGTTATACAGTAGATCGCGAAGGTTTAGCCAATAATTATGCGGTTGAGCCTGAAATGTATTATGAAGAACCAGGCGATCGCAAAGAGATAATCGAAGCAGAAAAACAAGAACGTGCTGAAGAATTAAAAGATATAAATACTCCTGGCGGTAAAGGTACAGGTCTGGTTTAACCTATAACCTATAACCTGTAACCTATAACGAAGTAGGAAGTAGAAAGTTTAATTGACTACCTGCGTAATTACTTCTCATTTCCTATTTCCTATTTCTTACAGAAAGGACGGGAGCAAGAAAGCCAAGCGTCTTTTAGACCTTGGATGAATTGCGACACGAGGGCTTTAGCCCCAGTTAAACTTTGCCTTGATTTGCTATATATTTCTCAATTGTACTACTAGAAACATTGCCAGCAGTAGAAACGAAATAGCTTCTAGTCCACATACTCGGCATCTTTTTTAAATGCGGAAATTCTTTTCTCAATACATAAGATGAATAACCTTTGATACGGTGCATGATTTGTTTTGGTGCAATGCCAGGAGAACAGTTAAGAAAAAGATGAATATGCTCAGGTTCAACGGCGAGGCTAATTATTTTGCAGTCCAATTCAGTAGCTTTCTCGTAGATCAACTCAGTGACTCTAGTTTTAACAGCACCAACTAACACTTTTCTTCTACGGCGAGGTATCCAGATAAAGTGGTAATTAATTAAAGATACAGTTGTCTTTGTTCGTCTATAGGATTGACTCATAGACAATATTGTACTATATTTCTTTTATGAAAATCACCACCACTTTAAAGCTGAAATTTCATAGTCTTAATATTGTCAAAGCAACTATGTTTGCTGAGACGACAGCAGCCTGTACTGAACTGGCTAACGAGCTTCTTAAGCTACCGATTGAAGAACGAAAAAAGTTAACTACGAAAAAAGTACTAACATCTCTGAAATCGGCATTAGCTAATCAAGTTATTCGTCACTGCAAAAGCAAAACTGGCAAGAAGACTAAGAAATTCAAGCTGCTACCTCCAGAGGTTAATTGCCAGAATTGGAGGCTGTTCAAAGTTGGTGACATTTATTCCGTTTCTTTTCCTACTTTGCATGGCATTAAGCGAGTTCCTATATCGGTTAAAAGTTATCACTGGCAACCTATATTAGATAGGTTGTTGGCTGACGATCAAACGTTAACCAAAGGCACATTGAAACTGTGTCAATATCGAAACAAATGGTATGCTCTAATCTCAGTCACCGAGGAAGTTCCAGAAGTGATTGCCGATAACCGAGTCGGGGTAGATAGAGGACAGAACCAAATTGCCGTAGCCGTCCCCAAAAAAGGGTTTGGTTTATTTTTTTCTGGCAAGCAAGTTAAACATTGTCGTCGTAAATTTCAGCAACGCAGAAAGCAGCTACAAAAAGCTGGTAAATATCGTGCTGTCAAGAAACTTGAGCAAAAGGAACAACGTTGGATGAGAGCAGTTAATCATGCTGTATCACGTCAAATTGTTGATTTTGCCGACTATCAAAATGCTGACTTAATACTAGAAGATTTGTCTGGCTGTCGTCAGACAATGAAGCAAAGGAAAAAGTCACGCTCTGATAATGCTCAATCTCGCCATGCCTGGGCGTACTACGACTTAGGCTCTAAATTAGAGTATAAAATGGCGAAACTGGGACGATTAGTTCATGTGCGACCACCGCATTATTCTTCTAAAACTTCCTCAGTTAATGGCGTAATCGGCAAGCGCAACGGGCATTGGTTTAAATGCACGAGTGGCGCAATTTTAAACTCGGATTTTAATGCTGGGAGAAATCTCGCTATATGGGATTATCGCAGTTGTCCAGTAGATTTTCAAAGACCTGCACCCCTAATAAGTGCAGACAATCTACAGGACGGGGTATTTGGCAATCCCCAGAACTTGATGAACGCAGTTAAAGGGAGAGTAGAGTACACGCAACTGTCTCTATTTGATTGTACCTATAACTGAACTAGACGCAAGAATCCCACGTCTTTAGCGAAGCGGAGACATGGGAGTGTCAATTTCTACTGTAAATAAGAACACCAATCACTCCAACCACCAGAATATAGTTTAGTATTCTTAAATCCTGACAAGTTGAGAGAGAACAGATTAACGCAAGCTGTTACTCCTGATCCACAATAAACAATTATTTCCGAAGCGTGTCTTAAATCGTTCCACGACTGCTGTAGTGTTGTTTCAGGTTTAAGATAGCCTAATTCATCCGAAACCTCTTTCCAAGGATAATTAACTGCACCAGGAATACTTCCTGCTATTGGATCGATTGGTTCTTTTAATCCAGCATAGCGATCGCGATCGCGAGAATCTACTACAATTACAGCATCTTTATTTTGAGAAGATTTTACTGTATTAATATTTACCACCCAATCTAAATTTGGTTGAGGAGAAAAACTTCCAGGTTTGTTGACGGGAAGAGCATTAGTTATAGGATAATCATGCTTCAGCCAGTCATGCCAACCGCCGTCTAGTAAAACCACATAATCATGACCTAAATAGCGCAATAACCACCATAAACGCGCTGCAAAAGCAAAACGAGCATCATCATAGGCAACAACCAGGGTTTTATTTTTAACAATTCCCAACTCAGCAAATTTTTGAGCCAAGACATTAATATCTGGTAATGGATGTCTACCTCCGTGGGATTGAACTTCACTAGATAAATCGCGATCTAAACTAAGATAATATGCGCCTTGAATATGACTGTGGCGATATTGCGCTTCTCCCCAATTAGAATCACTTAACTGAAAGCGACAGTCTACTATAACTACTTGGGGATTATCTAGCTGTTGCACCAACCATTCACTATCGACAAGATATTCTGTTTTCTTCATAACAAGTTAGTTGTAGAGTAAGTCATTTCATTTATCATTTATCAAAAATGTTTAATGTTCAATGAATGGTCAAGATTTTTGCTAACACGCTACAATTTTCAAGCAAAGTTTAAATTTAACCCAATACAAATTTGCTCACTTTCAAGTCTATGTTTTTAACTGAACTAACACCAATCATCCAAAAATTGATTCAACAACCAGTTGCATTTGCCAGTGGCTTTGCCTCGGGTGTCTTCCAGCTAAAATTAAATGAAGAACCATTATCACAATGGTTAGAACAACAAGGATACTATAGTTCAACCAGTACTAATAATTCTGCAACTCCCAACCAAAAAGATAAACCTCAATCAATTGATATTGAATAATAGGGTAGGGTGGGGTGTGCCTCGCCTTACAAATTTAACTTAAATTTATATTTGGTATCCAGAACAGCGAAATAATTTGATAACCTGAAGCTAGTCTTAAGCTTCTGACTCTGGGGAAAAATACTTTCTTAAGATAAAGATATAGAGTGTAGCGACTTCGAGATCGTAACTTGTAGATATATTTTGTGTTTTAAAAGATACAAAAATGTCCAAGAGTTACTTGTTACTTTAAGTTAGCTTGACTCTATAACAAATAACCTCTTGTTCTTAACTATAAATCTATAACCGCAGCAAGCGGTCAATATTCAATATAGAGTTGGTAGTCTTACAGCCAAGTTACTGACTTTGATCAGAGGCAAGCAAGAGATGCAGGCTTAGAAAGGTTAATCGAATGGAAAATTTTGACAAAGCTGTGATTCCAGAATATAGCCTCGATAGAGATTGTCAAACTCTCTCTAGGCATGTGCTACAACAGTTTACTGATTTCACAACCCAAGCGCAAGACGTTAGCGCGATCATGAACCGCATCGCTCTGGCTGCCAAGCTGGTCAGTCGTCGTTTAAGTCGGGCTGGCTTAATGGCTGGAGCATTAGGCTTTACAGGGGAAACCAATGTCCAGGGAGAATCCGTCAAAAAAATGGACATCTACGCTAATGATGTCTTTATCTCTGTTTTTAAGCAAAGTGGCTTGGTTTGTCGCTTGGCATCAGAAGAAATGGAGAAACCCTATTATATCCCTGAAAATTGCCCAATAGGACGTTATACACTGTTATATGATCCAATTGATGGTTCTTCAAATGTAGATATCAATCTCAATGTAGGTTCTATCTTTTCTCTGCGCCAACAACAGGGTAATGATCTTGATGGCGAAGCCAAAGATTTATTACAAAATGGCGATCGCCAGATCGCAGCAGGTTATGTTCTCTATGGCCCTTCGACTGTACTGGTATATACTCTCGGTACAGGTGTCCATTCTTTTATTCTTGATCCCAGCTTAGGTGAATTTATTCTGGCGGAAGAGAATATTACCATTCCTAATCATGGCCCAGTTTATAGTGTTAACGAAGGGAATTACTGGCAGTGGGATGAATCAATTCGGGAATATATTCGCTATGTCCATCGTCATGAAGGTTATACTTCTCGCTACAGTGGCGCATTAGTAGGAGATTTTCATCGAATTTTACTTCAAGGTGGGGTATTTCTCTATCCAGGGACAGTAAAACAATCAGAAGGAAAGCTGCGCTTATTATACGAATCTGCACCTTTGGCTTTCTTAGCCGAACAAGCAGGAGGAAAAGCTAGCACGGGAATGGAAAGAATTTTAAGTGTTGTGCCAGGTAAACTCCATCAGCGCACCCCGTTGTTTATTGGTAGCCAAGAAGATGTCGAGCTAGTAGAGTCTTTTATTCATGATTGGACACGTCGCAAATCAGAACAAAAAGCTTTAGTGTAATTGCCCAATTGACGAAGGCAGAAGGCAGGAGGCAGAAGGCAGAAGTAACGATTGCAGGGGGATTCTGCCTAACTTCTCTATCGAAGACCGCGCTTACTTCGTTTTAGCGGAGGTCTTAAACTTAAATGATCGGGTGGCAATAGGGCTGCTCAACCGATAACCCAACCTTCTGCCCTCTGCCCTCTGCCCTCTGCCTTCCTCGCGAAGCGAGATAAATAGCATCAATAGCGATATTTTACAGGAGCGGAATTATTTTATGCCTACTCAAAATCCCATTCTAGAAATTGAAAATAAATACGGTCAAAGTATCTGGATGGATAATCTGAGTCGTAATATTATTGAGTCAGGAGAATTACAACAAGCGATCGCCGATAAAGGGATTCGTGGAATTACTTCTAACCCTGCTATTTTTGAAAAAGCGATCGCAGGTAATCAAGTTTATGATAGCGCGATCGAAGCGGGAATCGAAGCTCACAAATCGGTTCAAGAAATTTATGAAGACTTAGTGTTTACTGATATCCGTAATGCCTGTGATATATTTATGCCCGTATATCAAGAAACAGATGGTTTAGATGGCTATGTCAGCATCGAAGTGCCACCAAATTTAGCCAAAGATACAGCCAGCACCATTAGAGAAGCTCGTCGCTACTACCAAACTATTGATCGTCCCAATTTAATGATCAAAATTCCTGGCACACCAGAAGGCTTACCAGCCGTAGAACAGGCAATTTCCGAAGGGATGAGCATTAATGTAACTCTGTTGTTTGCGGTACAAAGCTATGTCGATACAGCTTGGGCTTATATTAGAGGTTTAGAAAAACGAGCAGCAGCAGGAGAAGATATTAGTAAGATTGCTTCCGTTGCCAGTTTCTTTCTCAGTCGGATTGATAGCAACATAGATAGTCGGATTGATAGCAAATTAGAGTCAGCAGGCGACGATGCTAAAGCTAAACTAAATAATATCAAAGGCAAAGTTGCGATCGCCAATGCTAAAATTGCCTATCAGAAATATAAAGAAATTTTTGGTAGCGACAGATGGCAGGCTCTAGCAGCTAAAGGAGCAAAAGTTCAACGCTTACTATGGGCAAGTACCAGCACTAAAAACCCAGCCTATAAAGATGTGATGTATGTTGATGAGCTTGTGGGTGTAGATACCGTCAATACCTTACCTCCCGAAACCATCGACGCTTGTGTCGATCATTGTTCTCCTGGCAACCGTATTGAAACCGATCTAGATCAAGCCCAGCAAGTTATTGATGGTTTAAAAGACAGTGCTGTTGATATTGATTTAGATGCCGTCATGGACGAACTCTTAGAAGAAGGGATTGATAAATTCATCAAACCTTTTGAATCACTCATGTCGTCTTTAGAAACTAAAGTGAAGCAGTTAGCAACAGTTTAGTAAAAGGATGAAGGATAAGGGATGAAGGATGAGGAAGTAATGAGTAATGAGTAATGAGTAATGAGTTAAACACTAAGTTGTTACCTAAAAAAATTACTCCCTTTTCCCCTTTCCCTTTTCCCTTTTCCCTAATTTTTGACTTCTATACAAACTCTCATAAATTTGTAAATATGGTTGCAATATTAGAAAATCCGTTAAGAGTTGGTTTACAGCAGGAGCGCACCGCCGAGCCTGCAATTATTGTGATTTATGGGGCATCGGGGGATCTCACCCAAAGAAAACTTATTCCTGCTATTTATCAAATCAGAAGAGAGCGTCGTCTGCCTCCAGAAATGACTATTGTTGGGGTTGCTAGAAGAGATTGGGATCATGATTATTTTCGTCAACATCTTAAAGAAGGTGTAGAAGAGTTTGGCAATGGCGTAGGTAACGAAGAACTATGGAAGGAATTTGCTAAAGGTATTTTCTATTGTTCAGGTAACATGGACGAGGCAGAAAGCTATGAAAAATTAAATACTTTTTTGTCCGAATTAGACGGTAAACGGGGAACAAGAGGTAATCGTATTTTTTATCTGGCAGTATCCCCCAATTTCTTTAAGCCAGCCCTAAAACATCTAGGAGCGACAGGAATGCTTGCTGATCCTATGAAAAGTCGCATTGTGATTGAAAAACCCTTTGGTAAAGATTTAAGTTCGGCAAAATCTCTCAACCGTGCGGTACAGCGAGTTTGTAAAGAAGAACAGGTTTATCGTATCGATCACTATCTGGGCAAAGAAACCGTTCAAAACATTTTGGTATTTCGTTTTGGTAATGCCATCTTTGAACCCTTGTGGAATCGGCAATTTGTGGATCATGTCCAGATTACTGTGGCTGAAACCGTCGGTGTAGAAGAAAGAGCAGGATATTATGAAACCTCTGGTGCTTTAAAGGATATGCTGCAAAATCATCTGATGCAGCTATTTGCAATTACCGCGATGGAACCTCCCAATGCTTTGGATGCAGATAGTATTCGGAGTGAAAAAACCAAAGTTCTCCAAGCCACTCACATAGCTGATTCTAATAATCTGGAACAGTCGGCAGTAAGAGCGCAATATGGGGAAGGTTGGATGAAAGGTCAGCCTATCAAGGGTTATCGTCAAGAAGAAGGCGTAAATCCCGATTCTACTACCCCGACATTTGTCGCCTTAAAGTTGGAAATCGATAATTGGCGGTGGAAAGGAGTACCCTTTTATCTGCGGACTGGTAAGCGAATGCCCAAAAAAGTTACAGAAATTTCGATCCATTTCCGCGAAGTACCATTACTAATTTTTCAGTCAGCAGCCCAACAAACTAGTCCCAATGTTCTGACTATGCGCATTCAGCCTAATGAAGGGATATCCTTAAAATTTGAGGCAAAAACCCCAGGGGCAGATCTGAGAACTAGAACTGTCAACATGGACTTTAGCTATGGTTCATCCTTTGGGATGGCTACTGCTGATGCTTATCATCGTTTATTACTAGACTGTATGTTAGGAGATCAAACTTTGTTTACCCGTGCAGATGAGGTAGAAGCAGCTTGGAATATTGTCATGCCACTTATCAATGCTTGGGAATCTCCCAGTGATCCCGATCTCATGCCTCAGTATGAAGCAGGAACATGGCAACCAACCGAAGCGGAATTAATGCTTAATCGCGATCGCCGTCGCTGGCGCAGACTGTAATAATTAACCTATAACCTATAACCTATAACCTATAACAACAAAGTCCAAAGTTAGAGGTTTTTACCTTTTACCCACTACTTACTACCTACTACCTCAAAAAAATGGTTTCACCGATAGTATCTTTACAAGCACCCAAAGACGTATCCATTGACGAAATTGAAGCGGAATTGCGATCGCTTTGGCAAACTCAAGGTTCAGATGACGATAGCACTGCGGTTACTAGGGCAGCGACTTTTAGCTTAGTTGTCTATGAGCCAGACGGTACACAGCAGTTACTTGCCTCTCTGGGGTTTTATACGGGCCCAATTGACGGGATTGAAGGGCCTCGAATTAAAGCAGCTATTAAGGCAGCCCAAAAGGCTTATGGTATGGACACTACAGGCAAAGCTGATTCCGCTCTGCTCAATAAATTGCAAACTGAGTTTGTAGAGGCAAAGGCAAAAGACAAGGTAACACCAGAAAATAAAACCGCAGCAATTCACTATATGCCCGACTCTGAAGGGATCACCGCCGATGCGATCGCAGCTTCTAATCCCTGTCGCATTATTACCCTTTGCCCAATTTTAGGGGAGGATATAGGTGTAAAAGCTCAGGTATCAGCCTATTGTCCTATTAATAAGCAAACTAAAAATACCCTTGTTTGCTGTGAGTATATTAACCTGACTGGGACGGCAGAAGCTTTGGAAAGAATTGGTGGCATTATTGCAGCCTTGGCGATCGCTGATTTGCCTAAGTTTGTCTGGTGGAAAGCTACTCCTACCCCTGACCATCCTTTATTTAAGCGTTTAGTATCTTCTAGCGATACAGTAATTTTTGATTCTAGTAGCTTTGTTCATCCTGAAGCTGATTTAAAATCATTGGCTGCTTTACTTAAGCAAGATACTGCCCTAGCTGATATTAACTGGCGACGATTAGCACCTTGGCAAGAATTAACGGCTGCTGCTTTTGATCCTCCAGAAAGGCGGTCAGAAATTTATGAAGTAGATAAAGTTACGATTGATTACGAACAAGGTAATCAAGCTCAGGCTTTGATGTTTTTGGGTTGGTTAGCTAGTCGTCTCAAATGGACTCCCGTTGAATATAAATTAGAAGCAGGCGACTATGACATTCGTAGAGTCAAATTCACTGATGAACAGCAACGAGAGATACAAGCAGAACTAGCAGGTATTCCTACCGCCGACTGGGGAGATATCCCTGGGGATTTGGTTAGTTTACGTTTGAGTTCTACCAACCTTGATGCTGACTGTTGTACTGTTCTTTGTTCTAGCACCACAGGCTGTATGCGTATGGAAGCTGGAGGTGGAGCGCAAGCTTGTTATATTGAGCAGGTAACACCTTTAGCCGATCAAAAAACTGAGGAATTGCTTGGTAAACAATTACAGCGATGGGGCAGGGAAATGTTGTATGAAGAAAGTATGGCAGTTACCTCAAAAATCCTTAAATTATTGGAATAGTTTGTTAATCTGAATCTGATTTTAAGAGCGCGATCGCTTCTTCACACCAAGCGATCCAACTACTCTCGTAACTAATACCACAACGTAAGGTTAGATAATGACATTTCTGTTTATAAGATAACTGAGCAAGGTCGGAAAATTTTTCTTGCTCTTTTGCTTTATATTTTGATAACTGTTGAGTATGGATTTGAAGGCGACTTTGAATATGTTGCAAAATAACCGATTTTGGGACTAAGTTGGCTGCAATTAGTTTAACTAGTAACTCTTCACGAATTGCCATTGGTTCTGCTGATTCTAACAGCCAGGTTTTCAGCTTTTCTATTCCTTGATCTGTGATCCGATAAAGTTTTTTATCAGGACGACCTTCTTGGGGAATAATTTCTGAAGCGATCGCTCCTTCTTTTTCTAATTTTCCCAATTCTCGATAAATCTGCTGTTGGCTAGCTTGCCAATAGTATCTACTGGTTTGGGAAAATTTTTTCCATAAATCGTAACCACTGTAGGATTCATCTCCCAGGGTTGCCAAAATTGTGTGTGCTAGTGACATTATTAGGTAGTAGGTAGTGGGTAGTGGGTAGTGGGTAGTGGGTAGTGGGTAGTGGGTAGTGGGTAAATAACTTATTCCCAGTCACCAATCACTAATCCCTAATCACCAATCAATAATTATAAAAATCTGCTTGACATACTCAATTAGTTTAGTATAGTATTCTGTTTATACACAATATTTTGTATATCTATAATTTTAATAAAAATAAATTGTGTATTAAAAACTTACTGCCGTTCAAGGTTATTAATTTATTAATTATGAAAACCATAACCGCAACGATCGCTAAACTAACATTAACTATAGCTACAACAGCTACAGCTTTGATAATAAACGACATCGCAGTTTCTCAAACCGCTAATGAACAAGTAAATCTAGATAGTTTATGTTATAAATTTCCCTTCAATTCTCGTTGTCTTGATTATGATTATTCTCTCACTGAACCAGAACAGACAAAATTAGAAGTTGAACGAGATAGTCTATGTTCTAAATTTCCCCAAAATTCTAACTGTTTGCAAGAACCACCACAGGTTATCAAAATACAACTTGATCGTTCTGGTGAAAAAGACGAATGGGTTCAGATTGCCAAACAGGATAATAAAATTAAAGTCAAACATACAACCCAAGTAAAAGACGATTTGGTTTCAGGAATCTTTGATGGTGCTTTGAGTTTTGTTCCTGTTCCTTTACCGTTTGTCGAGGTAAATGAATATAACTGGAAAAATCATCGAGTCACGAGAATTACTTTTCAACCTGATGGTTGCAAGTCTAATAGTTGCACAATTACGGGAACTAATACTTTAACTTTACCAGAAGGAACAAATATCTATGATGGACTGTTAACAGTCGAATATCAAGAAGAAAAGCTGTCGCGATCGCTTACTCTGAGAGTTCCTACTGATGCTGAAACAGAGACTATAGACTCTATCGCTATTAAAAATTTTGATCGCCATGCTTGGGCAAAACAACGATCAGCAAACTATAGCTACAAAGATTAGTTGATTTTGAAATTTAGAATGAAGCACTAACAATTTCTTCTGATACCGCGAAATATTTTTGTGTAAATTCAATTGCTACCTGTTCATCAAAGCCTTTACAGGTGTAAATTACAATCGAGAAAAATTGAGCATCACTCCAAACATAAATTGAAATACCAGAGTCTATTAACGGCACAAAAGCGTCGTATCCTGCATTCTCATCTCTACCCATCCCAGATGTTGGAGAGAAAATTATAGGTTGGCTATAGGTGCGAAGATTAAGTTGCTTGGCAAGATTAAGAAGATATGTTTCTAAAAATTCTTTGTCCATGCTGGTTGTGTAGAAGCCTTCAACAAGCAGCCGTTGTCGAAAAATATTTGGTGCTAGATTTTTCATCAATTAGCTCAAATCATAATACTTATCTCAAAATTAACCATAACAAAAAAGCAAGAGTCATAATTTAACCCTTGCTTCGGATGATTAATAGTAATTATTTGGTGATAACGATTTTAGTAATATTTAATTAATAAGGAAGATATTGATTGAGATCAACTTGACCTTGA
Source organism: Waterburya sp. (assembly GCA_051658085.1). Classification (GTDB taxonomy): domain Bacteria; phylum Cyanobacteriota; class Cyanobacteriia; order Cyanobacteriales; family Xenococcaceae; genus Waterburya. The sequence continues at coordinate 101,639 of JBOFLX010000034.1, forward strand.
GAACTGTTTTGAGTAGCATCTTGACCGATTAGATTATAGTTACCAATAGCAGCAGCTTCGTTAGCGTTACCTTGAACCGAAGTTTGAGTCTGGGGAGTAGTAGGAACACCTACTGCACCTAAGTCAAGTTGCTGTTGATGATTAGCTTGGTTAGCGTTTTGAAGAATTAGGTTAGCATCGCCTACCGCAGCAGCCGAGTTGGTATTGGATTGAATGCTAGTTTGTGCGTCTTGAGCGAAAGCAGTTAAGGGAGAGAAGGCAATAACAGCAGTTAAAATGGATAAAGTAGCTTTTTTCATGTTTTTAGACCTCGTTTGCGTAAATTTCAGTGTGTATTGTGCTTACATTTACTAGTTACGACTGGTCTATTTTTTTA
>JBOFLX010000035.1:0-101180 GCA_051658085.1 Waterburya sp.
GGCAGCGCTAGAGAACTATTGGAATGGTGCCATTTTAGACTCGGTTGAAGCTGCTCTAAAATGGACTAGCAATATGACTTGGAAAGGAATTAAACCAATTGTGCATTTGGTAGAGACCACCTATGAAAAAGGAGTCAAAATTTTATCCCAGGAGTTAAAGCACTATCAACCCTTCTGGCAACAGTCTTCAATATTACCAAAATGGGATATCACAATCATTCCCACCTAACTGGTGGTATTTTATTTGCTTGCACATCCCTAACATCCGAAAAGATACATTGCACAAACTCACTACTTATTTAGCCAAGAACCACGGCACGATAGTAATTGAAGATTTGAATGTGTCGGGAATGTTAAAAAATGGCAAGTTGTCAAAAGCTATAGCAGATATGGGCTTTTACGAGTTCAGACGACAGATAGAGTATAAATGCCAACTATATGGTAGCCAGTTAATCGTTGCCGAGCGTTGGTTTGCTTCGAGTAAAACTTGCTCTAACTGCAACTGGCATAACCCAGAGTTAAAGCTATCAGATAGATGGTTTTTATGTATTGGCTGTGGCTCTTTTCTTGATAGAGATTGGAACGCCAGCCTTAATTTAAGTAGGTGGAGTCACCGCCAAACTAAAGCTTGTGGATAGGCAAGTGCCGACACTCCTAGTTGAAGCAAGAATTTTTCAATTTGAAGCGCAAATGTTAGTAAAAAATGAACGGAATAAAATTTTGTTAGAGAAATAGCTAATTATTTAGGGGAAGTTACTAATCTCGTTAGAATAAAGAACTGCACATAAATTAATTTTTAGACTAAGAGGTATTTTGTGAGTGTTAGAGTAAGGCTTGCTCCTTCACCAACAGGAAATTTACATATTGGTACAGCGCGGACGGCAGTGTTTAATTGGTTATTTGCGCGTCATCATCAAGGTACATTTATTCTGAGGGTGGAAGATACAGACGCAGCGCGATCGCGCCCTGAATATACTGAGAATATTACATCGGGACTCACCTGGTTGGGTTTAAATTGGGATGAAGGGCCTTTCTTTCAAACTCAGCGTTTAGATAAGTATCAACAAGCAGTACAAATTTTACTAGATAAGGGTTTGGCTTATCCTTGCTACTGTAGCCCTGAAGAATTAGAGGCAATGCGCGAAGAGCAAAAAGCTAAAGGACAAGCTCCTGGTTATGATAACCGTCATCGTCATCTTACTGCCGAGGAGAAACAAGCCTATGAAGCGGAAGGACGCAAGCCCGTAATTCGATTTAAAATTGATAGAGATCGCTCTATCTTTTGGCAAGATGCAATTCGTGATACTGTCACCTGGAAAGGTAGCGATCTCGGTGGCGATATGGTGATTGCTAGGACTGCGGAAAGTGAAGATCAACCTTACGGACAGGCTTTATATAATCTAGCGGTAGTGGTAGACGATATTGATATGCAAATCTCCCACGTGATTCGCGGAGAAGATCATATTGCTAACACAGCCAAGCAAATCCTACTCTACGAAGCTTTAGGAGCATCACTTCCTATTTTTGCTCATAGTCCTTTAATTCTCAATCAAGACGGACGTAAATTATCGAAACGAGACGGTGTTACCTCAATAGATGATTTCCGTAAAATGGGGTTTGTACCTGAAGCTTTAGTTAACTATATGACTCTACTAGGTTGGACTTTCCCTGATTCAACCAAGGAAATTTTCACTCTCGAAGAAGCAGCTAAAGAATTTGAACTAGAGCGAGTTAACAAAGCTGGGGCAAAATTTGACTGGGATAAATTAGATTGGATCAACAGTCAATATCTCCATAAGATGCCCGTTACGCAATTAACCGATTTATTAATTCCCTATTGGCAGGAAGCTGGGTATCCTGTAGACACAATGGCGCGATCGTGGTTAGAAAGTCTTACCGCTTTGACTGCACCCACTTTAAATCGTTTAACTGATGTGATCAAAGAAACTAGCTTGTTCTTTAATGATTCTCTCGAATATACTACCGAAGCACTAGATTTACTCCAACAAGACGAGGTAACAGCAGTGGTGACAGAAATCCTAACAGGAATTAATGATACGGCAGAGATGACCAATGAAACTGCTCAAGCGTTAATCAAACAAGTGACCAAAAATCAAAAAGTTAAAAAAGGCTTAGTCATGCGATCGCTACGGGCTAGTTTAACAGGAGAATTACATGGCCCCGATCTAACCCAAACCTGGTTGCTTTTAAATCAACTGGGAGCAGATAAAACTCGGCTTCAACAAACTCTAGACAAAATAGCCAGTTAAATCTGACTGCTCAAAGTAATTTCGTAGGTTGGGTTAGCGATAGCGTAACCCAACAAAACATAAGTTTATTAAAAAAGCACAATCAAAGCGAGAGGAATAGTATGGCATCCTACCCAGAAACAGATAGAGATAGCAGTTATTATTTTGGTGAGTGCGGAGAAGCTAATCCTACTGCTGCACATCCCAAGGCTAGCATTCTGTTAATTGGCGGTGCTGAAGGTGGACAATCTGGAGAAGATGCAGCTACCAGATGGTTTCTCGAAAGAGCAGATCGAGGTAACTTTTTAGTACTTCGCTCAGGTGGAATTGGCTCACAGGCTGCTTGGATCTGTGATAATTATTCAAATTTGATTGCTTCGGCTGCTGAACTTTCAATTGATAGTCGAGATGCAGCTAACACCGATGAAGTCATTCAATACATCCGTGATGCTGATGCTTTATTTATCGCTGGTGGAGATCAAAACGAATACGAAAATTATTGGCAAGATACAGGGATTGAAGAAGCAATAAATTATTTAATCAATCAAAAAAAAGTTCCTGTAGCTGGAACTAGCGCAGGTATGGCGATTTTGGGAGATTATTATTATGCACCTGCTCATCAAGGAGTACTGAGTTCAGAAATATTAGACGATCCTTTTCACCAAAATACCAAGGATATTTATCGCAGCGATTTTATTCAAGTTCCGTTTCTCAAAAATGTCATTACCGATACTCATTTAGATCGCCAAGACGATAATAATCCTGAAACTAGATATGGCAGACTTTTAGGCTTAATGGCTAGAGTTTTGCATGATAATGGCGATCTTAATACAGTTTATGGTATTGGTTTAGAAGAAGGGGCATTTGTGGCAATCGACGAACGAGGTATTGCTCAAGTGTTCGGCAATGGTAAAACTACAGGACAAGATGCTTATTTTGTCCAAACATTAGGTGCTGCACCCGAACAAATTAAACCAGGTTCTCCTTTAATTTGGAACAACGACCGCAAAGCCGTTAAAGTTTATAATATTTCAGGGACACTTGAAGGAAGTGGTCATTTTGATCTTAATAATTGGTCTGATGCTTCTGGAGGTACTTGGGAATATTGGTTTACTACAGATGGCAATTCAGGTTTCCAACGAGAATCACTTTAATTGTAGGTCTAATAAGCTTCAATCAACTAATGTAAAAACTTGTAATAATCTCTATTTAGAACTGTGTCATCTTAGTAAAAGATTGATGGGGAATTTATTTGTCATGGGAGAATGATTTTAGATAGCCAAGTAAAAAACAACTTTCTAAAGCGATCGCCATTGTGGTTTATCTTAATAAACTCTATACAATACAAGTAATAAAACAATGTCACAAACTACTATTTGGGTAAATGAACAAATTGATCCAGGCGGTTTAGTTTATGCCTGTATTGCCTGTAAAAATGAAGAAGCAGCCAATGATTGTCATCAAAATTGGCAAAATAGTCTAACGGAAACACAAAAACAAAATGGCTGGGTTGCCACTCTTCGTACTGTTAATTCTTGGGAGGATGTTCCCGTTAATGCTCTCAAGCTCAGTTTTTAGTCAATTTGGCACTGATATCGAATTTTAGATGTTTTCTAGTTTTGCGAGCCGTAAGGCTACGCACAGCGCGATCGCTCTTCTGTAGTGTGGGCAAATTATCTACATATTTTATTTATTGCCCACCAAAATAATAATGGGCGTTGCATTATTATAGGATGGTTTAGGTTGACGGGGAGACTGAGAAACTAGGAGACTGGGAGAATTATTAAACTTAATTGTTTTAAATCATCCCACAGTTATGCAAAGCCTAATAATACTAAATCCGATTGCTAAAAGTATCTTTTAACTTAAATTATTAAATACTCTTCTGTCCTCTGACTTGAAAATAAAACTTTGGTATAAATTCAAACATTTTCATTCATGGTGGTGAAATTTTTTCATGGAGACTGCCTTCTGCCTTCTGCCTTACATGACAGTTAAATAACCTACACGAAGAGGATTTAGTATAATGTATACAGTCAGCCTAATTCCCGCGGAGTCTTACGAAGTACAAGAATTGCGATCGCGCCTAGAGTATTTACTAAAACCTTTAGGGGGAATTGAGTCGATTGTTAAACCAGGCGATCGCGTTTTGTTAAAACCTAATTTACTGACTGGTAGTCGTCCTACCAAAGAATGTATCACTCGTTCTGAAATTGTTTACTGTGTTGCTCAAATGGTCAAAGCAGCAGGGGGAAAACCCTTTTTGGGCGATAGTCCTGCTTTTGGTAGTGCGCACGGTGTAGCGAAGGCTAATGGTTATCTGCCTTTATGCGCTGAATTAGACTTACCAATTATTGAGTTCAAAGGTCAACGTTACACAACCGAAAATGCTCACTTCCAACATCTACGTCTGTCGAAAGAGGCAATGGATGCAGATGTAGTAATTAATTTACCAAAAGTTAAATCCCATGTGCAGTTAACCATGACCTTGGGAGTTAAAAACCTGTTTGGTTGTGTACCAGGAAAAATGAAAGCTTGGTGGCACATGGAAGCTGGGAAAGATGCCAGTCTTTTTGGAGAAATGCTAGTAGAAACAGCGAAAGCGATCGCTCCTGATTTAACTATTATTGACGGTATTATTGGTCATGAAGGTAATGGCCCTAGTAATGGTGAACCAAGACATCTAGGTGTTTTAGGTGCATCTCGCGATGTTTTTGCTTTAGATCGTGCCATGATTGATATTTTAAATGTCGATCCTTTGCTTGTTCCTACTTTGGCTGCTCAATTTAAACAAGGATTTTGCTCAGAATTAACAGAAATTGAGTTTCCCTATTGCAAACCTGCGGACTTACAGGTATCTGATTGGAAATTACCTGCTGCTTTAATGCCAATTGATTTTGGTTTACCACGTGTCTTGCGATCCACTTTTAAAAACTTTTATATTCGTTTTATTAAAGAACCAATCAAGGCTTACAGTAAAAACTAGTTCAGGCTGGTATCGCTATGAGTCAGTCAAAAATCATAAAGCATAAATGTTAATTTTCAAATTATTTTGGCAAGAAGTGTCTTAATTTTTAAACTTTTTGCCTATTTCTATCGTCAGTACCTCACAAATAAGAAAAAGGTCATCTTTCTAGTTTTCGTATAGAAATTAGGTGGTTATAATTGATTGTTCTCGGTATCTATTTGTGAGGGGATGGAGATGGAATTTAAATTCGGTTTGTGGAAACGCCAATCAATAATTGTACTTATTGCTGCCTTAATGGTTATTTGTTTATTTTTCCCTATGTCAGTTAACGCCAAAGAAACAAAGATGCGAACTTTGACTGTAACAGGAGAAGGAAAAGAAATGATTCCCACAACTCTGACACAGGTACAACTGGGAGTAGAAGTTCAAGGTAAAACTTCTGAGGAAGTACAGCAAGAAGTAGCCAATCAATCCACTTCAGTCGTCAATTTATTAAAATCGCGCAATGTCCAACAGCTAAAAACTACAGGTATCAGTCTCCAACCTAATTATGATTATAATAGTAGCGATCGCAAGCTGATTGGTTATATTGGCACGAATCTAGTTAGTTTTAGTCTTGAAACTCAACAAATTGGTAACTTATTAGATCAAGTAGTTAAGAGTGGTGCTACTCGCATCGATCAAGTAAGTTTTACGGCTACAGATGAGGCGATCGCAACTGCCCAAAAGCAAGCACTGCAAGCTGCCGTTCAAAATGCCCAGGCACAAGCGGAGGCCGTTTTGAGTACTTTAAATTTAAGCTCTCAAGATATTATTAAAATTCAAGTTAATGGCGCGAGTGTGCCACAACCAATGCCACAGTTAGAAGCAGCAGCACTAGCTAAAGATGCTAACGCCAGTACTCCAGTTATTGGTAGCGAACAAACAGTTATGGCTTCAGTTACTTTGGAAATAAGCTACTAATAGAGGGGGTGTATAAATACTAGTAGACTGGAGCTTAACACGATGTCCAACACACCAATACAGGTGACAACAGATTTAAGTAAAGTCTTGGAACAAATTAATCAGAAGCTAGATACAGTTCAAAAAGAAGTTACTGATTTTAGAACCGAGACTAAAATAGCTTTTGAATCAATCAAAGGAAATATAAATGTTCTTAAGGGAGAAGTCAGCAATATTAAGGAAGACGTGAAAGAGGTCAAGGGTTCTCAAAAGGCTCAAATTTGGACGCTAATCGGTATCCTTGGTACGCCTGTAATTAGAGTTTTTAACTGCCACGCTTGCGAAATCGCTTTTTTTTATTAAGGAAAATAACGATAAAATTCCCGTCTGTGGAGAACGCGCATTATTTCTAAATGCTCCCCAGATGCTTCAATACCAACGCGATAATCACCAATGCGGATGCGATAGCGATTGGGATAACCTTTCATGGCTTTGACATTACTTAGCTCAGTTAAATCCTCAGTATTGGGGAGAATTTCAAAAGCTAGATTTAAAATTCGCTGATATACGGATTGTTTTTTTAGTTTCTTCAAATCCTTTAAGAAAAGTTGGCGATATTCAACCTTCAAGCTGCTCCTCCAAGAACTCTAACGCTGCTGCACGCTCTAACAAAGGAGATTTTTTAGCTTCATCCATAGCCTTGTTGAGACAATAATCTTCTAACCCCTCGGATAACTCATCTTCAGAAACCGATTCTTCTGTAAACATTCGTTGCCAAACCTCAATCGGAATCACAACAGCTTTTGGTTGACCATTTTTATCTGTCAAATACTCAATTTCAAACATATCAATCGTCAAATTACCGATGAGTTAATTCAAATCTAACGCATTCTAAGAAAGTAGCACCATTTAATCAACTTCCTGCCAAGGTGGGTATGAAATAGTCACAGTTAGCCAGAATTGAATCTGGTGACTCCAAATGAGTTGGTTAATAGTTAAAGATTTTGTTTTTCTAATCTAAATATTCATTTAATGTTGTATTATTCGCGTGGACAAAATTTTATTTAAAGAATTACAATGCGACTAAAGCATTTAAAGTACAAAACAAATGGCTAGTAAGCGACCCTGGAAACAATGGTTTGGAATGTTTATCAAAGAGCTTAACGGGACATCAGGCTTGACTGGCGTAGGTGGTGCTATTTTGGCAATTATTTCTCACTTCGGGTTGAATTTAAACTCAGGAAAAATTACAAATTACATTACTGCAATATTACGCTTGATTTCATTTTAAAGGGTCTCAATAAAAGAATTTCAAACTAATCAGATTGACACTGCCACACTTGCGCGATCGCGCTTCCGTAGGGTGAGCAAAAATCAGAAAAACAAACAAACGTTTCAGGAAAAAATAATTGCCCACCAAAACATCACTCTCCAACTGATGTTGTTTATTAGGAAAAAAGATGTAGTTATGCCCTCAAGTTATCTATATTGCTCATTTGGTTTCTTTTATTAATGAAATAGTTGAAGCCTCTTGTTTTGATTGGTTTTCTAGTTGCTGTTCATATTTTTGAGCAAAAGCTTCTGACATTTCATAAACTTTTCTAGCTTGATCTTCTAGCTCTTTTCCCATAGACAGCAGTTCAGTCATAGTCTGATTGTCTGGTAATTGTTTCATGATAAATCTCTTAATCGATTCAATAAGTTTCTACTTTTTATCTTAGTTTCTATTACTTCTCCAAGTAAGGTAGCCAAATCTTTTCCAGTTTCAGTTATGATCTGAGAATCAATCTGCTGGGCAGATAGTTTTTCAATAATTTCGTCAATACGCCTTCTAGTATTATCAACGAAGAATCGTGTTGTTTGAAAATAAGCAAAAAATTGAATCAAGGAAGCATTATTAGAAAAAAGAGACATAAGTTGTCGAACAAGATTTTCTCCTTCTGTAGCTGCTCGTTCAATTTCGCCTAACTCTTGATTCAAGCGATTGACTAAAGTTCTAATTTCTGGCGTATTAAACATTTAACTAAAAACAAGGTAAAAGTATTATTGAGACTACCTTTTAAATCATTTGTCATTTGCTTAAGTTGTTAAAGGTCTATTACCCATTATCATTTATAAAGATAAAATGATTTTTCTCCCCTTCCCAACAAATCATATATTTTGTATTGAAGGGATTAAAAGACTACTGTATTAGTCATTTAAGTTATGTCAACGTTTGCATCTTTGGAGGAAGCTTTAAAACATTTTTTTGGTTATGACTCCTTCCGCCCTGGACAAAAGAAGATTATTGAAGCAGCTTTACAAAACAAAGATTTACTAACAATTATGCCCACTGGTGGGGGGAAGTCTTTGTGTTTTCAGTTACCAGCTTTATTGAGAAAAGGTATAACTATTGTTGTCTCTCCCTTAATTGCTTTGATGCAGGATCAGGTAGATGCTCTACAGGATAACGGTATTAGTGCTACCTTTCTTAATAGCAGCTTGGAATACGCAGAAAGACGATCGCGCCAGATAGCTATTTTGGAAAATAAAATCAAACTCCTTTATGTTGCCCCCGAAAGGCTATTAAATCCAAGGTTTGGTGAGTTTTTAGAACGGATCAACTCCGAGATTAAAATTGCAGCGATCGCCATTGATGAAGCTCATTGTGTCTCGGAATGGGGACATGATTTTCGCCCTGAATATAGCAAACTCAATTTACTACGCCAACGTTACCCTCAGATTCCTCTCCAAGCACTTACCGCCACTGCTACTAAAAGAGTGCAACAGGATATTATTCAGCAGTTAAATTTGCGATCGCCTGATGTTCATGTTGCTAGTTTTGACCGTACTAATATTTACTACGAAGTACAAGCTAAAGATAGTAATCTTTATCTCAAGATCCTGCGGGCTATTCGTGCTGAATCAGGGGCAGGTATAGTCTATTGCCTTAGTCGTCGGACTGTGGAAGAAGTTGCTACTAGGCTACAACATGACGGTATCAAAGCCCTTCCCTACCATGCAGGCTTAAGCGATCAAGAACGTAATAGCAATCAAACCAGCTTTTTAAGAGATGATATTCAGGTGATGGTGGCAACGATCGCTTTTGGAATGGGGATTAATAAACCCGATGTCCGCTTTGTCTTTCATTATGACCTGCCTCGCAGTTTAGAAAGTTTTTATCAAGAATCAGGGCGTGCAGGTAGAGATGGTGAACCATCCAAGTCAATTTTATATTTTAGTTTGGGCGATCGCAAAAAAATTGAATTCTTAATTGAGCAAAAAGCGGATAAAAACGAACAAAAGATTGCTCAACAACAGTTACGTCAGGTAATTAACTATGCAGAAGGAAATGATTGCCGTCGTACAATTATTTTGCGCTATTTTGGCGAAAGATATCGCGGTAATTGCGCTAAATGCGATAACTGTCTTAATCCCAAGCCCATTGAAGACTGGACAGTCGAAGCCCAAAAGTTCCTTTCTTGTGTTGCCCGTTGTGACGAAAAGTTTGGGATCAATCATATTGTTGATGTCTTAATTGGTTCACGCAAACAAAAAATTTATCAGTATGGACATCATCTACTGTCTACCTACGGCATTGGTAAAGGTAGAACAGCTAAAGAATGGCAAATGCTAGGGCGATCGCTGGTGCATCAGGGATTAGTAGGACAAACGACTGATGGTTATCCTGTGCTGAAATTAAATAAGCGCAGTTGGGAAATTTTTCGTAATCAACTGTCAGTTAAAATCGCTGTTGATAAACATCAAACTGAAACTACAACTACCTATAATCCTCGTCAAGCAGAAGCAGAATTACTATTTGAAAAACTTAGGACAGTCCGCAAACAAATCGCTGATCATAATTCTCTCGCCCCTTACATGATTTTTGCTGATTCTAGTCTGAAATTAATGGCACAGATTCGTCCTCGAAACCTAGTTGATTTTACTAATCTTTCTGGAGTCAACGAACATAAAGCCCAACAATACGGCGCGAGTTTTATTTCTGCCATTCTAGAATTTTCTGCCCAACAACAATTACCAGTTAGCTTACCTTCCAAAAGCCAAATGCTAACTTTACAACTCCATCAACAGGGTTTAAGCGTAGCCGAAATTGCCCAACAGCGAGAATTTGCTGTGTCTACCATTGCCAGCCATTTAAGTGAACTACTGGAAATGAATCAACCAGTTGCCCTCAATAAATTAGTAACAGCAGATCGACAACAAATAATTATTCAAATTATTGAACAGGTAGGAGATGCCAGCCTCAAAATTCTTAAAGACACTTTGGGGGATGATTACAGTTATGATGAAATTAAACTAGTTCGAGGTTGGTGGAGGAATCAGAAGAAGTAGGAAATAGGAAATAGGAAGTAGGAAGTAGGAAATAATGAGATATGGCAATTAATCGTTACTTATTACTTATTAATTTTCTAAATATTTTCCCTTAAACACTTCCACAGCAGGGCCAGTCATATAAACCTTGTCATCCACTGGCGACCAATCAATCTGTAAACAGCCTCCAGGCAATTCTACAGTACAGTTGCGATCGCACTTCTCATTCAGTACCCCAGCCACTACCGAAGCACAAGCCCCAGTACCACAAGCTAAAGTAATTCCTGCACCTCTTTCCCAAACTCGCATCTTAATGTAGTCTGATTTAACTACCTCAATAAACTCAGTATTAGTCCGTTGAGGAAAAGCAGGATGATGTTCAAACAAAGGGCCAATTTTTTCTAAATCAATTGCCTCGCTATCGGTCACAAAAGTAATACAATGAGGATTACCCATACTAACTGCCGTTACTGACCAAGTATCATTTCCAACTTCCAAAGGTTGAGCAATAACTTTTGCTTCTTGCGAATTTAGAGTCGTGGGAATTGCTGCTGCTGCTAGTTGAGGTTTGCCCATATCTACTGTAACGTCGCCATTACTTTCCAGTTTGGGAATAATAATTCCTGCTAAAGTATCAATTCTGTAAGATTTATTAACTTCCGAGTTTCCTTCGAGATCGGCGATAAACTTAGCTAGACATCTTATACCATTGCCACACATTTCTGGCTCTGAACCGTCAGAATTATAAATTCTCATAGTGTATTCTGAACCTTCTTTGCCTGGCAAAGCGAAAATTACACCATCTGCGCCAATACCAAAATGGCGATCGCACATTTTTATAGCCTGTTCAGGAGTAATAATGGGCTGGGCAGTATGACGATTATCAATCAAAATAAAATCATTGCCTAATCCCTGGTATTTGCTAAACTCGATTACCATCTTTGATTTTCCTAATTTATCAACGAGAACTGAAAATATGACTGAATTTGATACCGCTCTACCTGGTGTAAAACAAGTCCAAAATTTTATTAAAGACAAGCAGGAAGTAGAACTAAAATTAATTACTGACGATCTGGTCGTCGGTAAAATTATCTGGCAAGATGCTGACTCTCTTTGTATAGTAGATCATTACAATCAGCAGACACTTATCTGGCGACAAGCTCTAGTTTATCTCAAACCTAAAGCCTGAACTTGAAAATATATTAGGTAGTTGTCTGTCAACTTTAAATTGGTGGGTTGAGATAAGTTTTTAGTTTTTAGTTTAAGAACTAATTGCTATTTGCTATCTGCTACTTTACCTCTACCCATCATTAATTGACAAAACAATAGTAGATAATTAAGCAAGTTTGCTTTTTACTAATTCCTGGATTTTCTTGCCATCAGCTTTTCCTTTAAGCTGTTTCATCGCTGGCCCCATTACCTTACCTAAATCTTTAACTGAACTTGCACCAGAGTTAGCAATAATCTCATCAATAATTACTTCTAACTCGCTATCACTGACTTGTTCAGGTAAGTAGGTTTCAATGATGGCTAATTCCTGGCTTTCTTTATCAGCTAGATCATCTCTCCCAGCATTTTTAAACTGCTCAATAGAATCACGACGTTGTTTGGCTTGTTGAGACAATAATTCAATTTCTTGTTCCTCAGTCAGACTATCTTGACCTTGAGGACGTACTTCTACTTCTTTCTCTAAGATGGCTTTTTTAATGCTGCGTACTGTTTGTAGACGAATTTTGTCTTTGGCTTTCATCGCCGTTTTGATGTCTTCTCCAATTCTTTCTTTAAGACTCATCTTTCATATTTTCCTAAGCACAGGTTTCTCATTATAAACCTTTAAACGTTAATTCTTTTCAAGATAGTAATTAGTAGTCTAACTCAAGCGATCGCCAGTCGCTCTTTAAACCGAACTCTTCTGCTAGTTACACGATCGCAACTGAAACCAATCTTTCTACTCAGTTAAATCTCTTGACTGTTCTAATAACATTTTCCAATCATCAGGAGGGTTGCCACTTTCTAGCATCTTTTTAAATACTCGATAAGCATCAGTTTTACTTTCATACGCACGCTTAGACTTTTCATCATTAACCCAAACATAGACAATAATTTTTTGTTGCTGATGATATCGAAAAAACAAACGGTATTGCTGAAAAAACTTGGCTCGAAACCAATGTTTGTATTCACTTCCAAGAGTGTTTCCCTGACGATATTCTTGACGAGTTGGATCTTGAGGGATGATTTCAAAAGCCAGTTTATTTATTGCTGCCAATCGTTTAGTTGCATTTTTCTTGTGATAGTCTTGCGGGTATTTCTGGCGCAAACGTTCTACTTGATCGGATAGCTCTTCTACCTGAATGATAAATAATGGATGAGCATAGATACGCCATCCGTTAATAATTAAAGCTTGACCTTCTGACAAAGTTACTCATCCTCATCAGATAAAGGTGCATCCAGATCGATATCAAGATCGGCTACTAAAGATTGAATTCTCTCTAAAGTTTTTGTCGCAATGGGTTGTATTTGTTGTGAATTTTTTTCCATGTCTTGAGCGAGAAAATCGAGAAATTTACTCAATACTGGATCTTCCTCAAATACTCCGCTACGGGTAATAGTTACTGTTCCATCCGAGTTAATAACGTAAGCAATTTTATCTCTCTTGCTTAAACCTAGAGTTTTTCTGACTATATCTGGAATGGTGGTTTGATATCTATCAGTGAGAGTAGATTCTACTTGCAATATTTCAGTCATAGTCTATTATATTTTTTCAGAACTAAACCAATTTTAGCTCAACAAGTAATGCAACTGCATTGTCACAGCGATCGCATTACCTAAAAAAATAATTCCATCAAAAACCAATCGTAGGGTTGGAATCTCAATAAATATTGTAGTGTTTGGATTGAGTAGTTGCGATCGCTTTACTACGATTAAATATTAATTTATCTTCTTTAATGACAATATTTAATTTATACGGCATAAATAATTACTATCTAGTTAACATTCTAATTTTACTCTTACCTCAGTTACTATATTAGCGATCGCATATCTACTTGTGGCGCGATCGCGCAGCTATCCGTAGGCATCGCTCGTTTTATCTTCTCGATCATCTGAACACCTACCTAAGAAGCATTTAAACTTAAAATATAGGGTTTATTTATTATAATATTTGAAAGCTTACAACCAAGCTAAGGTCATATGTTCTCGACAATTAAACTAGAAGATTATTTTGATTTTCAGTCTGCTGATGATATTCGGATCAAAGGACATCGAATTGGTATTGAGGATGTGCTTAATTATTATTTAGAAGGATTTACTCCAGAAGAAATCAACGCTAATTTACCTACATTAAGTCTGGAAGAAATACACGCAACTATTACTTATTATTTACATCAGCGATCGCAAGTCGATTTTTATCTAAAAAAATTACAAGAAAACAGAGAACAAAACTATCAAAAATTTAATTCTAATCCTCCTGCCATAGTACAAAAACTCAGGAGAATAAAAGCTGAACGCATTACAACAAGATCATAAGAATTATGAAAGTTCGCTTCTTGTTGGATGAAAATTTATCGCCTCGATTAAAGTTAGCAATATTACGTCTTAATCCTCAAATCGATATTCTGCGAGTGGGAGACTCAGGTGCGCCAGTTTTGGGAACTTTAGATCCAAATATTTTGATTTATCTGCAAAAGTCACAGCGAATACTATTAACAGATAATCGAAAAAGTATGCCAGAGCATTTACAAGAACATTGGGCAAATAATGGATTTATTTGGGGATTATTTTGGCTTCGTCCTCAAGCAACAATTAGGGAATTAGCAGAAGACATGGTGTTGGTTTGGGAGACAACTGAAGCTGAAGAATGGAAAAACCAACTTATTTGGATTCCATTGTAGTTTGATCGCTTGTTTTATTTTTTCTCTTATCGACCCCCAAGCGTTAATTTTTGTTCTAAATTTTAGGCAACAGAATCATATAAAGTTTTTGCTATGGGTAGAGCTTTGCCTTTTTCCTGATATATTTCTACTAACATATCCATAACTTCTACAGCGTTTTGTAATGCTTCTTGGTAAGTTTCACCATGAGTTACCCATTGCTGTTCATCTTTGAAATCTGGTAAAGATACTAGAAAACAGTTATCTTCATCACTCCATTGAATTATAATTTTGTACTTTAGACTATTCATTACTTTTTGCCTCTTTTATTGCTGTTTCAACTCTTTTTTCTTGATATCTTTGAGCATCTTTACCGTCCTTACCTGAAAGGATAACATTTTGCTCTACATTAGGATGTTCCCAAACAGTATGACTACCTTTGCCTCTGTCTTTAAGAAGAACAAAACCAGCTTTTTGTAACATTGATTTTAATTCACGTATTTTTTTAGGCAAATTTATTCTCTATATATGTACTGGACATTCTAAGGATAATCTATAAAATGACTTTCAAGGCGAGCGCTCATTTTATCTTCTTGATCATCTGAACACTTATACAAAAAACATTTACACTTAAAATACATTAGCTACAGTGTAACGATGAAATGAATACGCAACTTGTTGAATCTATATATCAAGTTATTCAATCTCTTTCGAATGAGGAAAGATCGCTTTTAGAACAAAAGTTATTTACTGATTTGCCTTATCCTTCTCAGAAAGAAATTATTAGTTTAGCTGAAGCAAGTAATGTTTTTGATTTTCTCCATAATGAACCTGATCTTTATAGTTTAGAGGACGGAGCAACTATTTAATTTTATTCAATAGAAATAATAATGATCGCGATCGCATTCAAAAAATATTTATGTTAATAGACTAGCAAATAGTTATTTAACAAATTTATAAAACTATGTTCGATCTAGGGATGATTTTTGGTGCTGCTGATCTAGTTTCTGATGTGGCAGGAATAAAACAACGCAAAGTAAGACAAATCAAATTTTTTCGCTACAAAAAAGGTAATTTAGGAATTGCATTTTTTGATAATAAAACAATTCATGGTGAATATTGGATTGAAAATATAAAAGTTCCAAAAGAATATGAAGCAACTTTTAAATCTAGTGGTTTTAATATTGGGACAAAATACGATGTTCAGTTTTTTGATTTGCAACCTTTTTGTGCGGATAAGAAAATGCTGAAAACACCTGCTATTCAAAAACGTCTTTTGAGAACTATCTTTAATAGTATGAAAGAATAATTAATAATCATATGATCGCAATATTGATAGTCATAAAAAAAGCGATCGCTTTTTTGCTAAATCGCTACTTTACATATTTAAAAATAGTTGTGTTTGAATACATTAGCTATGTACTACTATTCTATTGCTTTTTTAACTTGCATAGCTCCGTAATATAGTAATCCTCCTACGGCTACAACCCCTGCTACTGGAACTGCTACAGTTGCAGTTGTAGTTAAACCTATAGCTCCCAAAATTCCTGGCGCAGCAGTAGTATATGTAGCTATTGTTATTGTCCCTGTTCCCGCAGCAGCAGCAGCTGTACTGATCGTACCTATAACTTTTGCCTGATCTAACATTTATTTTGACTCCTTATATGTTAAAAATTGCTATTGTTTTTTTACTGGCTAATATGTTCTAATAAATAACATTTATTTTTAATTTATTAAATATCAATTTAATACCTTTATATAATCTTTAATTAATGTGTATTTTGTTTGTGTGAAATAGTAAATATTTGTAATGAAAGTTATTAATTGATTACTGATAAAAAAAGTTTGATTTTAAAAGTTTTTTAAGTTAAATATGAGGAAAAATTTAGAAAAAGCTGATAGCTGACAGCTAATAGCTACAAACAGTGTCACTGTCGGATTGAATTTTTCAATTAACAACGTCTAAAAAACAACTAAATAGCAAGAGTGACGGCAATGAATATACAATAAATAATTGCTTTAACTACTCACACATCTGCTAGTCACATGACCGCAACTGAAACGAATCTCTCTACTCAATACGATCCTAAGCAAACCGAAGCCAAATGGCAGCAATACTGGACGGAAAAGGAAGTATTTAAAGCCGATCCTAACCATCCTGGTGAACCTTACTGTATTGTTATTCCCCCACCGAATGTTACGGGGAGTCTGCACATGGGACACGCTTTTGAGAGTGCCTTGATTGATACTTTGATTCGCTATCATCGGATGATTGGGCGTAATACCCTGTGGTTGCCTGGGACGGATCACGCCAGTATTGCGGTGAGTACGATTATTGATCAGCAGGTTAAGGCGGAAGGGAAAAGCCGTCAGGATTTGGGACGGGAAGAGTATTTGAAACGGGCTTGGGCGTGGAAAGAAGAGTCTGGGAATACTATTGTCAATCAGTTAAAAAGTCTGGGGGTATCGGCGGACTGGACACGGGAAAGATTTACGATGGATGAGGGTTTGTCCCAGGCGGTGAAGACAGCCTTTGTTAAGCTTTACGAGGAAGGTTTGATTTATCGGGGTAATTATTTAGTTCACTGGTGTCCTGAGTCCCTATCGGCAGTATCGGATTTGGAAGCAGAGAATAAAGAGGTAGATGGGCATCTGTGGCACTTCCGCTATCCTTTGACGGATGGTAGTGGTTATTTGGAAGTTGCGACAACTCGCCCTGAGACAATGTTAGGGGATACAGGGGTGGCGGTTAATCCTAACGATGAAAGGTATCAAAAATATATTGGTAAGACGGTTACGCTGCCCATAGTTGGGCGAGAAATTCCGATTATTGGGGATGAATTTGTTGACCCTGAATTTGGGACAGGATGCGTTAAGGTAACACCAGCCCATGATCTTAATGATTTTGAGATGGGACAACGGCACAATCTACCGATGATTAACATCATGAATAAGGATGGTAGTCTCAATGAGAATGCAGGGGAGTTTCAGGGACAGGATCGCTTTGTTGCCCGTAAGAATGTCGTTAAGAAACTAGAAGAATTGGGTAATTTAGTTAAAATTGAAGATTATCGTCATAGCGTTCCCTACAGCGATCGCGGTAAAGTTGCTATAGAACCTTTATTATCAACTCAGTGGTTTGTCAAAATTGAACCGTTAGCCAGTAAAGCTTTATCCTGTCTGGATCAGAAAAATTCACCTAATTATGTTCCTGAAAGATGGAAAAAGGTATATCGTGACTGGTTAGTTAAACTTAAAGATTGGTGTATCTCTCGTCAGTTATGGTGGGGACACCAAATTCCAGCTTGGTATGTAGTTTCAGAAACAGGGGGCGAGATTACCGATAATACTCCCTTTATTGTCGCCTACGATGAAGCAGAAGCCAAGGAAAAAGCGATCGCTCAATACGGCAATAATATTCAACTGGAACAAGATCCCGATGTTTTAGATACCTGGTTTTCTTCTGGTTTGTGGCCCTTTTCGACTATGGGTTGGCCTAACGAGACTGCGGATCTAGATAAATATTATCCCACGAGTACTTTAGTTACAGGTTTTGATATTATCTTTTTCTGGGTTGCCCGTATGACTATGATGGCAGGTCATTTTACCGACAAGATGCCCTTTGCTGATGTTTATATTCACGGCTTGGTCTTAGATGAAAATGGACAAAAGATGTCCAAGTCGAAAAATAACGGCATTGATCCTCTATTAATGATTGATAAATACGGTGCAGATGCGCTACGTTATACCTTAATTACGAAAGTTGTGGGTGCGGGACAAAATATCAGCTTTGATTATGAGCGTGACAAACAAGAATCAACTTCGGTTGAAGCTTCCCGTAATTTCGCTAACAAGCTGTGGAATGCTTCGCGGTTTGTGATGATGAACTTGAAAGGAAAAACTCCCCAGGAGTTAGGAAAACCAGATAAAGCAGCTTTAGAATTGGTAGATCAATGGTTATTATCGCGTTTTTATCAAACTGTTCAAGAAACTAGAGCTAATATTGAAGTCTATAGTTTAGGAGAAGCAGCCAAGGGTTTATATGAATTTATTTGGAATGATTTTTGTGACTGGTATATAGAATTAGTTAAAACGCGACTGTGGCAGGATGAAACTTCTACTTCTCGCCAAGTTGCCCAACAAACTTTAGGTTATGTCCTTGATGGAATACTGAAACTACTACATCCTTTTATGCCTCATATCACAGAAGAAATTTGGCAAACTTTGACTCAAGTAGATGGCAAGCAAACTTTGGCATTACAAACTTATCCTCAAGTTGCCGAAGATTTAATTAGCCCTGAATTAGAACAAACCTTTGAGTTACTTTTTGGCACTATTCGCACTATTCGTAATTTGCGTGCAGAAGCGGTTATCAAACCAGGAGATAAAATCAAGGTTATCCTGCAAACTGAAAGTCAACAAGAAACTGAGATTTTAAAATCAGCCCAAACCTATATCCAAGACATTGCTAAAGTAGGTGAACTTATTATTGCCTCTACTCTATCTAAAGATCCAGGACAAGTCATTGCTGGGGTAACAGGTACAGTACAGGTATTAATTCCCCTCACAGGTTTAGTTGACGTAGCTGAACTTCGAGCTAAATTAGAGAAAAAATTAGCCAAAATAGAAAAAGATATAAAATCTTTGACTGGTCGTTTAAATAACCCAGGGTTTGTCAATAAAGCACCTGCTGAGGTAATCGAAGGCGCGAAAAATGACTTAGCAGAAGCACAAAAACAAGCAGAAATATTACGGGAGCGTTTAGATCGTTTAAAGTAAAAGTATGATCACAGTTCTCACCAACTAGATCTAGGTACTTGGATAAAATTAACTATCAAATACAAACGTTTTATTTCTGTCTCTGCTTTTGCTACCTCCCTGTTTTACTTGGTTTTAACTTAATTACACCTACCTACTGATGTTGAAGACTCCAAAAAACCATGTTATACCTAGCTCAAGTAGAAATAAACTCTAGTTCAGGAGATATACAGCTACAGGTACTTGCTCGCCAAGAATCGGAATATGTTTGGGAAGTTGATAATTCGGAAGCGTTACTTTTAACTAAAGAAAGTTCTTTAGGTGCAGGAGTCTTAGTATTAGTAGAAACCGATCAAAATCAACAAATTATTAGTGTTCAGGATGCCAAAGACTGGATTTTAAGCATTTTGCAACAACATTTAACCAAAAATGCCATAAATCCTCAGTTTATCGAAACCGAACAAAGCAAAATAGAAAAGTGGCGACAGGAAATTACCGCTCAAAATCTGGAATTAAACCGTCGGGCGTTGGAAATTGAAACCCGTCGTGAACAATTACAGGAATTAGAACAAGAATTAAAACGCGATCGCGAAGAGTTAGATAAATTACAACAGCAATTAAGTAATAAGTAGAAAATCAAAAGAATTAAAGATTCAGAGGATTTCACGTAATACTGTTATAGTGATTGATGACTATCAGCCTCCGTACTATGAAAAATTCTTATTTTCAGCAGTTTGCGCCGATCACAGCGATCGCTACTCACAATCAAACAGCTCAAATATTAGCACCTTTAACTCAAAATACTGAGATTCAACTCTGGTTGCCTGTCTCTGTAGGATCTCAAAATAATGCTCAACATTACGATAATTCTCTCCGAGAACATCTTGCTACTATTTGGACAGAAAACAATGCTTTTATATTTTGTTTAGCTGCTGGTGCAGTAGTCAGATTAATTGCTCCCCTACTTAAAGATAAGGCTGAAGATCCTGCGGTAGTGGTAATTGATGCTGCGGGAGATTATGTAATTAGTCTCTGTAGTGGACATCAGGGTAAGGCAGATTTATTGGCGCAACTAGTCGCTAGTCAAATTGGGGCGACTGCAATTATTACTGGAGCATCTCATGGTTTAGCATTACCTGCTATTGATACTTTTGGCTTTACTTATGGTTGGCGTAAAGGAGAGGGCGATTGGACTGGGGCAATGGCAGCAATTGCTCGACAAGAAACTGTACAAGTAATTCAAGAGGCTGGTTCAACTCTCTGGCAGGAACACTTACCTACAAAGCATCCCTTTTACTTTGGTTTTCCTGACTCACAAGCAGAGATTAATCCCCAAGCTCGTATCTGGATTAGTCCGACGAAGCGTAAGATAGCTCCCAAATCAGATTTTCCCAAGGTACAGTGGCATCCTAAAGTATTGTGGGTAGGTATTGGTTGTGAACGAGGCACATCTCAAGAATTAATCGTTGCAGCCATTGATGAAACCTGTAAAACCTATCATCTAGCTACCCAAGCGATCGCAGGTATTGCTAGTATCAACCTCAAGGCTGATGAACCAGGTATTGTGGAATTATGTCAACGACGTAATTTAATTTTAAAAACCTTTGATGCCGAACAATTAAACCAGGTAACTGTACCTAACCCTTCACAAGTGGTACAACAAGAAGTAGGAACTCCCAGTGTTGCCGAGGCTGCTGCGATCCTGGCAGGACAAAATCTAATTGTCGCCAAACAAATTTTCAAATCCAAAACTCAATCAGGAGCAGTAACAGTAGCGATCGCCGAAGCGGAGGTAGAATATATTGGTAGAACAGGTAAACTATATCTGGTTGGAACTGGCCCTGGAGACTTAGAACAGATTACTCCTGCTGCTAAAACTGCGATTATTGAAGCTGATGTGGTCATTGGCTATAGTCTTTATACCGATTTAATTAAGTCTTTACAACGTCCAGGACAAATCCTTGAGTCTTCCCCAATTACTCAAGAACAACAACGAGCCAAACGGGCTATTGAATTAGCACAATGGGGTTTAACTGTCGCCGTTATTTCCTCTGGTGACTGTGGAATTTATGGGATGGCAGGTTTAGTATTAGAAGAATTACAAGCAACTGGTTGGAATGGTAAAACTCCACAAGTACAAGTATTTCCTGGTATTTCCGCCCTACAGTCCGCAGCTTCGAGAGTGGGTGCGCCTTTAATGCATGATTTTTGTGCCATTAGCCTGAGTGATTTATTAACCCCTTGGGAAGTAATTCAAAAACGACTAACCGCAGCAGCTAGCGGTGATTTTATCACTGCCCTTTATAATCCGCGATCGCAACAACGCACCGAACAAATTATTACCGCCCAAGCAATTTTTGCCCAACATCGTCAACCAGATACCCCAGTAGCGATCGTTCAAAGAGCATATAGAGAGGACGAACAAGTAACTTTAACCTCTCTTGCCAAAATGCTAGATTATCCCATCGATATGTTAACCACAGTAATTATTGGCAACACTACCACTCGCAACTATGCCGACTGGATGATTACCCCTAGAGGGTATTTCAGTGAACATTGAACATTAAACATTAAACATTAAACATTGAACTCGCGAACCTCGTTGATAAATGTTAAATGATAAATGAAGTGACTCCTAACTTCGTTGTTATAGATTACTTATACACTTGGCGCAGATAAACTTAAGAGTCTTTGAAATAACTGCGGAAAGATGCGTTGACACCAGACAGCCAGATAACTCTGCCATCCCACCAAAATTTCACCAGAATTTTTATATAGTCCTGAAACTAGAGCTTGAGCAACTTGTTCGGGAGTCATAGGCATTACCCAACGAAATAGCTTGAGATTTCGCGCCATATCGGTATCAGTTAGGGTAGGCAAGAGGGCAACGACTTTTATATTATGACTAGCTAATTCACTGCGTAAAGCTTGGGTAAAACCAATAATTGCAAACTTAGTTGCCGAATAAGTAGACATTGTGGGGGCTGCGACTTTACCCATTAAACTCGATACATTAACGATTGTGCCTTCTTTTTGGCTTGCCATCCGTTTGGCTAATAAACGCGTGATAGTCATCATGCCTAATAAGTTGAGAGAAATTTCTTCTTCGACTTTGGGTAGTTTAGTTTCTAAAAAAGGTGCTTGGTGAGCTACGCCTGCACAGTTAACTAGTAAATGAATTGGTCGATGAGTACGCCAGGCTTGAGCGATCGCAATATTGATTGAAGATGGTTGCGTTAAATCTACTGATAAGGTGGTGACTTTTACCCCCATAGCTGTGACTTCTTTAGCAACATCTGCTAACCGTTGACGATCTTTAGCTACTAATAATAAATGTTGAATACCTTGCTGGGCTAATTCTAAGGCGATCGCTTTACCAATGCCACGCGAAGCCCCCGTAACCAAAGCCGTTTTTCCTTTTATATTCATAGATTACACTCTAGCTTTATTTTTTGATGAGGATAATTAATTGATGAGAAATTAGCTTAATAACAGTGCATAAAATGAATTTATGACATGACTAGCTAGTAACAACAATTTGTTTTTGACAATGCCATACAAATACCTAAATTTTCATTATGGATAACTTAATTCATTATCCAGACTGTTTTAGTCTATCTTTGTTGCCTTCTGAATATTGTTCATTTGAAAAGTTGGCAGACAAAAATGAAAGTATGTTAATGATTTAAACACAATTAGTTATAAATCAAGTCATGGTTTTGAAATTTATTTCTAGCATCTTAAACACTCCCAATTGATAGCCAAAAATTTTTGGATTTTCCCCAATAACTTTTGTGTAAATTCATCACTTTGCATACCTTAACAAAAAAAAAATTGAATTGAGGTAATTTTTGGTATCACAGATTGCATTTAGTTAATTTAATTTGTCAAAACTCTTTACAAATAACGCAGATAATAGCTCAGAGTTTTAATACAGATAAATTTATATTAGCTATAAGTTTTACTAATTACTTAAACTTGTGTTTCAGTAGCAATAAATTAACAAATTATAAATATCATTTAAATTACTCTATTCACTACCAGATAAGTATTTTACGCGCAATCAACAACTTCTTTACATTTGTCTTGTACGTTGCCTTGCAGGTATAACTCAAACATGTTATTTCCTATAGCACCCACTATATACCGAGGTAAATGAGCTACACAGACAATAATTCTCAAGATTACAACACCGATAGTCAGCAATTCCCTGGAAATGATGACGGAACTACTTTGTCAGAATATAGCCAGCCAAATTGGCAAAATTGGAAAAGTAATTGGAGCGATCAACCTGAGCAACCTGAAGATTCTTATAACAACAAAGATAGCGAAGATTCTGATGGTGAAGAGTCTGATGATGATATGTCTGAGATGACTGAAGAGCCTACCGATGAGTCTGATGATGATATGTCTGGGATGACTGAAGAGCCTACCGATGAGTCTGATGATGATATATCTGGGATGACTGAAGAGCCTACCGATGAGTCTGATGATGATATGTCTGGGATGACTGAAGAGCCTACCGATGAGTCTGATGATGATATGTCTGGGATGACTGAAGAGCCTACCGATGAGTCTACTGATGATATGTCTGATATGGGTGACGGTAGTACAATTACAAGCACTAGTGATGCAGGTATACCATTAGAAAATCCCAACTTGCCACCAGGGGTAGAAGATGGAAACGATATAGATAAACTTGATTTTGGTTCTCAATACACCAACCCTAATGGTATGGACTCCACCGATCAGCTATCTGGTACAGAAGGAAGTAATACTTTTAATTTTGATTTATTACTAAACGCCAAACCAGAAATCTATCAAAAACACGTTGACAGTGAAGGAAAAATTGACTGGGAAGGTGTAACTGGTGAGAATGGTAACTATCACGACCACTGGCTTGAGGGCATTGGTGAAGATACTATTATGGACTTTAGTGGTAGTGGTGGTGAAGGAGACAAAATTCAAATTGATGGTCACACAGCTACCGTAAAAGTTATAGAAGAGCTTGATAACCAAGCAACTTTAGGTATATATGCCGATCAAGGTGCTGATGGTACTCGTGGTAATGATGCCCATGATTTTGATGTCGTCGGAAAAATCACCATTAATCACGATGGGAACTTTAACTTTGGCAGTGATGTCAGCGTCAATGCTGGTTCTCATGAGGGAGTATTTGAGTTTGCTTAATTAATTGTTATTTTGGCAATCTACTGAAATTTTAAATTTTACAATTCACTATAATCCTTAGAGTACGTTTAGTCGGTAAGACTTGCTTCGTAAGCGTGCGATCGCTCTGGGGATCGTGGTGGATTGTTTTGTTTAAGGTAATACCATCGTAAAATCAAAAGGAATAACTGTGTCAAAACTTTTTAGTAAATAAAGATAAATGACTCATTCCCAAGATGTAACTACTCTTGCCCGTTGGATGGCATCAGACTTTAGTAATCAAGAGCAAGCTTACGCTAACCCCCCATTTTTTGCTCATATTCGTGTGTGTATGCGTCCTTTACCCTACGATTTGCTGGACGGTACTAGCTTGTTTTTGGAACAGGCTTATGATTTTATGCTTAATCAGCCTTATCGCTTGCGAATAATTAAATTGAATGTGGTTGGCGATCGCCTGGAATTAGAAAATTATAAAGTTAAAGAGCAAGAAAAGTTTTTCGGTGCATCTCGTAATTTGGATTTGCTTCAAACTTTAACTGCGGATCAAATTGAGAAAATGACAGGGTGCGATATGGATGTAACCTGGACAGGTAATAGTTTCAAAGGGGAAATTAAACCAGGAAAAGCTTGTATTGTTGAGCGGAAAGGTAAAGTTACTTATTTAGATAACAGCTTTGAAATTGATGGACATAAATTAGTTAGTTACGATCGCGGACGTGATCCTGAGACGGATGAATTGGTCTGGGGATCAGTCGCAGGCCCTTTTGAATTTTTCCCAGTTGCCAGTTTTGCAGACGAAGTTTCTTAGAGGCGTACGGCTTGCGCCGTTAAAGTAGGAAATAGGAAATAGGAAATAGGAAATAGGAAGTAGGTAGGAGATTTTGCCAGAATTACCAGAAGTAGAAACCGTTCGACGTGGATTAAATAAATTAACCCTTAAACAACCAATTCTGGGGGGAGAAGTTTTATTAGCTAGAACCTTGGCTTATCCTGACGATATCGCGCAATTTTGGCAAGGTATTACAGGTATGGCGATCGCTCAGTGGCAGAGACGAGGGAAATATCTTCTTGCTCAATTAATTGATGACTCTGCTCAACCTGCTGGGTGGTTAGGGGTACATCTACGCATGACAGGGCAATTATTGTGGGTAGAACAAGATGCGCCTTTACAGAAACACACTCGTATTCGTCTGTTGTTTGCTCAAAATCAAGAATTACGTTTTGTAGATACTCGTACCTTTGGTAAATTTTGGTGTGTACCACCTCAAACAGAACCTTCATCGATCATTACAGGCTTGCAAAACCTAGGGCCTGAGCCTTTTGATCCAGATTTTACTGTGGAGTATTTTACTCAACAATTACATAATCGTCGGCGGTTAATTAAAACACTGTTATTAGATCAAAGCGTTGTAGCGGGAATTGGTAATATTTATGCTGATGAAGCTCTTTTTAAAAGTGGCATTAGACCTGATAAGGTTGCTGCAAGTTTGACCGCTAAACAAAGCCAGCAGCTACATCAGGCAATTATTAGTGTTTTACAAGCTGCTATTGATAAGGGCGGTACTACCTTTAGCGATTTTCTGAACTTGTTAGGAGTGAGTGGTAATTATGGTGATTCTGCTTTCGTCTATGGCAGACACAAAGAAGCTTGTCGTGTTTGTGGGACAACCATAGATAAAGTTAAACTTGCAGGGCGATCTTCTCATTTTTGTCCTAGTTGTCAGGATTAAGTATATATCTTGTATTGATAGTGCCTAGTGCCTAGTGCCTTTTTCTTACAAATACTTCTGTACTACTTCCCACCCAGTTAAAGATACATAGGTTAACCCAAACAATAAAATAGCATTGATAGTCACGTGCAGCGATCGCGCCCAACTATTACGCCCATCAATTTGATTGGCACTCCAAGCAGACAAACAAATCAACCACACTACCAATAAACCCGACCAAAGATGCTCAGAATGTCCTAAGCTGCCATAATAGCCTACTGTGCCGACGATACCGATCGCCAGTAACAAAAATACTAAAAAAACAATAATAATTCCGCCGATGTAGTGAGCATTTCTTAGCCAATGAGGACGACCAATTCTGGTAACACGTCCATAAAACATCCAAAGACCAGAAGCAAGTAACAACAAATAAAATGCGATCGCTCCTCCCATTGACCAAGCAGCGATTTTCCATAGCCAAAGAAAAGAAGGTAAATTCAAAGTTTATTACCTAAAATATTGTTTGATTTCACTCATAATTTTTACTCTATTTTTTAGTATAAACAAAGGATTGCTCAAGTGAACAACCCCCGCTAATTATTTCTTGATTCCAATGAAAATTTTAGCTTGTCAATACGATTAGACCGCAACATTAATTGAGGCAGAAACTCCCTTATTTTGTCTAGGATTACTAGCAGAAATATTGTCAGTTTTTTGGCTTTTTGTTGTTATTTGACTTTTTTCTCTACCTTGATCCTGTTTATTTTTTTGTAAAGCCAATCTTTGACAGGGAATAGTATCAGAAAGTATGGCACTAGCCATCATACCAGAATGTATTTCTACAATCGCGCTAGGATCAGCTTCAAACACTAATCTTTGCCCTGGAAATACAACTCGTTCAAAATACCAGTTAGGAACATTAGTAATCCTAGCTATTTGAATTTGACTGGTCGCGTTTACGTAGCAGCAAAGGATGCTACTATTTCTATCATTTGGTAAGGGATCTAAAATTTGAGCCATGATTATTGAAGAGAATTGTGTAAAATTATTTTTCTATTACTTTATACACGCTAACATTCTCTGATCCCTAGTGGTTGTAAAACAAGCTACCGATAAATGCCTATATCATCTTTCGCTTACATTACTCTTCAGTTAGATATTTCTTAAGAAAGATTTTATATTTTTGGCAAAATGCCATCATTGTTTACTTATATTTAAAATTGGAAAATTTAACTTTAAATTAAGTATCCAAGTTTACGGCAGTAAAATATTTTTTAGCAATCCACAAAATAACTGGGCAGAGCCATTATCAAAATCTGGTTGATTGTAGTCAGTAATCTCGCTAAAGTTAAGTTATATGAATAAATCTAATTGTTATCAAACTTTAAAAATCAATCTAAAACCCTTAACATCTCATAACCTTTGCAAAACTTAATAATTAAACCAGCTATGACTCAGCGAATTCTTTATGTTCGTCTTCCTTGTAACCCAATTTTTCCCATTGGAGTAGTCTATCTTGCCGATCATGTTCACAAATTATTTCCTGAAATTGAACAAAAGATCTTTGATTTAGGTACTGTTCCGCCTCTAGAGTTTAATCGGGCTTTAGATCAGTGTATTGATCAATTTCAGCCATCTTTACTGGTATTTTCTTGGCGAGATATCCAAATTTATGCTCCCGTAGGAGGTCGAGGTGGCAACCCTTTACAAAACGCTTTTGAATTTTACTACGCTCAAAATCCTCTAATTAAATTAAGGGGTGCATTAGGTGGATTTAAAGTGGCGACAGCTTACTATGGCGAGTTATGGCGTAATATCGGCTTAATTAAACGAGGATTAACCAGAGCAAGAAAATATTACCCCGATGCCTTTACCATTGTAGGTGGTGGTGCGGTTAGTGTTTTTTATGAACAACTACAAGGACAGTTACCCCAAGGAACAATAGTATCTGTGGGTGAAGGAGAACAATTATTAGAAAAAATTCTCAAAAATCAAGAATTTCGCGATGAACGCTGTTATGTAGTCGGAGAAAATAATATTAGAGAGAAATTAATCCACGAGTGGCCGACACCAATGGAGAAAAGCGCGTGTAATTACGATTACATAGCTACTATTTGGTCAGAATTTCCCTACTATCTTCAAGAAAACGATTTTTACATTGGCGTACAGACTAAAAGAGGTTGTCCCCACAACTGTTGTTACTGTGTTTATACCGTAGTTGAAGGCAAACAGGTCAGAATTAACCCCGCTGACGAAGTAGTCAAAGAAATGCGCCAACTTTATGACCGAGGAATTCGTAATTTTTGGTTTACCGATGCCCAGTTTATTCCTGCTAAAAAGCATATTCCCGATGCCATTGAATTATTACAAAAAATTCTTGATTCGGGTATGCAAGATATCCATTGGGCAGCCTATATTCGTGCTGACAATGTACCTCCTGAATTAGCAGATTTAATGGTCAAAACAGGGATGAATTACTTTGAAATTGGCATAACCAGTGGTTCTCAAGAACTAGTCCGTAAAATGCGTATGGGCTATAATTTGCGTACTGTCTTGCAAAACTGTCGTGATCTTAAAGCAGCAGGGTTTAATGATCTAGTTTCGGTCAACTATTCTTTTAATGTTATTGACGAAACCTATGAAACCATTAGACAAACTATTGCCTATCATCGCGAATTAGAAGCAATTTTTGGTGCAGATAAAGTAGAACCAGCTATTTTCTTTATTGGTTTACAACCTCATACTCATTTAGAAGAATACGCTTTTAAAAAGAATATTCTGAAACCTGGATACAATCCCATGAGTTTAATGCCCTGGACAGCTAAAAAGCTGTTGTGGAATCCTGAACCTTTGGGTTCTTTCTTTGGTGAAGTCTGTCTGCAAGCCTGGAAACAAAACCCCAATGATTTTGGTCGGCAGGTCATGCAAATCTTAGAAGATAAGTTAGGTAAAGCTCCCCTAGAAGAGGCTTTATCTGCGCCTGTACAATCAGAGCAGCAATTAACTGCCGTTTAATTACCAAATTATATTAACAATTCACAAGCGGTGCATTTTTTGTCTTTGCACCGTCAAAATAAATACTAATTTTTACTATGCTAAAAGGTTCGATTTTACAAAGACTAGATGAGGCTCATCAAAATAGCAAACGCCTCCTCAATTTAGGAGTATATTACAAAAATACTTTGGTGGCACTGTGTCATGCTTTAGAAGACTTTATTTTAGATTCTGAGAGTGCGCCCTTAATGGTCACGGCTTTTCAGCGTGGAAAATGGTATTTAGAAGAAGCAGAACGTTATAAAGATTTAGCAGATAAATCAGACTATGTTGCCATAATGGCAACTCCCGATGCAGGTTTTGAAAGTCATCCTACCAGTAACAAAGATAATGTAGCTTTAGTACATCTTCAGCCAGATGATCCTGTTGGTCAAGAATGGCATTTAATGATTCTCTCTCCAACTTATACAGCAATGGTTTTGTGTCAAGAACTATCTGAAGCAGACTATGGCACAAATAAGCCCAAAGAAGATTTGGAGCGGAAATTTTATGGTTTTTGGACATTTGAACCAGAACTAGTGCGCGAAACCGTTGAAATAGCAATTGATCATATTAAAAGTTACCAACCAGAATTAGCCGAATTAATGGCTGCTAAAGTAACTAAAATGACTGCGGAAGCTGCTACTAGACAAAGAGACGATTTAGATGCGGTAGTTTCTCAGGTAGTAAAATATCTCCAGAATTGTCAGGAAAATCTTCATCAGCCACAGCAGACTGCTAATAATTTTAGTCAAGATTTAGACGAAAATATTATCTCTAACGAAATGCAAGCCTTCTTACGGATGGCACAGTTACTAGATCTTACCGATGTCAGCAATCCGATGGCAGCTTCAGAAGTAGCAACAATGGCAGATGCAATGGCACAGTTACTAGATCTTCCAGCTTGGCAAGCTAAACGACTTTATTTATCTGGCTTATTACATCGTGTTGGTTTACCTGGGGTAACTAGGGAGCGAAGTAGACAGTCTCCAGTTCAAAAAGAAGCTCTCAACGCCAGTAAATCATTACCTAAAGCTTCAGTATTAAGAGTCATGCCTCAATTAGAAGCAATTTCCGCAATTTTAACTCATCAAAGAGAAGCTTGGGATGGTTCAGGGATACCAGCAGGACTAGCTTATGATGCTATTCCTTTAGAATCAAGAATCATTTGTTTACTGGCAGATTTTCAGCAAAAAATGAAAGCATACAAGCAATATGCTGCTGATAAAAATCCTGTCACTCAGGCATTAGCAGATTGTCAATCTTTGGCAGGCAAACGTTATGATCCTAAGTTACTAGATGCTCTATCTTTGTTGGTGATGGGAATGCAGCAGGGTATGACTTTAGAAGCATATCAGCCTAAAATTGCCACAGGTATGTGGTTAGTGGACTCCAGTGACATTAACACTAATAAAACCATATCTTCTTAAAATGTAGCTGTTAGCTATTAGCTTTTAGCTTTTAATAGATGTTTTTGTCAGATTATAAAAGTAATCAATTAACTGTCATACCCAGATTCAGCAACGCCATTTTAATTTCTGATCACAATTTAAACTAAAATCGCATAACTAATGACCGTAGAGATAATTCGCGCAGGACAACAAAAACACTTTCCAGGAATCGATTTAGAAGATGAAGATTTGACTCACTGTCAATTAGAGAAAATCAATTTAGCTGGAGCAAATTTAGTTGGAACTGATTTTTCTCACTCTAACCTTAGAGGAGCAAGATTTGATGGTGCAAATCTTTTAGGAGCAAGTTTTAAACTAGCTGACTTGAGGGCAAACTTGCTGGGAGCGAATTTAATGCAAGCTGATCTTAGTAGTGCTGACTTGCGCGGTGGCAATCTTAGAGGCGCAAACCTAATGGGAGCCAAACTGTGCCAGGCTTCTTTATCGGGAGCATTTTTAAGTGGAGCTAATTTAACTGGAGTTGATCTCAAAGGAGTTGATCTCAGGGGAACAGACTTGCGTGGTGTCAATCTTAATAATGCTAACCTCAAAGGAGCAAATTTAGCCCAAGCAGATTTACAGGGAGCTAATCTCAGCGACACAAATTTAGAGGAAGCTGATCTACGGGGAGCAAATTTATCGGGAGCAAATTTATCGGGAGCAAATCTACTGTGTGCAGAATTAGAGGGAAGTAATATAGCAGGAGCAAACCTAGAAAGAGCTTGTCTTTTGGGAACTGATATTGCTTCTAAGTAGTAAATTTTTAAGGTTAATTTAATTGTTAATTGTTAATTGTTAATTGTTATCAAGCTTCTTAACTCTCATTAAGCTCATTGTCTCCGTAAAAATACTGACGAATATAGAAAGAGATGTTTTAATGGGTTTAGCTTTTGATGAAACATCATAAATAGTTCTACTTTATTAAACGTTAAATAGCTAGACGAAGTAGGTAGTAAGTAGTGGGTAGTAGTAAAAAAAATCTTATTATACTAAATCCGATTGACAGAAGTTATTTATTTGATAATTACAACAATCTAACAATAGCTATGAAAATAAATCGCCAAGCCAATAATTTTGACCTAATTAGATTTTTACTAGCAGTAGTCGTAGTAATTGCTCACACTGCGTCTTTCTCACAAACGGCAGTTTTTTTAAAGCTGGAAGAAATTTTTAATCCTAAAGCTGCTGTAGACGGATTTTTTATTATTAGTGGCTTTTTGATTTTTATGAGTTTTGAGAGAAGCTCTTCTTTATCTAGCTATATTAAAAAAAGAAGTAGCAGAATCTTGCCTGGGTATATATCAGTAATTGTTATTTGTGCATTTGCACTTTTTTTTGTATCTAATGTCAATTTTAAAGAATACTTTAACCTGGAATTTGTCAAATATATATTTTTTAATTTATTAACTTTTAATTTTCTTCAACCTACTCTTCCTGGTGTATTTGAAACTCATTCAACCTCAGCTATAAATCATCCTCTTTGGACAATCAAAGTGGAAATTATGTTTTATATAGTAGTTCCTTTTATTGCATATATTCTGACTAAAACCAACAAACTTTTAGGAATTATAATTATTTATTTTTTGTCTATTTTATATTCAACAGTTATCCTACAACTTTCCGATCGCTTGCAGCCAGATTTGTTGCTCCAACTAGAGCAGCAACTACCTGGACAGATGGCATTTTTTATTTCAGGAGCATTACTTTATTATTATTATGAAAAATTTTCTAACAATATCTTATTTATTCTACCGATCGCGGTATTTATCTTAATCATTCATAATAAAGCTCTAGAAATATATTTTTTATATCCTTTAGCTTTAGCAGTAGTGGTGATTTATTTTTCTTTAATTTTTAAATATCTAGGTAATTTTGGTAAGTACGGAGACTTTTCTTATGGTATTTATATCTGGCATTTTCCGATCATACAGGTTTTTGTGCATTATAAAATGTTTGAGAATCCCTGGTTAGGAATACCTTTATCATTTGTCTGTATATTGTTAGTCTCGTTTTTATCTTGGCATTGGATAGAAAAACCTTTTTTAAGCAGGCGATCACATTATGTAGTTGCTGAGACTAATAACAAAGAATATGTTACAAAATAGTTTTATATTAATCAAATTTCTCTAAATATCAGTAAATTCCTAGTGGTGGTTTGTTCAAGTATAAAAATACGATTGTCAGTAATTACATTAGTCATTTGCCTAACAATTGTATTTTTAGTAGATAAACAGTTTTGACAAACAACTGCACAGCGATCGCGACTGGAAATAGTATTAAATCTTGGCAACAGTTTGGTTTAAACTTAGCTTCACAAATCTATGGTGGGCGAGATGTTGTAATTGCCATTGATTTAACCGAAAGTGTCGGTTTAAATGCTGAAGGACGTTTACGCCTCACTCAGATACCCGCAGAAATTAACAAACTCATCAAAGCAATTAAGCAAGATAACCAAGAAATAAACTCTAATATTAACAATTTAAACAACAATATAATCAATAAAACTGGTCAACAAATTAAGAGACTATTTCTAAAGTAAAAATCAAATAAAAAAAGTGAGTAGCACAAGTAAAATAATATAGAAAGTAATACTAAAATAAATATCTTGGCGCGAGATTTAAATATGTCTAGAAAATCCTTATATACATCTAATTTGATTCAAGAATCAACAAGCATTTTTCAATCATTTACTGATTTAATGTCTAATGCTTTTATGATTTTATGTTTATTATTATTACTAGTACTATTTCAATCTCAAAAACTCAATCAAGACCTTAAACAAGCCAATCAGCGTTTACAATCAGCATCACCAATTGTTATAGATGAAAGCTCAGGAAATTTTAAATTTAAGTCAGGAAGTGCTGAATTAAATCAACAACTGAAAAATTATATATCTACTAAAATTAGTCCAGAAATAAACAAAATTTTACAAGAACGAGAAATTGATTTTATTCAAATTATTGGACATACTGATGGGGAAGGAACTAAGCAAAATAGTAACCTCGATAAAACTTTAGAAAC
Source organism: Waterburya sp. (assembly GCA_051658085.1). Lineage (GTDB taxonomy): Bacteria > Cyanobacteriota > Cyanobacteriia > Cyanobacteriales > Xenococcaceae > Waterburya. The sequence goes on from JBOFLX010000035.1 coordinate 33,481, forward strand.
CGTCGCCCTGGGAACACAACCAGTTAGTAAACTATCAGCAGGTTCTAATGCCGATTTAGGACTGATGCGAGCTTTAGCAGTAGTGCAAGAATTACAAAAAACAGGCTTAAAAAACGTTGAATTTAGAGCTTATTCTGCTGCTCAACTATATTTACCTTCAGGAAATTTAGCATCAATAGATCGTAAGCCTGATGAGACTAGACGCAGGATTGAAATTCGTTTTATTCCTCCTGGTCAATCAAAATAAATTATTCGACAATTGAAAAAGGGCGATCGCTATTAAATTACTAAAAAAAGTTGTAATCTAGTGAAAAATAAACCCCATCTTCCTGTAAAGAATTACTCTCATCTTCTACATCAACTAAAGGAATACCCCAATCTAAACGAGCATTAAAATTAGTGCCAGTAGAGAAATTCAAGCCGACTCCTAGAGAAGGTAAAGTAGAATTACTAATCTCACTAGTCTCAACTTCATCACTATTCCAAACTGTACCAATATCAAAAAAAGGTGCAATTTGAACTAAACCATCAATTTTTTGAAATCTTAAGACAGGTATACGTACCTCTGCTGAGGCAAATAGACCACTATCACCCAAAATTAAGTCCTGACGATAACCTCTAGCACTATTAACTCCCCCGACTCGAAATTGCTCGAGAGGAACTAAACTACCCCCTGATAACTGAATATCACCCCGTAACAGCAATAAAAAGTCTTCGTCTAATCTTCTTACCCATTGGCTTTGTCCTCGCCAAGCAAAGAAAGTACTATCAGGCTCGTTTTCTCTAATTGTCGGATTTAAAACATCTACGCCGATACTAAATTGTGAACGAAAAGCTAGAACTTTTTTGTCATCTCGATTAACATACTCTTGGAATAATCTGATAGCACTAATCTTAGTCTCACCATTTTCATCAGCACCACGGGATAAGGGAAAATTAGTATTTAACAGAGAAGTATCGCTTTCAGTGCGGGATAAGCTCATACCCACAGCAAATTCCTGATTAGGTTTGATTATCAAAGGTTGACGCAAATTTAACTCATAATAGCGAGATTCTGATTCTATATCTAAAGGAGTAAAAGGATCTTCAATTACGTCATTAGAATTATTACCATAAGCTGCTTTGAGGATGCCATTTTTGGAGTTTATGGGAATACCATAGGCTAAATCAAAACTATCGCTGCCCTTGGTATTGGTATAGTTAAAGTTAAATTGATCACCAAATCCAAGCAAATTACCGTGATTTAAACCTACTGATCTTTGAATAGAGCCAACACTGGGAGAACGATTATTATTAAAACTAGTGGAAATATTAAAAACATCTGCTTCTTCAATTTGAATATCCAGTAAACTAGTGCCTGGACGAACTCCTGCCGATAATTCTGCCGAAATATTATTAATCAGAGGATCGAGACGTAATAATTGCAACGCAGACAACAAAGAGTCTACATTTACAGGCTTGCCCGCAGCATTTTCGATGCGAGAAGAGATATACTGCTCTGAAAGATGTTCTGTACCTGAGACATTGATTCCCTCTAATTCTCCTTCTAAAACAGCAATTTTGACCGTACCCTGATTTAATTCTTGAGGTGGAATATAAGCACCAGAATTAACATAGCCTTGATTGGTATAAAGTTTGGTAATCTCATTACGAGCTTGGAATAATTCTGATAAACTAATTGGGCGATCGCGATATGATTTTACTATCTGTTCTAACTTTTCTTGACTAAAGACACTACTACCAACTATCTCAAAGTTTTTGACTACAATTTTCTGCGGAATCTTAGAGGAATTATCAGCAATAACTGAATTTTGAACAGTTTTAAAGGCACTAGTTGTTTGCGCGTTTAATGGCTGTAACCCTATCAATGTACTGGTAAAAGCTAGCATAACAATTGCTAGCCAAGCAAGAGGATTGTGTCTCTGAGCTGGTTGGAAACGATTAATTCTTAACTGCTGCCAAAAAAGATCTGGTAGAAACATATACATAGTATGTTATTAGGTTTGAGAGAGCCATTGTCATAGCATTCCCAAAAATACTGAGAAAATAACGCGATCGCGCACCGGAGGCGAAGCCTCATCGCCAAAGGCGTGGCAAAGCCAATCGCGCAGCAGAGGGGAAGTCCCATCGCCTAAGTTACTTAGCCAATCGCTAGAATATTCTACCTCTACTTCTCCACCTCTTCTACATGATGTTTAAGCTCCTCCTGTGCCAAACAATTATCTAATTTAGTCGCTAAAATTTGCACTTGAGGTTCTTGAAGTAGGGAAAAATGATCGCTTTGAACTTTGGTTATTTCTAATTGAGAAGCAATGCTTGCTTGCCAGCCAAGTCTGGGAAATAGTAACAATTTAAGCTTTTGACTAAAAAATGAATAATAAGTGGTTTTGGTCGTAACAAACAAAGATACTGGGCGGTGGTAAGGTTTAATAATATAAGGATCAGACGATGAGGCAAAGCCTATCCTACGCGATCTGGTTTTAGTCTTTGGTGTTGAGGAATTATGCATCCCCAGCAGACGAGTTAGACGATTCCAGTTAGTACGACAAGTAAAATCTAGATGTTGATATAAGCGGTAGCTTGTTTGAGATCCTGGTGTATCTAAAATATATAGCATACTAGCTGGTTTGCCCAAAGCTTCCAGTTGTCGAGCGATTTCCCAAGCCAAAAGCCCACCAAAAGAATAGCCACAGAGAAAATAAGGAGCTTGTGGTTGTACTGCCAAGATATCTTGAATGTGATGAGCAGCCAGTTCTTGAATTTGCTTGTTAGTACCTTCTAGAGCAAAATAACCAGATTCTAAAAAATAAAATGGTCTTTGTGGATCTAAATGTTGGGCAAGCAGAGCAATTTCTTCGTAGGCATTAGCACAAACAAATAGAGGTGCTTTGATACCCTTTCGTATTGCCACCATCAAAGAATTAGGACGATTACGACTACCTTCTCGACCTGCGACAATGGTTAATAATAATTTTGATTGTGCAGGCGAGATACTCGAAAAAACGGGTAAATCAGTTTCTTGCGCCTCTGTACTTAAATTTTCTGCCAAGCGTTCAATAGTCGTTAGGGAAGATAAAGCCTCTATAGTTAAAGTTTTTTGAAGACTTCTTTCAATTTCAGCAATTAAGCTGATCACCAAAATTGAATTTCCTCCTAAATCTCTAAAATTACTTGTTACCCCAATTGGTCGAACTCGGAGGACTGTTTCCCAAATTTGGACTAATTTCTCTTCTAAAGAATTCCGAGGTGGAACATAATGATCATCAATAGCTAAGTTACCCCAATCTACTGAGGGTAAAGCCAAGCGATCAATTTTGCCATTGAGGGTTTGAGGTAAGCTGTCTACAGTCACAAAAGCACTGGGAATCATATAGTCAGGTAACTGTTGCTCAAGAAAACTCCGTAGTTCTTTCAAAGCCGGTGCTTCACCAGTGACAACTAAATAAGCGACTAAACGCTTCATTCCCAATAGATCATCAACATCAATGACCACTGCTGCTTTAATACCTGGATACTGCAAGATAGTAGTTTCAATTTCGCCAATTTCCAGTCTAAAACCGCGAATTTTTACCTGGCGATCTAAACGTCCTAGACAATCTACTGTACCGTCTTCAAGATAACGAGCTAAATCTCCAGTTTTATATAAACGAGCTTCTGGTTGCTGATCAAAAGGATCTTTGATAAATTTTGCTGCGGTTAATTCTGGTCGTTTGAGATAACCTCTAGCTAAACAATCTCCACCGATATATAATTCCCCAGGTACACCAATTGGTAATGCTCGCAAATGGGAATCGAGAATATAATACTTAACGTTATCTAAAGGTCTACCAATCGAAATCGGGGTTTCTAAAGAAGTAACTTGATAAGCAGAAGACCAAATAGTAGCTTCTGTAGGGCCATATAAATTCCACAATTGGGCGCATTTAGGTAATAAACGTTCGCCTAATTCCTTTGATAATGGTTCTCCCCCAGAAACAATTTTCAACTTCGGACTACCTTGCCACCCCGCAGCCAATAATAATTGCCAAGTAACTGGTGTAGCCTGCATAAAGGTAACATCAAATTGCTTCAGAATTTGGGCTAATTGCTGACCATCAACAGTAGCTTGACGACTGGCTATAATTAGTTTTCCACCGACCATCAAAGGCAGAAAAATTTCAACCACAGAAATATCAAAGCAGATTGTAGTTACCGATAATAGTGTATCTTGGGCAGTAATTCCTGGCTTACCGTCAACCATTGCCATTAAAATATTAACGGCAGTATGATGTTCTATTTGTACTCCTTTAGGTTTACCAGTTGAGCCAGAAGTGTAGATTACGTATGCTAGATCATTAGGAGTAACTAGAGATGCTAACGGACAATTATCGTTAAGACTATGACTATATGTAAATTGATCTAAATAGATAATTTTTATCTGCTGCTGGGAGAGATCTAAATCTAGATTAAGACTTGCTTGGGTCAGCAAAATACCAGCTTGAGTATCCTGTAGCATATAGTTAAGACGCTCTACAGGATAAGTTGGATCTAAGGGTATATAAGCTCCACCAGCTTTGAGAACCGCTAAAATTGCTATAATCATAGACAGCGATCGCTCTATACATATACCTACTAGAACATCGGGTTTAACTCCCAAGTCTTGCAAGTAAGCAGCCAGTTGATTAGCTCTATTGTTAAGTTCTTTATAGGTCAGAGAGACCTCGCCGTAAAACGACGGGGCTTCCTCTGACTTCGTTAATGTTTGATTTTCAAAAATTAAAGCAGTTGCTTCTGGAGTTTTTTGAGCCTGAGCTTCAAACAACTGATGCAGGCAAAAATGGCTGGGGTTATTATCAGTTTTAGTGTCATTCCAAGCTTGTAAAATCTGTTTTTCTTCGGCAGCCGTTAATAAAGGTAAATCTAATAATTTTGCTTCTGGGTTAGCGACGATTCCTGTTAGTAAGGTTTCCCAGTGACTAGCTAAACGGGCGATCGTTTCTGCCTTAAATAAATTGCCATTATAAACAAAGACACAGAGTAATTTTTCGGGATTTTCAGTGATTTCTAAGATTAAATCTAATCCTAACTTTTGTACATTTAAATAACCGTTTTCTGAATGGAGATTATCAATACTTTTAAATTGAAAAAATACTTGTAGCAAATTAGCATTATCAACAATTGAATTATTGTTTAAATTAATTGCTTTCTCGACCTTTGAGGCTACCTGACTAAAATTAAGCTCTTGTTGTAATTGCAAGCGCAAAATACCAGCTTGGATACGTTGGTGAGCAAAAATTTGAGTTCCAATTATTATATCTTGTTGCTCTGTATAACGATTAAGTAACAGAAAAAAAGCAGTAAGTAATTGAGTTGGTAAATCAATACCTTTTAATTTTTTTAAATACTTTAAGGAGTTGCTGAGTTCTTGATTCAGTACTAAGCTATGGCTACCTTTGGCATAAGTTCTAACACTAGAGCGAGGTTTGTCTGTTGGTAATTCTAGAATCGGCAATTGTTCACTCACCGATGAAACTTTTGAGTTGTCTAATAATGTTGGATTAACGTTTGATTCAGAATCGTGAGGGTAAGCTGATCGCTTATGTACGAAATTGGTATTCATACAGTATTCAAAATATAGTTTTACTGAGATAGAATTAGATATTATTATATTTAAAGTATCATTCAAGCATTCAGAATTGATTCTAAAATTTCTAATTTCAGAGAGAAGTTTACAAAAACATTACAAACTCTATCTAGTAGTTCGCCAAACTATTGGTGGAGAGGCTTAAGGATTAGAGACTAAAATATGGTGGTATTTTTAATTGCCTGAACAAAAGTACTAAGAGATTTTTTTTCTGAATAAAGTGTTATTTTAGTTGTTTCTGGTGCTAGCTTTTGTAAAGCCTGTAAAACAGCAGTATTAGATGATTTACTTCTCAAACTACCTGATATTGCTAGAATCTGAATATTTCGCATAAGCTCTATACCAAGTAGAATACTTGCTCTCAAATTGCTCTCAAACGAGATCATTTCTTAGAATACGAGAAATTTTGGGCAAAGAACGTTAATATTTTTATTAATAAGAATAAAGTTTTGTAACTAAACGTGACTGCAACTCAACCATACAATATAAACACCGCCTCTAGTAGCTGGCATTCTCTAAAGCCAGTCTGGCAGGGAGGACAAGAGACTATTCAACAAGGATTACCCCATGACCAACTAGCACCTACTTGGCAGATGCTGTTATTGGGCGATGGTTCTCCGACTCATCTTTTACAGTTACTGACGGGAGAACGAACCGAAGTAGACGTGATTGATATGTCTTTAATTGGTAAACGGGATGATGGTGCACCTGATGAAATTGACGCTATCTCCGAACCTAGATTAAGACGACAGGTATGGTTACGCACTGCTTCAGGTCAAAGGTTAGCTTATGCTGCTTCTTGGTGGAATGCCAGTCATGTTGATGATTATTTACAAAATCGCTCGTTACCCGTTTGGCGCAGTTTATCGACTTTACACACTGAACTTTATCGAGATGTGCGCGGAATTTGTTATGGCTATTCTCCAAGTTTAGAGGCGGAATTTGGGCAAAAAGCCCCATTTTGGGGTCGCCATTACTTATTTTGGCACGATCGCCAACCTTTAACTTTAATCTATGAAGTTTTTTCTCCTTATTTAGAAAAATATTTGGGAGAAATGAGTAAAAGACCTGTTACTTAGCAATTGTTCTAGTACTTTGCAAATAGTAACAATTGATCGCATCAAGTAATTCTTGCGGTTGATAAATTAAATAGTCGGGTTGATATTCTTGTAAAATTTCTGCTGAATTAAAACCCCAACCAACAGCGACTATTCCCACATTACTTTTTCTTGCTGATCTAATATCTCTTGTTTCATCCCCTACATAAATAACGTCAGAATTATTTAATTGATTATCTTTGATTAATTGGTTAATAATACGATGTTTACCAAAAATAGCAGTACTAGAATATATATAACTAAATATAGAATTTAACTGATTTTTAGCTAAAAATATTTCTACATTTTCTTTAATATTTGAGGTGACAATCCCTAGAACATAACCACGATTTTTTAATTCTAACAAAACTCGATCTATACCCGTAATAGGGTTAAGTCCAGCAATTTCTTTGCTTAACTCTGTTCGTACTCGTCTGACTAAAAAAGGCAGTTTAAATATAGATATTTCTGAGCGTTTAACTATTTCACGGGAACTTAAGTTCTTAATTAATAACAATTCTTCTGAGTCTAAAGCCTTGTAACCGAATTCAGTAGACAATTGATTAGTAATATTGGCGATCGCTTCATAAGTATCAGCAATTGTACCATCAAAGTCAAATAAAACTACCTTTGCAGCCATTGAATTTTCAATAAAATTATAGTAATTAGTACAGCGATTATAGTTAGTAGAACCTCAAATATAGCATTTTTGAAATCCATGAGCTACATCTATATTAACCATTCATAAAAGCTTGGATATAAGACGATAGTTCACAAAAATTGAGAATTACAATATTTGTTTTTAGTAAACAACTAATTTTCTGTATTTAGATTAGCATGAGCATTACGTCGCCACATATTTAGCTTAATTCTTCTTAGAGCAGAGGCACGAAATCGTTGATCCCATTGTGCTTCAGAAATATTAGCTAGTTCAGTTAATTGAGGTTTAAGATTATCAGAATAAGGCTGAAAATCACTAACATCAGTTTCTTGAGCAAAACGTTGATTCCAAGGACAAACATCTTGGCAAATATCACACCCTGCTACCCAACCAGATAAATTATTGGCAATTTCTGGGGGCAAGTTTGCTTCACGATTTTCAATCGTATGGTAAGCAAGACAACGATTGGCATCTACTACATAAGGCTTAACAATAGCATCAGTAGGACAAGCCTCTAAACAGCGAGTGCAAGTACCACAATGACTAGTATGAGGAGCATCAGAAGTTAATTCTATATTTGTTAAAACCTCACCCAAAAACACCCAGCTACCATACTTTCTTGTAATCATATTACCATTTTTGGCAATCCAGCCAAGTCCTGCCCTCTGCGCCCAAACTTTATCTTGGATCGGCGCAGTATCGACATAATAACGAGTTAAGATAGATTGGTCTTGCGATCGCAACCAGTTACTTAAAGCCTTAAGCTTGCTGCCCATGACTTTATGGTAATCTCTACCCCAACCATAACGAGAAATTTTGCCAATTCCAGGTTCATTAGAGTGCTGATGGGGAGTATAGTAATTTAAAGCTACAGCAATCAGCGATCGCACTTCGGGCATACAAGCACGAATATCTTCTCTTTTGGGACTTGCCATCCAGTCCATATCAGCTTGATAGCCTGAAGCTAACCAGTCTCTAAGATGTTCTACTGCCTGATCTTGATGGTTATCTATAGCTGCAATTCCCACTAAATGAAAGCCTATCTCCTTGGCTGCTGCTTTGACTTGAGGACTATCTATGAGCATTGAGCAAATAATCTAGTTAGGAACATACTGACAACGAGATCCATCTTAGGACTGTACAATTAGCTTTTGAATCTCATAATCCTGTATTTTAATTATTTTCATCATATCGCGATCGCTATGAAATATTTTTACTCTTCTTTATTTACCCTGTCTTTTTTGGCTGTTAGTGGTTTAGCAGTGGTTAATGCTAAAGAAACTCATCAGTATCCAGCAGAATTTGTTCAAAATTACAATCAAGAGTGCATCCAAACTTCTATGGGAGAAGGATTAGACGAAGCAGAAGCTAAAAAATTATGCAACTGTACTTTGAATAAATTTCAACAACAATACAATTTAGAAGAATTTAAACGGTTAACTGCTACTGCTGCAAATGATCAAAAGGCGCAAAATACTCTAGTTGAAGTTGGGCAGGTTTGTTTTGAGCAAATTTTATATGAACAATAAAACTAATTAGTGATTTAGTAAACGAAATCAAATAATAATTTTTAATGTCATTTGATAATCTCTGCAAGTTACTCTCAGAAAAATATCCAGCTAACTTTGCCAGCTGGGTTCTCAGAACACCACAAACCAATGTCAATATCCTTAAAACTGAACTAAGTATTGAACCAATACGCGCTGATTACATCACCTTTTTACAACTAACTGGACGCATTTTGCATCTGGAATTTCAAACAAAACTGGAATCTACACCGCCATTACCACTGCGAATGCTTGATTACTGGGTAAGGTTATATCGCTTATATCGTCTACCAGTTACTCAAGTTGTTGTTTTACTGCTTCCCCCTGCAACAGAAACAGTTATTGAAACAGCTTTTGCGGTAGAAAATACTCGTCACGAATATAGCGTAATTCGTCTCTGGGAGGAAAATCCTGAACTATTCTTGAATGATGAAGCTTTGCTCCCGTTAGCACCACTAGCAGCCACAACTCAACCCCAAACTTTATTACAACAAGTGGCAGAGAAAGTCGATCAAATTGAAGCTGACAAACGAGCAGAAATTGCTACCTATACTAAAATTCTGGCAGGATTAAAATATAAAAAGGATTTAATTCAACAATTGTTTCAAGAGGGAATGATGCGGGAATCTGTAATTTATCAGGAAATCCTCAGAGAAGGAAGACAAGAAGGAAGACAAGAAGGGCGACAAGAGGGGGAAAGATCGCTTGTTTTGCGTTTATTAACTAAAAGAGTAGGAGAATTGTCCCAAGAGATGCGATCACGTATTGAAAATCTATCCTTAGAACAATTAGAAAATCTTGGTGAAGCTTTGCTAGATTTTAGCAGTATGAGTGATTTACAGACTTGGTTAAAGATGAAAGTTTAGCGATCTTTTAAATAAAATTGAAGTAGTAAAATAGGCGATCGCAGCTTGCTTCTTACTTGAACTCCGAAAGCAACCAAAGAGGCTTATTTATCGTTTTACTATATAAGTTTTAAGTGATTCATAATAAACTGTTTGAATAAAGAGATCGCTGGTTCTTGAACTTCATGTGCCATGTCAAATTCTTGATATTGAACTGAGACACCAATCTTAGTAAGCTCATCCCTCGCCTTAGTAGCAGCTTCTAGAGGCACAGTCATGTCTTGTTGTCCATGAATAATAAGAGTTGGGGGGAAAGTTTGGTTGGGTTGTAGTTGAGGTTGATAATGAAGATAACCACTAAAGCTACAGATAGCAGCAAAAGGGAGAGTTAAACCCACATCTAAGGTCATTGCCCCTCCCTGGGAAAATCCCGCCATAACTGTTTTATTTAAAGGTACACCCGTTGAGCCTTCCAGAGAAGTTAACCAATTACGCAAAACCTTTCTACTAGCCTCTAAACCAGTGAATTCTGGAGTTTCTAAGGCATACCAAGCTCTTCCTCCTGGTACTTGAAAATGTTCAAAGGGAGCATTGGGAAATAAATAACCAAAGCCAGGCAGATTGAGAAATTTAGCAAAAGGCACAAAATCTTGATAGTTTGCCCCCCAACCATGCAGCATCACTAGTAAATGAGTGGGGTTGCCATTCTGAGGCATGGCGGAAATAGCTTCAATATTAAGATTGTTAAGATTCATGAATTATTTATTATTATAGAAAACTGAAAAAGTTAATTTATCCCTCATTCCGTTATTTCATTTATCATTTAACATTTATCATTTATCAAAAATGTTCAATGCTCAATGATTAGTATTATTATTCCAGTTCTCAATGAAGCAGCGATTATCCAAACAACATTGAGCCAACTTCAAAAGCAGTCTGGTGTAGAGATTATTGTAGTTGACGGAGGCAGTCAAGATAATACGGTCAATTTAGCCCAACAAACAGGTGTCAAAGTAATCACTGTAATCGGAAAAAATCGAGCAGCCCAAATGAACGCTGGGGCAGATGTTGCCACAGGAGAGGTGCTGTTATTTCTTCATATTGATACCCAACTTCCCTCAGACTTTTGCGATTTAGCCATTAAGACTTTAAAACAGCCAGGTGTAATTGCATCCGCCTTTGAATTAGCTATTGCAGGAGAAAATCTAGCTTTACGTTGGATTGAAATACTAGTTAAATTACGCTCACACCTTTTGTCGCTTCCCTATGGTGATCAAGCAATCTTTCTTAAAAAACAGACCTTTACCCAATTAGGCGGTTTTGCTGATTTACCGATTATGGAAGACTTTGAATTTATTCAACGACTCAAACGCCAAGGTAAAATTGCGATCGCTCCTGCTCAGGTAACGACCTCTGATAGACGTTGGCAAAAATTAGGAGTTTGGCAGACTACTTTAATTAATCAATTAATGATCGCTGGCTATTATTTAGGCATCAGCCCCACAAAACTCAGCAATTTTTATCGTAGTCGAGGCAAGAAAAAAAAAGCTAAATTGGAAAAAATAAGCAAAATTTAGCTCTGTGTTGGTGAAACTAGGTATAATGGCCTAAAGAATTGTTATAAGCAATTAGTAAAAAGCTTTAAACACTAACAGTTTTGGCTTCATACATTGAATCACCAACGTTTTTAGCCTTTATTCCTCATTCTTTCTTTTGCTCCCTTGATCTACTTCAACCACCTCGATCTCTTGTAAATCGATTGAATCATCCTTCTGCAACTGCTTTTTAAGCTCTCCCAATCTCTTAATCTGACGGATAGGTAAATTAGCAGTCAAAGAAGTCATCCGATGATCGTTAGAAAGAGTAAACTCCATCTCTTCTCGATCCACTTCAACATAGCGAGCAACTACATCCAAAATTTCTTCCCGCATTGCTGTCATCATATCTGGATTAATGCAAGCGCGATCGTGAGCAATAATCAGTTTTAGACGACTTTTAGCGTGATTTCGACTATTAGCGTTATTATTCCAGGGAAAAAGCATTTCCACAAATCCGTGAATCATGTTTAAGATTGTTTGCATGGTAAGAAACGAACATAATCAATAGTGTTTGTTGTCTACAAAAAACTTAATGTTGTTTCAACCAAACCCCATTATGTCTATTAACCACCAAACATCCGACGCAGGCGAGTCAAAAGACTGCCTTGATTTGCCATCAAATCGAGGAATGGTACTTTTTCTCCTTCCAAACGCCGAGCAATATTAGAGTATGCTAACGCGGGAACAGAATTTTGTTCTCCTAAAATCAAAGGCTCGCCTCTATTAGTTGATTCAATTACTTTTTCATCATCAGGAACAACACCAATTAGGGGTACACCTAACAATTCCAGAACATCTTCAACACTCATCATCTTATTTTCCTCAACCATCAAAGGTTTAACCCGATTGACGATCAAATTGATTTTATTGACCCCTTCCGCTTCCAGTAGTCCAATAACGCGATCGGCATCTCGTACCGCAGCGACTTCAGGAGTTGTGACAATTAAGGCTTCCTCGGCAGCAGAAATAGCATTACGGAAACCCAATTCAATCCCTGCTGGACAGTCAATCAAGATGTAATCATAGCCTTTTGCCAAAGCAGTGGCTATTTTTTTCATCTGTTCTGGTTTAACTGATTCTTTATTGCGATTTTGGGCAGCAGGTAACAAAACTAAACCTTTTAGACGCTTATCTTTGACTAAAGCTTGTGCTAGACGGCATTCTCCTGCCAGCACATCGATCGCAGTGTAAACCACTCGCTCTTCTAGCCCTAGTAACAAATCTAAATTTCTTAACCCAAAGTCAGCGTCAATGAGAGCTACCGAACGATTATGTTTGGCTAGTGCTGCTCCCAAGTTTGATGTGGTAGTGGTTTTGCCCACTCCTCCTTTGCCAGAAGTAACAACAATTATACGACTCATATTGCTTGCTTACGATTTATGTAGCTGTATTTATTTTGCTTGATTTTTATCAACCCATACTTTTTTTGACGGCGAAAAAATATAGTTTTTGGTAAACTCGGGTGTTTTAGCCAAAAATATGCCGTCAGTAGTTATAAAAGCCAACTCTGGTGATAAACGTCTTGGTCTTACTTTGGGCGCTCTCGCCACAGCATCGGCAATCCGCAATTGGGTAAATTCCATTTGTAGGGCTGCAATTCGACATTGATGGTTTCCTTGCGCTCCTGCATGAGCAATACCCCGTAATCGTCCCCAGACTAAAATATCTCCAGCAGCAATCACTTTTCCGCCAGGATTTAAGTCTCCACAAATGACGATTGTGCCTGGATGGCGTATTTCTACCCCAGAACGTACTGTACTTTGTAAATAAAGTGGCTCTGCTAACATCGGTGCCAGCAGATTATCTTCAGTACTTTGTTCATGTCCTAAAGGTTCGACAAGGCTCTCCTGTTGGACAGAATAGCCACTGGTAGCAGCAGCTACCGCCGTTTGTCGCCGATTGGTGCTGATTTTCGATAAAGATAATTTTACTTCATCTAAAGTTTCAGCAATTGTTTGTAATTGCCTGGCATCCAGCAGCCGATCTTGAGCAACCAAACAGACTTTTGTGCCTATTTGCCAAGACTGCTCTTTGGCTTTTAACAGGTGCTTTAATTCCTGCCAAGTTTCTGACCAAGGTAAATCTGAATTAATTTCAGCTTGGTTAGGCAGTACTAACAGTAGTTGATCACCATCATTTCTCAAGCAGATTTGCGAATAGCGATTAACTAAGGGAGACGAATCAGGCAAATCGTCAGTTTTATCTAAAGAGATAGTAGGCTCAAAATTCATGCAACTATCCTGATCATCCGTATTTCTACTTTGTGAGTAGTTATGTTTTCACGCTTCACATACTAGCGTAAATTTCTCTAGATCAAAGATTAGAAGTTTCTTAAGCGCGACCAAACTGCGACTAAACTGTCTTGTTCGCCGACGTTACCAGGAAACAAAACCACTGGTAAATTAGGAAACTGAGGATGAGTCGGTTCTGTGCGAATTACAGAACATCCTGGTAAAATTTGACCTAGAAGTCTGGCTGCCGTTAAATTTAAACCGACACTTAGTACATCATTGGACGTAATTCCTCCTTTGCTAATTAAAAAACTAATTGACTCAGGCAGACCTTGAAGTATCTCCATCAACAAAGCGGAGACTAATACCCCAAATTGCAGACGTTGTTGAATATCAGCAAAACTTAGCTCTTCCCGGCTGGTATAAACCACTGGGGTGCTGCCTTGATTAAATACTCGTTGGACTGCATCGAGGGTTTCTTGGAGAATTGTTACTTTGGCTTGGGGTTGAGAGCGCAAATGTGCTACATCTACCTTGATACCAACTACTCCTTCTTCAGTTAGGAGTTGATTTAATTGCTGAGTAGTTTTTTGGACATGAGAGCCAACCAAAACTACCCCAGGTTTGTCTGTTGGCTTATATTTTGCCATCTCCTCTGGTGGGACTGGCTGTTTTCCTAATTGAGCTAGAGAAGTTAATAAACTAGCAGCAGAACGAAATAAAAAGCGTTTACCTACCGCAGTGGTTTGTAAAATTGCTTGGGCGAATAAGTCAAAATCGGCTTGAGTTTCTCCATCGACAACAACACATTGATTACCAGTAAGTTGTAACAGGCGTTGAGCAATTTGACCACTCCGAATATCGGTTAAGGAAAATTTAACTACTGCTTCGGCAGGAATCTGCCCCTGGGTTTTTTCGGCGACATAATCGGGTAAATAGCTATGATGATAGCTAAAAACTGAATCCTGAGCGAATTCCGTTTCGGCAACTGGAGTCTTGACTCCCTCGATTAAAAGATAATGGGTGCTGTTGGTAGTAATTCTACCGCCTTCAAAAAACGCAGGAGTCAGAAAATGAGCATCAAAATTACCTAATTCTTGGGCAATTACATCAGTTTCTAGGGGATAATGTCCTCTAAGAGTTGAGTCAGAACGACTAACTACTAGAAAGTCTGGAATATTTAATTCAGCGATCGCAATTTTTAAATTTTGACAAATTTCTCTGGTCGTAGTTGCTGCTTGTTCGGGATTCATTGCTCTGGTATTACTCAAAATAAATATAATTGCAATATCATCCTGTAAACCTTGTTTGAGAGTAGATACGTCCCAGCGCATTAATAGCAAGCAACTGTGTACTGTTTGTGAACCAGTTGGATCATCATCAATAACAATAATTTTAGGCTTAGATTGATTCATAGTTTTTTAACAAAATTTACAGTTATTTGTATTTTCTCAAACTAATTCTAAATTTTTTCTGTTATTTGCCAAAGCTAAGTTAGAATGCTGGCAAAAATAGGTATGAGCCTTGAAGTTCGCTAAACTATTCAAGTTACTAACAGAATTTATTCCCTATATTTTAATATCCACTTTCCCACTTACTTGTCACTTACCAGGGCGTTAAAGCCGTCCAGAGGAACTTAATTATCGTGCGTATCCCCCTCGACTACTACCAAATTTTAGGTGTCACTATTCAAGCTTCTGCTCAACAGTTAGAGCAGGCTTATAGCGATCGCCTACTGCAACAGCCTCGCCGAGAATATAATGAGCAAGCAATTCAGGCTCGCCGAGAATTAATCCAGCACGCCTATCAAGTTTTGTCTGATTCAGAACAAAAAGCTGCTTATGATGCTCAATTTTTCGTGAATATGCAGTCGGTGGAAACAGCAGGAGTACCAGCAATCAGCGAGACGGCAGCACCAGCAACTGAATTAATGCCTGAAAACTCTCAACCAACTGCGGTTTTAACTAATCCGACTATTGAAATTGCTTCTTCGCAGTTGCTCGGGGCATTGCTAATTTTTCATGAATTTGGTGAATATGAATTAGCTCTCAAGCTAGGTATTGATTTTTATAATAGTCAAGAGTTTACAGCACTTCAGCGACAACAGGACGAAGCAACCAAAAAGGCAACACAAGAAAATATTATTCTGGCTTTGGCATTGGCTTATTTGGAGTTGGGACGAGAACAATGGCATCAGAATGAGTATGAAAATGCAGCCTTGTCCGATCAATTGGGGTTAGATTTGCTCAAGCAAGAAAATTTATTTCCTCAAATTCAAGAAGAATTAGAGTTAGATTTATATAAATTACGTCCTTATCGAGTTTTAGAATTAATTTCTCAAAATCCAGTCAATTCTCCCGAACGAAGTCGAGGTTTTGAACTATTACGAGAAATGTTGCTCCAACGTCAGGGGATTGAAGGGAAGGGAGAAGATCTTTCTGGGTTAAGTTTTGACCAGTTTTTATGTTTTATTCAGCAATTAAGAACTTATTTGACCTCAGCAGAACAACAACAGCTATTTGACAGTGAAGCTCAAAGTGACTCGGCGATCGCTAATTATTTAGCTGTCTATGCTCTTTTAGGACGGGGATTTAGTCTCAAACAACCTGAATTAGTTCTACGCGCTCAACGAAAGCTAGATCTTTTAAGCGACAAACAAGATGTTGCTTGGGAACAAGCGGTATCCGCGTTGTTACTAGGACATACAGAAAAAGCGATTAAAAAGCTGCAAAGTAGTCAAGATACCAGTAAATTGATACAAGTTCAGCAACATTCTCCAGAAAGTGTTGATTTGTTACCTGGAATCTGTTTTTACAGTGAAAAATGGTTACAAGAAGATGTACTTGCTCAATTTATAGATTTAGTCGGTAACCCATTAACTCTCAAGGAATATTTTGCAGAGCGAGAAGTTCAAAAATATTTAGAAGAATTAGTGTCTGCCACCGCCTTAGCGATGGCTACCCCCTCAAGTAGTCTGGCTTCTCAATCAAAAGCTAATACTGGTATTAGTCATTCTAAAATTAAGGGGACAGGAATTTTATCCCGTTGGCGTAGTATTTTCTCTAGCGAAAAGACAGCAACAGCCAAAACCGCCCCCTCAAATCAAATTAAGCAATCTACTAGAGAGCTAGCCGTTGCAGGAGTCAGTCAAGGTGGCTTGGGTACGGCAACCCTAGAAAGAAATCATTCACTAGTTTCTCAGACGGCAACTAAACCCAAGCATCGCCCAAAGACTACCCGAGTTTCCAAATCTCGGCAGCTAAATTCTCAAACAGCGAAATCTCCTTCGCTACCACTAAAACCTCCAATCAAAACTCAAGCTGTTCCCCCTGCGGTACAGAAAACTCAGAATCATAGTGCCAGCAGTAAAAAAAGACGCGTTGCCCGTAAACACAAATCTAATCCAGCTATTGTGTGGAAAGGTTGGTTATTTATCTTGAGTCTAATTTTGGGTGTAGGAACTATTGGCTTTATTGCTACCAAGCTATTTCTTAGCCCTGCTTCTAAGACAGCTAACCCAGAGATAGCCAAACTAGCGATCGCTGTTTCCCAACCTACTGTAGAATTACCGACTGCACCAGCTAAACCTGTGGCTGTTAAACCCAAAGTAACCTTGACTGCAACCTCCAAACAAGTCATTCAAGAATGGTTAACTAGCAAATCCGCAGCTTTTGGGAAAGAACACCAAATTGAGCAGTTAAATAATATTTTGGCAGAACCACTATTAAGTACTTGGCGTGAGCGGGCTGTGGCTTATCAGCAAGAGAATTTGTATCGAGAATACGAACATCAGATTACCATGCGATCGGCGAAGCTTGATCCCCAAGATGCCAATAAAGCTATCGTAGAAGCTGAGGTCAAAGAAGTTGCCCAACATTATCAGTCAGGACAGCTAGATCAGACTCAATCTTATAACGATAACTTACTGGTACGTTACCAATTAATACGTAAAGGCGACAATTGGCTGATTCAAAATGCTGAGGTTTTGAAAACACTATAAGAAAAGCTGAAGGATAAGGAGCAAGAAGGGATATTACGCCTATTTGTAAAGTTCAGAAATGGCTGGAAAGCGATAAAATAGTTTTCGTTACTATTAATATTAAACAGTAGTCATTAAAAGATAACACTAATGCTTTCCTCTTTAATTGCTGACTTTCGCATTATCTTTGAACGTGACCCTGCTGCCCGCAATTGGCTAGAGGTCTTGTTCTGTTATCCAGGTCTACAAGCTCTATTTTTCCACCGTTTTGCCCATTGGCTATACAAAATTGGGATTCCTTTCATACCTCGCTTCATTTCTCATCTAGCTCGCTTCTTCACAGGGATCGAAATTCACCCTGGCGCACAGATTGGTAAAGGTGTATTTATCGATCATGGTATGGGGGTAGTAATTGGTGAAACTGCGATCATCGGCGATTATTCTTTGATTTATCAGGGAGTGACTCTCGGCGGTACAGGCAAAGAAACAGGTAAACGTCATCCCACCCTGGGAGAAAATGTAGTTGTCGGTGGTGGTGCTAAAGTTTTGGGTAATATTCAAATTGGTAATAATGTTCGGATTGGTGCTGGCTCGGTAGTGTTGCGAGATGTGCCTTCTAACTGTACTGTAGTGGGTATTCCAGGGAGAATAGTTTATCGTTCGGGAGTTAAGGTAGATCCCCTAGAACACGGTAATTTACCTGATTCTGAAGCAGCAGTAATTCGTACTTTGGTGGATCGGATCGAATCTTTAGAACAAGAAGTAAAACAATTGCGACAGTCTCAGGATCACAATATGTTTTTAACTGCTGCGGTTTTGTCAGAGTCAAGTGAGTGTAAAAATTTCTCCCAAATGAGTGATAGCTGTTTATTACGCGATCGCGAAATTCGGCAGTTTTTAGGGGAAGAATTTTTAAAAGAAGAAAATAAATAAATAAATTTGAGTTGGGCTAGGCGGACTCTAACCGCAAGATGAACTTCTGTTTAAGTTAAAACTGCGCAAGTAGTGGGCGAAGAGAGACTCGAACTCTCACGGTTTCCCGCCACATTTTGAGTGTGGTGCGTCTACCAATTCCGCCATTCGCCCTGGCTGTTTAAGGATTATAGTGCATTTTTAACCGAGATACAAGTTAAACATGAAACAGCATTATTTTGATGATTCCAAATAAAAATTCAGAGCTTTTTGCTTCATCATCTGAAAAATATTAAAAAAACCATTAGCACGAGAAGGGGTAAGACTAACTTTCAATCCTGTATCTTCGATAAAATCTGGTTCTACTTTGATAATTTCTTCTGGAGGTAATTCACTCAAGCCTTCAATTAGAAATGCCACTAAACCTTTAACCAATTGAGCATCAGAATCACCTTGATAGTAGACTTTGCCATTTTCTAGATTGGCAGTGATATATACTTGAGAAACACAACCTTTAACCTTATTAGGCTCAATTTTAGACGATTCTGGCATTTCTGGCAGTTTTTTAGCATACCAAAGCAACTGCTCGTATTTTTGCTTAGGATTAGAACGACGTTGAAAGCGGTCAACAATTTTAGCCAACTTGGGGGGTAATGATGTTTCTGTTGAGGACATGATTAATTAATATATAAATACTAAAATTTTAGTTTTAAATAATCACCTTAACCAAGGTACAGGCGATCGCTTATATTACATTCACTTAATACTTTAGCAAAACCTATCCTTTTCCTCTTTATTTTGCTGAATCTGTCCCCCATTCAGATAAACTTTATCATGAGAGGCACAGGCAGTCACGAGGTTTTTATAAAGTGAAAAGAGTATTAGGTATCATTCTTGGAGGCGGTGCAGGTACTCGTTTGTACCCCTTAACAAAATTAAGGGCAAAACCAGCAGTACCTCTAGCCAGTAAATATCGTTTAATAGATATTCCCGTCAGTAACTGCATAAATTCAGAGATTCTCAAAATTTACGTTCTGACTCAATTTAATTCAGCCTCTCTCAATCGACATCTAAATCGCAGTTACAATTTTTCTGGTTTTAGAGAAGGATTTGTAGAGGTATTATCGGCACAACAGACTAAAGACAACTCTGGTTGGTTTCAGGGGACTGCTGATGCTGTACGCCAATATATCGAACCAATTAAGGAATGGGATGTGGATGAATGTCTGATTCTATCAGGTGATCATCTCTATCGTATGGACTACAGTATCTTTATTCAGCATCATCGGCAAACAAAAGCTGATATTACTCTATCTGTAGTGCCAATTGATGAGAAAAGAGCGTCTAGTTTTGGTCTAATGAAAATCGATAATCAAGGTAGAATTATCGACTTTGCCGAAAAACCCAAGGGGGAAGACCTAAAAAATATGCAGGTAGATACTTCTGTATTAGGTTTATCACCTGAACAAGCACAGAAAAGTCCTTACATAGCTTCTATGGGGATTTATGTATTTAAAAAAGATGTTTTAATCAACTTATTAGAAAGCCATCCAACTGAAACTGACTTTGGGAATGAAATTATCCCAGGAGCAGCTAAGGATCATAACCTGCAAGCATACTTGTTTAAAGGTTATTGGGAAGACATAGGAACAATTGAATCTTTCTATGAAGCAAATCTGGCTCTGACAAAACAACCTCAACCTGATTTTAGCTTCTATGATGAAAAAGCTCCTATTTATACCCGCTCTCGCTATTTACCACCCACCAAACTCCTTGATTGTCAGGTTAGTGAATCGATGATTGGTGAGGGATGTATCCTCAAGCAGTGTCATATTAATCATTCTGTCATTGGAGTGAGAACTCGCGTAGAGGCTAATTGCACTATTGAAGATTCTTTAATTATGGGGGCAGATTTCTATGACCCTTTTGTTGAAAGACACTCTAATCTACATAATGGTGGAGTGCCTGTAGGCATTGGAGAAGGTTCAACGGTGCGTAAAGCAATTGTTGATAAGAATGCTCGCATTGGTCGTAATGTTCAAATTTTGAATAAGGATCGAGTTGAAGAGTCCCAAAGAGAGGATGAAGGCTTCTATATTCGTAGTGGCATTGTCGTAGTTTTGAAAAACGCTACTATTGCTGACAATACTGTTATCTAAGCAATTTTATTTCAGTTGTTAGCCTATTGAGCAACAATGAATGGTGAGAATTGGATATTACGGTTAAGGTGTGGTAATTTTTACTACACCTTTTATTTTTATTGGGTCAATTAATGAATTAAGATGACCTTATATAGAATAAAACTTGCCTAAAAGCTCAAAATATCAACTATTGAAACAAAATGGAGAATGATCTAATATCTTACTGTTTTTTTGTACTTTTTAGCAGCTTAAGCAACGAAAACTAAGCTGAAATCAGATTGGTCTACAATTATAGGGTTAAACTTTAAGTAAGATTATTACACTTTTTCTTTGTTTATAGTATTGAGCATATTCAAGTTAGCGAATTTCCTCAGGAGATAATCCCTCAATGTCTTCAACAGAATATAAAGATTACTACGCTATTTTAGGAGTTCAAAAAACGGCAAGTGCAGACGAAATTAAAAAACAATTTCGTAAACTAGCTTTAAAATATCATCCCGATCGCAATCCAGGTGATAAAGCTGCGGAAGCGAAATTTAAGGAACTGAGCGAAGCCTACGAAGTGCTTTCTGATAGTGACAGACGTTCTAAATATGATCGTTTCGGTCAATACTGGCAACAAAGCGCGAGAACAAGCTATTCTAACTCTACAAGCAATACCAATGCTAAAGTTGATTTTAATGGCACAGACTTTAGTAAGTACGGCAACTTTGAGGAGTTTATTAATGAATTATTAGGGCGTTTTTCTACTCCTGGTACTAGTAACTCTAATACTCAAAGTTATTCATATCAATCTTCTAATTCTAACTACAATAGTAATCAAAATTCTTACACCAATAGCAATTACAACAGTAGTCCTTTTCAAGACTTTGGTGGGTTTGGACAACAATCAACAGCCAGCGAAGCTAGTATTACTCTCAGTTTTGCAGAAGCATTTAGAGGTACAATCAAACGCCTGAATTTAGGCACAGAAACAGTAGAAGTCCGTATCCCTGCGGGGGCTAAACCAGGAACTCGAATTCGTTTGGCAGGTAAGGGACAGCCTAGTACTTATGGTCAAGAGAGAGGGGATTTATATCTCAACGTTAAATTGAATCCTCACCCTTTCTTTGATTTTGAAGGTGATAATCTCGTCTGTGAAGTACCTATTACCCCTGACGAAGCAGTTTTAGGCTCTTCAATCAGTGTTCCTACTCCTGATGGTGCAGTCAACATGAAAGTTCCCGCAGGTATTCGTTCGGGTCAAGTCTTGCGTTTAAAAGGGCAGGGTTGGTCTTCTCCAAGAGGAGGCAGAACTGATCAGCTAGTACGGATGCTCATTGCTACACCCAAGCAAATTAGCCCTAAAGTAAGGGAATATTATGAAAAAATTCGAGATTTACACACAGAAACTCCTCGCGATCACCTGAAAAACATTAGCTTGTAGGCTAAAAACCCCTAAAGACTATTTGAGATTAAGTTAAGAAGTTTCTGGGTGGAATTATTCTGCCTTGATAGAACTTTTGTTCTAATTTAGTTAGTTGCCACCAAGTTAAACTCACAATCAGCAAAGTCGCTGAGAGACTTATAGCAGTGCTAGTGGGAGAAACAATAGTAAGTAAAGATAGTATGGGAATTATTACCCAAGTTAAAACTAATAGCGCGATCGCAATTTTTTTGAGTTTTTGAATAGTGCTTAAAGCTTGACTACAGCTAGCACAGTTTTTAGTGTGAGAATGATAGCGATCAAGTAATTGCTCTTTGGGTAAAGCAGGAGGAAGTTCTCTATCTGGAAAGGGATCAGCGTGGTATAAATTAACCCACTGGCGCAACTCTGATACATATAAATCCGCTTTGGTAGGTAGATAACAAGCCTGGTTATAATTTTTGCTACCGCCTAAAGCTGCTAAATAACGTTCTTGATGATGTAAAAAAATCTGATCGTCTTCTAAAACCCCATTTTGACCAATGTGGGAATACCATTGGGGAGTTAATTTAATTGCTAAACGGGGAAAAGCAGAAGCAAATTTGAAAGGAAAACGGGCAAATAAGCGACATTGACCTTTACTAATTGGAGTTGCATAAACTACAGTCAGAGTGCGTCCAAACTGCTTTGAGGTTAAATCGTGCCAGATTAAGCAAGGAGCGGTAAAAGTAGTATATTGCGTTCCTAACTTACCCTTACGAGGCCCTTCTGCCCAAACTCCTTTAAATCCATGTTTATCTGATTCAGTAATTTCTAAATCTAAAGGAGCAACATTAGCGCGATTACCGACGGTTTTATGATGAGTATAGGGAATGTGGCTAGCGTCAATGACATTTTCTAACAAGGTAAGAGCATCATAGGGAAGATCTCGAAAAGTATTTAAACATACCCAATCTTCGGCATCTGTTTCTAAAGGTTCAATAATCGGTATAGAAGTTTGAGCAGCATTTTCCTGATTGCCAGGATAAACAAATAATAACCCTTGGGCGATCGCGGTAGGATAAGATTTAACACAGGCTCTAGAGGTAATATGAGCTTTTCCCCCTGATGGTTGTTGAGGAATTATCTGACAATCACCATTACCTGCAAATGCCCAGCCATGATAAGGACATTCTAATAATCCCTGTTCATTGACTCTACCTTCGCTTAGGGGTGCAAGGCGATGGGGACATTGATCCTCAAATACTCGCCAGCTAGCAATTGTTTTATCCCACCAGATCACCAAATCTTTTTCTAGCAGGGTAAATCGAGCTAGTTTTTGTTGATCCAAATCATCAACATAATAAATGGGATACCATGCTTCTTGCGGATTAAAAACTGTAGGCTCACTGCCACCAGGTAAAAGTCTTGCTGTGCTAAGACTATCTGTAGTTATAGTCATTCGTTATATATTTCTTATAATTGCTTCTTGTAAATAATTGTTACACATTAGAAACGATGAAGGATGAGGGATGAGATAGGAGGTAGGAAGTAATAGATAATAGGTAATGAGTAACGCCTAGTGCCTAGTGCCTAGTGCCTAGTAGTAATCAATCAACAATCAACAATTAACTATAATCAGTAATTACTATCATTCGTTTAGAATATTGAGGGAAGACATTAAAAATCTGAAGAGATTAATAAAGACTAATTATGGTTAACGTAGCTGTGATTGACTACGATATGGGTAATCTGCACTCCGCCTGTAAAGCTTTAGAAAAAGCAGGTGCAGTGCCTAGAATCACTTATTCTCCTTCAGATATTTTGGCAGCAGATGCCGTGGTTTTGCCTGGAGTAGGAGCTTTCGATCCTGCTATGCAACACATTAGAGAAAGAGATTTAGAAACTCCTATTAAAAAAGCGATCGCATCTGGCAAACCTTTTTTGGGGATCTGTGTAGGGATGCAAATTCTTTTTGATAGTTCAGAAGAAGGGCAGGAAGCAGGTTTAGGGATTATTCCAGGTGTTGTCAGACGTTTTGAAAGCGAGCCAGGAATTACTATTCCTCAAATGGGTTGGAATCAATTAGAAATAATTCAGTCTGATCTGCCTTTATGGAAACAATTGCCTGCTAATCCTTATGTTTATTTCGTTCATTCTTATTACGTCGAACCTTTGGATAAGAGTATTGATGCAGCAACAGTAACTCATGGTTCACAAACCGTCACAGCAGCGATCGCCCGTGATAATCTGATGGCAGTACAGTTTCATCCTGAAAAATCTGCTGATAATGGGTTGCAAATACTCGCTAATTTTGTCACCTTGGTCAATCAACAACGCAATTTAGTATCACTAAGCCATTCCTAATTAATTTCCATTATTTCTCTGACGTTAAACAAAATATTGCGAGATTTCTTGCGCGATCGCCCTCGCCCCATCTTTTCTTAAACCTTTAGTTTGACGAGGAAGTAAAAGCTCTTGGCGTAAAAAATTCCAGTCTCCCTGAAAGAAATCGGTAGTAGAAATAATTTGATGCTGTGAAAAGTCTTGAATGCTATTGAGTAATACTGGGGCTTCGGCGAAGTCTTCACGGGTAAGAGAAACAACGGGAACATCACAACATAAAGCTTCAGAAAAGGTACTATAACCAGGTTTAGAAACTACTCTTCCACAAATCGGCATAAAATCCAATGGACGAAGACTTTCATCGACAACTTTGATTAAATTAGGCAAATTTGGGGCATTACGGTCAAAAGTAATAAATTGCCAGTCAGGAAAATGATTTAAATTTTGATAGGGAATTGCTTGTAATCCTAAACCACCAAAAGTAAGTAAGACTGTTTGGGCTTGGGGTGCGGTGAGCGCAAATTTGTGACGTAATTCTAACTGATTATAACGGGGAGTATCCCCTGTAAGTCCGACATCGGTAATCTGAGGAAAAGCACTCATTGGCTCTGCTAAAGGCAGACGAAATAAGCGATCGCTCTGATGATAATAATTCTCGATCCACTCTACTACCACAGCAAAGTCTTTACCCCAATGACGATAAATAAAATCCCAACCAAAGTTACTCATCATCCAGCAGGGAATTCCAGCAGCACGGGCGATCGGCGCAGCTAAAGCAGGAATATCAGCTAAAATTAACCCTACGTTATGATTACGGATATATTCCGCTTCCTCGGCAATAATCTGCTTCTCGTGGGCAATAATCTGCTGCATCTTGCTCAAAGTAGTTTGCTTATCCATAGTCAGGCTATCGCTTTGAATCACACCCACATCAAAAATACGCTGACGATAAACAAAATCTCCTGGCACATAAGATTTAAGCAACCATTCAGGTGCAACAGTTACAAAAATCAAAGCTATATCAGGACGTAACTGCTGTAATTGTGCTGCTACTGTGGCTGTCCGTACAGCATGACCAAAACCATGACTGGTTACAGCCAGATAAATGCTTGGTTGAAACATTAAAATGAAATTGAGATTACTACCGAAACAATTAAAGCATATATGACAATATCTATTTTGTTCAGAGTATTTTTAAATGGATGACGAGTAATAAATTTTTAATACGTTGTCATGAGCGATCGCTTGCTCTTGGGAATATATTTACTATTTTGAGTAATGCAATCGCCCTAAACCATGATCAAGATTTTATTGTTCTTCGTTTTTTCTTGATTCCAAATAGTTAGATTGATTTCTATCCATAGTAGAAACCTGTGCATCAATCTTGGTACGCAGTAATAATATTTCTAACTCTTTTAGTTTATTATCTAGCTCTGCTTTGTATCTGTTTATTTCTGATTGATATAATTCTTTTTGATGCAAATTTTTTTGTCTTTCCAGTTCTAACTCTTGCTTGAGTCTAATAACTTCCTATTTCCTATTTCCTACTTACGAGCCGATTACTATTAATGTCCTAATCTAATTTTGTACGGCTATATAAGTTGAGAGAGTTTATGAACAGGATCAGACTGCGATCGCCCTATTTTTTACGAACAATCTTTCTCCTAACATTCTTATAAAACTCGTTATCTTAGAATAAAACAAAGAATGCTCAAGGTAGGTAGCAATGGAAGTTTTAAAACTCACAACACTAATCCAAAAACTATAACCTATAACTTTTTTGCTATTTGCTATTTTAGAGCCAATCAACCTCGCTGTTCTAATCTTGTCTTGTACGACTATATGTCTTCCCCACAAAGCGATCGCTCGACCCTACCCCCCCTCGATCTAGTTCAAAAACTGGCTGCTATGGTCAAAATTGACAGTATTAATCCTTATGATCCTGTACAAGTTACTCAAACTCCCTCACCTTGGCAACTATTAGGAGCAGGAAACTATGCTGCTGTATTCACTCATCCCCATTACCAAGATGTTGTAATAAAAATTTATGCTTCAGGGCGATCAGGATGGACAGAAGAAGTGGAAGTATATAATCGTTTAGGTTATCACAAGTCTTTTTCTCAATGTTTCTATGCTGAAGATAATTGGTTGATTTTAAAACGACTATACGGTGTGACTCTCTATGATTGTATGCATCTAGGTTTAAAGATTCCTAAGCAAGTTATTCAAGATATTGACCGAGCTTTAGACTATGCCAAATCAAAAGGTTTAAATCCCCATGATGTTCATGGGCGCAATGTCATGATGTTTGAGGGAAAAGGTTTGGTAGTTGATATTTCCGACTTTTTGGACTTGTCACCCTGTCGAGCTTGGCAAGATTTAAAGCGAGCTTACTATTGGCTCTATCAACCTTTGATTTCTTGGCATCACTTACCTCTACCCTATTGGCTTTTGGATGGAATTCGTGGTAGTTATCGTTATTACCGTCAGTGGATTAAAGATTAAAGATTGTAGATTTATCTCTTCTGGTCATTGGTCATTGGTCACTGTCCAACATAGCGACGTAAAAAGCTTTCTAAAGATTCCATTTTGATTCCAAAAGTTGACTCTAAACGGGCAATTTCATCTTGAGAACAGAAAAACTCATTAGCCAAAAGCGTCCGCAATGTCCCTAATGATTTATTTAATTGAGGATTAAACAAACCAATACCTACACGTAAGCCGTCTAACAATTCTAAAGGTGGATTAATGATTAATGGCTCGCGGTTAAACAAACGCGCAAAAATACGCGAAATATCTTCTCGTTGGAGAATATCTGGCCCACCTACAGCGAATATTTGATTTTTGGCAGCTTCAATTTGAGTCGAGGCGATCGCAATTTTGGCAAGATCATCAGTACTGACAATAGAAGAACGATTTTTTTGCTCTCCAATTGAGAAATAGATACCAGTATCCCGAAATCTTTCAGCCAAAGGAATTATATTATTCGCAAATCCCGAAGGACGGAGAATTGTATAGTTTAAACCACTAGCGACTAAATATTTTTCTACTTCTCGCTTGGCTTTGAAGGTAGGAGAATCTTGATAACCTCGTTCTACTCCCAGCACTGAGATAAATACAAAATGTTCGACATTATTGGCAATTGCCTGATCGATTAAATCAATATTGGCTCGATAGTCGAGAGCTAAAGCATCACTCCCAGAGCCATGACTACTGATGATGTATTTAACATTACGACAGGCTTTAATAATATCTCTCTCTTGCTTTAAATCGCCAATAAAAATTTCTGCACCCCGATCTTCTAATTCGCCAAAACGAGAAGTCAAACGCACAAAGGCTCTAACTGGTTGTTCATTTTCTCTTAATTGTCTAACAATTCTACGTCCTAAAGATCCCGTTGCACCTGTGACTAAATACATGACAACACCTCATTTTAATTAACGTATAACCTATAACCTATAACCTATAACCTATAACAATGAAGTCAGAAGTCAGAAGTCAGAAGTCAGGAGTTAGGAGTTTTTACCCACTATTTACTATCTAACCTCAATTCGGGTTAACTACTAATTTCTAACTGTCCTAACTGTCCTAACTGTCCTAACTGTCCTAACTGTCCTAACTGTTCTAACTGTCCTAACTGTTATTTCCTAAACTGCTTTTCTACTGCATTAACTAACAAATCTCTGGGAACAAATCGAGGAATGTTAACTATAAGTTGATTAGCAATACCACCAGTGACAATGGTAGATTGTTTGTTGTCCATTGCTTTTAATGCTTCTTTAACTACTGTTTCACTAGAAGTCATGTTGCTAGCATCTCCACCACCAAAGGTATCGGGGAAATCGGCTCGTTTAAAAAATTCTGATTCTGTAGCACCTGGACAAACTGCGAGAATATTAACCCCACTATTTTTATTTTCTGCCCATAGTGCTTCTGTAAAGTTTAGGACAAAAGCTTTAGTGGCTGCATAGACAGACATATAGGGTAGCGGTTGAAACCCAGCAATAGATGAAATATTAATAATTCCTCCAGAGCCTTTTTTTTGCATTAAAGGTAAAAATAATCCTGTTAATTCAAGCAATACAGTGATATTCAGTTGAACCATTTCTAGTTGCTTAGATAAAGGGCGATCGCTAAATGTCCCATAATCACCAAAACCTGCATTATTTATCAATAAATCGACAGTTAAACCTTGAGCTTGAACTTGCTTAAATAACGCCTGTCCTGCTGCTGGCTCAGTTAAATCTTTAACTATTACTGTAGTTTTAATTTGGTGCTGTGTAGCCAATTCTGTCGCTAACTCCTCTAATTTCGCTTGCGATCGCGCTACTAAAATTAAATCTATTTTTCTACTAGCCAACTCCCTGGCAAAGGTTTCTCCAATTCCTGAAGATGCACCAGTAATTAAAGCTGTTTTCATAATTCTTATTATATTATGGCTACTTTTATTAAGAATTGTAACGCAACTTCAGTTTTAAACCTCGTCCAGTAGTAGTAAGTCAATTTTGAATTGAGGGATTGAAATAAAGATAGGAAGTATTAAATTTAATCAGCAAGCTCTAAGTAATATAAGAGCAGTAAGTGTACAGTCTTTAACTGTCCTAACTGCCCTAACTGTTCTAACTGTTCTAACTGCCCTAACTGCCCTAACTGCTCTAACTGTTCTAACTGCCCTAACTGCCCTAATCTGGATACCAAAACATTCCTTTAATCCCTTCAGGATCGAGCATAAAGCCTAGTCTTTGATAAAACTTGACTACTTGCGGATCGGCAAAAAGAGTAATATTACTAATGTCTGCACTACGTAGTTGAGAGATAGCATACTTCATCAACGCCTTACCCAAACCTCTGCCTTGATATTTTGGGTCAACTACCACATCCCAAATAGTGGCATTAAAAGCATGATCAGAGGTTGCCCTAGCGAAACCAATCATTTTACGCTGTTTTCCTTGAACTTCCCACATCGAAACCACTAAAAAGCTGTGTTGAATTGCTTTTTTTACTTTACGGAGAGGACGACGCGCCCAACCAACGCGATCACAAAGTTCTTCTAATTCATAAAAGTCAATGTCGCGCTCAGTGCTAAAAATTATTTGGGGTTGAGAAGTATTTTGACCATCTAAGCTGAATAATTCTCCACCAAATTCGGTAGTTTCTGAGGTATCTACTGTATCTGAACTGCTAAATAGTTTTTTCCAAAAGACCATGCGCGTATGGCTTTATCTTTTATTACATATTCTTGTTATATTAGTCTATTTTTAGATGCAAAAACATCTTTGACCGCAAAAACTCTTAAAGATTTATCGTTTTGCTCTTATTATAAGCTTAAACAAATTTTGACTCTTAACTTAATAACTTTGGTCTGATAAATAATTTGAAAATACTATAACAGTTGAAATTTTCTGGTAAAAATTGACACAATTATAGATATAGGCTTCTTCGGGAAG
Source organism: Waterburya sp. (assembly GCA_051658085.1). Lineage (GTDB taxonomy): Bacteria > Cyanobacteriota > Cyanobacteriia > Cyanobacteriales > Xenococcaceae > Waterburya. The sequence goes on from JBOFLX010000035.1 coordinate 63,292, forward strand.
ATGATGATACGATAAAAAAATGCCATCCATTAATATACTGGAAACACCTCATATTTATGAGCTTACTGCTCCTGTCGCTAACCCCAAGTTACCCGTGTTGGTTTTTGTTCATGGTTGGCTTTTAAGCCGTCGGTATTGGCATCCTATAGTGGAACTTCTCAAATCTGAATATCAATGCTTAATTTACGATGCTAGAGGTTTTGGTGAATCGGTTACAATCAAAAATGCTGTAAATCCAACTAGAAGCTATAGTCTCAACGCCTATGCTCATGATTTAGAATATTTACTTAAAAACCTTGGAATTAGACGAGCTTGGGTGATTGGACATTCTTTAGGAGGTAGTGTCGCTCTGTGGGCAGCAGCTCGCTATCCTGAAGTTATTCAAGGAGTAACTTGCCTTAATGCGGGTGGAGGTATTTATCTTAAAGAGGAATTTGAACGTTTTCGTAATGCTGGTCAACAGATAATTAAGTTTCGTCCTCGCTGGTTGCCTTGCGTGCCGTTTTTGAGCTTTTTATTTGCGCGGATGATGGTGGCTCGTCCTCTTGAATTAAAGTGGGGTCGTCAAAGATTACTTGATTTTGTTCAAGCTGATGAACAAGCTGCTTTGGGTGCGCTCTTAGAATCTACCACTGAATCAGAAGTGCATTTATTACCGCAGCTAGTTTCTCGTTTAAAACAACCTGTTTATTTCATCGCTGGTGAAAAAGATCAGGTAATGGAAATTAAGTATGTCCATCACTTAGCTAGTTTTCATTATCTATTTGCTTCTCAAGACAGCAACGTATTTATGATTCCCAATTGTGGTCATTTAGGAATGATCGAAGTTCCAGAAGCGATCGCTGCAATTATTACTGATATTTTGAATAAGTATCAAGATAAAAAATAAATAGCGCAAACTCCTTCGCAGGTGGCAAAATCTATCGCCTTCATTTGAAGTTATCTGCGCTATTACTAATTACCTAAAATTTAAGTTTAAAAGTATGTCTAAGCTGAAACGAAATATTTTAATTCGTAGCTACAGTCTCGGCATCAACATCCACAGTTTCCTTGCCAGAAGTTTCAGTTGTCACATTTTTATTTTCCTGGCGAGATTGTAGTTTAGTCATAACCATTTGAGATAATTCTGTAAAGAGTAAACCTGCCAACATGACATCATCGATTTGTCCTAAAACAGGGATAAAATCTGGAGCGATATCAATGGGACTAATGAGATAAATTATTGTTCCCAACATTACCCACCAACGGTATTTGGGATGGCGAATTGCATTGCGATACCAGTCGTATAAAGAAGATAGGGAAAATTTCATCTTGCTATTTATGTCCTCGATTAACTGCTTTTATTTTGGCAAATTTTAGCTGAAATCTCAGTGTGGATAACCTCATCTTAATATTTCGGTAAGTACGATTTAAAAAGTAATTAATCAAACTAAAGTACTTAAAATATTAAGGGCTATTTGTCTTTTTTGGGTGGTATTTGCGAGTAAACCTTTAAACATAGCTTTTAAAAAATAAGTTTTTACCTGTTGTTTTATTAAAGTAATTAGATGTTTTTTAGCTAAATAAAATAAACAAAAAATTATTAGTATTTTGACCGAATTGTTTAACGGTAAAAAGTACCAAAGATACATAGTCACAATCACCCATACAATAGCCAAAAGAAGGTGCAATAGCAGTAAAATAAGCCTTGGGGTTTTTAGAGGTAATTGAATTAATATTTGCCCAATTAGCCAGTGATGAGCATCAACTACTCTCTCTAATAGTTGGGGATTGTGCCATAAATCTTGTTGAATTTGTTGTGAAATTTGTCCTTTGACATCGATCAGACTGCGTATAACTGTGAGTTGTTGGTTGTCTGAAAATATGTAACTAGTAGTAAAATTTAACGGCGATAATCGCTCCTGAACTAAATTTGCTTTGGATTCTAAAGACGAGTTAAGCAAAGTATAATAGCGCAAAGTTGTTAATTTAGACTTTGAAAGCTTTAATTGCTGATTTTGGGCTTTTATGTATTCTATTTGTTTTAAAATATCCGCATTAAGTCGAAAATTGATCTGACGAGGCAGAGTCAATCGACGATTAATTTTAACCTCCATTATCTGAATACAAGAATTTAAACTTTGGTGATTAGTTACTTGTGGATAGTTCACTATTTGGCAATGATAGAAAGCATGAATTTAACTAAACCGTGCCACTGTTGTTCCCCAGCGGTGGTTGATTGTTCGTGTAAGTGTAACAAAAGATCGCGATCGCTCCTGCCTAAAATCGCTTGGGAATAACGATTGATAATTTTGCCGTCTAATTGTAGGGAAGTTTGAGCATAGGTACTGTCATTGATATTATGGGGATGAGAGGAAGTACGTAAACTGCGATCGCGTCGATCTAGAGCTATTTTGCGTTTATTTAACTGCTGTAAAATATCAACAAACTGAGGATCTCTTAAAAGTTGATTGACCTCAGACATAGTTTGCTGACGGCTGTTAGGAATCGGTTCTGGTAATCTACTGGGAATACTTTCCCACTCTAGATTTTTTTGGCTTAAAATCGGCAAATCTCGCTTAATTTCCTTTGCCAGAGTCCGACTATATAACGGCGAACTCGGATCGACGAGTAATAAACAATACGCCAGTTCCAATTGACGACGTAATTGTAAATAGCGATCGCTCAAAGAAACATTAATTCCCGACTGTTCTAAATAGTCACGGGAAATATAATAGATTGCTTGATAGGCTTCCCAAGGAATAAATATGTCGTCAACAATTTCTTCGACGATCACAGTACTAATTTCAACAGCAGTAATATTTTCCAATAGATTATGATTCATGAGACTCTTCCTTCGATAGCTGAGGATTAGCAGAATGCTGTTGAGAATCCCAATTTTGCCAATTGTGGTTAGCATCGCGCAGGTTAAGAGATTTGAGATCAAAAACTTCTGATTTTACTTCAGGTTCTTCTAACCATTGTCCCCAGTCACCTTGTTCGGCTTCTGGAACTTCTGTCTCTGACTGATCATCAAGATCGGCTAAAGATAATAAATCATCGACGACATCATCATCATCTTCTGCTTCTGGTTCAAAACCTGGTAATTGTGGTTCTGGTTTATCTATGGAGGTGGTTGCAGTTGGGTTATTAGTCGTGCCTGCTGTTAATGCGTCAGGAGTTTTGTTGCCAGATAGTTGATTAACTTTAGGTCTAGCAGGTAAAGATTCTTGATTGACATCAGCTGCAATTTCAACCCAATTAAGATGTTCCGTAGTTTGTTGTTGTTGAAAAGCTGACATCAACTGAAACATTCTTTGCAGACTAATCAAATTATGCTGAATTGTTTGATGTCCCTGAGTTACTTGTTCAATATGAAACTGCTTAATTTCCCCGTAGCGATCGCCTGTAAACTGTTCGCCGATTTCATTCTCGATTTTACCCTCAATTAAGTTGATCTGAGTACGTAAATAATTATCTGCTTGAGGTTGCTGGGTATTTTTTTCAGTCGTAACTATTCTAGTGGTGATATTTAGTTCAGGTGCATTGCTCATAGCCACAAGAAATGCTTCATTAATATTACCTGCTCTGATTGCCCGTTTAAATTCTTCGCTAGATGTCATTGGTTTAATCTTGAAAATTGTGATTGGTGATTGGTGATTGGTGATTGGGAATAAGCTATTTACTCATTACTTATTACTCATTACTTATAACCACTTGAGCAGCCAACTAGGCTAAAATTACCGAATAGATTAAAGATTCTGGTTAAGAAAAACACGACGCAACTTCTCTAAGCTGGCAAGATTGGCAATTAAAGAATTTTGTCTCTGCTTAACTTGCTCTATATGCCATCGTTGTAGTTCGGGATAAGCAGGATTGTCAACTAATTTAAAATCAATTTCATGATTTACTGTGCCATCCAAAAGATTGAAACGGGTACGTAAAAGGCTAGCTGAGGTAGATGGTTCAATTTGATCTAGATCTGAATCATCTATACAGGTAGTAATTTCTAACTCAACCACTTCACTGATCGCGATCGTCAAAGCCTCAAAAATTTTTCCAGCCTCGATTTTAGCTTGCAATTCCTGATTTAATACCATTTATTTAGTTATTGCCAAAAGTTGCTGAAATTGTAGCCCAAATCTTCCAGCATTTGTCGAAGTAAAGGCAGACTTAAACCAATGACATTACTGTGACAGCCTTCAATTTTTTCCACTAACATCCCACCTTTACCTTCTAAAGCAAAGCTACCAGCACATTGTAGAGGTTCGCCAGTAGCAATATAGGCTTCAATCATGCGATCGCTGATATTAGCAAAATAAACCTTAGTAATACCGCAGCGAATTATCTGTCTTTGTTGTTTAAGATCAATTAAAGTATGACCTGTATAAATTATCCCCATTCTGCCACGCATTCCTCGCCAACGAGCGATCGCTATCTGGGGTGATTCTGGTTTACCATAAATGCGATCGTTGACTGTTAATACTGAATCGCATCCCAAAATTAAAGCATCACTAAACTGAGGCACAACAGTTTCAGCTTTGCATTTAGCCAAAGTCGTCACTAATTCTGCTGCTTCTTCTAGCTGTATTTGATCTTCATCAAAATCACTTTTACAGACAATTGGCTCTATTCCCACCATTCGTAAAAGTTTTAAACGCGCAGGTGAAGCGGAAGCTAAGACAAAATCAGGTAAAGTGTTGTTTACAGTCATAAGCTGTTACACATTGAAATTATTGAAAATCCCTTAATATAACATTAATTTAATTATGCAAGAGGTCTACTAATTACTAATCTCAACCCATCAATTGCTAGCTGACAGATTACTAACGTACAGTAAAAGACTTCGCTGCCACTTCAAAACTATCTTTAACCTTATCCCAACGTCTTTGAGGAGTAGATAAGTTAAAAGTAAAAATTTTACCTCTACTAACCGCTACACTGGCAATATTATGTCTTTCTCCCTGGTCGGGTAAATTTTCTTCATATTCTAAAAGATAATAGGTTTTATCCTTACCTTGACGAGATTCAGCACGAATAAACTCTGCTTCCCTGTCAGACTTTGGAGTATTATTCATCGCTTTTAGTAGAGTATATCCAACTTCTGACGGAGTGCCTAAATCTTCTAAAGTCTTACCATCAGGAACTTCATTAATAATGACACTGAGGTTTTCTGTCCTTTCCACTAAATCGCGAAATACAACATCGACAGTCTTTCTAGCAGATGTACCTAAGTTAACGGGAATCCAACCATTAGGATATAAAAACTCATATCCTTTGCTAGTGTCAACATAGCTTTGTAATCCGCTGACTCCCGCCGAACAACTTGATACGGCTAAACTAAGAACAATTAATATTGCAGCGAAAAACGATTTAAACATTGTTACTTGATTACCTCTATAAATTCTAAATTCTTAAAATTATTACTTTCTGCCGTTATTGTCTCATGGTGCAGAATAAAAGACTTCAAAATCAAACAAATACCCCGTGCTGCAAATTTTAAAACACGGGGCTATTATGATATCTAATGGACTTAATATTGATAGTTAAAAATTTAGCTAGCACTAGATGCATAGACTGCAACTGCCATAACCCCACCTACAAGCAAAAATGCTAAGACACCAAAAATTACATAATTACGTTTTTCAGTTGAGCTTGGCTCTTCGGCTGTATACATTTTGGGTTCTCTAGCAAAATTATTTAGTCTACCACCTTCTTCTTCTGTATATGGCATAAAATGTAATATCCTCTAAATTTTTATTTGTAAACCTTAATAAATATTAGTATTATTTATTAAATCTCACAACAAAACCATCAGAAAACCTCCAAGGGTAAGAGGAATTGAAGGACAGGGTTTGTCGTATAATAATTTCATTGATTAAAACACAATGACCTAGCTCAAGTACAGGTGAAATACCTGAGACACAACCGCTTAAGCAGCCCACCTATAAGGTGAACGGGTGATAGTCAGGGGTCTGAAATAGATACTGAGCAGCGAGTGAATTACACATAAGTTGAACAAGTAGCCTCAAGTACTTCGGTATGAGAGAGTAGGGTCGCCTTGACAGTGCCAGCATGACACCGTAATTGGTGTGTTCGTAGAGTCTTCTACCTTCGATCTGCTGCGACCATAGCGTCAGCTTGGTCGTATGAGTATGCCATATTCCAGCTATGTTGAAAAAAATTAGAGCGGTCGTTTCAGGCAAAGTACAAGGAGTAGGATTTAGATTTTATACTCAAGCTCAAGCTCAAAAATTAGACATTTGTGGATATGTACGCAATTTAAGTAATGGAGATGTGGAAATTGTGGCAGAAGGAGAAGCAGAAAAACTAGATGCACTAATTGATTGGGCTAAATCAGGTTCACCTTCGGCTGTGGTTAATAATCTAGAAACAGAAGTACTAAACAATCATGATCAAGAATTTAGTACTTTTGAGATACGTCGATGAAATATAAAACATCATCATGGCAATTTTATAAAATCAGCAACGGTACATTCAGTAACAACTAATGACAGATGACAAAAGACAAAAAACCAATAAATCTTAAAATATAAGCTCTTATTTTTGTCTGTCTTCTCACCATTAAAGCTGTGTTTAATAAACAAAAAATCTTACAAGCGAAATATCAACTACAACAACAGTTAGGACATACCTCAGCAGGACACCAAACTTGGCTAGCAAAGGATTTAAATACTAACGAAAAAGTAACTATTAAACTGTTAGCTTTCAGTTTTCAAATGCACTCTAAAGAATTAAAATTATTTCAAAGAGAGGCATATATACTACAAACTTTAAAACATCCTCGGATTCCCAAATATAGAGATTATTTTGCTCTTGATAGGCAATTAAATAATGATGTAAATTGGTTTGCATTAGTACAAGATTATATTCCTGGTTTTTCTTTACAAGAATTATTAGAACAGAAGCAGCTTTTTGATGAAGAGAAAATTAGAACAATTGCCAAAGAAATCCTAGAAATTTTGATTTATCTTCATGAATTAAACCCTCCTGTACTTCATCGGGATCTGAAACCTAGTAATTTAATTTTAGGAGAAGATGAACAAATTTATTTGATTGATTTTGGTGCAGTCCAAGCACAAGCAGCAACTACAGAAGCAACTTTTACTGTAGTTGGAACGACTGGCTACGCGCCTTTAGAACAGTTTTGGGGACGTGCTGTTCCTGCTTCTGATTTATATGCTTTAGGGATTACTTTAATTCATTTATCAACCAAAATTCCACCTGCGGATTTACCTCATCAAAATTCCCGCATTCAGTTTCGCAATCTCGTTAATCTTAAACCAGATTTGATTAATTGGCTGGAAATAATGACAGAATCATCTGTAGAAAGTCGTTTTTCTAGCGCACAAACTGCTTTAGAAGCTTTAATATCAGCTAAGGTTAATACTTCAGGAAGTAAAGAATCACCGAATCAACAATCTTTAAAATTTAAACCTGAAAAAAGTGCGATCAAACTAGAACAAGATTTAGAACAATTAAATATCACAATTCCAGCAGGAGGATTGGCTAGATTTAATGAAATTTTTAATGCTGGTTGTAGAGGATTAATTGGTTATTTTTTATTATTTTCTTTCAGTTTAGTGATTAGTATCTTTATGCCATATATAATTGTTTTACTACTCTTATTCATTGCTATTTATACTATTGTTTTATGCGGAACTAAAACCGAAATTAGTTTTGAGTCTAATGATTTTCAAATAAAGAGAAAGCTGTTAACTACAAAATATAATAAGCAAAGCTGTCCTAATTCTACTATTGTAGATATTTTTCTTCAGCGTACTGGTTCAATTTTTCAAATAGGTATTCGGACAACCAATCATACTTATAATCTTGGTGGTGCATTGAGTCAAGACGAAGCTATTTGGGTCGTACAAGAAATTAAACAATGGTTAAATTTTAAATAAAGTAGCGCGTAACTTTCCTTTTGTTTAAGATTATGCCAATCAATGATATCATTGCTATCATCAAGAGCTTATTTCTTTTTTCATCAAAGATAATCTATGGCAAATTTAATCGTCCGAAATATCGATGAATCGATTGTAAAAGCCCTAAAGAAACGAGCGAGTCTTCATGGGGTGAGTGCCGAAGCTGAACACCGCAAAATTTTAGAACAGGTATTGCTGCAACCAAAGAGAAAATCATTTGCAGAAGTTCTGATGCAGATTCCTGATGTAGGGAATAATTCAGACTTTAAGCGAGTAGAGGATGATAGCACCAGCGATGTATTTGATTGACACCAACATCATTAGTGAACTACGCAAAAAAAGCAAAGCCAATCCTGGCGTTATAAAATTTTTTCAGCAAGCTGTCGATCAAGAAACCTATCTATTCATAAGTGTTATCACCATTGGTGAATTACGTCGAGGAGTTGAACTTATCAGGTATCGAGGTGATACTACTCAAGCAGACCATCTCGAAAACTGGTTACAAACTGTTTTAGCAGACTACGCAGATCGTATTTTGGATTTTACCGAACTTGAGGCTCAGGTTTGGGGAAGATTGCGTGTACCTCATCCCCAAAATTCCCTAGACAAACAAATTGCTGCTACTGCACTTACCTGTGGCTTAACTTTGGTCACTCGAAATGTGCGAGATTTTGAGGATACAGGAGTTCCACTGCTAGACCCTTTTGAGGTAGTTGATAATTAAAGATCCAACAATGGATTTAGAAGCAAGTGCGATCGCTTTTAATATGGAAAATTTTAAATCATAGGCATATTTCTCAAGTTTTTCATCATCCATAGCATCAATTGCTTGATAGATATTTTTTTCAATCAATTCTGGATTCATAAATTATTTTTTATCATATTAAATATAATCTCAGGCGCTCGCATCGACGGCTAAACCAACTTTTAATTAAACGCCAGTAAGTAGAAAAATTTGCATCCTCTGGTTTCGCTTCGCTCTGATTCTAGCAAACCTACTAAAGTGCGATCGCCAAGTTGGTAGAGCGATCGCATTTTAGTAGGTTTGGTTTAAATTAGTTTTGATTTGATGCTTTAAAAAATCAGGGTTTATACTCAAAAATAAATGAGATGTTAAGGGAATAATAAGGTCAGTATTTTCATCCATGTATCTACTAGACTTTATTTTAAAGAGCGTAACATAGTGCTGAAAACATCAGGAATTTGGTCTCCAATTACTCAGAAAGTCTTTATCCAAACCCTTCTAGGAAAAGCAGCAGCTAAAGATATAAACTCTGAAAATTTTAACCTACTGATAATTACGCAATTTTATCCTCCAGATTTTGCTCCAACAGGTCAATTAATTCAAGAGTTGGCTAACCATTTAAGTCAAAAAAACATTCAGGTAAATATTTTTACTGCTCAACCTGGTTATGCCTTCAAACAACAGAAGGCTTTCAATTTAGAAATAGAGAATAATGTACATATAGAACGAACAACAATTACTAAATTTTGGATACGGAGAATTCGCGGTAAAACAGTAAATGGTATAATTTTTACTTTAAAATCTGCTATCTATCTATTGAAAAATGCTAGACAAAATAATCTAGTGCTGTTGACGACTGCACCTCCTTTTCTTTCGATTATTAGTTATTTAGCAAATTTATTTTTTAAGGTTGATTATGCTTGCCTTGTTTACGATTTATATCCTGATGCTGTAATAGAATTAGGTGTTATTTCGGCAAATAATTTGGTTGCTAGATTGTGGCATAAGATTAACGAGATTGTTTGGCACAAAAGTAAGAAAATAATAGTTTTAACCGAAACTATGAAGTCGCGGATTGTGGAGCAACATCCAACTATTGAGTCAAAAATTTCTGTAATTCATAATTGGGCAGACGCAGATTGGATCAAGCCATTAAGAAAACAACAAAATTGGTTTGCTCGTGAACATGGAATTGATCGCCAATTTACAGTTCTTTATTCTGGTAATTTAGGTTTGTGCCATGATTTAGAAACAATTGTAGCAACTATTGAATTATTACAACATCATTCGATTCAATTTGTGTTTATTGGTGCAGGTAGTAAACATGAAATATGCCAACAAATAGCAAGAGAGCAAAACCTAAAAAACTGTCTTTTTTTACCCTATCAAGATAAAGTTAACTTACCCTATTCTTTAACCGCTTGTGATTTAGCTTTAGTCAGTATAGCTCCAGGTTTAGAAGGTGTAGTTGCTCCAAGTAAAGTATACGGAATTTTGGCTGCTGGAGTGGCGATCGCTGCTATTTGTGAACCTCATTCTTATCTACGTTCATTAATTAAAAAGGCTGAATGTGGAGCTTGTTTTAACCATAATTACAGTCAAGATTTAGCTAATTTTATTATAGCTTTGGCTGCTAATCCAAAATTAGCTGTTGATATGGGTCATGCTGGACGGAAATACCTGGAAAAACATTTTACACCTCAAATTATTGCTCAACAATACTGTGATGCCTTAGAAATTAATTGTAGTTTAGATAATTTAGATAGAAATAAAACAGTAGTAAGCAATAATTCTAAGACATATTTAAGAATTTGATTTGATGATTTCTGCATAATAACCGATAAGTTGACTAGCAATTTGTTGCCAAACATATCTTTGATTAGCTAATTGTTTGGCATTTTTACTTAGGTGCGATCGCTTGCCTGGATAATTAAGCAGTTGTAGAATAGCGTTAATCAATTCCGCTTCGTCATTAATAATAATTCCTGCATCAGCAGCGTCGATTTCAGGAGCGATTTGTACTCCTGGAGTGATAATTACTGGTAATCCTGCTGCCATTGCTTCCGCCACAGCAATACCAAAGTTTTCGGAATAGGATGGAAGAGTAAAGATATCTGAACCTTGTAAGCAAAGATTTTTAGTTTTTCCTGTAACTAATCCTGTAAAAGTAACGTGCTCATTTAAATTAGATTGAGTAACTAATTGCTGAAGATAATTAACATATTCGGTATCTCCAGAACCAGCCATAATTAAATAGAAATTTGAATTTTGTTGAGCAACTTTACTTAAAGAACTAATTAATAAATCAGGTCGTTTTTTGTAGTGAAGACGAGATAAAAATAAAATAATTAGTCGCTCTGAGGGAATATTATATAGCTGATGTAATTCCGATTTAGCTGTTAATAATTGTTCAGGTGGTTCTACACCCAAAGGCAGGGTAATAGTCGGGGTATTGATCCCAAAATTGCGTAAATCTTCAACTTCACCTGGAGTAGTACAGTGAATAGCAGCAGCTTGATTAAGATTATGACGTTCAACCAGAGTAGTATAAAGTTGTTTTTTTAAGGCACTTTGCTTTAATGCCCAAGAAGATAATTGTCCTTGAGTGCGGACGGTGTAGGGAATCTTGTACCAACGGGCGATCGCTCCTGCACAGGTAGGAGCATAAGAAAATAGATAATGATTGTCCAAAATATCGTAATTACTGATATTCTGCCACAGCCATCTAGTTAAACTACTCGAAAATATATACTCTTTACAAGCATAAGGAAAAGCAGACAAAAACCACACAGGCACACTCTGATACTCTAAACGTTTACCGAGGGGAACATCTAGCACTCCTGCGCCATCGTTATTTGTCGTCACAATTTCAGCATCAACACCTTGATTTCTAACGGCTTTGACAATGTTGAGAGCTACTTGAGTCGGGCCACCCAGAGTTGAACTAAGGGAGGGAATAACGTGTAGTATTTTCATATTACCTATTACCTAAAAATAGTTTCCATTGCTGCTTGTTCAAATCGCTTCACACCAATAGCTAAAGAATGTTCTCGAGCGCGATCGCTGGCAGCTTGGGAATAGGTAGTTAACTCTTGAGGAGAGAGAGTTACAGCTTGATACATTGCCTGATAAAGAGCTTCTGGATCGTCAGCAGGAATTCGCCAGCCATTATGATTATTTTTAATTAAATCAATAGCTGCACCAGTGCGATCAGTACTAATTACAGGTAGTCCTGCTGCTAATCCTTCGGGGACAACTAACCCCCAGCCATCATAACGAGAAGGGACACAGAGAATATCCGCTTGTTGATAATAATCAGGTAATTTATTCCAAGGTTGAAAGCCAAAAAATTTTACTTGTTGGGAATATTGAGCAAGCTTTGATTCTAAACTGGGTCGTAATTCCCCTTCTCCCACTAAATGCAGACGTATATGCTTAAATTGTGCTGCTAATCGACCAAAAGCAGACGCTAATAAATCGACTCCTTTGCGTTTGATTAATGCTCCTGAATATAAAAAGACTCGTTGATTGTCATTGGGACGAAGCGACTCTCTAACTGCAAAACGACTGAGATCAGAAAAATAGGGCAGATTAAAATAAGGGCGATTTTTACCAAATTCACGCTGATACTGTTTTACCCCCCATGTCCCTACACCCCAAATTGCTGTGGAAGACTGATGTAACTTAGCCAGTCGCCAACGACGATATAACCACCCAAGTAACCCAGAATGCTTAAACCCTGGACGCTCTCCCCAAAAACACCAGGATTTACCAAGATTAATACAGTGAGCAATTAACTGGTTAATTCGAGGATGACGATAGTAATTAAAAACTACTAGATCACTAGAGTCTATATCCTGTTCCAATTGTTGATAATTTTCAGAGCGATCGCCAAGAATGATATAAGAATGTTGAAAATTATCTGGCTGCCAAAGTTTAGCTATAGGAACATCACAACCAGCATAAAGATAAGCAACTTGGAGATTAAATCTAGCCGAGAGAGCGATCGCATTAAACAACTCTACCTGATAGGGAGATGGGATGTAGGTCAGGATTAGCAGCTTGGGCATTAATTAGGTAGTAGGTAGTAGGTAGTAGGTAGTAGGTAGTAGGTAGTAGGTAGTAGGTTTCTTTTAAGTAGCAAGTAGCAAATAATTAAACATTGAACATTGTTGATAAATGATAAATGTTTAATGATCAATGAAATATCTTCAGCCCTCAGCCCTCAGCCTTTTGACTTTAGGTAACATAAACCAGGAGATAAACATCCAGGCTAAGATTGCGTAGCTCATTAAAACTAGTTCTAGCATTGAGCGAAAACCAGCGAAGAGAGCCATTGCAGAAAGGCTGTAGACGATCGCGCTGGCCGAATTTTTATTTCTGAGTAATAGTTGACTAACCATCCTGGCTAACCCACCGTAAATTAAGCCACCGAAAAAGACTCCCAACCAACCTGCACAGATGTACCAATCACCAATTACTGAATAGCTGAGGGAAACTCCTTCAACTCCTATAGCTGAGGGTAAATCGAAACCAGGATCAACTGGTTTATTGGGCCAAAATACTCTAGGAATAGGGCGAATGAGGGTAAAAAGAATTTGTTTTTCGTACACGTAGGGATAGTATCTTGGTACTAAAGTAATGGTTTGAGCTAGACGCAGGAAATTATCATCGATGTGCAGATGGTGATATTGCAATTCTTGTGTTTCTGGCTGGAGTAACACTTGAAAGCCTTCATTTCTGACTTCCAGCATCCACTGCATAGTACCCAAAACCAAAGCTACACTCACTAGGGCGATAATTATTTGTTTGATTTTTAGTTTATGTTGTTCTAAAACCCAGCAGATAATAGCTGCTCCCAATACTACGCCAATAATTCGACGACCTCCTGCCTGTGCTAAAAACGCAGTCACAATGACGGATAAAGTAATAGCAACAATTACTCGCAGATCTATACGGCGACTTCTTATGGCTAGCAAAGTTGTGAGAGTGGGTAATAGATAGCCAAAATAGTCGAGGTGATCGATAAAAGAGTTCCAACCGCCCAAGGTTTCTCTTGCCCAAGGCGCAGACCAGCGATCGCTTCCTAAATGAAAGAACATTAAAGCAGGATCAAAGCCACAAGGAGAGGCAAATTTAAGGATCGCTAAACTAAAAAATACCAATATTAGTTTAAAAATAAGTGCTGGGTTTAAGCGATGATCGGCAGCATGAGCTATTGATGATGGTATTGATGGAGGACGCATCAAGGCAGCTAACCAAACTCCTGTAATAAATAAACCAATACTAAAAAACGTGCCGACAATACTGTTAACCTCCAAACGCTCCATAGTATAGGCTTTTTGTAAGAGATCTAACAACAGCCAGTAAATAGGAGAAAGAGCCAAGATATGCTCAGTGCGTAACAAAGTTCTAGGACTACGATAAGCAGCAGCTAAAGGAGCGATCGCCAGTCCCAATACCATTGCTACAGCAGAAGGAAACAAAGCATCTGGAGTAGTAATATTTTCAGGAATGATAAAAATAGCGATGAATGTGCCGACAATGGTGCTAGCTAAACCGAGAATAGGATAAATTGGATATTCTTGTTTGAGCCAAACTGAAGTTATCGTTTTAGATGCTATTTTCGGAATTTGAGTAGGAGTCATTTTTGATTAAGTAATAAGTAATGAGTAATGAGTAATGAGTAATAGGTAAAATCTAGTGCCTAGTGCCTAATCAGTAATTTTTGGATATTTTGTGTGCTGTTTAAAAGCTGCAAATTATGAGTTAATTGAGATAGTTGATAGTCAGAGACTATTTGATGTGAAGCTTGGGCAAAAGTAGCTAGTTGTTGAGGGTTATAAAAACAAAAGTTGAGAGTATTAGCGATCGCTTTTCCTGTTACTTCTGGTAATATTAACCCGTTAATTTTATCTTTGACTACTGCTCCGCAAAATTTGGAAGTGATTAGAGGTAATTGCCAAGTTTGTGCTTCTAATTGGGTAATACCAAAGCCATCAGAAAGAGTTGGAAATAAAAAGACATCTGCTTGTTGATAATAGTAACTAGTCTGGCTACGAGAAACTGAACCAAGCCATTTAATTTTGGGATTTTTTCTTAGTGATTTGGGTAACTTAATTCCTACCTGACCAACAAAGTAAAATTCAATAGGTTTATTAGCTAATAATTCAATGGCTTCAAAAATTGCAGCTATACCTTTGCGTAAAATTATTTGTCCTAAAAATAAGACTTTTAAAGGGCGTTGCTCAGAAAAGTTTTGGGGATAAGTTCGGGAAAAATTTTCGGCTTTAACTGTAGCTTGATATGCCAAAGGAATAATTTTAATTTTATGACTTGCAACTCCCGTCTGTTGTAATGCTTGGGCTGACCAAGGAGAATTAACGATAATTTGATCGGCTAAAGCACATTCCTGTCGCCAATCTTGCCAATAGTCTAAAGGAGCGACTTGTAAATGGGAATGATATTGTGGATAGGTTTGGTTTTGTTTAATGACAAGTTTTTCTTCAATAATACCTGGATCAATTTGTCCTAAAACTGTTTTCCATCCTTGAGATTTAGCATATTGAAATAATTCTAAAGCTGTATAACTATAAGCAAATAAAGTAGTATTTTGATTAGTGTATTTTAGTTTGGGTAGTACCTTTAATACTTGTTCCTGCCACCAAGAATTGCGAGCAATAATCTTATCCCAACCTGAAAGATTATTATATTTCTGAGATAATTCCCAAATAATCAAAGGATCAGTAAAAGCTTTAATCCTAGCTTTGTTTAATTCTGGATGATATCTTTCCCGTAAATTAGTAAGTAAGAAATTAGGCAATAAATTTAAAGGCGAAAAAGAATCTATCCAAGCGTCAGTAATTAAATATTTTAGTTGACCTCGACTATGTAAGGCTCTAGGAATAGCATAATGTTCTCTCGCTCCCAATTGACAACAAATCCAATTATTCATAAGTAATAAGTAATGAGTAATGACTAATGACTTAATTCCAAGGTAACTTTTGCCATTGATTAAAAACGTTTGAAGACATAGATTGACGATTGTTTTTATATTTAACAATACTTATAAAGCCAGCTAATTCTCCTTGAATTAAACCTAATCTTCTTACTTTTAAAGCGAGGAGCGATCGCGATATTAAAGTTCTTATTTGTTTAATAATTTTGAGATTTTTAGGAACAAACCAATCATTCCATAAAACATTATTACGAGAACCATAAAAGTCCATACGCCACCAATTACGATTCTGATTAGAAGCAGTATGATGAATTAAAAAATTAGGAAAGTGATAACAGTATAAGCCTTGTTGAAAAGCTCTAGCTGCTAACTCCATTTCTTCCCCTTGATGAATTAATTCGGAGCGATATCCACCTAAATTTAGAAATCTTTCGCGATGTAATAAATGACCACAACCAATAAACGCTCTAACCTGATGAATTTGTTTCTGAACAGAGTGGTTTTCATATTTATTTTGTACGGGATTATAAATCGGAAAACTTAGACATAATAAATCAGTATGAGTTTCTGCTAATTCAACAGCAGCACTTAAAGAGCCTGAAACAGGATAAGAATCATCATCGAAACTTAAATAATATTTAGTTTCTATTTCTTGGGCTAACTGATTGCGACGAACAATATAGCCTAAAGATTGAGCAAATCTTGTAATTTTAATATTTAAGCCAAATTTCTCATAATTGAAAGGACAAGTATGGTCGGAAAAATCATCATAAATAATTATTGGAAGTACTTTTAAATCTGTCTGCGCTATTTTGCCTAAAGTAATTTCTAAATCCTGCCAACGATTTTTTGTGGCAATACCAATGGATACTAATTTTGATAAATCTTGATAGGAATACATGGTGGATAAGTAATGAGTAATGAGTAATGAGTAATGAGTAATGAGTAATAGGTAATAAGTGATAACTAACAACTAACAACTAATAACTAATAACTAATAACTAATAACTCTTGACCGCATAACGAGTTTTAATAACCTTGGCAGGTACACCAACCGCGATCGCGCCTTGAGGAATATTGTTAGTAACTACACTTCCTGCACCAATTACTGCATCATCACCAATGGTTACACCTTTAAGTACTGTAACTTTTGCACCTAGCCAAACGCGATCGCCAATTTTTGTGGGTTGAGCAATCATTGGTTGTTCTAAAGGTGGTTGTGCTAAATCCAGACCGTGATTATGATCGGTAATGTAACAATTAGGGCCAATGGCGCAATGTTCTCCAATCGTTATAGATAATACAGCATCGATAAAGGTGTGCCGATTAATATAGGTAGCTTTACCAATGGAGATTTGAGGTTGAATTGCCAATTTACCACTACACAGCAAAACCACACCTCTGTCTAAGGCAGATTTAGCAGCGATCGCAATTGCTTGATGGTTACGGGGAATTTCTACTTGGCGTAGCCAGACATAGCCATCTAATTTCATCCCCAAACAACGATAGTAAAAATTGCGCCAACGGCTGGTTAATCCTTCGATTACACGAGTCAATTTGACAACTAAAAATATCATTAACTTCATTAGCTTTTCTAGGACGTAAGCCTTACGACCTTATTTATGTGTATGATTGGAAACGGCAATTATGGCGATCGCTTGAATTTTTCCCCAAACAATAACAGGTAACTCTAACCAACCCTTGAAAGAAACCAGAGAAGCAGCAATCCCAAATAACTGTAAAATTATTAGTTTGAGATAATCCTGTAATGTTTTTTGTTCTAAAATTTGAGTCATTACATAGTGACGATTGACTAAATCCATCTGAGCAAGAATAGTAGGATTATTTTTATGTTCTCCTGGTTGAGAATCATGAAAAATACGGGCTGTTCTAACATTAGCCAATTGCCATTTTTTACCAACTGTTAAAGATAAAGTTACATCTTCCATGAAAGAATATCCTGTAAAAAAGCTAGAAAATAAAGGCTGAGGTAATGCTTTTTGGCGATAAAGAGTACATCCAGTATTTAGCCATTCCACAGTCACTACTTCAGGTAAGTTGGGATTATCTTCTGGTAATAAATTTAAAGCAGGCCCGATACATTTTCCTGCATAACTAGTTTCATGACGACCATGAAGAAACCTAAATAAATAGCGACTAATTTTTCCAGGATGTGAATATTTTTGATTAACAATCATGGCATTAACTCCCCCCAGTTTAGGATTATCTTCCAAAGCTTGCCACAGTTTTTGTAAACAATTAGGTTCAAAAATAATATCGTCTTCAATAAACCAAATCCAATCTTGGGTTGCATATTTAATTGCTTGATTTCTTTGAATGGCTGCTCCTTTTTCTTGGGCTTGATGATAAACAAGTTTAGATTTTAAATTAGGTATTGTCGATATACATAATTTTTTTGTTTCTTGATTATCTGAAGCATCAACCACAATAATTTCTTCAGGTTGAACAGATTGTTCTGCTAAACTATTTAACATTTTCCTGAGAGAAACAAATCGATTTCTTGTGGGTAATAAGGTAGAAATTGGTAAGAGTTTAGACATAAGTTATTAATCTTTTTTAGGGACTAAAAACAAGATTGCGTTTAACGGCTGCTATGGTTTCAGCCAAATCAAAACCCAAAGATTGATAAATCAAACGATAAATTTTAGGTGCGCAATTACCTGAAGGTATAAAATTACTTTGCGTTTGACGTATCTGATCAATTATGTTTTTCGACCACTGTTTGTTAGTCAGCCAGATAATTCTTGCAGATTCAAACCTGGCTTGATTAATCGCAGTTTGTCTAGCTTGATTCAGTTGATGGGTTTGGGCTAGATGTTTTTCAAGATTATCAATAATTTCTAAGCGTCGCCGATAGGTTTCCCCTTTAGACTTTTTGCAGACTGTAGTTTCACTCCACTGGCGATATACTGAACCAGTTTCCTTAAAATAGTTAAATTGTTTACCTGCTTTTAGTAAACGCAAATATAATTCATGTTCTTGACAACAAGGTTGATCTTCCTTCCAGCCTCCCACATCAATAATTACCTGCTTGCGCCAGAGAGGACTGCCTGTTTGGGGTAAATACCATCTGGCTAGTAAGATCCAAGGATCATGAGGTTGAGGAATAGGTAAGACTTCCTGGGTGATTGTATTGGGAGAATCCAGATTAAGAGCTTGAACTGTAGCACTTAATGATTGATTTTCTCTATTTTTTAACGTTGCTTCAACTATGTAGTTATGAGCTTGAAAAATGCTCGGACTGTAAACAATATCAGTATCAGGATTTTGAGTCAGAAATTCGATTTGTTTAGCTATTTTGTTGGGTAATAAATAATCATCAGCATCTAAATACTGCAACCATTGTCCTTGACTTAAATTTAACAGACGATTACGAGTGGAATTACCGCCACAATGACTATTGGCTGACCAGTGAATTCTTTCACCAAAACTTTTGATAATTTCTATACTATTATCGGTTGAGCCATCATCTATAACGATAACCTCAATGGGGCGATAGGTTTGGTTAAGCGCGCTCGTAATGGCTTGTTCGATCCAACTTTCTGCATTGTGACATGGGATCAGGATACTAACTAGAGGATTCATGGGAGATAGAGAAGATAGAGGGTAGTAGGTAGTAGGTAGTAGGTAGTGGGAAAAAACTTGTTACTCGTTACTTATTACTTGTTTTCCCTGATGACTAATAACTAATAACTAATAACTAATGACTGTATAGTTTTGCGGTTCCTTGAGCAATTGCGTCCCAATTAAGACGATCGCTTGCCTGTTTGACTTTGGTACTTAGCTCTTGTAAATCTATTTTGGTACTGGTTATTAGAGCTTTTAAGAGTCCCTGGCGATCGCTTGGATCGTAAAGTAAACTATCGGCTTCTTTGAGAGTTTCAGGTATTCCTCCTTGGGATGGTGCAATAATTGGTTTGTTATAAGACATAGCGAGAATTAAACTACCAGAGGTCAAAATCTGAGTAAAAGGTAAAACTACTACATCCGCAGCACTATAATATAGATGTATTTGGTCTGGGGCAATAAAATTAGGTTGTAAGATGGTGTTATCGATTTCGGTAATTAACGCTGTTATTTTTTGCTCATAAGCTGTATCCAGAGATTTACCTACAATTAAAAGAGTGTGGTTTTGAAAATAAGTTGGATTTGCTTGCCAAACTTGTAGTAAATTTTCAATTCCTTTGTATGGTCTTATCATTCCCAAATTGAGATATAGATAATCATCTAATGGCAAATTTAATTTTTTTCTGGCTTCTAACTGAGAAATAGCAGGTTGATAGACATCTCGATAATGTCCATGAGGAATGACGGAAACCTTTGAAGCTTCTATTTTCCAGGAATGCTGTAGCTGCTTTACAGTTGAATGATTGTGAACAATAATTTCATCGGCTATTTTACTCAATTGTTTTCTTCCCCATAATTCCAACTTGGGAAAACGACAATCATGTGCTAGATGATTATGAATTGTCCAAATTATTTTGACTCCCGTAAGACGAGTTAACCAAAGATCAATCAACAGTTTCAAACTATAAAATAACCGTACAAAATAATTTTCACCTTTAAGATAAGGAGTAAGCCAATGTAGGTGTAAAACGCTTGCGGAATTATCTTTTACTGCTCGAAAAAACGGCAAAACTCGCCGATAACCTATGGGAAAACATACTCTTAATGAGTGCGATGAGGCAGAGCCTCCGCTACGCGATTGGGCGCAGCCCACACTCCGCGATCGCAATCCTGCTATTAATAATGACTGATAGGGATTATCAACGCGATAGTCGGGCATCATTAGTACAACACTATTTATTTCATCAGTCATCATTTAGTCAAGTAGCAAGTAGCAAGTTTCTTTAGGTAATAGGTAATCAGTAATTAATTTTTAATAATTGTTTAATTTTTCTTTTAATTACTGTACGAGGATGTTCTACAAGCGGGGTTTCATTTATTTGTTTGTTTAATTTGATTAGCATTATTTGAGCCAATTTTTGTTGTTCTAAGGTATAGTTATTTATTTTTTGTTTTATTTCTTGATAATGAGAATTAATATAATTAATTTTTTCAGACAGTAAATAAGATTCGTCTAGCTCCAAACACAAATGATTAAAATTACTTTCTGTCAACAATCTTTTGACTTTATCATCATAATTAATTGCTATAAAGGGTTTATCAAGCTGCATAGCAAAAACGATCGCATGATAGCGACAAGCAATTAACATTTTGCTATTTATTAAAGGTTGTAAGTCAAATTCTTCAGGGATAGAATCATTAAAATATTGTTTTAATAACCAGTAATCTCTATGCTTCGTAAAATACAAAGGAAAGGGAACAAGATTTAAATTTGAACAATGTTTAATCCATTGATCAGTATCGTATTCTCTATCGAAACCAGGGGTTAAATTAATTGCTACAGTATCATTATGACTATCTGTATGATTAATAAAGGGAAAACACCAAGTTACATCAGGATGAACTTCTATTCTTGGGTCATTATTGAGTAACTCTTTACTTTTATTATCTCTAACATAAAAAAACTTAGCATAGTCTAATAAACTCAATAGTTCTAAAGACAATTCTGGAGTTAAACTATTAACGCCCAAACCAACTACACCAATATTAGCTCGTAGTAATCTAAGCCAATCAGACATATTTACCCAAATACCAACTCTTTCCCTAACTAATCCTCCACCACCAATAATTATCCAATCAAAAGTATTTAAATAATCCAAACTAGGAGGAGGTAAAAAATGAGGAAAAAAAACTAAAATATGTCCTGCAAAGATTTTTTTCAAACAATGTTGAATGCGATCGTCTCCCGCATTAAAAAAATTATAATAACCAAAAATAGCAATCTGCATTTATCAAATATTACCTATTACTCATTACTCATTACTTATTACTCAAATTGGCACTGTCCAAATATGAGGAACACAAATCTTACTCCCATTATTTTTTACTTGAACTGGTCTACCTTCCATAGTTCCTGGTGCAACCTCAAACCAACTTGCACCTTCTAAATGATCTTGGATAGCTCCATCACCTTTAATTAAGACATTGAGACGATATTGACCAGGCATTAAAGGTAATTGCGCGATCGCACAAATAAATTGAGTTCCCATTTCTGGATCGTTTAAATCTTGAGGACTAGATTGTTCACTATTAAAATTAATAATTGCTGTTCCTAACTGATCATAAATTGTAAACATACAAGATATTCTTGGTAAAAGTTTAGTAATTTGAAAGATAAATTCGGCTGGTTTTCCTGTTATTAAAGTGGATGTTTCTTGATAGTTACTAGATATTTTTAGATTGACCAATTTTGTTTGACCTTTACCTGTTCTATCTTGACGTTCCAATAAATTATTACTTTGAGATTGCTCGATATTTTGTAGATAAGAACTAATAGTATTTTCAATCGAAGAATCAGCTAAAACACTACCTTGTTGTAAATAAATACCTCTAGTACAAAATCTTTGCATCACACTCATATTATGACTAACAAATAAGATAGTGCGACCTTCTTTACCAGCCTCTTCCATTTTGTTTAAACATTTTTTTTGAAATGCTGAATCACCGACTGCTAATACTTCATCTACTATTAATATTTCTGGTTCTAAATGAGCTGCTACAGCAAAAGCTAAACGCACATACATCCCTGAAGAATATCTTTTTACAGGAGTATCTAAAAATTGAGCAACTTCAGCAAAATCGACAATTGCTTCAAATTTCCGTTGGATTTCCATTTTGCCCATCCCCAAAATTGCACCATTGAGAAAGATATTTTCTCTCCCTGTTAATTCTGGATGAAATCCCGTTCCAACTTCTAATAAACTAGCAACTCTCCCCCAAAGTTTTATTCTGCCAGTGGTAGGATCAGTAATACGACTGAGAATTTTTAAAAGCGTAGATTTACCTGCACCATTACCACCTATAATACCGACGCGATCGCCTGCTTTAATCTCAAAGTTTATTTGATTTAATGCCCAAAATTCTTCAGTATTGTAGTTGCTTTTTATCCCAGGATTACTAAATTTTTTGACGAGATTTTTTGTTTTATTTGTAATAATATCTCGCAACGCTGTATATTTTTCTTGACGGTGTTTGAGCAGATATTTCTTACCCAAATCTTCGACTCTAACAACTGTCTGAGACATAATAACAGTTAGGGCAGTTAGGACAGTTAGGACAGTGGGAACAGTTAGAACAGTTAGGACAATTAAAAACTGCGCTAACTTAAGATTTTAACAATTTGCAATTAACAATTAACTATAATCAGTAATTAGTAATTAATTAACGACGACGAAATTGTTGTAAAATACCTTTTCTTTTACCTTCAGAAGTAACATTTTGTTCATCAGATTCGCTATTCTCATGACGGGACTGATTATAATAAGAGTCGTAATAAGAATAAGCGTAATAATCAAAATCAGGATCAACCATATTGGCAGCTACTCCAGCAATATGACACTGACTATTACGTAGAACATCTAAAGCATTACTAATTGCTTTGCGAGTGACTCTTTGAATACCTGAAATAAATAAAATAGAATCAACCTCGTTGGCTAAACTTTTTGCATCAGCAATCACTCCAATCGGCGGAGTATCAAGGATTACATAGTCATAAGTTGTTTTCCATTCTTTAATTAACTGCTTCATTTTGTCAGAATTTAATAAAGCAATGGGATTAGGAGAAGTTGCACCAGCAGTAATTAAATGTAAATTTTCTACTGAACCTGCTTGTATATAATTAGACCAAGGTTCTTCTTTGGTAATTGCATCGCTTAATCCCATTTCGTTAGGAATTCTAGCTAACTTGTGTAGTTTTGGTTTGCGTAAATCAGCATCAACTATTAATACTCGCAGATCAAATTCTGCTAGGACAATGCCTAAATTATAGGAAATAGTAGATTTACCCTCAGCCGAAGTAGAAGAAGTAATAGCTAAAGTTTTAATCTGACTTCCATCCGCTATCAGATAACGCAAATTCATTGCCAAAGAACGTAACCCTTCGGTAAAGGAGGAATAATAGGAATAAGATTTTCTCGTAGTATGAATATTTGCATTGATACTGGGTTCAGCAACTTTGGGAATTACACCCAATAAAGGTAATTTAGTAATCTGTTTGATTTCTTCAACCTGTTTAACGCTTTGATCGAGTTGTTGGAGAATAAACGCTGTCGCAATCCCCAAAAATCCTGCTGCAAATAATGCCTGGATTAATCCTTGTTTGATATTGGGTGAAACTGGTTTGATAGGCAAAAAAGGCTCGTTCAGCACACGCCAAGGTGCAGTTTCTTCCGCTTCAGAAATTTTTAGTTCTTGTCGTCTTTCAAGCAGGTAATTATAAGCTTCTGATTTAAGTTCTAGTTGACGTTGTAACTCTGTAAACGTCTGTTGTAATTTAGGAATATTGAGAAATTTACCATCTGCTTGCGCTTTTGTCTTACGTAAACTTGCTAACTGGCTTTGCAGACTTACCGCTTGATTTTGTAGTTCTAGTTTGCGACTGGTAAATACGTCTAGGGTTGAACCTTCGGAAGATACTTTTGTTCCTGATTCATTACTAGAGTTATCCGCAGTTTGGTTATCTAAAGATGTATTAGGCGTAGACGTATCAGATGTAGATGTATTAAATGTAGGTATAGATGTAGATGTATCAGATGTACTGGCTACCTCTGCTGATGATGGTTGCGCTTCGGTATAACTACGATCTAAAACAACACGCTCTAATATTTGGGGAGAAACTGACTTACCTAAGACTTGTTCTGCTCTTTCTTGCAACAGTTTTTTTAATTCCTGACGTTGATCTTTGAGATTCGCCATTACGTGGTAGTTGTCGCGAAACTCCACTTTACCCAAATTATACTGAGTTTCTATATCTTTTAATTGAGTAGCTAAATTTTGATATACTCCATCTTGACCCAAAACCGATGAGGCTAACATAGTTTCCGAGTCTTGACCTAATTCTTGTAACTGACGCTCTAATTCTTGACTTTGTTTTTGATTAAGAGCGATCGCAATTTTGGTTTCTTCTATTTGTTTGGTAATATCCTGTTGGATGTCTCCTGCTTCCACTGCTGAAACTTCAGGATCGAATAGTTGATGAACTTGTCTAAACTGACGAATTTCTTTAGCAGCTTCATCTAATTCTTGTTGAGCGTCGGGTAATTGAGTATCAATGAATTTGATAGCGTTAGCTGCCTGTAATCTTTGTTTCTCTAAACTATAATCTACGTAAGTAGATCCCAATGCTTCTAGAATCGTTTTAGCTTTTTCTGGATCAGTATCAGTATACGAAACCACTAAGACATCTGTAGGTATCTTGTTAACTAACGCCTGATGAATCGATAACTGCTCTACTACTTCAGCTACAGACAATTCGGGATATCGATCTCGTAATTTTTCAATAGCTTTTGCCACCATCGAGTTACTACGCAGGACAAAAATTTCTGTAGATAAGTCTTTAATTGAGTAGTATTGACTAGCGGTAGTTTGGGTAGGAGCAACAGACGTAGCTTCTTGATTTTGAGGGCTTTCGAGCAAAATTAGACTTTCTGACCGATATTCAGGAGTTTTAAGAGCCGTTAACAGGAATATGCCCGTAAAAGCAGTTATCCCCATCAGTAATGCGGGTTTCCATCGACGATATACTACTTGTTTAAAATCCGCCAGCGAGAAACTAGCTTCCTGATTATTTAAGGCACTAAAATCAATTTCCGATTTGGTAATTTCGTTGCTCATATTAAATCTAATCTGTAAATATTACGATACAGAGCGAACTTTACAGAAGCTTAGTTAAAGGTTAAAAATACTGATAGAAAAAATTCGGGTATTCTGCCCACTCATCTTAATTTTTTTTCTACTTAAAGGCTTCAGTACTTTTACCAATTTATCGTTAAATATTATTAGTTAATAATTAATTACTGATTAGGCACTAGGCACTAGACACTAGATGTTACTTATTACTCATTACCTATTAAGCTAAAGCGCATTTAAATTGCATACTATTCTATTAGAAAATTAGGTTGAAACCCTTATCTTGACTTCTGACTCCTGACTCCTTTCTCAACCAGTAACTTAAATGCGTAACAGCTTACCTATTAATCCTCGTTCAGGTCTATATTAACTCTTGCCCAAGTAGTAGTTCTCCAAATTAAAAAGAATAAAATTGCAGCAATCAAACCACCGAGATTCCACTTAAGACAGTTTTTTAGTAATACAGAGCGTTTTTGCGCTTTAAATGCTTGTGCTTGGGTAGTTAAATTATCTTGATTATGTTGCAAATTAGTTAAAATATCAGTTTTAAGTTTCTGAGTATTTACTGAATCAGGAATATTAATTTGTTGTTGCGCTTGCTGTTCTAAAATAGCTCCAATTTCATTTTTAGAATTAGCTGTTTTTAATTGCTCTTTGAGTTGTTGTATTGCATCTTTTTGGTTAATCAATTGAGTATTAGTTGTAGCCGTTTGTTGATGATAAATCCGAAAACTGTTGCTAATATTTAAAGGAATCATCAAGAGTAAAAGTATCGCTACTATCAAAGATATCCAAGATAAACCCTTGAGAATTAAGGCTTCTATAGGAGCGCGATCGCTTTTTTCACCATAGTAAACTAGAACTATCCCCAATAAAGTAACAGGAATTCTCTCGACAATTGCTCCCATAGTTTGAAACTCCCACAAAGGATTCATCAACTGCGGTGGAATTAAAAGAAATAATAAATCAATTATCGCCATAGTTAACAAACCATAGCCAACTAAACGTAAAATCCCTGAAGAAAATAGCTGTCTCTCTTGATCTTGTAAAATAGCCATCGATTTCTTGATAGATTGTAATTGAATTTAAACCTGTCTAGTATAGTCTCGTAATTAGTTATTGGTCATTAAGTTAGGTAGGGTGAATAAAAGTTAACTGTGCAGGTTAGGAGTCAGGAGTCAGAAGTTTTACTCATTACTCATTACTTTTTCCTCTTAGATCATTTCGCATAACAAACTAGCAACTTGCGTTACTTAGTTAAAGGCGGAAAATTGGGTAGCCACCATTGATATAAATCCTGCCAGACTATTTCTAAAGATTGATAAGCAGCTTGAGTATTAGATGGCGTAATTGGTGTTGATAAAAGTATCCAAAGACAACGGCGATCGCGTATACTAGCTTTACCTTGTAACCAATCCCAAGCTACCTGTAACTGTAAATCGTTTTGATAACGCTGTTGAGAAAATTGTCGTTGAGTAACATTACTCAGACTACGAGGACTAATACAGCTACTTAAGTAAGCATGATTTTTATTTGTAAACAAAGCATGATCTCCTATGCTTTCTAAGTGTTTAATTTTTATAGTTGGAGTCATCTTCAGGTACTTTTGCAGATATGTCTCTACATCTCCTCTAGTGCCAACTAAATAGCTAATTTTAAGATTAATTATCTGTCCGTTTAAGATATATTGATATTCTTTCGTATCTTGAAGTGCTTCTTCTTGTTTATCTTTTATTTTTGATTGTTTAGACTGTAATTTTACTATCTTTGCCTGTCCATTATTTAAGTTTAAGTGAGCAGGAAATTGATAATCAGCTACAGAGCGATTACCTATATTAAAAAAGATGAGAGAATAAACAACAGCTAAATTAGTACTAATACCAGTAATAACAAATAAATAACTTCGCCACTGAGTAATCATGAGCAATTACCTCTTAATTTTTTTAGGGCGCAAGCCTTGCGCCCCTACTGATTGATCTGCCAATAACCAATAACAAAAAGCCGAAAATATAATAATTGCTAGAGTCGAAAAAATTTGTGATCCTGATGTTCCATGCCAATAATTAAACCGAGAAGGATAGGGAATTAATAAAGTTAAAATAGAAACTCTGATTACTCCTAATGAAAATCCTAATAGCATCGAAAATAGAGGAATTAATAGACGTTTCTGTGGAGATAAAGTAATCAAACTAATTAAGAGTAATGCCAGTTTCAGCATTAAAAGAATCATCGGCATTCCAGCACAGGGATAATCAACGATCGCTTTAAATTTTCCTAATTCGGGTAAAAATAATATTACCTGATTGTCTTGAGTTGCCACCTCAAATCCACAATAATAAAGAAGGTAAGTGGCAAATTTAGCATTGAGAATTGTGATGTGAATTAAATTATCAATAAAAAGTCCGATTACTCCTGTTGGAAAAAACAAAAACCAAGTAAAAAATAACTCCTGAATATATTGACCTAAGCCTATAAATCCAGAAGCAATTAAAGAAAGAGCGATCGCTCCACTCAATGGTAGTAAAGATAATAAACTTGACTCAAACCAAAACAATGTTAAAGTTTTAGCTAAAATTAATCCTAATAACATTAAGCCAAGAAAACTAGAAATAAAATCACTATCATATTTAAGAACATCTTTTTTGCACCATAATAGCCAAAGAATTGTTCCCCAAAATAATAGATCTGTGGTTAGTTGATCGATATCGCCTGTAGTTTTCCAAATTAAATTGAGATAAAGTATAGCAACTCCAATAAAACTAGAAAATAACCACCAACGATAATTACTAACAATATTTTTAATGTACATTTAGAGCTTACAAGCTGTTACGCACTTAAATGAGTAGTTAAGAGAGGAGTCACTTCATTTAACATTTATCATTTATCATTTATCATTTATCAACGAGGTTTAATTCGGGCGATCAACATTCTGGGGAGACCCCAGCAGATCGCCCTCACAATGTTTAATGTTCGCGAGTTCAATGAAAGGTCAGGAGTCAGAAGTCAACAGCTAATAACTAATAACTAATAACTAATAACTAATAACTAATAACTAAATTGATTCCAACACATAAAATGTTACTCCTCCATTTCCTTCAACTTGAAAATGAGGTAAATTAGCGTCAATCGTATCAAATTCATGGCGATCGCTAGTAAATAAATGTGAGCCTGATTGAGTATTCAACATTCTATATAAAGGAATTGTCTCGATATTTTCTGGTTCAGAGGCAAAGGCATAATAAGCAATATTTTCAAAATTATAATTACTTAAATTATCAATAATAAAGTTTTTTTCGTTTTCATCCATTGTGTATAAATGCGCTCCCGTTTGCCGATTAAAGAAACGATAAACTGGTAATGCTCCATCAATTTTTGCTCCAGTTAAAGTATCTACATCTTTAGCTAAAACTCGATAAGCTACACTTTCATAGTTATACTGCAATTCATTATTATCACTACGATCAATTACATTTTGCTTTTCATTTTCATCGGCAGTGTAAAAATGAAATCCTTTTTGATATTGAAAAAAACGATGTACAGGAGTTGCATCATAAGCAAAAATATCGTAACCGATATCAGCTAACATAGCTAGATCTAAATCAGTAGGTAAATTTCTCTCCCCAAAAGTAAAAGATTTATCTAATAAAGCATCAGCACTAGGATCGAGGGTATAACCATCTTTAATATGATTTTGATCATTATCCAAAGGTACTGGTTGTCCGCGATTTAATTTCACACTATTAGTACCTGTAAACTTGCCATTGGCAACTTTTTCTAAAAAAGCATCAGAAATCCCAATACCTAAAATATGACCAATTTCATGAAGACTTAAACTGAGAAAATCTTGTTGATCAAAAGGAATATCATCAGCAGTGGCAGGAGTAGCATCAAAATAAAAATTATCGATGGCTGCGGTATTAAATTCAATTGTTCCGAACCAGGGTTCAAAATCATTTCCTTGAATACGTTCTTGGCGATCGCTACCAACAACAAAATCAGCATAAAATGAACCTTCTCCTAAAGTTGCTTGCTCGGAGTTTAATCTAACAGAAGAAACAAAGATTAATAAATCATCAATTGACTCATTATATTTTACTTCTCGCTCTTTTCCATCAATCGAAAACCTCAGAGTTTCCCCTGCTGGAATGGAGGCAAAATCATCTTGAATATAAGAACCCCAGATATTAGCTGCTAAATCTAATATTGCTCGTTTTTCGGGAGTAAAAAAACCTAATTGATCAAAGCGATAATCAAACTTAATTTCAAAAGTCATAGTACTGACTCAATATATTTTAAATTATTCAAGTAATTAGTTACCTGTAATTTAACTACAAAATCAATACTTGTCTTGTGTATAAATATTTATTTTTATTATGTATTTTTGGTATCCAGAAATAATTAATTGTCTTCTGTATTTATAACTAAAAATAATCAAAAAATAACTATTTTTATCAGTAAAAACAACTAAAATACTCAGTAATATTAACTATTTATCCTAAAAATAGCTCTATTAATGTTGAGGGTAAAAAAAAAGTAAGATATAACAGCAACAGTATCAGTCAAACTTACAAAATATTAATTACATAAATATCAATTCTACTCAGCAAGAAAGTTGAAAATACTAAAATTGGCTTTGATTTATTGCTAGTTAAGCTATCCCATATTTATGGAAATTAACTATTTTTTAATTGTAGGTAAAAATATATCTGTTGCTCTGAATTTATGCGTGTACTAACTATTACTTATTTAACTATGCTCTTACTGCCAGTTTTAAGCCTCAAGGCACTGGCAAATCCAGACCATCAATCTCAACAACAATCAGTAGTATCTTCCTCACCAAAAAACAATTCTCAACCTCATAATCAATCAACAATTACTGCTGATAATACCTGGAATGGTTCTAATCATAGTGAAGCTGAAAACGTAAAATCTCAACTACAAAACATTAGTCAGCGTGATTTTACCCCTAGTCGTGGTGTTCCTGCTTTAACTATCGCCAATCCTTATGGCTTCGGTGCAGATCGAGGATTTTATAGTGGTCTTAGCTATCAAGTAGATACTCGTGGCGGACTCGATGACGAAAATGACGGTGATGCGACTTGGGGATTTGGCGTTGGTTTAGGTAATGCTCAAAAAGCTGTAGGTGCAGAACTCAGCTATAACTTGGCAAGTTTTGGTCAAAATGGTCGAGATTTTGGTTCAGGCGGTTTCAACCTCAAGCTACATCGCAAAATTGCCGATGGTTGGGGAGCTGCAATAGGCTGGAATAGTTTTCTTTCCATTGGTGACGATAACGACCTTGACGACTCTGTGTATTTTGCCACCTCCAAAATTTTCAGGACTAGGAAAAATATTAATTCTGCTTTTAGTCGCGTCGGTGTGACTGTGGGAGTTGGTAATGGACAATTTCGCAGTGAAGATGATATTAGCAACGACGAGGACAATTTCAATGTTTTTGGTAGTTTAGCTTTTCGCGTAGCACGTCCAGTTAGTTTTGTTACCGAATGGACAGGACAGGATCTAGCAATGGGTTTATCAGTTTCACCTTTCCGCACTCTCCCTATGACGTTCAACCTGGGAGTTAGAGATATTGCTGGTGCAGGAGATGACCCACGTGTGATTTTTGGAGTTGGCGCAGGACTCTAAACAATACTATACAGACAAATTATTGAGGATTATTAATCATGCACAACAAGCAATTGTTCTGGCTAGGTTTTTTAGCCACGCTAGGAATAGTAATGATGACGGCATCTGTAAAAGCTGAAACCAATCAATCTGATACTTCTGGTGGTCAAACTTATAGTTCGCCGACAGTGAGCATCGATAGTATGAATGGCAATGGTATTTCTAACGTCGTTCAGTTTGACCCAGTTACAGGGACATTTTTTGGTAGCGGTTTTGGCAGTGGTTCTGGTAGCGGATCTGGTAACGGTTTAGCAGGTGCTGCTGGTAACGGATCTGGTAATGGTGAAAATGGAGATGGAAGTACTACAGCTACTGGTAAAGATGATGGTAGTAGTCAAGCTAATGGTAATCAGCCAAGACAAGTAACCCTTAACGATCTTGCCAAATTACTCGCAGACAACCTCAATAATTCCTTAGATAATCTGGCAGCAGCAGAAAAATCAGGTCAAGTAGCAGATGCAGCACCAAGAAGAATTGCTAGAAGAGGAACTCTTTCAGACCTTAGAACCTGTCCTAATCCAGCTATTGAAGCCCGTGAAAAATTGGAAAACCAATTAAGTCAATCAAAAAAATTCATTGAGCAAGTAAATCAGATCGAGCTTGAGAAAAATATTTGGTAATTTCTACTAGGAGAAAAATATGAATATGAAGCGATCGCAATTCAACCAATCTCACTTAACTGGTTTAGGTGTATTCTTTATTGCATTAGGGTTTCTAAATGTGATGACTCACTCCGCAGTAGCAGAAGATATTGTGGGCAATAAAGGTCTACAATTTGCAGAAGACACAATTGTCGAATTTGAATTTATTGAGTCTCATGGGGCATATAAATCTACTTTTGGTGTAATTGATTTGGATTCCTGTCAAGCAGACAATGCAGGAGTAATTAACTTTGATTCTTGTGCTAAAACACCTTTGATTTCTGAAGCCAAAGCCTCAGATAGCTTTGATACAGTATTTCGTCGCTCTACTTACGAAACTGATCTTAAAGAAGGTCGTAGTAACGATTTTCTGGGTACTCCTGGAAATACTGTTCCTGATGTTGCCACAGAATTTTTGTTTAAAGCTAACAGAAGATATGGCTTTTATTTAGAGTCTCAGTTTGATAGCAAACCTGCTGGTACTGTATATACAACAGATTTCTTTAATTCTCGCGGTAATCGTCAGGCTTTATTTAATGAAGAAGGTTTAACTACAGAAATCGTAGCTAAACGCCGTAATAATCCTGATTTTGATGCCAATAAATTTGAGGCTCTAATTAATGGTGGTTTGCTGATTAACTTTGATGATACTGGTTCAACCCTAGTTAAAAACGTCGATGAAGATACTGACTTTGATGATTTCATTGTTGGTGTTGGTGGTGGATATGTTTGCAATCAAGCTAAAAATGTAGAATCAGAACCGCAGAAATGATCGTAAACAATATTCATGGACAGATACCATCAAAAATATCTTTGCATGAACAACCATTAGTTGATTTAAGCACTTACGATTTATCTAACTTTGAGCGTGGAAAACCTGGCTGGCTAGTTATGCTGTGGTGGCTAGTGCAGGCGATCGCTTTTCCTTTGAGTTTGCATAATTTTAATAGCTTTCGCTGTTTTTTATTACGCCTCTTTGGGGCAAAAATTGGTAAGCAGGTTGTTATTCGCCCTACCGTTCGTATAACCTATCCGTGGAAAGTAGAGATTGGCGATTATAGCTGGATTGGCGATGATGTAGTTTTGTACAGTCTAGATCGCATCATCGTCGGTTCTCATTGTGTAATTTCCCAAAAATCCTATCTTTGTACTGGTAGTCACGACATCGCAGATAAATCGTTTGCTTTAATTACTGCACCGATCAAAATTGGTAATGGTGTTTGGATTGCTACCGATTGCTTTATTGCTTCGGGGGTAAGTATTGGTTCTAATAGCGTCATTGGTGCAAGAAGCAGTGTTATGAAAAACATTCCCTCACGTCAAGTCGCCTGGGGAAATCCTTGTGTAGTTCGCTATTCCCGTCCATCAGTGCATTGAACATTGAACATTAAACATTAAACATTGAATACCGTTGATAAATGATAAATGTTAAATGATCAATGAAGTGACTCCTCTCTCAACTAGTCATTTAAGTGCGTAATAAAAGTCGATATATCTTGCTGGTTTTAATTGGTATCAATAGTATTATTCCGATTAAACTAGCGATCGCTCGTTATCAAGCTCCTTATCCCCAGGCAATTTTAACCCTTGGTGGTGGTCATGAACGAGAAGTATTGACTGCCGATTTTGCTAGTAAGCATCCTCATCTAGCAATTTGGGTTTCTTCTGGTAGTGAAGAAGTAAGAGCGAGAGAAATTTTTCAGGCTGCTGGAGTCGATAACCGTCGAGTTTATTTAGATCGTCGTGCTACTGATACAGTGACTAATTTTACTACTTTAGTTAGTGATTTCAAACAACAAAATATTCAGCATATTTATCTAATTACTGACGATTTTCATCTTGCCAGAGCCAGAGCGATCGCTTTTATTGTTTTAGGTAGTCAAGGAGTTACTTTTACTGCCATTTCTCTGAATACGAATAAACCACCAGAATCTCAATTAAAAATTATTCGAGATATTGGTAGATCTATATTTTGGATTATTACTAAACATACAGGTTCAAGCCTCAATCATAAAAAAGATCAACTTGTAAATAATCTATAATGATTTTCATCAAACATCCTTATTTATACGTAGTTTATTTTTAGTAAATTTCCAGAAAAAATCCAAAAAATCCATTTAAACTGAGTATTATACTGATGTCATCAAATATTAACTTGTATTAGCTTATAAATGTAGAATTTTGTGATCTTGATTCTCTCATTGTAGTGATCTAAATCATTCATAAATTTTTATCTATAAAAATATTTTCCACTTCAGTTTCTAATCCTTAGACATCTGGGTTATGACTTGCAGGTTGCTGTATTTTAAATTGGAATAATTATCTATTCATGCATTAAGTATTTGTTTGCAAAAAAATGCAACTATTTTATTTAATTTAACTAACTAGTTTGCGACTTTTATTCCTATCTCAATTAGCTATTAAATCTAGTAACAACCAGAAATTTATGCTTAATAATACTATCTCCCAAGGTATTTTTACTCCTACCAAACAAATTGTCTTTATCGATTCTCAAGTAAAAGATTATCAATTGCTTGCTGCTGGAGTAATACCAGGGATAAAAATAGTTATTCTTCAATCTAACGCTGATGGCATAAAACAAATTACCGCAGCTTTAAATCAAGAAACTAATTTTACTTCTATACATCTAGTTTCTCATGGTTCTCCTGGCTGTTTATACCTCGGCAATACTCAACTAAATCTCGACACATTAAATGCCTATCAAAAAGAGCTAAAAACTTGGTTTTCCTCTTCATCCTTCATCCCTCATCCTTCATCCCTTCTAATTTACGGTTGCAATGTTGCTGCTGGTGATGCTGGGGAAGAATTTATTACCAAGTTACACAACATTACTGGTGCAGAAATTACTGCTTCCACTACTCCCATTGGTAATGCAGACTTAGGCGGTAATTGGAACTTAGATTATCAAACCAGTGAGTTAACACCCAGATTAGTGTTCGACTTAGAAATACAAAAAAAATATGTAGGAATTTTAGAAGAAGATCAAAATCCCCTTGCATCTGAATTGGGAGAAAACTTAACTGAAGAGCTAGTCGAGGATTTACCAAGCGTAACTACTGACAAACAAGATTACGCTCCAGGCAGTACTGCCAAAATTTCGGGGGATAACTTTCTACCAGGAGAAACAATTGAACTTCAGGTTGTTCATAATGACGACGTACCTAACACAGGCGGTGGACATGATCCTTGGCAGGTTACTGATGGTGGTGACGGAGATTTAGACGGTAAAGTTAATGGCAGCTTCCAGACAACTTGGTATGTTAATCCCGATGATTCCCTAAATTCTTCTTTTGATTTAACTGCGTTCGGTTTAAATTCTGGTAATTTTGCCAGCCATGTTTTTACGGACTCTGCTGCTGTTGCCCAAACCTTCTATGTTCCTGGCCCAGAAACTGATCTTTTAAACGCTTTAAAAGCATTAACGCCCAAAAATGATGTACCAGCAACATTTAAGCCTATATCGCCCATAACATCGATCATCTCTCTCACAGCATCTACTAATAACACTGTTATTTATTATGATCATTGGGAAGATGGCTATGAAGTTGACCTCAACAATCCAACTCAAAGCACAACCCAAATTTTTGGAGATAACAACCCTGCGAATGGTATTCCCCCAGGTTTTACCACCGATAAGTTAAATGGCGGTAGTGTCTCAGTCTTAAAAAATGATGTTGTCGTTCCTAGAAGTACTGCCCAGATTAAATTTGATGGTCAAGATAAAATCGGTGCTTCCAAAGCGATCGCTGTAACTCGCACTGGTTGGGCTGGTCAATCTTCAACACTGTTAGCTGATGCCTGGGAAGTTGTCGATACTCTAAATTATGGTACAAGTTTCAAAGTTCCTATCGGTGAAAATGTTAACACTGGCGTGGACGAGATATTTGAATATGTTGGTTTATTGGTAACTGCTTCCAAGAACGGAACGACGGTTAATATTGATGCCAATGCTGATGGTATTAACGAAATTACCGCAACCTTAAACGAGGGCGAAGTTAGATTCATCAATGGTGGAATCAAGACAGGTGCTTCTATTACCACCTCCCAACCAGTTCAAGCTAATTTAATTACGGGTAATAAGTCAGAAGCTCAAGATCTTCACCCCGAGACAGCTAACATGTCAACATATTATGCCTCTCGTTGGTATAGTCTTTATTCTAATGATCAACTATCAAATAGTTACTACACTCCTGTAGGTAATACCAACAACAACCCTACTAGTGTTTTTGTCTTTAACCCGAACAGTACTAACATCAACGTTAGCTATGAGTATCGTAATACTACTAACAATAATATCGTTACTCAAAATATTACCGTTACTCCAGGCTCAACCCAAAGAGTTATCCTAACTAGCACCTCTGGACATCACTTTTTTTCTAACGATAATTTTGCTACTGTCTCTGCCATTAGTACAGGTTTGGGAAGTTCTAAGGAGTTAGGTGCTAACACCAGTAACAATGCTACTTTCGATTGGGGGTACACTTCTCCTCCAACCAATAGCCTCTCACCAGTGGTAGTTCTTGGTTGGTCTCCTGGTAGTAATGATGTAAATCCTGTTGATGGGAAGCCTGATGAAAATTTCAGTCCTGTTTGGGTGACTCCCACTCAAGATACTCGAGTCTATGTTAACTATAGTGGAGATTTAACTCAAGGAGCTTTAACCGATCCTAGTGGTCGCAAATACGATCAGCATTTTGATATCCGTAGATTGGATTCTCTAAAAATTAGCGACACCTCAGACAAAGATATGACAGGGGCGCGAATTTATACCAACGATGGTACAAATATTAGTGTTGCTTGGGGGCAAGATCCAGATATTGCCAACAGAGGCGCACCTTCTCTCGATATCGGTAACACCGTACCTCCTTTTCCGATTTCTACAGCTACTAAGAAAGCCGAATTAGCTATCGACTTAGATAACAATGGGGTGGTTAACCCAGGTGACACCCTTGAATACACCATTGATATCAAAAATGATGGTTTAACAGTCTTAGGTAACGTCGAAATCACCGATACTATCTCCGCTGGGGCAACCTATATACCTGGGAGTACCACAGTTAATGGGATTCCTATTACTGATGATACCACTGGTACTCCTTTTCCCTTTGACGACGACGGTACGAATAATGGGCGTAATATTGGTAATGTCAATCTTAAATCTACTACCGATGTAACCTATCAGATGGGAATCAACAATCCTTATGATGGCTCGACAAATGAGGTAGCTAATTTAGCCATAATCGTTCCAGAAGATGATGAACCAATACCTGCTGGTTTTACTGTAACTGTTGAAAGTTATAAACTCTCAGGTACGGTCTATAACAATACTAATGCTCCAGGAGCGAATGGTATTGACCCCACAGATACTCCCCTTTCTGGAGTTGAAGTAAAACTCTTCGTTGATGATGGTAATGGTAATCCGACAGGAAGTGCGATCGCTACTAAGACTACAGATGCCAATGGTAATTACGAGTTTACAGGTTTAGCTAACGGTAACTATGTTGTTGTTCAAACTCAACCCGTTGGTTATACCAGTGTTACTGATATTGATGGCACAAATAACAATAAGATTCCTGTTACCGTTGCTGGTGCTAATGTTACTGCTCAAAACTTTTTAGAAGAAACGTTAGGCAGCCTCTCTGGTCAAGTTTCAGAAGACACCACAGGTGATGGAGTTGGTGATACATCCCTAGAAAATGTTGAATTAACTCTAATTGATAGCAATGGTAATACGGTTGCCACTACCACTACCGATGCTGATGGTAACTACTCCTTTGCCGATTTAACCCCTGGGGATTATACCGTTATACAAACTCAACCTGCTGGTTTGAGTAACCTTAGTGAAAACGAAGGTGGAGATGATGATGACACCAGTAACGATGGTGTCATTAACAGTATCAAAGCCACAGTCACTCCTGGAGAAAATGATGCTGGTAATGATTTTGTCGAAGTCAAGTTAGGTAGCCTCTCTGGTCAAGTTTCGGAAGACACCACAGGAGATGGAGTTGGTGATATACCAATTGCTGGAGTAACTTTGTCTCTATTAGATAGTGCAGGGAATCCTGTTTTAGATAGTAATGGTCAACCTCTGACTACAACTACCGATGCTGATGGTAACTACTCCTTTACCGATTTAA
>JBOFLX010000036.1:0-111330 GCA_051658085.1 Waterburya sp.
TTTGGTTTTTATCTACTACTGGTACTGATTTTTGCATTCTTGGCTTTTGGCTATAAACCGAATCTATACATCCCTTCGAGGCTGATTAACATAGCGGATACCGACTAGGGAGGTATCTGTATCGTATTTTGGACTGCCACGCCCAGTTAATTCAGCTTGGGTTTTACCCTACTCTAGACACTATTTTAATTGCCTTTACCGATTGGCTTTCGGCTTTGGCAAGCCCCCGAATTGAATTCGGGGGTGTGTGACTTCCGCTTTGAGTTTAGTTGCTTCCTGGAGAATGGTTTCAACAGTTGCACCTTGTACTAGTAAAGGAGTGACATCAATACCATTTTGTTCTAACTCTAAAGCTTTATCGTGAATGTATCGATGTTCTTTTCTCAAAGTTTTGGCTTTCCAGTCTCTTTCGCATTGTGGCCCAGTACCATAACCAACAAAATCGGGATCAGGAGCAGCAATATGTATTATCCAAAGTCTACAAGCAAAACACTTGGCTATTTCAGCTGCTTTATCTATAACCGTAGGGGTAATATCAGAAAAATCTATTGCTGCTAATATATTGTCCACGATTAATTCTCCAAACAGAACTAATACATATTTTCTTCTAATTAACAACTAACGTCTAATAACTAATAACAATCCTCACAAGTTTCTCAAGCTTATCGTTTATTTTAAAACTGAGGGCAATGAACTCAAGGAGGTACGCAATGGTTGCTACAGTTAATTATTCAATTGATGAAATTAAAGAAGAAGCTAGACATTTAGTCCAAACAGGAGTAGTTGATCGACATCAACCAATATGTATTCTTTGTGAGTATATTCCACCTAGAGAATGGATTTGTGTTGAATGTGAATTAGAAAGAAACGACTATCTTCCACGGGATCACATTTGTGATTTATTAAGTCAAGATGAGTGGGAAGAGGATTATTGATCCACTTCCCGAAGTTTTAAAGTATCTTAACCATAACCATTAATTAAATACAGGCTGTTCTAGATCGGCAAATAAAGGGGTGCTGAGATAGCGTTCACCAAAACTCGGCTGAATCATAACAATGAGCTTGTTTTTATTTTCTGGTCTTTTGGCAACTTTAATAGCTGCTGCTAAGGCTGCACCAGAAGAAATACCCGATAATAAACCTTCTTCACGGGCTAAACGACGACCATAATAAATCGCTTCATCGTCAGAAACAACAACAACTTCGTCAATCAAATCGACTTTTAAAACTTCTGGCACAAAACCTGCCCCAATTCCCTGAATTTTATGAGGGCCAGCTTCTCCTCCTGAGAGGATAGGACTACCTGTAGGTTCAACCGCGATCGCCTTGACTTCAGGTTTATATTTTTTTAAAATTTCCGCCGTACCTGTAATCGTCCCTCCTGTACCTACTCCTGCAACGATCATATCGACTTTACCTTCTGTATCTGCCCAGATTTCTTCGGCGGTTGTGATTTTATGAATTTCGGGATTGGCAGGATTATTAAACTGTTGCAGCATATAAGCATCAGGAACATTCTCAGTTATTTCCTGTGCCTTTCTAATACAGCCTCCCATCCCTTCAGTCCCAGGAGTTAGTTCTAATTGTGCGCCGTAAGCTTTTAACATTGCCCGTCGTTCCTTACTCATGGTTTCGGGCATGGTCAAAATCAATTTATAACCTTTGGCAGCAGCAGCCATTGCGAGGGCAATTCCTGTGTTTCCTGAAGTAGGTTCAACTAAGATAGTTTTCCCAGGTGTAATTGCACCAACAGCTTCAGCAGCATTAATCATATTTACCCCAATACGGTCTTTGACGGAGGCTGCGGGGTTCATTCCCTCTAACTTGACGATAATCTGGGCAAGACATCCTTCTGCTTGAGGAATACGATTAAGCTGTACTAAAGGAGTCTTTCCGACTAGTTCCGTAACATCTTTAGCAATTTTCATAGGATGCAAACAGGTAGAAATCTTTAATTTTTATTTTGCTTGTTTACTAACTACTCTACCTAGCTATTTTGCAATAATGCTTATTTCTCAGCTTTATTTTCTTTTGTGGAATTTAAAGCTTTTTTATTGCTCATCTTATTTAAAAGGCGCAAGCCTTGCGCCCCTAGATTTTACTTCCCATCTCCTATTTCCTATTTCCTACTTTCCCTCCACCAT
Organism: Waterburya sp.; assembly: GCA_051658085.1. Classification (GTDB taxonomy): domain Bacteria; phylum Cyanobacteriota; class Cyanobacteriia; order Cyanobacteriales; family Xenococcaceae; genus Waterburya. The sequence continues at coordinate 2,145 of JBOFLX010000036.1, forward strand.
TCCATCACAATGTCCCTAAAAACTATCCGCCCCCACAAACTGATAACTATCAACAACAATTGTTTACCTATCGTTGCTTTGGCTATCACCTGTGAGGGCGGTCTAGAGGGTCTCTTGGTTGAAAACCTAACTGCTGGAAGGAACTCCAACAATGTCTACCTAGTCACCTCCTGAGAGGTTTAGATGAGACTGTTTAGAGAACAGCCCCAGCGCGCAGCTGGTTATCATCAACTAGGAGACCCATGTTACTACTGTGTTCTATCATGGGCATCACCTCCTATATCCCTAAATGGTTAATTATTAATTTTGTATCTGAAGTTAATATAACGAAAATTGATAATTTCGGCAACATTGAATAAATCTTTGAGCTAAAAAGTTATATTCACCCCAATGAAGGTGGAGATAGGAGGCGTGTAATTGTTTAATGCGCCAGCCTTCGGTTAGTTGCCGACTAGAGTTATGTACACCCTGTAATTGCCAAAGAGGACTAGAGGCTGTCATAGTTAGTTGAGAGCGATGAAATTCATGTCCTCTAACTGTTTGTGAGGCTGGGATTAAAGGACTAGCTTGTAATGCTTTTGCCTGTCGATACCCCAGGGTTAATTTGGCTTGCATGGTTACTTGACTAGGAATTACGCCTACCATCGACCAAGTTTCTGCCTGTAAATCTATTAGCTGTTCACAAAGATACATTAAGCCACCACACTCAGCGTAAGTAGGAATACCAAACTGAATTATTTGTTTTAGCTGTTGCAATACTGTTTTATTGGCTGCTAACTGTTGAGCAAAAATCTCTGGAAAGCCACCACCAAAATATAATCCTTGAATATCAGCAGGAATATTCTGATCATTAAGCGGACTCCAAAGCACTAATTCTGCCCCTAATTCTTGCAGAATGTCTAAATTGTCTTGATAGTAGAAATTGAAAGCTTTGTCTTGGGCTATGGCGATTCTGATTGGGGATTGGTGATTGGTGATTGGTGATTGGTGATTGGTGATTGGTGATTGGTGATTGGTGAGAAGAGGGAAAAGTTTGTTCCAGTTGAGAGAGGTTTTGGCTACATGGGCTAATTGCGAGAATATTTGCTGGATTTCTGGAAGTTCTGCTGAGGGGATTAAACCTAAATGGCGATCGCGAATTGTAATCGCATCATCTCGCTTGATCACTCCTAAAATAGGCATATTAATGCTATCTAAAGCCGTTTCTAATAATTCTAAATGGCGATCGCTTGCTACTTTATTAAGAATTACTCCAGCAATTTTAACTCTGGGATCGAGATTTTGATAACCATAAGCGATCGCAGCGATCGAACTAGATAGACGCGAACAATCTAAGACTAAAGCGACAGGTATATTTAGTAATCTCGCAATATGAGCAGTACTGCCATAATCATTCAAAGCTTTATTACCATCTGGATGACGAATACCATCAAATAAGCCCATCACTCCTTCTACCACTACCCAGTCAGCTTGCTGGCTGTGACGCTGAAAACAAGCTTGAACATAACTAGGCGAAGTTAAAAAAGGGTCTAAATTACGACAGGGCATATCTGTAACTGCCCGATGAAACATAGGATCAATATAGTCTGGCCCAACTTTAAATGACTGTACTTTTTTGTTTTGTTCTTTTAGATAGGCAAGTATAGCCAAAGTAATAGTTGTTTTTCCGACACCAGAGCGATCGCCAGCAATAATTAACGCCATTTAACATTTAACATTTAACATTAATCATTTAACATTAATTTCTCTCCAGTTTCTGGGAACTATAAATAAAGTCTAATTACTATAGCTACTTTTTGTTATTTTTTGCTTACTCTGACTTACAACTTTCAGCAATATTATGAACGACAATTTTCAGAATCCTTTACAGGTTCTTAAAGCCAAATCTCAAGAATCTTGGTCTGGCTGTATAGAAATTGAAGAACCAAAAGATGCCTCTGTTAGTTGGCATATTTATTTGCTGCAAGGAAAAATACAATATGTAAGTACAACAGTTGGACAACAAACACGTTTAAATTATCTTTGGCAGAAGTATTGGCAGAAGTATAAGTTAGGTTTTAATTGTCCTGAAATAGATATAGATTCAAAAGTTTCAGAATATTCACAGTTGTGTCAATGGTTATTGGAGAAACAATTAGCAGAGCAAAATATAAAAAAGCTATTGTTTATGTTTGCGCTGGAAGGTTTAACTAATGTCTTGAGTATTGATCAGACTAATATTGAATTTAAACCAGCTAAACGGATCAATAAATCGCTTGTTAGTTTTGAGCTTGAAAAGTTTTATGAGCAAATCAAAGATAAAATTGAAGCTTGGCAAGAAGTAAGAAGTTATTTGTATTCTCCCTTAAGTCGTCTTTATCTCGACCAAAAAAACGCACTCAAATTTTACAAAATTTGGAAAGAACTTTATACCGATTCTGAATTAGCACCTTTAAGTAAATCACAGCAACTTTCTAGTTTTGTTAGTTTATTTGTTGCTAAAAAAAATTTATATGAAATCGCAACTAAAACCCAAGTTGATACTTATTTTTTAAGCAAAAGTCTCAGACAATCTTTAGAAAATAAGCTTATTGATTTATTACCATTTGCTGAAGTCAGCCTTAAAAAGAAAACTAATAATCTTACTTCTACTAATAATAATACTGATTCTACTAATCAGGAAATATCTAGCTCTAATCAAAACACCTCACCGACTTTAATTGCTTGTATTGATGATAGTAAAACCGTTCAAAGACAAGTAAAAATGACTTTAGAAGCTGCTGGATATCAAGTTTTAGGAATTATTGATCCAACTATGGCTCTGAAAAATTTATCTCAACATCAGCCAAAAGTTATTTTTTTGGATATCAATATGCCTAATATTAATGGTTATGATTTATGCAGTTTGCTCAGAAAATCGCAAAAATTTAAAGACATTCCGATTGTCATGTTAACTGGTAGAGATGGAATGATTGATCGAGTTCGAGCCAAATTAGTAGGCGCAACAGACTACTTAACCAAACCTTGTGATCCTAATAAATTAATTCAATTAGCCAAAGTTTTAGAAAAATCAGTAATTACTGTTTCGTACAATTGTGAATAGTTAAAAGTTATTGTAGATAACAGGGAACAAATATTTTACGATTTATTGAGGATTACTATTTCATGCTTTCTTCTATTTTCCGTATAACAAGACTATATTTTCTGAGCATAACTTTGTACAGTATTGCTAAGTAACATTGCTACTGTCATCGGGCCAATTCCTCCTGGGACGGGAGTAATATAACTGGTTATAGCTGCCACTTCCTCAAAAGCGACATCACCGACTAATTTGGAATTACCGTTCTGATTTTCTACCCGATTAATACCCACATCTATAACAACTGCACCAGGTTTGACCATCTCTTTGGTAATCATTTCTGGTTTACCTACGGCTGCGACTAAAATATCAGCATCACGACATACCGCTTTTAAATCTTGGGTGCGAGAATGAGCAATGGTTACAGTAGCATTTTCCTCCAAAAGCATTAGAGCTAATGGTTTACCAACTAAAATACTTCTGCCGACTACTACGGCTTTTTTACCAGCTAAGGTAATATTATATTCTTTGAGCAGTCTCATTACCCCAGCAGGCGTACAGCTACGCAAACCAAATTCTGAACGTACTAGTTTTCCTAAGTTGGTTGGATGCAAGCCATCGGCATCTTTATCGGGATCGATACAATGTAACAAAGCAATAGAATCTAAATGGTCAGGTAAAGGTAGTTGCACTAAAATACCGTCAACTCGCTCATCTTGATTTAATTGAGCAATTACCTGTTCTAATTCTTGTTGAGTTGTATTCCTAGGAAAATGTTGACCCATCGAAGTAACTCCTATCTTCTGACAGGCTTTTTCTTTATTGCGAACATATACAGCACTGGCAGGATTATCACCCACCATTAATACTGCTAAACCAGGTGGACGACCTATTTTTGGTTCTAGTTGTGTTATTTGGGCTTGTAATTCTAACTGAATTTTTTGAGCTAGGGCTTTACCGTCTAGCAGACAAGGGTTGGAAGCAGACATAGGTGATTTAAATAAATATAAAAAAGTTAAGCTGGGTGTTAATTACTGGTGGGGATAAATTACTAAATGCTAGTTGATAATTTAAGATTTGAACGAGTAACAAGCAAACTTAAGTATATTAGCCTTTGGGGACTATTATTGAGTAGTTTAACTGCTTGTCAACCACCTTTAATATCCATTGAGCAGATTTCAGACTCAAAAGTAGGTAAAACTGTATATCTCACAGGTAAAGTGATACATTTAGCCCCTTTGATTGATAATGCTGCTTATCAACTTGAAGATACCACAGGTAAAATCTGGGTGATAACTTCTCAATCTTCACCTCAAATTGGTCAAGCACTGACTATTAAAGGCAAAATCGCCTACCAAAGCTTACCATTTGCAGGGCAAGATTTTGGCGACTTTTATATCGTTGAATTAGAACAATCGGATACTCTAATCAATGACAATCAATCCTCTGTAAAATAACTACAAAAATTAAACTAAGTTTTATGAACGATCGCTACTCGACTCAACCTTTAAGACTGGTTGCAATAGCAGTAATCTATCAAAATAATAAATATCTCATGCAGTTACGGGACAATAATCCTAACATTATTCATCCTGGTGTTTGGGGTTTGTTTGGCGGTCATATAGAACCTGAAGAAGAACCAGAAGCAGGACTTAAAAGAGAATTAATTGAAGAAATCAACTATCCTGTGCAGGAGTTAACCAAGTTTCGTTGCTATAGTGATCAAACAATTGTTCGCTATGTATTTTCCTGTCCCTTGAGAGTAGCGATCGATGACTTAGAACTTAACGAAGGTTGGGATATGGGTTTATTAACCTTAACTGAAATTCAACAAGGTTACGGATACTCCCAAAAAGCTGGAGAGTTAAGACCAATAGCAGACATTCATCGTCAAATAATGCTCGATTTTATCGCCTCTAAAACAGTGACCAGTGACCAGTAAATCAGTTATCAAGGTCGCGACTGTGAAAATATACAAAAAACAGACTAGATTTATTTTCCAGTCTGTCTTGGGTAAATATTTAGTTCATCAATAAATATGTTTAGCTGTATGTTTATACACCAAAAGACTTACCACAACCGCAGGTTTGAGCAGCGTTGGGATTAGTAAACTCAAAACCACCGCCAATCATGGCGTTACTATAATCTAAAACTAAACCATATAAATATAAAAGACTTTTGGGATCACATACAATTCTAAATCCATCGTAATCAAACACTTCGTCGCTATCTTGAATTTTATCTGGCTCTTCAAAGTCCATCATGTACGACATTCCCGAACAACCACCTTGACGAACTCCTACTCGCAGACAAAGTTCCTTGTTTCCTTGTTGTTCTTGCAGCATTTTGATGTGCTTAAAAGCTGTGAGGGTTAGCTGAATACCTCTTTCAATGGTTTGAGTGGCTTCTGTCATCTGTGCTGATAACTCCTTTTAGATTTATGGTAAACAAGTAAAAAAACTAACTTTATTCAGTTGCTAAAAATTTATTCTGAGATCAATATTATTTATTGTAGATTTTTTTACTATATACGATCTAATCGCTACTTGCTATTTGCCCTGTTGCTATTTGCTACTAATGAAACCTATATTTTTCTTGTCCAATGCTAATTAACCTACTGCGATCGCGGAGAACTAGAAAATTGAGCAATTAAATAATAACACTCAATCTCTAAGTTCTCTCACCTACAAGTTTCTATTCAGTGACGCTATTGACGCTCAATGGTACTAAATCACCATAAATTGTAAACCCTAAAAGCATAGGTTCATTTTCTTGAATTAGCTTACCAGTGAGTGCGCAACTTTCGTCTTTACGAGCGGTTGCTTCAACAGTAGCGCGAATATCAGAGCGGGCAAATTGAGGGCGATAATCACCAGATTTCTGATGAACATAGTTCCAAAGAATATCTCGTATTAAAGCTTGATAGCCTTGATTACCAGATAGCTCTTTAAGCTTGTCTTTAAGACTCCGTTCCAGACGAATGCTGGTAACTTCCATTTCAGTTGTAGATGTGCGAGTTAGGGTTCGCATTTTTTTTCCTCTAGATACTAGACATATACGGTAATATAAGTGTAGTATTAAAATTGCCGTTTGGAAACCCTTTTTAAAAAATTTACAAAAATTTAATTATTGTTCGGGCTTTTTTGTAGCGTATCTCTACTATAGCGCGTTGAATTTTGTTTATTGCTGGAGTAAGCGGTTAAAACTACCTATTATTAGAAGAGTTGAGACAAGGCAGCATATTTTTAAATATCAAACATATAAAAGCTTGTAACCCAAAAGATGTCAAGGATTGCAGTTTAAAGTTACATCATTGGCGAACGTCTTCACACATCATCTAGCGGGGATAATTGGAGCATAATAGTCATCCTAAATTAAGTGGTTAGCTTAATAAAATTTTACATTTCTGGGTAAAAAATTTGAGTTTTCAAGAGTAGAGTTTTTATTGTTTATGTTCACTATGAACAGAATGAACAACTCCAGAAGTGATTTATATCAATGCCAATGCTGCAAAAATCAGGAAACATTAACTATGGACAACCAAATCAAATAAATAGTCAGGTAATTTTAATCAGCAGTCAAGACAATTTTATTTTTAAGGAGAAAACATCTCGTGTTAAAAATCACTTATCTCAAAGAAGGTATCTATCTAGAGTCGTTAGATGAATCGCTGGAAACTTGGAAGGCTAATAGAATTTTAGTGAGTTTACAGGCAGGAATGAGCATTTATGTAGAATTGAGTACTGCTTGTTTAATACTGCCAAGCAAAATGCTTTATATGAAAGATTTAGCAATTTTAGAAGCTCAAGAATTGTTAGAAATTACTCCTTGTGATGAAGAATATATAGAAATTTCTTTATCTGGAACTTGGATAGCAAAAGATGAAGATAGTGAAGAAGGTATATTTGTCTGTGCTTTTGACGTTAGTAGCGAGCAATTGCTTTACAAATCATGGCAGGAGTCTCAAATTGAAGTTTCTGTTTTTAGCGAATAACAACAATAATTGGGTAGCTGATGATCAAGTTGCTTAATTGAAGCTTAAATTACTTAAATAAGCAAAATTATTGTTGAAATTAAACTTAGTTATATTTCCTCTTGCTACTCACTACGTTTTTATTTGTATTTAAACAAAAAAAATCCATTAACTCTGACAGACTGGTACTTTCCTTAGTTGGTACTATTGTTTCAATTTTTTTAATATTTTCAGCATTAAGATAAACGAAAATTTGTTCTCGTAAAATTTGACGTGCTGAGGGGGGAAAACTGGCAATTTCCAACTCAAATCTAGCTCGTCTTTCTTGGGCAAGGCTAACCATAAACCGAGCCATATTAAGTAATCTAGCTTTAATCAAGTCAGAATTTAAATCAGGAGAATAATTATAGCTACAGCTTAAAATCAAATCAGCTAGATCGAGATTATCTTCGATAAAAACCAAAATTCCCTCTTGTAGATATGGTTTAATGCCTTCTATTCCTAGTGTGCCTAAATCTGCCAAAGCAATTACATTACCAACAAGAGAAATTTTAGTCTGGGACGTGTAGAGATAAGGTTGATAGATTGAGTAAGGAGAAAAACTATAACTGACTTTTCCAGCCAGAGGATCACGAGCGCAAATAGTAGCAGCGATCGCATCTTCGATAATTTTTAGATCCTTATCACTAAACAGAATTGTTGGCTTAACGTCGGTTGCTAAGTTCTGATTTAGATCGCGAAGATATTGAATTAATTTATTAGCAGTTGCCGTTTCACTAACTCCTGGAATCCTTTGACGAGGCTTATAAGTTTCTGTTTTCACCACAAACTCTTGCACCATATCATGAGCCACAGCACAAAGAGCAATTAAACTTTCAAGTCGTTGCAACTCTTCCAAGGATTGACTGGCTTGTAGAACAGGTTTAATTCCCTGAAAAATAAGATTAGCTCGACGTTTTACCGCTAAAGCGTGATCGAGAGTGTGATAGTAAAGCTGCTTATCTTTTGTTTCCTGGGCAATTTCGGCTCGAACATAATCTTCAACTAGCTGAACTGTTTCAGCAAAAGAGTTTGGTTTGGTTCTCCAACAATTCTGTTCCATGAGCCACTGTTTTTTCTGACAATTTATCATGAAAGACAGGATGAAAAAGTAGAAATTTGAAAGTTACCAACAATTAGCTCCTTATTCCTAATCCCTCATCCTTTTAGCATTTATCATCTAACATTTATCATTTATCAACGATGTCGAATGTTTAATGTTCAATGTTTAATGTTTTAACTTATCCCTGCCACATTTTCTCAATAATTGTTTCTGGTTGAATATCAGCCAGATTAGCTGTTGATGATTGAATGGCAATACAGTTTTTATTGTTTTGGGGAATTATTTTGCCATCCTGATTAGTCAATAAAGCCAGAGTATAGGTATTGGTAGCTATAGCTAGCTGTAAAGAGGTATTGTTATTACACAAAGCCAAATTAGCACCAGCGATTATAGCTGCAATTTTGCCAATATTGTGACTAGCGATCGCTTTAAGCTGGTTATTTGCCGACATCATTGCTGTTACCCAGTCTTCGTTGGTGTCTGTCTGTAGCAAAACAATAGCTAATCCTGTCTGGCGTTGTTCAATATCCTGAATAATTCTTTGCCAGCTTTTAATAGGATATGCACTAGTATCTTCTGTCAGGGATTCATCACAGAGAATAATGTAGCCATTATCTTTAATTGCTAATCGTTGTTGTTCTGACTCTGCCCAGGCAATATCTTCCGTTGGGACGTTAATAGCCAGGCTGGGACAGCTATTCTGAATTCCTAAGCCTTTTACCAGATCGTGATACATTTCTGCAAGGTATTGTTCTGGTTTGCGTACAACAGGATTAGACAAGTACAAGGCAACGTCATCCTGATAACCTATTCTAGTGGGGATACCATTGAGCCAAAGCAATAATTTAATGCGCCAGGAAGTTGGAAGACTAATGACAGCATCATATTCGCGATCGCGCACAGTCCCTAAAAGATTGAGATAATCAGCAAAGCTATTACGATCTTGGAAATCGAACACCAAAACATCATCGACATTTTTGCAGACTCGATAAGCTTTTTTTGCTTGAGGTTCTACTAAAACATCAATTATCGCCTGGGGATATTGTTTTTTTAAGGTTTCTAGAGTGGGGAAAAAGAGAATTTGATTACCGATTCCACCAGGAACGAGGGCTAGTATACGCATCCTTATAAGAAGATATAGTCCGTATTTTTTGTCTGTGGACAATTTTAGTAGATGATAGAGCTAAACAGTTGTATTTTTAGGAAAACATCGTAAATGTATTTGTTAATTCCTGCTGCGGGGATGGGTCGCCGTATGGGCAGCGAGCGAAATAAACTTTTATTAGAATTACTGGGAAAACCTTTATTAGCCTGGACTCTGATGGCTGCGGAAAATGCTCTCAGTATTCAATGGATTGGCATTATCGGACAACCTACAGACTTTGCAGATTTTAAAGATATTCTGAGCCAGCTAAATTTGTCTAAATTTGTGAAATTAATTGTCGGAGGTGATACTCGTCAAGAATCAGTTTATAACGGCTTACAGGCTCTTCCAAAAGCTGCTGAGAGGGTTTTGATTCACGATGGGGCAAGATGCTTGGCAACCTCGGAATTATTTGATCGTTGTAGTGATGCTCTCGATCATTGTCAGGGATTTATTGCAGCCGTACCAGTCAAGGACACCATTAAGGTAGTTAATGGACAAAGAATAATTGAAGACACCCCAGATCGCCGTCATTTATGGGCAGCCCAAACTCCTCAAGGATTTGATGTACAACTCTTAAAACATTGTCATACTCAGGGGCGAAAATTAAACTGGGCTGTTACTGATGATGCAGCTTTATTTGAAAAGTGCCAACTGCCAGTCACAATTGTTGAGGGTGAAGAAACAAATTTAAAAGTGACTACTCCTGTGGATCTGGCGATCGCAGAATTTATTTTACGTCAAAGATTTAGTCTTTAATTCTTGAATAACTGGCTTATTATTTATTTATTCTGGGGAAAAGTAAATAGATAGACGATTATGAATACAACAGCCAATGAAATCACTTTTGATTATCTTGATCTTCAGTCTTTGCCCGAAATCTGGCAGATAACTGCCGAAAAGTATAGCGATGTTATAGCTTTACAAGATCCTCACTCTAAACCTGAAGTTGTCATTACTTACCGTGATTTAACTACTCAAATTCAACAATTTGCAGCGGGTTTACAAGCTTTAGGAATTCAACCCCAAGCCAAGGTTGCTCTGTTTGCCGATAATAGCCCTCGTTGGTTTATTGCCGATCAAGGAATTATGACCGCAGGTGGAGTAGATGTAGTCCGCTCTGCCTCCGCAGAACAACAAGAATTAATTTATATTTTAGAAAATAGTGATAGTACCAGTTTAGTAGTTGAAAATGCCAAGTTATTAGCTAAATTAAGTCCACAATTGGGTAATTTGCCTATTCAATTGATTGTACTGTTAAGTGATGAAACACCAACTGAAGATATAGCTATTAAAACCCTCAACTATCAGCAATTAATGGATTTGGGTAAAGAACATCAACTTCAACCCATAGAGCAAAATCAAGATACTTTAGCAACGTTGCTTTATACTTCTGGCACAACAGGAAAACCAAAAGGAGTGATGTTAAGTCATGGTAATCTTTTGCATCAGGTAAATTATGTCAAAACAGTTTTCCAACCCCAAGCAGGAGATGTGATTTTATCTATTCTTCCTAGTTGGCACGCCTATGAACGAGCAGCCGAATATTTCTTTCTAGCTCATGGCGCAACTCAAGTTTATACAAATATTCGACATTTCAAACAAGATTTAAAAAAATTCCAACCTACCTATATGGTGGCTGTACCTCGTCTCTGGGAATCTCTTTATGAAGGAGTGCAAAAGCTTTTAAGTGAACAGTCACAATCACAACAGAAATTAGTTAAGTTTTTTCTCAAACAGTCGGAAAAATATATTAGGGAAAAGAGAATTGCTGATAATACCTGCTTAGAAAATTTCCAGACTTCGGCGAGAAAGCGATCGCTGGCAGATTTAAAAGCAGGAACTTTATATCCTCTTCATGCCTTAGCGGATAAGCTAGTGTACCGTAAAATTCGCGCTGGAGTAGGTAATATTAAAGCTGTTTGTAGTGGTGGAGGCTCTCTAGCTAAATATCTTGATGATTTTTACCAAACCGTTGGGATTGATGTTTTTGTCGGTTATGGACTCACAGAAACTTCTCCTATTACTAATGCTCGTACTCCGCTACATAATGTCCGAGGTTCAGCAGGAAAACCTTTACCACAAACCGAAATCAAAATTGTCGATCCCGAAACTCGCCAAGAGCTTCCTCAAGGAAAACGAGGGCTAGTTTTAATTCGCGGTAGTCAAGTGATGCAGGGATACTATAAAAATCCTGAAGCTACAGCTAAAGCAATTGATCCAGAAGGTTGGTTTGACAGTGGAGATCTAGGTTGGGTAACTCCCTACAATGATCTAGTTCTGACAGGACGCTCTAAAGATACCATTGTGTTAACTAATGGGGAAAACATCGAACCTCAACCAATTGAAGATGCTTGTGTACGGAGTATTTATATTGACCAAATTATGCTGGTAGGACAGGATCAACGAGCTTTGGGGGCTTTAATTGTACCTAACTTAGAAACTTTGCAACAATGGGTGACAGAACAAAAACTAGATCTCACATTACCAAGCCAAGATAGCTCCCCAGAAGAAATTAATCAAAGCGATCTCAATAATCAACAAATCATTAACTTATACCGTAATGAATTAAATCGCGAAGTCCAGAATCGCCCAGGCTATCGCCCTGATGACCGTATTGCCAAGTTTCGTTTGATTGTCGAACCCTTTGACCAAGCTAATGGCACTATGACTCAAACTTTCAAAATCAAGCGTCCTGTTATTCAAGATAAATATCAAAATCTCATTGATGAGATGTTTGCCGAATAATATCCAGTCTCTAGATTTTTTTTTCAAAAACAAAAAGTATCAATAATCAATTTTTTGAGATACAACTAAAAAGATTAAAAATTCAGGAAATAACCTAGCTAGACTAAAAAAAAACCTGTAATCTTTAAGCTGCAAGTAGATTAGAACTCAGTAAAGATATAAGAAGGAGCCGAAATCATGGACTACGCTAACGCCAGTTTACTTTTAAAACGCCCAGTCACCGTCAAAGCCATTGTTACGGCTCAATGGAAAGAGGAAGTCACCCAGCAACTACAAAAACAGGTAGCCCAGATAGATCAGCAAATGCAACAGCTAGAAATGCAGGGAAAAAGAACAATTGAAGAAATAACTAAACAGGCAGCAGATCCCACTCTAATTCAAGTCAAAAAACAAATTGAGAATATCCAGGGGCAAGTCAGTCAGAAAAAAGGAGAAATGCTCGAAAAGAAAAATCAATTTTTGCAGCAGCTACAGCAGATCCAGCTTTTAGAATTAGATCAAGAAGTAATCCAAGCCCAAATGGAAAGTTTCTTTCGTTTAGAGAAAGGTGACAATTTAGTCAAAAAACTGAATGTCGAAGTCGTCATCAGAGATGGAGTAGTTGAAGAAATTCGCGGAGAACTTTAAAATTAGCAATAAAATGTTGCTTTTTGAAATAATTATGCAGGTACAATAGATAAAAAGTTTAAAGCTTTTTAAAGACTCTTGTCTTAAGGAAAAGATACCCTGAGAATTAAAAGAGAAAGTTGCTATGTATTGAGGGAGCAAGTTGAATACGAAAGCGATTGCCCATAACCCTGGTAAGGTTATTTGTTTAGGGGAAATACTAATTGATTGTTTGGCTGATGATTTAGGAAAATCTGTATCAGAAGTTACATCTTGGACTCCCTATCCAGGAGGCGCACCTGCTAATGTGGCTTGTGCTTTGGCTAAATTGGGAACTCCATCAGCTTTTATTGGCTGTGTTGGTAAAGATGCTCAAGGTCACGAACTAGTTCAACTGCTCCAATCAATAAAAGTAGATACTGCGGGAGTACAATACACAGATAAAGCTCCTACAAGAAAGATATATGTCACTCGAACAGCCAGTGGCGATCGCATTTTTGCGGGTTTTGGCGATCAGAAGCCAGATCAGTTTGCTGATGCTTATCTACAAGCTCAATATCTACCACAAGAATTATTTTTGGAAGCCGAGTTTTTGGTTTTAGGCACTTTAGAATTAGCCTATCCCCAAAGTCGAGAAGCAGTCTTTCAAGCTTTAAAATTAGCCGAAGCATACCATCTGAAAATAGTTTTAGATGTTAACTGGCGACCAATGTTTTGGCTTAACGAAGAAGAGGCACTTCCTTTAATCAAACAGCTTTGGCAATATGTAGATTTTCTGAAACTCTCAGCAGAAGAGGCGCAGTGGTTATTTGATACTACTGATGCAGGCGCAATTTCCCATCGTTTAGGCTCGGTTGAAGGTGTTTTAGTTAGCAACGGCGAAGCACAGGTAAGTTATTGTCTTAGTGATAATGAAGGCACAGTAAACCCCATACCAGTCGCTGTTAAAGAAACTACAGGTGCAGGAGATGCTTTCTTAGCAGGTTTTATCCATCAATTGTGTCAACAAGGTACAAAAAACCTCAGCCAACCCCAAATAGCTAAAGAAGTTGTACGCTACGCTTGTGCTGTTGGTGGATTAACTACTACTAAATCGGGAGCGATCGCTGCTCAACCTACTGCTGCCGAAGTTGCAGCTTTTCTTGCTCAAAATAAACAGCCAAATAATAAATAACATAAGAGAGCCGAAGACTTGCCGTGTTTCGTCTCGACTCTCAAATTTTGTTCCCTCCTCACACGCCAGCAATCATAATCAAGGGAATTGGGTTTGTCAATATTTTTTTTTCAACTGACTAACGACTAATGACTGCTCATAAACTACTCAGCGCAACTACATTTAATTTCTCTACGAGTATTCGGTGTAGCCAATATTGAACTAAAGCGATTAAACCTAGACGAGCGATCGCAATTTGTGGGCTTTGCTCCTTAACTTCACCCAAAAAGCGACATTCGGCTTGGAAAATTTCGCTAGCTATACTTAAATCAAATGCTAGTTTAATCCAGCTATCTGGCTTCCCTGCAAATGCATCTGTGACTTTTAGCAACTGCCGTAAAAGATCATATTCTGATTCTTGGGTTAAGCAAAAGTTTTGTTGTTCAGCCAGCCAAGAAATTGATTGAGGATGTTCTAACTGCCAAGCGATATGACTAAAACAATTATCTTTAAGGGTAATTAATTTGCCTCTTGCTCCCAAGCGCAACAAAGAGCAACAACGAGCATGAGCATATTGTAGAGGTATTAAATTACTGAACTCTTTTAGCTGAGTATCTGTAGAGTTAGCTTGATTTACATTAACAGCCACAGGAGGCTGTGTTGCTAAAAAAAATACTACTTGTTTTAACCAGTTAGTTAAACTTGTAGAGTCTAAATAAAAGTTAAGCCAACCAGAAGGAACTATCTCAATTTCTAACTGTAAACCTAGTTCAGATAAACTATTATTTTGGTTTAGTGTTAATAATTTAACTAGATTTTCTGCAATTATTACTGGAGAAAGTAATAAGTACTTAGCGAGAACTAATGCGATAGGCGAAGTATATACAATTGGCGTTATGTATAGTTTAGATGAAATTTGATTGCTCTGATTTGCTGAGGAAAATATTTGTTGCTCAGAGCTAGAAAGCATTATTTTCTCGTTGATGATTGTCGAAAAAAACTTAAGATCAAGTTGGAGATGCAACTTTTGTTGATATAAATTAAGAGTTTGTAGTAGCTTTTTTGCTAATAGACTTTTTACGGAAATAGAAGTCTGTTCTTGAGTAAATCGAACTTTAAAAAAGTTATGTGAAAAAGTATTTTTTGATACATTGTTATCCATGTAAAATCAAATATGCATTGATATCTTATTTTGCCTCCTAATCTATGGAATTTTCTGCAAACTCGTCCGAGGCATCTGGCCCATCTTTGACCTGGCAAAATATTATTGACTGGGCGCAAATCCACTATCGCGATCGCATTTTTCGGAAAGATGAACAAATCCCAACTCGTCCCCAATTGATTTACCTTGTTAATCAAGGTGCAGTACGTTTAGTTAGTAAAACTCAAAATCAGCATCTTGGTAGTTCAACAATTGCACCAAATACAATGGAAACCGAGGATTTAGAAGAGGCATTTTTAGGTTTTGTCGGTGCAGGTAGACCTTTTGAAATTGTTAATCAATCTGCTTTTAGTCTTCACGCTTATGCCCATGTTGATTATACTCAGGTAATTTGGCTTTATTGGCAGGATTTAGATAATTGGTTAGATTTTCGGCAGGAAATATACGAAGCTTTTCGCGATCAACATCAACGTAAACTATTGTGGCTCAGTGCTTTGGGTCAGAGAAGAACTATCGACCGTCTTGTGAGTTTTTTGACCCTATTGATAGAAGAATATGGAGAAAATCAAGAACAAATTTGCTGTTTACCTTATACATTAACCCATGCTCAAATTGGTAGCGCGATCGGCTCTACAAGAGTTACGGTAACAAGACTTATGGGTAAGCTACGTCGTCAGGGAATTATCTCTGTTACAGATGATAATTCAATTTGTATTAATAAGTTAAAAATCAATCAAGATGACTGAATGGTTACGAACAGTTACCATCTTTTCAAACTAGACGAGGTTTAGTTAATGTGATGTTAGGTATTAAAAATAATGTTGATTTTTTTGTCAACTAATGAGAAAATAAAAAGACAGTTAGCATAAAATTTATTCTTTTACTCTATTGATTGAGGCATTCATGGCAAGAAGCGCAAATACCACAAATACTGCAAATACCGCTAACAATTCTGATAAAGATAAAGCTCTTAACTTAGTTTTAAAACAAATCGAGCGTAACTTTGGTAAGGGTGCAATTATGCGCCTGGGGGATGCTGCTCAAATGAGGGTAGAAACAATTCCCAGTGGAGCGTTAACCTTAGATGTGGCTTTGGGTGGAGGATTGCCCAAAGGTAGAATTATTGAAATCTATGGGCCAGAAAGTTCGGGAAAAACCACTTTAGCCTTACACGCGATCGCGGAAACTCAGAAAGCAGGAGGAGTAGCAGCTTTTGTAGATGCCGAACACGCCTTAGATCCTACCTATGCAGGAGCTTTGGGAGTAGATATCGAAAACTTACTAGTAGCTCAACCAGATAATGGCGAATCAGGGTTAGAAATTGTTGATCAGCTAGTGCGATCGGCAGCAGTAGATTTAGTAGTAATAGACTCTGTGGCAGCCTTAACTCCCAGAGCCGAAATTGAAGGAGAAATGGGCGATAATCAAGTAGGTTTACAAGCTCGTTTGATGAGTAAAGCTCTCAGAAAAATTGCTGGCAATATTGGTAAATCGGGAGCAACAGTGATATTTCTGAACCAACTACGCCAAAAAATAGGGATTAGTTATGGTAACCCAGAAGTAACCACAGGTGGTAATGCGCTCAAATTTTATTGTTCAGTTCGTTTAGATATCCGTCGTGTCCAAACTTTAAAGAAAGGCAACGAAGGTATGTACGGTATTCGTGCGAAAGTTAAGGTAGCAAAAAATAAAGTTGCTCCACCGTTCCGCATTGCTGAATTTGATATTATTTTTGGTAAAGGAATCTCTAATATTGGCTGTCTTTTGGATTTAGCGGAGGATGCTGATATTATCAGTCGTAAAGGTGCGTGGTATAGCTACAATGGCGATAATATCGGTCAAGGTAGAGACAATACGATTAACTACCTCCTAGAAAACCCTGAAATGGCAGCAGAAGTCGAAAAACTAGTTAAACAAAAGTTGAGCGAAGGTCTTACTGTCTCGGCTAATTCTTTTTCTGGCGATAGCTCAGATTTTGACGACGATAGTGATTCTGAAGAGTAGTATAAAATTTCTTAAACATTTATAAATATTAAAGCAACGCATCTAACCGTGCTTTTCCATCAAAGCGCGAAATCTTTTTCCAGTATGTAATGAGAAAAAAGAAGATGCGTTTTTTTATGTTAAAAGATACTTTTACCAATCGGATTTAGTATGACTTCTAACAATTGTAAGTAGCAACTTATGTTAGTAGTTAATTTACGCATAATTATTAGTATTGTTAGGCATAATGATGAATACATAGTCTTTATCGATGCTACTGTAAGATTCTGTATCAAATTGTTAAATATAAACAAAAAATAACTAAAAAACAGATATATATTTATATTTATATTTGTATTTATATATTCATGTTGCTTGGTATGTTTCAACCAAAAAATAGATCATCGTGGAGTCAAACTCAAACAGTATCGGCAGAACAACCTATATATGAGCTATTTGAAACCCAAGTTCAAAATAATCCTCAAGCAGTGGCAATTATTTGTCAAGGACAACAGTTAACCTACGGTGAATTAAATGCCCAAGCTAACCAGTTAGCTCATTACTTAAAATCTGTGGGGGTTACTAAAGAATCATTAGTTGGTTTGTGTATCGAGCGATCGCTAGCTATGGTGGTGGGAGTCTTGGCAATTCTCAAGGCAGGTGGAGCTTATGTACCCTTAGATCTTAGTAATCCTATTGCCCGACTAGCTTTTATTCTCGAAGATGCTCAGGTAAAAGTATTATTAACTCAAGCAAGCTTATTAGACAAATTACCCACTCAAATTGAGCAAACTATCTGTATTGACCGAGATTGGGATCAGATTGCTCAACAGCCTGAAACTAATTTAAATGAGACTGTCAATAGCGAAGCTTTAGCTCATATTGTTTACACTTCAGGCTCTACAGGTAAACCCAAAGGAGTCATGCTAACTCACGGGAATCTTAGTCATTATGCTCACTCTTTGCAGTTAGCTTTCGACATCACCCCCAAAGATATCTATCTTCATCGTGGTTCAATTGCCCTAATTGTTTCCGCTCGACAATTACTGATGCCTTTAGCTCAGGGCGCAAGTGTCTTGATTGTTACCGCCCAAGAAACCCGTAATCCTCTCCAATTACTGCAACTAATCAAAGATTCTAGGGTAACAATCGTAGATCATGTTCCTTCTTTTTGGCGTAATTTCGCTGGAATTTTAGAACAACAAACTAAAGATTACCGCCAAGATTTATTAGACAATCAAGTACGATTAGTAGCAGCAGGAGGGGAACAAGTAACCCCAGAAATCTATCAGTGTTGGCGCGAGACATTTAAGCCTGAAGTCCAACTCGCTAATATTTACGGTCAAACAGAAGGTACGGGAGTTGTAACTGTTTATAAAATCCCTGAGCAAATTGACTGCCATGATAAGTCTTTGCCTGTAGGTCGTCCCATATCAAACATGAGAGTCTATCTTTTGGATCAAGATTTACAACCAGTGTCTGTAGGGGTAGCAGCCGAAATTCATATTAGTGGTAAAGGAGTTGCTAAAGGCTATCTTAATCGACCTGAATTAACTGCCAAACGTTTTGTGGCTAACCCTTATATGCCTGGAGAACGTCTCTATAAAACAGGGGACTTAGGACGTTATTTAGCTGATGGTTCGATTCAATTTTTAGGTCGGATCGACCGTCAAGTCAATATTCAAGGCCTGCGGATTGAACTGGGAGAAATCGAAGCTGTATTATCTCAATCCCCTTTAGTTCAAGAAACTGCCATAGTGGTGCGAGAAAACAAACTGGGAGAAACTTTAGCAGCTTACATAGTGCCAAGTAAAAGTAAGCAACCAACCGTAGAACAACTCCGTAATTATCTACAAGAGAAACTGCCTTTCTATATGATTCCAGGCAGTTTTATTTTTATGGAGACTTTTCCCTTAACTACGAGTGGCAAAATAGATTATCGTGCTTTGGCTGCTAGCAATTTAGAACGAGCAACAGCACCAATAATTGCACCTCGCGATCGCTTGGAATCAGAGATTTTACAACTATTACAAGAGATTTTAGGGGTTAAATCTATTAGCCTTCAAGATAACTTTATTGAATTAGGTGGTAATTCTTTATTAGCAGCACGTCTAGTCACTGAAATTAAACATAAATATCAACAGTCAATTTCCGTTGCTAATGTTTTTCAAGCAGCAACTTTAGAAAATTTGGCTACCCTAATTCGTCAAGAGCAAAATAGTTCTCAACCTCAAAGCTTTGTGCCAATTAAACAGGGTAATTCTGACTTAATTTTATTTGGGATTCATAATTTAGGCTACGGATTAGAATTCTATCGCCCCCTAGCTAAATATTTGAGTGAAGATATTGGCTTGCATGGATTATCATCATTTTTGAATAATGACCCGAATAAGCCTCATCCCAGGGATATCTTAGCTTTGGCAACTTATTATACTGAAGAACTACTAAAAATACAGCCTCAAGGCCCTTATTATTTAATGGGGGTATCTTTTGGAGGAGTTATTGCTTATGAAATAGCTCAAAAATTGGTATCTTTGGGGCATGAAGTTAAGTTTTTAGGTTTGGTAGACACTTTTTGTCCCTCTCAAAATGCAGTTCGCAAAGATCTGCCTCTACAACAGCGTTTCTTGGGTCATCTTCACAAAATTCGTACCAAAGGTATCAGCCATATTTTAGAGCGAGTTAAATGGCGATTAGATTTAGCGATGCACCTTACCAGATCTAATCTTTATCGAATTAACTGGATCAAAGAGAATTTTGCTGACAAAACTAGCCGTAATTATGATCGTGCCGAATATATTCAGCTTACTCGCGAACATCAAAAAATTAATAAAAACTATGTAATTCAGCCATATCCAGGCTCAATTAATCTGTTTCGTGCAGCCGACGATATGGACTCTAAATTGGATTGGGAAAAGCTAGCTCTTTCTGGTTTATCTATTGATGATGTACCTGGAGAGCATTTGGAAATCTTGCAAGAACCTAATGTCAGAATATTGGCGGAAAAATTACAGTTAGCATTACTAGAGAAACAACCAAACCTATAGCGATTCTTTTAAAGTAAAAGTACAGCAACCTGTTTATTTGGAGATTCAAAAATGTTTTTTCCTTGGTATAAATCTTGTTTTAACCCTGAATCATGCTCACCTGCAAGTTGGAGACAACACCGACTCAAGTTTCTTAAGTTCATGCGGGACGATCTAGAAACACGCTTGGCTGCAATTAATGCTGCGATCGAAACCCTAGAACGACAAAATAACCAGGAAGAAAGTTAGAGAAAATTCTCTCGGCTTCTGGGGTAACTTCATTCGTGACAAGTTAAGGGGGTAATAGGAAGTAGGAAGTAATTAAAGTAGTGGAGTGGTGGAGTAGTGGAGTTATTGGAATTATTGCAGTATTATTTCACTACCCCTCTACCTCTCCATCTTCCTTCAGACTCCTGACTCCTGTACGTCGCCAAACTTACGGCTCCCCTACCTGACTCCTGACTCCTGACTCCTAACTTCTTTATATAACTTAAGTGCGTAACAGCTTATCAACTTAAACATCATCTTTTCGTATAATTGGTGCAGGTTCAACTTCTAAGCTATCTCGTCCTAGCTTTTCTAGATAAAGTTCCCATTTGGGAGGATTACTTACAGAATTGTATTTATAAGATCCTAAGCACTGTTCTTTTTGATTAAAAATATTGAGACTGTAGCCATATTTTCTGGCTATTGTACCAAATTGATTAACAAAACGATAACGCCCCAAATAGTCTAGCAGAGTCCATAATTGCCAATTAACAGTTAAATTGATCTGCTGTTTTTTTGGGGAAGCAAACCAATTCTGAATTAATTTTCCACCAAAGGGATCAAACTGTTCTACTGCCCACCAAAAACTCGCTTGAGTTGGTTCTGTATTAGAATCTTTTTGTTTAGCTATATGCTGATTATTGTCAGTTTTACTAGTATTTTTTAAATTATTTATTGCACTAGGTGATGATGAAATTTGCTTGGATATTGGCTCACAACTATTAAATATATTTATGTTAGTTTCTTGAGCAACAATAGTGCTTTGATTCTTAGAAGAGTTTAGGCTACTTTGTCCTTTATCCAAAGCGATCGCGTAGCGTACCCGCTTGCGGAGCAAGTCCGTAGGACTGAGGGGAATCGCCTTCGGCGCAGCGTTTGCGTAGCTGCCGTAGGCATAGCTGTTCGCGAAGCTAGCCGTTGCGAAGCTGCCGTTAGGCATAGACATCGCTGATTTAGTTGTAAATAAAGCCAAGAATCCAACCAGATAAATTACCACACTAGATCCCTTCATAAGTCAAGTCCAAGATATAATTATTAATAATTTCTATATTCGATAACAGTAAAGTTAACTATGTTGGAAAATGCTCATAAATTGCCATATATTTATTATAATTAAATATTTGACTCATTAATGTCTAAAAAATCAGCCAAAGCACTATCATTTAACGCCTTGGCTGAATTAAAAGTTATTTTTTATGACAATTGATGAGTAATTACTGATTACTAATAATTACGTACTAGGATTAATTAACCTATATATAACTCATTACTCATTACTGTTCACTGGCTATTGGTTTTTTTTCTGGCAGTATTAGATCAACATGATCTTGATTAGTTTGAGCTTTCAATTTTTGCTGATCTTGATTGTCTGCTATATTGAAGTCGTCACCTGATTCTTTTAATTTGAGACACAATTCAAATAAAATTTCTGATAAATCGCTACGAGAAACTTTAGCTGTTGATAGTTCTGAAAGATTAGAGTCTAATTGACTAAATACTTGCTGTTTGAGAAGTTGTAAGTCTCGATCTAAAGCGGTTTTTGACTGAGTGATTTCGGTTTTCAAACTACTAGCATGGGCATTGAGGCTATTTTGTAAAAAGTCGATATTATCATAATTATGTTGAGAGATAATATCTAGCTCTTGTTGAATTTTTTGATGTTCTTCTTTAGTAGTCAAATCGAGATATTTAATTTTTTTTTCTAAAGAATTTGCAAGAGAATTTATTTGATGCAGTATTTTGGTTTCTAACTGTTGGAAGCGTTCTTCCATAACCAATTGAAATTTGTGCTGACTATTCTCAAGTTGATTGAGTCTGTGATTATATTGCTTAAATTTCTGATTATACGCTTCTACCTGTTCACCAAATAAAATTTCTTGTAATTTTGTGATGTTACCAAGCCTTTTACGCATTTCTGCTTTGGTGATCTCGTTCATAATTGATTTCTTCTCAAACTAAATAAATATCTAATAGTTTACAGTCTATCAAAATACTTAAATTTAAACTTGAATTGGTAATTTAACTTTAATCGTAGTACCTTGATTTATTTTACTCTTAATAGTTATTGAACCTTGATGTAATTCTACTGCTTTCTTGACAATAGATAATCCCAAACCCGTACCAGGAGTATTATCAACATTACTAGCACGATAAAAAGATTCAAATATATGTTTTTGTGATGCTTGAGGAATACCGATACCGCGATCGCTTATTTCAATGATAATAGATGCAGAAGCCTTAACATAGGTGATAATCAAGTCTACAGTCTTACCTGTAGAGGAGTATTTTAAAGCATTAGACAGTAAATTGCTTAATATATGACGTAAATTTTTAGGGTCAAGATAAAGGGGATTTATTGTAACTTGATAATCAAAGTTAATTATTCGATCAGCATAAATGGCTGTTAATTCTTGAATTATCTGTAGACAAAAATTACGTAAATTGAGTGGTTCTAGTTTTAGTTTTTGTTTACCTGATTCTACTTTACTTAAAGTTAGTACATCTTCTAATAAAGAACTCATATTTAATGCAGCATCTTGAATTGATTGTAAATAAAATTGGCGATCAGCAGTAGCCAAATTAGTTTCATCCATTAAATTTTGTACACAAAGTAAAATACTACTCAAGGGATTACGAAATTCATGAGAAGCCATGGAAATAAATCCCGATTTTAATTGTCGTAATTCTTTTTCTTTCTCTAGAGATTTACGCATTTCTAGTTCTGCTTGTTTTCTAGCTGTAATATCTCTACCAATATAGACACAGTTGTAAAAATCAGTAATTTCTGTAGGGGCAATAAAACAATCAAATTCTATTTGAATTATTTGCTGCTTTTGATTTTCAAAATTCACTTCTATTTTACTGACACTATCCTGAGATGATAATAAAAAATCGTATATTTGTTGATGATTAAAATTTGGGTCTTGGATAATCTTATCTATTGATTTATTAAGTAACTGATATTTTTTATATCCTAATAATTCTGTAGTTGATTTATTGACTCGTTCAATTTTTCCTTTGGGGGTGGTAATCAATAGAACGTCTTTCATAGACGCTATAATTTTATTAGTGCAATATTCAAATCTTTGTAATTTATTGAGAGTAACTTCTGTCTCATTGAGCTTTTGCATTGATGACTGTCTGAGTAGTACTAACTCAGTAACATCTTCTAGCAAAATAAATAAATACTCTTGGAAAGACTGGATATGTAAATTAAAATATAAAGTAATTTCGGGGTTTTGATTACGACTAATACTTTCTAAAATAAAGCTTGTTTGTTCACCTGACAGTATTTCTTGGCAGATTGACTCTAAACCAACTATTTCAGGAAAACCTATTCTGATATCTTCACCTACAGCAATAGTTTGGTCAGCATATTGTTGAATTGTGGCTGAAAACTGCACAACAGTAAAATTGTTGTCAAATACTACATACTCTCGGTTGTCGATAACTGGTATTAAATCCACGATTTAATTACTATTAGGTTGGTTTTGGCATTTAATATTAGATACTCCGAACAAAAATTTATAACAAAATAAGTAAAAGCGATCGCAACTGTATGATTTTAAAGAGCGATCGCTAATAATTGAAAATAGAATGATACCGCCTTCTCATCTACGTTGGTGATTATATATTTCTGCCCATCTGTGGCTATGTGAGATGAATTAGCATTATCTATACGTAACTTAGTAAACGAAATTATTAATTAATTTAACGATAACGTTTTTTACGACGGGCAATTGCTTTACGTTTGCGTTTTTCAATTGGTGTTTCGTAGTGACGACGACGTTTTATATCAGCAAAGATACCTGCTTTAGATACTTGACGTTTAAATCGACGTAGTGCAGATTCTATGTTTTCGTTTTGTCCAACAACCACTTGGGTCATTAAAAATCATCCTCCAAATTTGATTACGACAGTTATAAGAGTTGTCTTGTTCAGCTAATTGCTGTTGAGCTTTTTATTATAGCTTTGTAGCAAACAACCGAATTTAGCAAGTCTTCAATGAAATTTAAATTTATGATGACTGAGTATTTTTAGTATCGCTTAAAATAGTTATAGTTTAATAACTAAAATAGTCAGAAGCTATTTCGGCAATTAAATTAATTTATGGTTTGATAACAAAAACTGTCCTCATAATCATCATAATTTTAATCTCAAACTTGAAATTATATCATTTAGGACATCGTATTGAATTAGTAATTGTTTTGAATTTTTAATGTAGGAAGTGACGAGTTCCACTTAAAACCATAACTATACCCAACTCATTAGCTGCCTTAATCGAATCCTGATCGCGAATTGAACCTCCTGGTTGAATAATAGCAGTAATTCCCGCAGCAGCAGCAGTACGTACCGAATCATCAAAAGGAAAGAAACCATCACTAGCTAAGACTCCTCCTTGGGCTTTCTCTCCTGCTTGTTCGAGGGCGATTTTAACTGCGCCAACACGATTCATTTGTCCTGCACCAATACCGATAGTAGTGCGATCGCGACTAACTAAGATAGCATTAGATTTTACGTGCTTGACTAATTTTTGAGCAAATAGCATTTCTGCAAGTTGTTCAGGGTTAGGCTGCTTCTCAGTAACAATTTGCCAGTCTTGAGGGTTTTCAATTTGGTCATCGCTAGCTTGAACTAAAAACCCACCTGCGATCGCTTTAATGGTTTCTTTCTGCCCTGTAGCTAAATCAGGTAGTATTAATATTCTTAATTTAGACTTAGCTTGTAAGATTGCTTTGGCTTCTTGGTCACAACCAGGGGCGACAACACATTCTAAAAAGGTTTTAGTTAAAGCTTCGGCTGTGGCAGCATCAATCGGTTGGTTTAATGCCACAATACCACCAAAAGCCGAGACAGAATCAGCATTAAAAGCTTTTTCATAGGCTGCTGCTAAAGTACTACCGACGGCTGCACCACAAGGGTTAGTATGTTTTAGTATTGCTGCTGCTGGTTCACTAGGGTCAAATTCCGTAATAATTCGTCTTGCTGCCTCTAAATCAACTAAATTGTTATAACTTAGCTCTTTACCTTGTAATTTAGTTGCTGCTGCCCAACCCGATGCTACTGTGCCAGTTTGATACCAGGCTGCGGATTGATGGGGATTTTCACCGTAACGTAAGGACTGCACTTTAGTACCAGTAATGTTATAGGTATCTCCTAATGCTTCCGACTGATTAAGATTGGCAAAATAAGCAGAGATAGCGCGATCGTAACTATTAGTGTGGGCGAAGGCATATCCAGCCATCTGTTGACGAAATTCTAAAGATATCTCGCCGTTAGATTCATATTCTGCTAAATACTCACTGTACTGACTAGGATTTGATAAAACAGTCAAATATTTAAAATTCTTGGCTGCTGCGCGAATTAAAGTTGGGCCACCAATGTCGATTTTTTCGATCGCTTCTGCTATAGTGGCATTAAATTGGGATATTGTTTGCTCAAATGGATAAAGATTCACTACTACCAAATCCAGAGGGCGAATCTGATTAGCTTCCAAATCACTCTGATCTACTGCTAAATCCCTACGAGCTAAAATTCCTCCATGAATACGGGGATGCAAAGTTTTAACTCTACCTCCTAAAATCTCTGGTGAACCTGTATAGTCACTGACCTTGACTACCTTAATCCCAGCAGCTTCTAGAGTCTTAGCTGTACCACCACTACTAATAATTTCAAACTGGAGCTTTTCTACTAACTGACGGGCGAGATCAACAATCCCAGTTTTATCGGAAACGCTTAAAAGGGCTAGACGGCTCATAAATTGCTCTTGCTTCTAAAAATAGGCAATATTTACCTTATGATATTTTGGGTATTTTAAAAAAATATTCTTTTATCCAGCTATAAGCTATAAGCTATAAGCTATAAGTTCTAAGCTATTAAGCTAAATAAGGGTCTAAAACCCTATTCGTAGCCCTCGCTTATGGCTTTTTTTATTTTCTGGAAAAATTAGCGATCGCTTAATTTGTCATCAATTATTAACATTAATGATTGATTTTAGAGCCTTTTGCCTTACTCAAATAAAATTTAAGTAATCTATCTAAATAGGATTTAGTATAATGAGAAGATTGACAAAAAAAATGAAAGTTATAATATCTTAATGAATATGCTTAGTAAGTGCTTATATTGTGAGAGTTAATCCTAAAATATTAGGATTAAGCCAATAATCGATTGTAAAAAATAGATAAAAGCACCATCATCTAAGCAAAATAAGAGGAAAAAACCAATGCTTGCCATTTCATTAGTAACTTTATTGCTCGCAGCGATCGCTCTATATATTAGTTATCAAATCCAAGATGATGTATTTAGGGCTGCAACAAGATTTACGTCGTTAACCTTTTCTTTAGTGACGTTGTTATGCGCTCCTTGGCTCTTAAAATTATGTTTAGTGGCTATTCCTTTAGTGATCGCTAGTTTAGGCTCTTGGTCAACCGAAAAGCTTTAGAGTTAACAGAAAAATAGACCAAATTCAGATTTTGTTGTCACTAGTTAACAAAACTTCTGGTATTATTACAAAATGTTAATTATAAAATTATTTATTATTTCGATATGACATTGTTATTTGCAGTAGTAGGGGAATTCCCAACTTATTTCGTTGCTGTATATGTAGTTGGCTTTATTGCTGCTGTATCCATAGGTTCAATCGCTTGGTACAATTCCAAACGTCCTGCGGGCTGGGAAGATGCTACACGTCCAGATATTGTTCCCAAAGTCGGGGAAACAGAAGATAATCAAGGTGATAGTTAAGGCTTACTCTCTAAACTGAGATTTGATAGTGTATCTGCCTAAAAGCTAAGAGCTTTTTTGAGATTACTGATTTATCGATTTAAAGATTTTCATAAGCCAATATTCTTTAAAATAGTCAGCTAATATTTCTAGTGCAGGTTTTAGTTCTGTATCTAAATCAATTTCTAAATCTTGATTATAGATATCACTAATAAACTGATAGATCAACTCAAAAGTTAGTCGATCAGAGCGTTGCAATAACTTAAACTCACCATTTTTAGTATTATTAAGTTGAGCAATTGCTTGGCTGCCTACGGTCTTTTGACTAATGCGATCGCTTCTGACATCACGCCAAAGTATAAATTTAAGCTGTTGTTTAGTAGCCACAAATTCATTGTAATTTTGAATTCTCGAAGTAAATTTACTACCTTTACAACTACTTATAAAGCCAATACAAATATTCTTGTTACTGATAATTATATGAGGAGGTAGTACTCTTTTACTCGGTAAAACGTCCATTTGTAAATCAGTAATGTTTTTAAATGCTTGAATAATATCTTTGAGTTTACCAGCATCTTTTTCATCGAGTAAGATTTCAGCTTCACTATATTCTTGTTCGAGAGTTGCTTGTTGAGTTTCTAGATAAGTGATAATTTTTTCTTGTAAAGATTTTGGCTCTAAATTTGGTATTGTAGTCGTAGATTCCAATGATTGATCAGTACTTACTTTTAAAGTATTCTGATGATTTTCTTCAGCCTGATTATCTACAAAAATATTAAAAGCCTGAGCAATATTTTGTAGTAAATTTTCTAATTTATTTTGTTGAGATTCAAGTTTTTCTAATCTTGATAAGATCTGTTTTGAAGGCAAGCTTGAGTCTGAACTATCGACATCAATATTTTGAGGATTAGGAAGTGGGATATTTCTATATTTATAACGAAAATATTCAGCTGCATTATTTAAAACAGCACGGATAGAACGTTTATGATTAATAATTTGCTCAAGCTCTTGATTTGTAAATAAACTAGCCAAATCTGTTTGGACTTCGGCTGCTTTTAACTGTAAAATCTCCTTGATTTCTTGACTTGTAGGTTGTTCTAGTAAAACTTGATATTGAGAAATACGATCAATAATTGAACCATCAAAAGTTTGTTGTACCTGTTGCCAACGGTTAGGAAATAAATTCAAAATAATCAAACTATGAGGAACTCTGGTAAAAATCTCTTTAATCGCTTCCCCAAAATTAAGCAAAATATTGCGATTATGTTCTAAACCTAACATCTCCAGTTGATCAAAAACCATAATTAATGGTTCATTTAACAAAGAAAGTCTGCCTAAAACTGCGATCGCTTCTAAAGAAAAATCCTCTTTACTAATTTCATTGTGCCAACTACTTAAACCAACTTTAGTTAATTCTTCTGGTTCTAATTCATCCGCAGCTAACCATTTTTTCACTAATTGTTTGTAACTAAAATCAGTATAACGACAGAATTTAACAATACCTTTGATAATTTCAGGTGCATAGCCCGCAGCACCATATTTATTGAGCCACCAATCAGTAGTAATTCGTTCAATTGACTCCCAGTTATTTCTTCTAGTTTGAGTTCCTTCCCCACCTAATATTTCATAAAGTTTTAGAGGATTATTTTGGATATTAGCTAAAATACTTTGAATTTTTTGATTCGGATTATTAATTGATTGAATAATTCCCACAAAAGTATTAGCTAAAAAATATTCTAGCTGATTAAAATTTGTGCCTGGTATCTTTTTATTTAAAGATTCTAAAATACAACTATAAGTATGATATTTAATCGTATTAGCATCGTTAGGACAGGGAATAAACAAAAGACGATTAAGTGCTAACCTTTGTTTAGCCAAACGCATAATTAAATGAGTCTTACCAGTCCCAGGTTCACCAATAATTACGACTCCTTTACTTTGATGATTAGAATCATATTTAATATCATCAATTACCGTTTCTAAAATTCTGTATTGCGCGTGATAAATATTACTATTATCTGGATGACTTTGAAAAGGATTGTCAACGCGACTACTACCAAAAGGATTAACTTGTGTGGGAGTTGGAGTCATTTTTTGCTTAATTGCTAAATAAAGTTGATAGGTAAAATAAGCATCATATCTAGCTGTATGAGCTTGCCCAGTATTAAAATACTGACGATCTACTTTAAGATTGAGTTTTTTAGCCAAGTACTCTAAGGAATAAGCATAATAGCCAGGAAAACATTGTTGAGCTAGTTTGACGGTACATTGAGATTGCACCTGTTGAAAATTTTTCCAGGGTAAATTAGCCTTTCGGAAACTGTTATTTAAAACCTGTAGATCATGTTGGGCATGATGAAATACTAGCAACTTATGACGAGTAATTGCTAAAAAATCTAGTAATATTCTTTTTAATGGCTTGTCTTGCAATAATCGTTTTTGATAATGAGGGTGTTCTTGATTAAAAGCTTCGTATACTAATTTCCCGTCACTGCTAATAATCGCAATTTCTTTTAACTGCCTATTTCCTTCAGTGTCAATAACTACAAAATCCATTAAGGTATGAAACTGGGAGAATACTATTCGTATTAATTTTAGTTAACCTTAGAGAAAGAGAGTAGAAAAGTACAAGGGTATTTTTATTTTGTAGTCTTAGAAACGATGCAGACAATACGAAAACCAATAATTTCACGGGTAAGATTAGGTCTATCAAAATAGCGACAAGCAGAACGACAATTTTCAGGAGTGTCGCACCAAGAACCACCGCGTAACAAACGAGGTTTGCTTTGATTATCATCATCAAAATCGATCCAAGCACTACCATCTAGAGGTATTGACTGACAATCTTCATGCCAATGATAGTTTCTATGCCAATGATCCATGCACCACTCCCAGACATTCCCGTGCATACCATACAAACCAAAACTATTAGGAGGGAAACTTCCTATGGGAGTAATTTCTCTTCGATACGTTCCCTTGGGTTCGTTAATATAGGCGTTACTGGCAAGGTAATTAGCTAATTCGCTGGTAATCGTCTCCCCAAAGTAAAATGGTGTTATTGTTCCTGCACGACAGGCATATTCCCATTCTGCTTCAGAAGGTAATCTGTACTCTTTGCCTGTATATCTGGAAAGGCGATCGCAAAATTCTACGGCATCGTACCAGCTAACTTGTTCTACTGGTCGATTATTACCTTTAAAAAAAGATGGATCTGGTTTTAGCTGGCGATTCACTGGAGACAGTTTAGCTACTGTTCGCCATTGTGCTTGAGTTATTGGATATTTGCTCATATAGAAAGATGGAACAGTAACTTGATGTTGAGGACGTTCATCATTTTTACTGTGTTTTTCTTCTTTTGGAGATCCCATCATGAATTTGCCACCAGGGATGGAAATCATGTCTAGGCTAGTTTCTCGATCGAGATTTTCTCTAAAATATCTAGCTTGACGCGCTTCTCGTTTGATTTCTTCTCCTTTAGAATTGACAGTAACTACTTCAAATTGAAAAGTTTGTAACTTAATTGGTACGTCGCAGACTACTCGAAAACCGTAGTCGAAGTTCGTGACGACAGGATAACACCTACCACGAAAAGCAGAACGGCAATACCTAGAAGAAGTGTTCCAAGAGCCACCGCGCACAACACGATTGCGATCATCTTTAAGAAATTCTGCTAAATGCTCGGAGCTTTTTTGATAATAATAATTATTTTTTATCTCATCCCATATATGACTATCTTCTGGCGCACCTTGATAGTTTTCATGCCAAAGATTGGCGCACCATTCCCAGATATTACCGTGCATATTGTATAAACCAAAGATATTGGGAGAGAAGCTTTTTACAGGAACAGTTTTTTTTCTATATTCCCCTGCTGGTTCATCTGCATAAGTCTCAGTTCCATCATAATGAGCTAATTCGCCAGTAATAGTTGCTCCAAAATGAAACGGTGTAGCTGTCCCTGCACGGCAAGCGTATTCCCATTCTGCTTCAAAAGGTAAGCGATAATCTCTGCCTGTATGACGAGATAAACGAGCGCAAAATTCCACTGCATCGTACCAACTGACTTTTTCCACAGGTAAATCATCCCCTTCAAATCTAGAAGGATTAACCTTTAAGTCTCGCAATACTCTCTCCATTCGTACAACTGCTTGCCATTGGGCTTGGGTAATTGGGTATTTACCCATATAGAAGGTTTGAATAGTTACGATATGTCGGGGACGTTCGCTATAACTACTTCCTTTTTCCGATTCTGGCGCACCCATTACAAATTTACCACCAGGTATATACACCATATCTAGATTGATATTATTACCTAAATTTTCAGGGAAATATTGAGCAGATTTAGTTTCGGTTTTAATCGTTTCGCCTCGGCGGTCAACAGTGATTACTTCAAATTCAAATTTTTGTAGCTGAATTGTTGTATTGACAGCTTCACACTCTAAATTACACTCCTTTAGAAGAGCGAGAAATCTGTTAATTCTTCCTTTTCTATATCCCCAAACATTCAGTCTTAGCAAATCGATCCATGAAGGTAGATGTCCCTCTGGAGCATCAAGAGAAAAGGTAAAATCTCGATCGTTAATCCAGTCACCACTTCTAAGCCATCCTATGCGATCGCCAAAAGCTTGCCAAATTTTGGGGCTATAAGCATATAATTCTTTATTTTTTTCTCTAGTATTACTCTTGTCGTCAATATTAAGATAAATCTGTTTCTGAACGCTAAAACCAAAGCGTCCTTGACTATAACTCAGCCAAAGTTGATCGATAGTTCTCAGGAGATCGCAAGGCAATTTATGCATATTGCCGAGATCTAACCAATCTATCCTTCCTTGAGTAGCAGTAGCAGCTTGGAGAATCAGTCTAGTGGTTTCGAGATCGGCATCTTGCCATCTTTTTGCTGAGAGAAAATCTTGTAGTCGAGTGAGATCGACTGATTCACTAGAGCCAGAGTTGATTTCTTTCTCTGTAGCTAAAGTAGTTTCTTCTATTTTCTCAGCAAACCTTCTATATTCACCACCTAATCTCCGTAAAACTTGAGCGGTTATCCTTGCAAAAGGTAGTGCTTTTTCTTTGGTAGTTGTATCTACTCCAGACTTGGGATCAATCAAAACTGCTTGAAACTCTTTAACAGATAAACCCAATCCTTCTGCAACATATTCAGAAATGCGTTGGATAACATCAATGGATTCGCTTTTAGGTAAAGATTGCAGTAGTAATTCTCGAACCCCCGAATGAAATTCGTATTGTATATAGTCGGGATTGTTTTCTTGACTAACAGGTGATAGGCGATCAAGCAATCCACTCATAAATACTTCTGCTAAATGAACCTGTTCTGAACAAGGTAGCATAGTTTTTTGGATTAAACGCACCACAGGGAAACTAACTGGTGCTGCTGCCATTAATCCAGCTAATCTACGCGCTATCCCAGAAGCAGTAGCATGGAAAAGACTTACTCGATGGGAAGCTGATAGTTGTTGCGTTTGGTTAGATAGTTGTATGTTTGAACTATTTATTGACTCAATTACAAATCCTGCTGTAGAAACATTTCCCACACCAGCTATTACTTGCGACCAAAGATGTAAGGGTTTTGATTCTAGAGTGACAACTGGTATTTTCAGGGTCGAAGCTAAATCAAGCTCTTCCTCTTCCCAAGGTTCTAAACCATCCACTAATAACTGTGCATTGGCTACACCAGGAATGAGCGATCGCAATT
The DNA here is from genome assembly GCA_051658085.1 of Waterburya sp. Taxonomy (GTDB): domain Bacteria; phylum Cyanobacteriota; class Cyanobacteriia; order Cyanobacteriales; family Xenococcaceae; genus Waterburya. The sequence continues at coordinate 34,800 of JBOFLX010000036.1, forward strand.
GTACTGCTGTACCTAAACCTAACGCAGTTCGCATCCAAAGTTTTTCGGGAAGTAATTGCAATATAGTTACAGGACAATTTTTACTCCATTCTCTCAGTAATTGATAAATTGCACCTTGATACCAAGCAGAGGAAATACAATCAGTTACTATCAAAATTAAACGTCTACCAGTAGGATCAATTAGCTCTCGGTAACTACGGAGTTTTTGCTTGGAAGCATTTGTTCCTTCTCTGGCAAAAACTTGCATATTTCCTTCCGTATCTGTTTTTAATCCCCAAGTACGAACATCTCGAAATGCACCCTGACATCCTAGTAGCTGACGTAATTCTGCGATCGTTTGTTGCCAAATAATTACAGAATTGCTTTCTTCTACTACTAAAGCCAATTCTAACCAACGAGTAGGAGAATGTTTGAGTGCAGGAAGCCAGATATTTTCTTCAGCAATTCTTTTGACGGTAGCTTCTTCATCTATTATTTTCTCTTTAAGTGAAGGAACTTTCCGCATCAAAGGACGTAAGGATCGAGCGAGAGCCAGAGAATGAGGTAAAGCTGTCGCAGCAGGAACTTTTATAGGTGTGCTACCAGGTTGTAAGCTAATAACTGGATTATTTTTTGGGAAAGGCGCAGGATAAACTGGAATGGGATCTTTGTCTGGGAGTTGTTCGGGAATATTATTTGAGTCATTAACTTTCTTTGGATTTGGTTTTGGAGGTGGGTTCGGTTTGGGTTCAATCGATGTTAAAGGTTCTGGTTTACTCGGCAATTTATCTATCTTAGTCGCTAACCAAAAGATATCCGCCAAGTCTTGATCGTCTAAATCCAATCCTGCTTCGTTTAAAGCATTAATAAACTGCTCAAGCATCGGTAGTTAAATACTGTAGAATTTTTTCTGCTAAATCTTGACATCGATCACGATCATCTGTGGGAAAATTGCTGCGAGTAACCAGATAAATCGCATTGAGTAATTGATCGGTAGCCAAATCTCCTTTGCCTCTTTTTTTGACAAATTCTTTAATTAAAAATTCTACTTGAGGCAAGATTTCTTCTCCTAAATGAGCCTTAACAATTTCGGTTAACTCTTCTGGAGAAGGTTCTTTCATAGACAATCGCAAGCAGCGACGCAAAAAAGCTGGTGGAAAATCTCGTTCGCCATTACTAGTTAAAATAACGCAGGGAAAAGCTTGACAACGAATCCAGCCACGATTGATCGTTACGGTTTGGCGATCTTCTGTTTGTACTTCAATATTAAGACATTGCTTGGCAATTCGACTCAATTCGGGAATTTGAAATTCTCCCTCTTCAAATATATTAAGCAGGTTGTTAGGCAAGTCAATATCACTTTTGTCAATTTCATCAATTAATAACACGCGAGGCTTATCTGAAGAGAATAATGCTGTACCTAAAGCCCCAAGTTGGATATATTTACCAATATCTTCAATGTTGTCTTTCTTGCCTTCTCGTTGAATTTCCTGTAGCCTACCTATGGCATCGTAACTATATAATCCTTCCTGTAAAGTCGATTGGGTAGTAATCGACCATTTCAGAACTTCTCCTAACTTTAACTCGTGGGCGATAGTATAAGCTAAAGAGGTTTTTCCTGTTCCTGGTTTGCCTGTCACTAACAAAGGACGACGTAAATATAGTGCTGCGTTAACTAATTCTATTTCCTCTGAACGCACCTGAAAAGTTTCACCTTTTCTCCTATGACGTTCTTGGTGAGCAACATCCGTACTGCCGAATTTACGCCAGCTAGGAGGTTCTGGAAGACGACTGATACCGTTATGAGGTTTTTGTTTACCTTGAAATATTTCCCAGGTGTTCATAAGTTTTAAGAATCTGAATACTCCATTTTGGGCGGTAATCTGTAGGGATCTTCCCATAAAAGAGAAAGATGATGTCCTAGATCTTGATCTTGAGGTTGAGGAAAAGCATTTTTACGTTTTTCTCTGACTACCGAACGTAGTTTTTTGACTAAACATTGTAGTAAATCATTGATTTCTTGCTGAGAATCTATGTTTTCTAAATCTGCTCTCGTCCAAACTGCTATAGGAGTAGCAGTACGTTGAATTACTGACAACGGACTACCTGTGCCAAGATCGGGTGTTTTAGTTAGCATTACTCCAAAAACTGATTCTGAGTCTAACTGAACCATAAGTTTGCGCCAATCTTCATCACCATTGACAAAGAGTTCAGCACATATACTTTCGCCAAACTGCTTGAGATTGTCCCATTTTTGTTTCCATACAGGTAAATGTTTCTGATATTTGAATAACAGTCTTTCATAAGAACGAACTACTACCTGATACTGAAAACCAATAGGAACACACAAATTATCATCATCATCAATTTCCCAACGATCAATATCTTGATTCAATAATTCGGTACTAAGAAAAAACTCAAGTATTGGCAGATCGGTAGAATTCTGACTATAAGCACCACTCAAGTTAAGTAACTTTTTAATTACAATTGGTATTTCTGCTAATGAATAAACTTTTTCTTCTCCTTCAAGCTGTAAACGATGACAACCAAAACCAGTATCAGTTTTATAGACAGAACTATTAGGAATAAACCAAGCTTCAACAAAATAACGATTGGAATTTTGCTGGCTAGAGCGAATCTGAATCATTAAGTAAGATCTACTATTAATAAGCGGAGGAGGCAAAGGACGATCACATATTTCTTTAAACTTAGATAAATCTAAATTAAAATTTCCTACATGAAATTCTCCCCATTTTCTGAGTTTTTCTCTAATTTTTATGGCTAGTTGAGGTTCGTTAATTAACAGAACAATAAATTTTAAAATTGGATTATCTTCATCTTTTTCATAAGGAAACTCATCTAGATCGATAAATATTCTCTCCAGAGAATCGGCAGGTTGGTAAAACCAATTTTTAGGAATACATTTATGGTAAGTTCTTTTTGCTATTTGTTCGTCGATATTATTCTCGGCAAAAATCTTTTTTAAACTTTCAATTAATGTATTAGGGTGTTTGACAATTAGATTAATTTTGAGAACAGGTTTTAAGTGTTCTTGAGTGAGAGTAGCTTTCGGAATTTCAGGAGTGGATACAAGCTTTCGCACCTCTTGGGCGATCGCATCTCTATTTTTTGAACCATCCTCAATTGCCAATTGGATAGCATTACAGCCAAATTTATAAGCATTCTCGATGGATTTCCCATAACCCAAAGCACGATAAAAACCAATCGAAAAAGCGATCGCAGCATCATCTCTGATTGCTTGATTCATGCCAATTACATAATCGATATGTTTGCTGATCGCCTCAGCTTGCACGTCAGAATAACAAGCATTCATTACCACACAAACGATTCGGTGTTGAAATAGTTCAAAGAAATTAGCCAGAGTTTCGGTACTTACTAAGTCTCTTCCTCCCTTCTCATTTTCAAAAATCAATCCTTGTTCTCCAGTACCATGTCCGCAAAAGTGAACAATAATGGGATCTTCTTTAGGTTCTTTGTCTTCAAATTCCAACATTAACTTATGAATTTGATTAGTTTGCACTGCTGCACCATCTTTAATTTGAAATTCATAGTGATCGCTTGATTCATTTATAACTTTTGTAAGCTCTCTAATTTCTTTATCTAATTTAAGATCTTGATGAGGATTGGCTTCTAAAATTAGGATTTTCATTACTAAATAACAACTTAGCTTTGTGAAAAAACTTAAAATTACAAGTAAAAACTAACTATATACGCTTTCTTATAATACAAACAAACTTATTGTTTGCATTGTGTTAATTTACTATACAAAAAACATACTAATAATTTAGGTGTTAAAAACATTAATTTTTTATAATGAAATTTACCTTTGAAAAGCAAGATTTTAAAACTTAAGTATTAAAAAATACATCTCCAATAATGAAGCTAAAACCCTTATTGTACGGTTTAAAAATTGAGCTTTCTGGAGATGATTAAATTTTAGATTTCATCAGCAAGTCTTAATTAAAATCCAATAATTACTTGCCACATAGCTACAGCTAAAATAACAGTAGCCAAATGTTGTGATAATAAATATTTAAACGGTTGACGGGCAATCTTTTGAGTCAACAAAATCGAGAAAAGTACCCCAAAAATTAAAGAACATCCCTGTAAAAAAGCAATCACCGCAGGGTGAGCAACCAATATGGGTAAACTATTACCATCTAAGCCAAAGGTTGCCATTGTTACGGGTAGTATTCTACCTCCTTCTGTTAAACCCAAACGTAGATAATGAGCTAAATTACCAGCCAGCACCAATGGTAAATAACCGTAAGCTACTTCTACAAACCTGCGCGGTTTATATTTATGGTTAAATTTACCTACAAGTTCGTTTACGTTTTGTGCAAGTAGAGGAATGATGATTGGTAGACTTAAAGCAATGACAGATACCACAGCATGATAACCAAATTGCTCCAAGTGTAAGTTTAATCCTAAGCGTGTTGAAATTTCAGGTAAACGATGGAGAAAAATGACATTGAGCAATAAAAATAGTAAAGCCACTTCATAACTACGAGGAGTATGAGTTGTCCAGAGTTCAATTCCAGGAGGACGTAAATTAAACTCAACTGAGCGATGAGGACAGGCTTTTAAACAGGTCATGCACAGTACACAATCACGATTATCGGTCAACTGTGCAGGATGGGAATATAAAGGACAACCGTTGGTTTCTTGTCCTTCTCCCTTGGCTGCACCGCCTTTGTAACATTGATAGGTGGTACATTCTGCTGAACAAGTACCTTGTTGCGCTCGTAATTCTGTCATCGAAAGTTTAGCAAATAAGCCATTCATACCGCCAATGGGACAAAGATAGCGACACCAAAAACGGCGTTCAAAAATTGCCGAAAAAATCATTGCGCCTGCGGTAATTAATAATAGTAAACAGGCAGAAAGACTAGCAGTATTTTCTAAGTCCCAAAGCTCTTCCCAGAGTAAAATGAGGGCAAATAAACCAAATAAAAACCAGCCTCCCCAATGTTCCGCAGCATTTCTAGGCCATCTTTTTAGCTGTCTTGGAAACAAAATTAAAGATAATTTTTGAGTAATTTCGCCATAGATCATAAAGGGACAAACGGCACACCAAAGTCTTCCAACAAAGGGAAAACTAATTAAAACTAAAGGCCACCACCAAGCCCAAAACATATTTAAAGCAAAGTTTGACTGACGATTTTGAGGAGCAATAAAGAGAATTAATACTATAAAAGCAAAAAAGCTAAAAGTAAAACCATAATTAATTCTGTCAGGATACCAATCACTACGTAGAAAGTAACGTAATTTAGGATATCTATTGAGCAGATTTAAGCGATATTGTTTCTTTTTACTTTGTGACTGCCAAACAACTTCTTCAGTAATATCATCACAACCTTGTAGTTGAGTTAAAGCTCGTTCCAAAATACTTTCTAATTCCCTTAGATTATTAGGAAAATCATAAGCTTGCAAATTTCTAATTGCTTCTGGAGTTATTTGAGTTTTCTGGAGACATTTATTTTTGCCAATCAGATTTAAATAATAATTAATTTGTTCTTCTAAATCGGCTTTACGTACCCTTAGAGGAGGGACTTTAATTAAATTATCAATGACAGAATCGATCGCTGGTATAGTTTGCTCAGAAATAGCGATAATTCTCGCCTGCAAAGTTTCTGGTTGGGAAGTTTCCCCTCCAGGACGCACCACAGGAGTATATTGCTTAGTTTTAATTAAATTAGCGATCGCAGGTAATAATTCCGAGGGTAATAAATGAATATTATTAAGAACTAAAGTACCTGACTGAAGGCTAGCAATTAAGCCTGGTTTTCCACCACTACGACCAAATAATTCTGCCCCACTAGTCTGTAATTTGGCACAATCTATTTTAATAATTGGTTCTCGACGTGTAGCTGAACCAAAATGAATTAAAGCTGCTAAATTATCTTTTTCTAATCCTGGTTCACCAAATAGCAATACCGATTCTCTAGTTTCCGCAGCCTGTTTAATTTGCGATCGCAGTCTAGTTGCATAACGACTTTTCCCAATTACACCTCGTTTGGCTTTGCTAACCAGATAAGGTCTTAAAGTTACTTGACGTTCCTGTTCAAAAATTAATTGTGCTGATAATTCTTTAACTTCTGTAGCTAATTGTTGAGAGAAAACTTGAGTAATTTCAGGATATTGTTTAACTAAGTTTTTGAAATCTAAACTATTAATAAACAAAACCTGAATTGAGGTAAGAGTTGTAATTGTATATTGGGTTGGTTGCTCCAATAATAGAGCATACAAATTAAGTACTGTTCCCGACAATAAACTACTTTGACGAGACTCCAATTGACTATCACTCTTCGCTTTTCCTGATTCAATAATATATAAACCTTCAGGTTCAGTATTCTCAGTAATCAAAACTTGATCGGCTGCAATAGTTTGTGTCGATAACAAAGAAGCGATCGCATTTAAAACTTCTACAGACAAATTAGCAAAACAAGTTTTTTGCTGAAGAAAAGACACCAAATCAGAAATATTCATCGGTGATTACCTGAGCGCATAAGTACTCAAGATCAGTGTAACTCGCATTTCATTGAACATTGAACATTAAACATTAAACATTTTTGATAAATGATAAATGTTTAATGACTTGCTACTTTCTCAAATCAATCCCCATCCCTTCTCGACGCACCCGTAAATCATAATAAACAACCGCTTTAATTGCCTGCCAAAAAGGAATCATCAAAGCCCCACCAGCTATAATTACAGCGAGATATAGTAGTGATCCCAAGGCTGCTAATCCAGGAGTATTTTCTAATCCAGCACCAATAGCAAATTGTAAAATCACGCTGACTACATTAATTAAAATTGCGATCGGTGCGCTAATTAAAATAGCTAAAAATACAACTAATTGAATGCGACCAACAGAGCCTTTTGTTAATTCCCAACTTCTACTGATGGCATTGATAGGACTGGCGTTTTCTTCCACTGCTATAGGCATTTCAACTAGAAATAAGCGAGAAATCAGCCAAATCAAGCCAAAAATAAATAACAATATAGCAACAACTGTCAATAGAATAATAATACCTGTGGCAGCAGTAGATTGACCCAAAATAGCTCCGATGATTCCAAAAAAAATTGTGACTACTATAAAATAAGGAATTACTGCCCCTAAAAAAATTAGACCTACTAAAAATCCAGCAGCCAAAAAATTCCACATTTTTGGTTTAATATGGCGTTGAGCATCTTTTACTGATTCTGGTTGCTCAGAGACTTCTCTAAATGCCAAGCGAGAAATCAAACCCATCATCGCTGAATACTTTGCCCAGCCATACACAGGCACAAATATCCACAAGTAACCAAAAAATGCCAACTTAAAATATTTTTTAAAATTGTCGCGATAAATACGTAACCCTGCACTAACGACATTGCCAACACTCAGGGGATTCATGATTCAACGTTACTCCTTCAAGCGATTGTTGTAGCTACTTATTAACTTTAGATGAAGTCTCTACCACTTGCCTTGGGGCGAAGTGGTAGTATCTGCTCTACAATATCAATGGTGCGACCCACAACATTGAAAGCGTTACCCGACTTCTAGGTGATGACGAGGTACTTCTGCCATCGTCATCCTGTGGGCTGTTTCCACCCAGCAGTTTAAGAATATATCTAGAGCCAATGTTGTAGCTGGCGGATAAATCGCAGTTGTACTGCTTGCCACTGCTAAACACGGCTAATTCGTAGTTACTACTACTTCTTTTCAGTTTTCCACTGCCGTCATAAGCATAGCTACTAGTACCACGTGGATTAACAAAAACCACACTGCCACCTAGTTCTGACCACTTCATTTCAGTTAGATTAACTATACGACGATGTAGCCAACCATGAAATCGTTGTCTTAGGGTAGAGCGTTTCTTACCTCCTTTTGGTCGCCAACCTTTTAGATGCTCAAAAACAATATATTTGACACCGTATTGTTTAGCTATTTTGACCAACCGAGCAGATACTTTTTGCCCGATTTCTAGGTTAATATTACCTGCTTTACGGTATAGTCCACGAGCAAAACCTCGGTGTAACTTACCTGTAAGAAATGCTTTATGGCTTATACGCTTCAGTCGCTTATCTCTGCGGTCTATGTCTCGTCCAGGGTGAATGAACTCCCGATGGCTTACAGTGCCGTCAAAGTTAACGATTGAAACTATTGCAGTGGTATTAATTCCTAAATCCACAGCTAAGACTGATTCAGTATCTTTGATTTTAGGGGTTTTAATTTGAAATGGTACAGATAAATGGCAGTTCTTAGTATTCACTATTAAATATGGTGATTTACGTTGGTTCAAGGGATTGAGATGGCGTTTTCTATGCCCAGTAATACCTACAGTTGTCCATAGCCAATCACTGCCAGTAAATACTTTAATTGCTGCACTGTTATTGTCTTCGGCAAAGCGAACGCATTGCCCTTTGTATAAAGGTGGATATGTACCACAGTCTGCATTTAGTTTTGGAGGAAGTGCAGTTTTACGAGTTCTAATTCCTGACTGCCATTCTCTATATCTAGTATTGAAGCTAGATACTTGCCCTACAGCAAACTGAATTGCCCCACGACGATAATAACTAGGGAATTTATAGAACCGACGATTAAAGTATTGGTATCTGGGAGATGGATTAAGTGCAGTAGCATGAATCAGTCTTTCTACCGCTAGTATCTGCTCATTGGGTTGTGACGTGCCAATAGTTGACCAGTGAGTATACACCACCCCAACCAAACAACGAACCAAACATCTGAATTCAGACACAGTAAATTGCAACAACTCTTTCTGCTCCTGAGTTGCCACAAGAGTCCATTTGTCTGTTCGGATGTTTTGTTTTACCATGACATTATCATATCATAGTGTTTTAAATTTATGGTTAAGCCAAAACCTCATAATCATAGTTTGGGGTACAATGTTATTCATATAGTGTTTGTCACAAAATATCGTCATGAGGTGATTAACGAGCGGATAGAATTTAGGCTAAAAGAGATGTTTGTTCGACTTTGTAAAACTCAAGATTCGGAACTATTAGAATGCAAAGCAGACTTGGGGAAATGCGACCATATTCATTTATTGGTAGATCTTGCACCTAGAATATCTCTTGGCAAGCTAACTAATATCCTGAAAACTATTAGTAGTAGAGAGATTAGAAAGGAGTTTGCTACTGAACTTAAACCATATTATTGGAAGCCAGTATTTTGGAAACGAGGGTATGGATATACTTCCGCTGGTGGTGCGCCAATAGAAATTCTTAAACAATATATCCAAAATCAGGGTCATGAAGATTAATCTCAACCCAAGTCCGTCGCCCTAACCACCACTTGCTTCGCGAAGATGGTGGAGTGCTGGCTGATTATCGTTCAAAGCTTTTATGATGTATTCAGTTAATCTTTATCAACCGATTACAACACGCGATCGCCAGAAGATTTAAATGGTCAAGACGTAACCCTAGCCGTTCCAGAATGGGTTAATTTGATAAGAGTAGAATTTTTTCCTGTTGGTAGTTCAAAAGCATTACTATGATTAGGCAAGCTTTGTTCTAAAATTTCTACTTCTAACTTGACTCTGATTAAATAAGAACCTGCTTGATTATTTAACTCTTTAGCTATTTCTGTAGTTAAATCAGGACGTTCTCCTGTGATGGGATTTCTGAGAATACAACGCTCCCAATCAGCACGAGCTTCTGGGTTAAGGTTAAGAATGTAGTGTTTATTCATAAAGTAATTCCTGAGCTTTATTAGTACTATAATACCATAATGTTGAATAATTAATCAATAAATTTTTCAGACGCATAATTAGAAAGAAAACGCCATATTCTAAAATTAAGTAATAGGGGTAGATTATATATATAGGCTCAGGGAGATAATACAATGCTAGCCAGCAACATCAATAAATGGTTTCGGGAGACTGGAATTTTCATGTTGGTTGCTGTTAGTGTGATTAATATCAATCCCCAACGAGTATTTGCTTCGGAAAAAATCATCTTTAATTATGGTGCAACAAGCGAGTCAGTTGAGCTTTCAGAATTACAAGATTTTGCTGAGACGGGGGAAATTTCCTCATCCTTAGATTTTCTCTTAAAGTTTAGTAAACAAAATCCTTTTGTAATTCGTTGGATATTAACACAAGAATTTCCTGCCAATACTCAGCTAATTTACGACTTACTCAACACTGCACCAGGGGAATATGTCTTATCCCAAACCAGCACTATTGTAAGTTCTAAATCTGAACGAGCTAATGTTAAAGCCTTAAGAGGAGCATTAGTCAATTCTGCCAGTGATGATAACCTAATTTCTCTGATTGAGTTATTAGAGAACTATCCTACTCAAGAAGTTTACGTCAATGGCAAAATACTGGCCAAAGCCCGTCGCAACCTCGCCCAGTTTATTGAAGAGACTAATAAATATATTCAGATACCTTTAAATTTACTAGGAAATTAAGAGAATTATTGCTCAGTTAAAATTAAAATTTCTGTCTTATTACTTATAGTCTTTTAAAAAAAAGAGCCATAAGATAATGGCAGTAATATCTTAATATTTTAATGTTAAATGCTGGCTTATCCTGATAAAGCTTTAAAAGCGAAACTAATTGCTGCTGAAGAGCTGAAAAAACAAGAAAGAATGCGCGATGTCAACTTGTTGTTACAGCAAATGCTAGAAAGAGAAGAAGTAGCTTTCAAACTGATTATTGATTGTCTGATTGATGTAGGCTCAATTAACTACGCTAATCAGAAGTTGCAAAATCCTACTTTAAATAAAATAATGAAGATTCTAGTAGGTTATATCAAACCAGTAGCTCGTATAATTGCTCTACGTTGGCTGAAAAAAAATCTTCCTAATTTACTTACACCTTGGTTAGAGTCAAAAGTTTCTTTCAAACCAGTACCTATTAACGATGAGGAAGCCGTAACTGGGGAATTAGAAACTGTTCCGATAAACAAAGATCAAGACCAAGATATTTAAATTGATTAAGAGTGATCGCAGTACTATTACCAGGGGATATATCAAGAAAATATCTATCAAGAGGAGCAGTTGATAGTTTCTAAACTATTTCCTCAGCTTCAACTGACTGCCAAACAAATTTTCAGCTAATGATTTTCTTGATCATCGCTTGCGATCGCCTTATGTTTACAACTGCTATAAACTAGAAAGAGAGTCTTGAGAACAAAAATCCTAAAGACTCCCTAAAATAAAACCTAATTGCAGTATAACTAATGAACGAACAAGAACGCGAGCAGAATAAAAAAATAAACGAACACAGTAGACAAATTTCCAATCTACAGCAGCGATTGAAAACTATTGAGCTAGATGTTGAACCGAGAGGAAGAATATCTATGTCTTTTGAGGCTATTGAAGAAGATTTAGATGAAATAAAATCCCGAATTACTAGTTTGGAACAAAACACTGAACACCGATTTAATCGTTTGGATGCCAAATTAGAAGTAATTATCGAACATCTAACAGGTATTAGCGATTTACCTGAAGACTAATCAAATTTTATAATGCGATCGCATAGTTTATTGTATGAAGCTATTTTAAAGATGCTAACAGACTAAAAAGCATGGGGATTTGAGTCATATTTTCTGGAAGTTGATATCTTCCTTCTTTTTGCACCAAGAAAGGATATTTTTGATAGTGAATCCAAGGATACTCTTTGAAATGCTCTAGGATAAATCCCGACGTAATTAAAATTTCAATTATGTTTCCTATGTTGTGCGACCATTGATAAGTCATAGGATTTGCTAATTGACTAGAACCTATATAGCTCGTGTTGCAAATGCATTTTTCAGGAAGCGGATCGTAAAAATATTGTCCAGTAAGTTTTAATTCAGTATCTTGACATGATAATAAATCGAGAAAAGGATGATGATCTATCAATAAAAGTTGTCCTCGGTTTTTTAGATATTTTGCAGCATTAGTAAAAACCTGGCTTAAGTCACTTAGCCAACAAAGAACACCGTATGTCATGAACACGATATCAAATTTATTGTCAAGGCAATCTAAGTGAAAATGGATATCCCCTAAAATAAATTCAATTCCTGTTACATTTAGCGTTGCTGCATAGTTCTGAGCATAGTTTAGAGATTCCTGGCTAAAATCGACTGCTGTGACATTAGCCCCTTTCAAAGCCAGAGAAATTGAATCCAAGCCATTGTGACACATTAGATGAAGTATTTTCATTCCTTTGATGTCACCTAAGAGATTTGTCTCAATTTCTTTGAGAGTGCCTTGTCCATTTGTTAATTTAGCTAATAAATCTCTGACTTCACAAGACTCATGATGGCATTTTGCTCGGCTGTTCCAGTTAACTATGTTGGCTTTTGTATACATTTATGTATATTGCAAATAAATTACAGGAGTTAATTTAAGATACAAAATCAAAATCTTTAAATGAATCGGAACTAGTTATTAGTTGTTTGAAGATTTTTAAGCAGATACAAGATTAATATCTTCAGCAGCAATTAAGGCGATCGCATACTGTACGCAAGCTTTAACATCTTCAATTTCTAGATCGGGATAATAATCTTTAACTATTACTTCAAAAGATAATCCTTCATTAATTAATTCTAAAATACTTTGTACGGTGATGCGCGTCCTTGCTATACAAGGTTTACCAAAATGGATTTGGGGATTTACAGAAATTCTGTCCATGAACAATAGTAGTGCAGTAGTGCTTAGTAGTGTTTGTTTAGTTGATTCAATTTTAAAACATACACAGAATAGAGATCGTAACCCCTTTATTTAAAGCATATTATGAACAGCGATCGCACTACAGGTAATTGTTTGTGTTGTGATGTTTATGGCTGAATAAGCGATCGCCTTATATATTGTCCGTTAAAATACAAAGATAACTAGCAACCTGATTAAATAAATTATGAATTACCGAGATATTATTACAATTGAACCAGGAAAGCGAAGTGGCAAACCTTGTATTCGTGGTATGCGAATCACTGTTTATGATGTTCTTTCTTATTTAGCTGCGGGAATGACTTATGAAGAAATACTAGAAGATTTTCCTTATCTAACTAGGGAAGATATTTTAGCTTGTCTTAGTTATGCAGCAGATCGAGAACAACAAACATTAATGGTCACTAAATGAAGCTATTATTTGACCATAACTTGTCACCTCGTTTGGTTAACCGTCTTGCAGATCTTTACCCCCAAAGTAACCATTTATTCAATCTAAAGCTAGATACAGTAGAGGATTCTCTTGTTTGGCAATATGCACTAGATAATAACTTTACAATAGTGACTAAAGACTCTGATTTTAGCGAGTTAAGTTTACTGAGAGGTTTTCCACCTAAAGTTATTTGGATTCGGATTGGTAACTGTACGACTAATGAGATTGAATCTTTAATTAAATCTCACACGGAGGAAATAGAGAATTTCTATCAAGAGTCTAAATTAGGAATCCTCATACTTTCTTGATTTTTTAATATTTATAAGTGCGATCGCCCTATCTCCTCAACCAAATATCGCTAAAAATATTTTCATACTAAATTTGTTAAATATTAATTGTTAAACAATGTAAATCAAGATTGAAGTAATTACTCACCTAAATTGTTAAACTTTGTTACGTAATATTTAATTATTGTTATCGAATTGTGTCAAATCAGGTGTTTGACGGATTTTGAGTAGCATTTTTTGATAAATATACTTTACAGAATAATTTTGGCTGGGTAGGTAAAGAGCGAGCTTACCCTGAATACCCGTTCAAATCGCCACTATTTTAAGGAGAGTCAAGTTATATGTTCACCCAGGTCAAGTCCACCGTTCGTAACGTTAAACCAGATGCCGTTAACGGACGTGATCTACTCAGGGTGGTCTATGTCGTGCTAGAGCCTCAGTACCAAAGTACTCTGACTGAAGCAGCTAGATCGATTAATAGTAATAATCCCCATTTAGCCGTTGAACTTAATGGCTATTTAATTGAAGAGCTAAGAAACGAGGAGAACTATAATAATTTTAAAAATGATGTTGCCCAGGCAAATATATTTATAGCCTCTTTAATATTTGTCGAAGATTTGGCACAGAAAGTTGTCGAAGCAGTTACACCTCATCGAGATAACTTAGATGCTGCGGTAGTCTTCCCTTCCATGCCTGAAGTTATGCGTCTGAATAAGCTGGGTAGCTTTTCGATGGCACAGTTAGGACAGTCCAAGAGTGCGATCGCGCAATTTATGCGTAAGCGTAAAGAAAATTCTGGTAGTTCTTTTCAGGATGCGATGCTCAAGCTTTTGCGGACTTTACCGAAAGTATTGAAATATCTGCCTGTAGAAAAAGCTCAAGATGCCCGTAACTTTATGTTGAGCTTTCAATATTGGTTGGGTGGCAATGCAGATAACCTAGAGAACTTTTTATTAATGCTTTCGGATAAATACGTTTATCCAGATAAACAGAACAAAGAATTTAAATACGCTGAACCAATTGTTTATCCAGATATGGGTATTTGGCATCCCCTTGCACCGAAGATGTTTGAGGATGTTCAAAAATACTTTGATTGGTTTAATAGTCGCCCAGATATCGGTTCAGATGTTAAAGATCCTTTAGCTCCTTGTGTTGGTTTAGTATTGCAGCGTACTCATCTAGTTACTCAAGATAATGCTCATTATGTGGCAATGGTGCAGGAACTTGAATGTATGGGTGCAAGAGTTATCCCCGTCTTTGCTGGTGGTTTAGATTTCTCCAAACCAGTAGATGCTTATTTTTGGCAGGAAAATCAAAATCAGGCAATAGTAGATGTAGTCGTTTCTCTAACTGGTTTTGCTTTAGTAGGTGGCCCAGCTAGACAAGATCATCCCAAGGCAATTGAATCCTTAAAACGCCTCAATCGTCCCTATATGGTAGCTTTACCTTTGGTATTTCAAACCACTGAAGAATGGGAAGAAAGTGATCTAGGTCTACATCCTGTACAGGTAGCCTTACAGATTGCAATTCCTGAATTAGACGGAGCGATCGAACCAATTATTGCCTCTGGTAGAGATGGCACAACTGGTAAATCCATTGCTTTACAAGATCGGGTAGAAGCGATCGCTAGACGAGCGATGAAATGGGGTAGATTGCGTAAAAAGCCGAAGCTACAGAAAAAAGTGGCGATCACGGTCTTTAGTTTCCCTCCTGATAAAGGTAACGTTGGTACTGCTGCTTATCTTGATGTCTTTGGCTCAATTTACGAGGCTATGAAAGGCTTGAGAGATAACGGCTATGATCTTCAAGACTTACCTGAATCTCCCAAAGAATTAATGGAAGCGGTAATTCATGATGCTCAAGCACAGTATGCTTCCCCTGAATTAAATATTGCCTATCGAATGTCAGTAGAACAATATGAACGTCTGACACCCTATTCTGTGAAGTTAGAAGAAAACTGGGGCCCACCACCAGGACATCTCAATAGTGACGGACAAAATCTGTTAATTTACGGGAAGGAATTTGGTAACGTCTTTATCGGTGTACAGCCTACCTTTGGTTACGAAGGCGATCCGATGCGCTTATTATTTTCTCGTTCAGCTTCTCCTCATCATGGTTTTGCAGCTTACTACACTTACTTAGAACAGGTTTGGCAAGCAGATGCAGTCTTACATTTTGGTACTCATGGTTCACTGGAATTTATGCCAGGTAAACAAATGGGTATGTCTGGAGATTGTTATCCTGATAGCTTGATTGGTTCAATTCCCAATATCTATTACTACGCAGCCAACAACCCTTCAGAAGCGACGATCGCTAAACGCCGTAGTTACGCTTCGACTATCTCTTATTTAACTCCACCTGCGGAAAACGCTGGTTTATATAAAGGGTTAAAAGAACTAGGTGAACTAATAGGTTCATATCAAAGCCTGAAAGATGGCGGACGGGGTATTCAAATCGTTGATACTGTGATGGATCAGGCGCGGATTTGCAATCTCGATAAAGATATCGCTTTTCCTGATCATTCAGCCAAAGATATGACCCAAGACGAACGGGATACCATCATTGGTTTAGTTTATAAAAAACTAATGGAAATCGAATCTCGTTTACTACCCTGTGGGTTGCACGTCATTGGTAAACCGCCGACTGCGGAAGAGGCGATCGCCACTTTAGTTAATATCTCTAACCTTGATCGTGAAGAAGAAGGCATTATTTCCCTACCTCGCATTATTGCTAATAGCATTAACCGAGATATCGAAGAGATTTACGCTAATAACGATCGCGGTGTTTTAGCGGATGTTCAATTGTTCCAAGACATTACCCAAGCAACTCGCGCTGCGGTATCTGCTCTCGTCAAGGCTCAAATTGATGCTGATGGCAGAGTATCAATGGTTTCTAAGCTTAATTTCTTCAATATCGGCAAAAAAGCACCTTGGTTAGAAGCTTTACAGGCGCATGGTTACAAAAACATTGATACTGAAGCTCTCAAACCCCTGGTTGAATTCCTAGAATTCTGTTTAGAACAGATATGCGCTGATAACGAACTGGGTGGCTTACTTCAGGCTTTGGAAGGCGAATACGTCATGCCTGGCCCTGGTGGTGATCCGATCCGCAACCCCAATGTCCTGCCGACTGGTAAAAACATCCACGCTCTCGATCCACAGTCTATTCCTACCTTAGCTGCGGTCAAATCAGCCAAAATTGTCGTAGATCGTCTAATTGAGCGTCAAAAGCTGGATAATGGCGGTAAGTATCCCGAAAGCATCGCTTGTGTTCTCTGGGGTACTGATAATATCAAAACCTACGGTGAATCTCTAGCACAGATTATGTGGATGATTGGTGTACGTCCTGTCCCAGATGCTTTGGGTCGCGTCAACAAACTCGAATTAATTCCCCTAGAAGAATTAGGTCGTCCTCGTATCGACGTAGTAGTCAACTGTTCTGGAGTTTTCCGTGACTTGTTTATCAACCAAATGAACCTGTTAGATCGGGGTGTCAAAATGGCAGCGGAAGCCGATGAACCCATAGAAATGAACTTTGTGCGTAAAAACGCTTTAGAACAAGCAGAGGAAATGGGTATTAATGTCCGTCAAGCAGCAACTCGGATATTCTCAAACGCTTCTGGTTCATATTCTTCTAACATCAACCTTGCAGTTGAAAACAGCAGTTGGGAAGAAGAAAAAGAATTACAGGATATGTACTTAAACCGTAAGTCTTTTGCCTTCAACTCTGATAACCCAGGAGTCATGGATGAAAATCGCGGTCTATTTGAGTCTTCCTTGAAGAAAGCGGATGTTACCTTCCAAAACCTAGACTCATCTGAGATTTCCTTAACAGATGTCTCTCACTACTTTGATTCTGACCCCACTAAAATTGTCTCTAGCCTGCGAAATGATGGCAAAAAACCTACCGCATATATCGCCGACACCACTACCGCTAATGCTCAAGTGCGTACTTTATCAGAAACCGTCCGTCTAGATGCCCGTACTAAATTACTCAACCCCAAATGGTATGAAGGTATGCTTAGTCACGGTTATGAAGGTGTACGGGAACTGTCTAAGCGTCTAGTCAATACTATGGGTTGGTCAGCTACCGCCGACGCAGTAGACAACTGGGTTTATGAAGATGTTAATACTACCTTCATTGACGATCCTGAAATGTGCAAACGTCTTATGGATATGAATCCCAATTCTTTCCGTAAGATTGTTGGTACTCTTTTAGAAGTTAATGGTCGTGGTTACTGGGAAACCAGCGAAGAAAACCTTGATAGATTGCGTGAATTGTATCAAGAAGTGGAAGACAAGATTGAAGGTATTGATTAATTAATTTTAGGTTAATAATTTAGTTGGGAGGTGCAATGTAATTTTGCATCTCTTTATTTTATTTATAATGAGTAAAATAGCAAAACTAATTAAATATTTACTTTCTCGTCCTCCTGAAGTTCGTTTTGAAGAGATAAGCTATGTCTTAAGAACATTTGACTATCAAGAAGTTCGCGTTAAAGGAAGTCATCACGTTTTTGAAAACGATCAAGGAGATGTAATTGTTCCAAAAAGGGTGGCAAGAAAGTTAAAAGAACTTATATAGAAAAAGTTATTAAGTTATTGGATTTAGAAAATTGGCAAAATGACAATAAATAAGAAACTAGAACGTCAACCTTTAGAATACTATTTATCTTTAAAATATCCTATTTCTATTTATCCACAAGAAGAAGGCTATACAGTAATGATTCCAGATTTACCTGGATGTATGACACAAGGAGAAACTTTAGAAGAATGTGTTTTAAATATTGAAGAGGCACGAGAACTTTGGATTGAAGCTGTTTATGCTAGTGCCAAAAAAGATATTCCCTTACCATCAAAAAGAATTTAGATCGCCTTCGCGAATTGTATCAAGAAGTAGAAGACAAGATTGAAGGGATTGAATAATTTCTAGCTAATATTTGACTAATCAAACAAAGTAATGGTGTGGGGACGTATTTATTTACGCCCCTACTGTTTTAGTTAAAATTTATTCCCCCAAAATCCTTACAATTTGCCAAATAAGCCAGCCGATAATTTTCACAAATAGAAATAACCAACGTAAACGATTAAACCATTTATTAGAATTTTGCTCTTGTTTATGTAACTGCATTTTAGTCATTTAAACTCTACAGTTACAGCAAATCTTATGGTTACTAGACCAAAGCAACCGAAATTAGTATAATCTTTCTAATAGTTTTAGAACATGGCTTTGAATAACTTCGGGGTAGTTAGATTACTTCTGGTTTTCCTGAAGTTGTTACAAAATTTTATATTTTTGTATTTTCTCAAGCATGAGTAATAATAGTTCTGGGAAGATAGTTGAAACTAATGCAAGAAGATTACTTGATGATTTAATTTTATTGGCTGAAGCAAAGGAAATACCAGAATGGCGTCAGCGATCGCGAAAACCTTTAACTGCTAAACTCACACAAGATAGTTTAATCCTTACTTTTACTATCTCAGCACTAGTAGAATTGACAGAAAATAATAAATATGATCGTAAACTAACTACAGATCAAATCAATTCAAGTATTAACTTTTTAGAGAATTTTTTAGGTATTCTAGAACGTCCTAAAAATCAACAAGGACAAACTCAAGAAGGAACAATTAAACTTTGGGATAAAGATCGCAAGAAAAATTTAAAACAGTTTGATCGCGAATGTGATAACAAAAGAAGGGAAAAGAATCAAGAAAAATCAGATCCTTGGCAATACATAAGAAACAAGATCCCTTCAGAATTTGATTTATTAGATCGAGAATTTTTTCAGAGACGAGAAGGTGATGATGTCAGAATACTTAACTTACCCTCTGCTGCTAAAAATTGGTCTTTGATTACCAAAGGATATTATATAGATCGCGATCAACAAGAAGAAGCTTTAGAAATAGCCAAAAATTTATCCTTTTCTAAAGGGATTTCCTTTTTGCTGATTCGAGGAATACCTGGTGAAGGAAAAACTGCGTTAATGAAGTGGTTGGTTTATCAACTATCTAATAATGGCTATATTGTCTTACAAAGAAAGCGAGAAAAGCAAGATTGGTTAGAAAGTTTAGAATCATTTTCTCAACAGAGACAAAGACAACATTTTTATTTTTTTGCGGACGATTTATTTCGAGATGATTTCTTGGTAAAAGAATTATTAGCTAATGAACTTCAGTTTCCTTTAACGATTATTGTAACTACTCGTTTGAATGAAGATCGACAAGAAGAGTTAACAAAATTCGGATATTCTGTTGAAAATTTAGATTTGCAACTATCTAGTAATGATAAAGAACGTATCTTAGCAAAAATTCAGCAACAAGACTCAGAAGCAAAAGCAAGACTAGCGCAAAAAACACGACAAGAAATTAATAAATTAATGGATTCTCCTTCGATGCTAGTCCTTATGTTGCAGCTATCGGAAGGTAAACCATTTGATTCAATTATTGCTGATGTAATTAAGCGTTTACCTAGTGAACAAAATTATCCTGTTTATCAAGTTTTTGGTGTAATTTGTTGTTTTTATCAATATGGTATTGCCGTTTACCCTGATATTCTGCCTTTATGTTTACCAGAATACACAGAAGATTCGATTAAATATGTTGTTGAAATAGCTATTAATTTTGAGTTAAAAGGTTTAGTCAATATTGTTTTAAGATCGGGGTTTGAAGGATTAGCAACAGTTCACGAACTAATTGCAGAAACTGCAATTCAAAACACAAAATACAGGAGAGATCGAGGTGAACAAGCTGAGAATTTACCTTATTCAGCTAATTTCTTAGAAAAATATCTAAAAATAGCAATTCCTCAACTTAAAAATAACCAAGAAATTCACAGACGTTTTTTGATGAATTTATTAAGAATAGTAGCTAACAATGATCAAGTAGAATTAGTACTTCAGTTACTTCAAGAATATTCAGAGCAAATTATATCTTTACAACAGAATAGTTCTATTACAGGATGGTCTTATTGGTCTACTATGTATGCAGCAGTTGGTTTGAAACAAGAACAAAAACGCTGTTTACAGGCTATTCTTTCTACTGAACCACAAGATAGTTCGGAATATTTATGTAGACTGTCATTAATTATTCAAAATTCTACACAAGAGCAAATAAAAGAATTAATTCTTTCTACTACTGATTGGTTATCATCTCATCTTGATGATATTAATGTTCGTCAAAAGTATCTAGATTTAGTTCAACAGTCTGGAACAAAACAAGAAAAAGAAAATGCGATCGCTTCTACTAGCGAGTGGTTAAAAAAACATCCTGATGATATTCATGTTCGTCAAAAGTATCTAGATTTAGTCCAACAGTCTGGAACAAATCAAGAAAAAGAAAATTTAATCATTTCTACTACTAATTGGCTAGAATTTCATCCTGATGATATTCATGTTCGTCAAAAGTATCTAGATTTAGTTCAACAGTCTGGAACAAATCAAGAAAAAGAAAATTTAATCATTTCTACTACTAATTGGCTAGAATTTCATCCTGATGATATTCATGTTCGTCAAAAGTATCTAGATTTAGTCCAACAGTGTGGTACAGATAAACAAAAAGAAAATTTAATCATTTCTACTACTGATTGGTTATACTCTCATCTTGATGATATTAATGTTCGTTCTAAATATCTAGCATTAGTGGGAAGAGAATTTAAAATTGTTGAAGATATTCAATTGATTATTGATCGACAATGGCAATGGATTAGCAAACAAAGTAAAGTAGAGCAAAATTTATGGACGGCGTTTCTTCCTGTTTTATCTCATCATAATAAAAATAATACTCAGCTAATTAGACAAGCTTCTCAATTAGCTTTAGAACAGTATCCGAAAGACTTTGTAATAGCCTGCGCCGTTTTTTACTTTCAAGATTATTTAGAATTTGACACTTCCAATGAATTAGCTGATTTTATTGCTGATTCTAATTTACCAAAATATAAATGGTATCATCAAATCTATGTAGCCAATTTTTTTCGCGATTATGGTGAATTAGACAAAGCAGAAACAATTTATAAGAGAACTATTAATAATAGTAGATATTGTATTGATAATTTTGGTAATGAACTGGAGAACACATTCGATTTTGCTCGTGTAAATTATGCTCGTCTTCTTATTTTAAGAAACCCGCCTCTCTGGAAAATAGCAATGAATGAATATTTAGAACCATTGCTTAAAACAAATTCTAATCATTCTCTAGCTCATCTATACATGGCTCAATGTCACTTACAAAAAATCAGCAGTAATAGAAATAAAAATATTAGTAATCATATTTACAATCCAGTTATTTATCATTTTAAACAAGCTATTAAATATCAACAAGAAACGACAGGTAAATATGAATATGAGTTTGGTTACTTTTATTGGAAAACAAAAAAAGATATTCATCAAGCACGTCAACATTTTATAAACTCTCTAAGGGAAAAAAATAATTTACCTGCTTGTGTTGCTCTAGCAGAATTAGAATTAGAAGCAGGTAATAAAAATAAAGCCCAAGAATATATCGAACAAGGATTAGCAATTGAAACAATAACTCGATCTGAAACAGAAGAAAAAGAGAAACTGATGCCAAAAATCAAAAAGATTCGACAGCAATTAAATATTGAATAACCTGTAAAACAGATATGATGAAACTCGATTTAACACAATAATTATTATTTATTTTAATTATAGATTTATATTTAGTTATTATTGAAAAATGCAATTTACGGGAATATTATGTTTGTTAGAGCGATCGCATTTACTAAAATAGCAATATAGAATACAAACCCAAAAAACAATTATGGATTACCGTGACATTATTACCATCGAACCAGGAAAACGAGGTGGAAAGCCCTGTATTCGGGGAATGCGAATCACCGTATATGATGTACTGGGATGGCTAGCAGCAGGAATGTCTCAGGCAGAAATTTTAGATGATTTCCCCGAACTTACAGAGACAGATATCAAAGCTTGTTTAGCATTCGCAGCAGATCGAGAACATCGCCTAGTTAAATCAGTAAGTACCAATTGAGATTATTATTCGACCAAAATTTAAGCAGAAAGCTGGTAAGTAGATTATCGGATCTTTTTCCTAATTCAAGTCATATTCAATTTCATCAATTAGCTGAAGCTGACGATAGTGAAATTTGGAAATTTGCCACAGCTAATAATTTTTGCATTGTTACTCAAGATGCCGATTTTGCCGAGCAAAGTCGTTTGTATGGTTCGCCACCAAAGGTAATCTGGCTGCGTTGTGGTAATGCACCAACAAGACAAGTAGAAGCTTTATTGCGCTCTGGAGAACAAGCTATTCAACAACTTCTGCAAGATCCAGATTTACACTGCTTAGAACTTTTTTAGGTATAGAAATTATCCTAAATTAGCAATATCACACAAAATAAATCGTTTCTTTCATCCTTCATCTTTTCTAATAACTGTTACTCTCTTGCTACCCAGGATAGAACTCACTCTCAAAGCCGAATGATATACTAATAGATCCTCAAATAAGTCCAAAAATCAATAATATAAGCATGGCTGAGAAGAAAGCAGGTAATAGGATCATTAGTGATAATCGTCAAGCTCGTTATCTTTATGAGATCTTAGAAACTCATGAGGCAGGAATTGAGTTAGTTGGCACAGAAGTTAAATCAATTCGCGCAGGCAAAGTTAACCTCAAAGACGGCTATGCTTTTATTAAGAATGGCGAAGCTTGGTTAAGTAATGTTCACATTTCTCCCTATCAACAAAGTGCCAGCTATTTTAACCATGATGCTCGTCGTGTTCGTAAATTATTGCTTCACAGACAAGAGATTAATAAGCTGATTGGACAAACAGAGCAAAAAGGCTTAACTCTCGTACCTCTAAAAATGTATTTTAAAAGCGGAAGAGTCAAAATCGCGATCGGTTTGGCTAGAGGTAAAAAACTACACGATAAGCGAGAAACTAGCAAAAAACGTGACGATCAAAGAGATATGGAAAGGGCAATGAAACGATTTTAATCAGTCATTAGTCATTAGTCACCAGAAAAGATGAATTAGTGAACAATAATCAACTTAGAGCTTATGGCTTAGAGCTTATGGCTTAGAGCTTATAGCTTCTTTAACGTCGTCATAGAAACTGGCGATAATTGCTAACATTAGCCACCAAACAGTGTTAATTTGGGGACGATACCAGACTGTATCGACAAAGCCATGAAAAGCTAGACTAGCAGCAGCAGCGATCGCTCCTAGCAGATAAATTCCCCGTATATTTCTGCTTTGACGTAACCGCGCAAGTTGCCGTACACCATGATTAAAAGTAACTGCCAATAACCATAAAAAGCAACCAAAACCAACATATCCCATTTCGACAATGTGTTCTAAATAAACTGAATAGGCACTGAGAGCAGGATAGCGAGAATTCATATAGCGGGGATAGATTTGATTAAAAGCATTATTTCCAGGCCCAATACCAATCAAGGGGTAGTCTTTAATGATTTTGAAACAGGCTTCCCAAACATTAATCCGAAAGTTATTACTACTATCTTCTCGACCAGCAAATATACTCATTAGCCTTAACCGTAAAGGCTCTAAAGAAATAAACGCCACCACGAACATGCCTGCTAAACTGCCGAATACTAAAGGCAACAGCCAAATTCGCCAAAAGCGAGGTAAAAATTCTCGCCACCAATAGTAAAAAAGCAGTAATAAAGCACCAATCAATACTGCCATTGCTAACCAAGCACCACGACTATCGGTAAAGTATAAACAGGCGGAATCGATCATGACCATGATTAGTGCCAGGGTTTTTTGAATCCAACCACGCCAGATAAAAATAACAGCTACACTTAAAGCGATCGCAGCTAATAAATAACTTCCTAGTAAATTGGGATTGCCTAAATAACTATAAACTCTAGTATCGTGTGCCAAGGCGGAATTGGGGTCATTCCAAGTAGCTAACTGTTGCACCCCAAAAAATTGCTGTCGAATTCCATAACCACTGACTAGTAATGCTGTTAATAAATAACTGGTAATTATCCAATTACACCACCTGGAAGAGCGCAATATTTGCGACCCTAGAGCAAATAACCCTAGATAAATAGTTAAGGTAAAAAAACCACTCAAAGCTGCCGATTTGACTGGCGAAAAGGCTGTAGCGATCGCCGCAATACACCAGTACAAAAAAACTAAAATATGAATCGGGGTTAAAATTATCTTTGTCGATGCTGAGACGGTGATTAAAATCCAATAAGCACAAACAGCGATCAACAATACACCGATCATCGACGTGGAAACAAACGGTGCTAATAAAAAAACCAAACTAATCAGACAAGCTCCAATTGCCTCCGACCATTGCAATAACCAACTTCCTTGTCGCCAGTCAGACAACCAACCAACCAGGCGATAAAGATAGCTGCCTTGCTGCCACTGATGCAACTGTGGCTTTGAGAGCATAATAGTTGACCAAGCGGATTTCATGGATAAGTTTATACAGATGCTAAATTGAACATTCTTATCCTAAACCACCTGACAATTATTTGAGTTATTTAAGTCTTTCTTCTTCTTCTAATTTAGCTTTGGGATACTGAAGTACATAACGATAACTGGAATTAGGAGAACCTTGAACTATTACCTGACCTTCATGTAGTTCGGTTAAGTGACAGCAAAATAGTAGTCCCAAAATATCGCGGGGAATTTTATTAGTACTTTTTTTCAGAACATCTTCTTCATTGATCACCATCATCAAAGACTCAGCAGTTAAGATTTGATGGTTGCTCAAAGAGATATCACTCATCCCAGACTGAAAACTTGGATAATGATTAGTACTTTCTTGATTTAAGCTTAAAGCTTTGATAACTGCTTGAGAATGAAGATTAGCTTCTGCAAAACCCTCTCCTAACCAGGGATGATAAATGCCGACAGCAATATTTAAAGCTTTATTTCTCTTAGAAACATGAATCTTAACTTCACCACCAACTTCACACGTTTCTAAAATACTAGTAATTAAATAGTAAAGTGCTTGGCGAACTTTTTCCTTATCTAAAGACCAAATTCGATTCCCAGGCTCAACAGAAAGGCGTAATGACTGCTGATGTTGCTTGGCATTATCCCCTAAGCTATTAATTACCTGCTGACAAAGCATTTCAATATCCACAGCCGTAATTTGAGTTTCAGAACCTTGGTCATTTAAAACTCCAAGATTAACAATTTCGTCAACCAAAGTAATTAAATTTTGACCACTATCATGAATAATTTCGAGGTATTCTCTTTGTTTGAGAGTCAAAGGGCCATAAACTTCTTGGTGCAAAACACTTGCCATACCGATTACAGAAGTCAGGGGAGTCTTTAATTCTTGAGTTAATTGTGACAGTAGCTTAATCTTAATCGGATTTGTAGTTGCGATTATCGCTGTAGGTTGCTCTTGTTCTCTACTATTAGACTCCAATAAGGTTGAGCCACTACTGGGAACTACTCCGCTTGCTGCACCCAAGTTGGCACTGGGGTTAAAAATCAAACTATTGGCTTTTTGCCATTCAGGTTGACTTAAATTTGTACTGGATATATTGTGTCTAGTTTTGAGCATTTGATAACGTTCAAATTCCCCCAGACACCAACGAGCCAACAAAGCTAAATAATCTACATCTCGCTCATTAAATTGTCTCGTAGTCCAATCCATTATTTCCAACGTGCCAATACACAAGCCAGTAACAGTGATCAAAGGCACACCCAAATAAGACCTAATTCCATAGTGTTGAGCTAAAACACTATTAGCAAAAACAGGATTAGTCAAGGTATTGTCTATAGTTAATGGCTGTTGGCTATCTATTACATAAGTACTAAAAGCTTCATCAAGAGATATCTTTCTCTGAGCAGCCAACTGATTCATTAGACCAATGGTTGAAAGACCAACTGCGGATTTAAACCACAGTTCATTCTCCACAACTAAGCCAAGAATACATATTGGCGCACCAGAAAACGCCGAAGCTTTTTGCGTTGCTTCTTCAAAAACAGGAACAGACTCAGAAACTAACAACCCCAGCTTATTCAAAGTTGCAGACCGCATCTCTTCCCTAGCTAAAGGGGTTAAATCATCTAAACGGCAAAAAAGTTGGTTTTTTGGTTTAGCCATACTGGTGACTGATAAACCTAAATCTAATGCTTCCACTTGTATCTCTTGATTTTGAATGAAAATTATTGATTGTTAGTTTGGGTCGCTAATCTTGTATCATTTATTTTTCCCTAATTACTAACAAAAATTAAGGTACTTTTTAGCTCGCTACTCTATAAAGTTCCCGAAAAAGTATCTGAACGAACATTTTAAGCAGAAATTCTCAAAATACCATTATTTTGAGTGAAAAACCTGTTTAATTTAAGATTTCATTTATTGTTGGCTTTCTAATTCTTTGTTTGTCCAAGCTGGATGGGCAAAAATAGCATCAATTACCCTGACACCACGTAACTGATTAGATAGAGGTAAATGACCATGAGGTGCAGTCAAATCCCAGGTAAAGTCTTTGGGGTAGCGAGTCCAAATATTATCGGATTTCCAGCCAATCTTAGTCCATAATTGGGCAAAATCTTTACCCACAGACAACCAAATTCGTCTTTGTACTGAGAAGCCAAATTTACCTTCAGACGACATTAACCATAATTTGTCTAAAGTCTGTAAATCTTTAGCAGGAAAACTTTCAACTTCCGTAAAATAAATCCATTTGCGTTCAACTGCTGCTGTACCTGCTAATTCACATAATTTCTGTAAGGTTACAACATCAGCCCCCTGAAAATCTTGTTGAGCTAGCAATTGCTTTAGAGGCTGGTAGTTAATATTACGCTCTGACTTTAAGGAAACAACCCCATCTGGAAAATTG
The DNA here is from genome assembly GCA_051658085.1 of Waterburya sp. GTDB lineage: Bacteria > Cyanobacteriota > Cyanobacteriia > Cyanobacteriales > Xenococcaceae > Waterburya. The sequence continues at coordinate 62,007 of JBOFLX010000036.1, forward strand.
GTAGTTAAAAATTCTTGAGTTAAAGAACTTTTGTTGAGATATAGAGCTTGATATGCTTTACCCAAAGCCAGGTTATCAGATTGGGTTTTTTGAGAAATCATCCAATCCATAAGAATATTTAAACCAGTTTCCCCTTCTGTCAATAGTTGAGAAACTAGCTGCAACTGGTTTTTCTCTGATTCTGTATATATTGGGTGATTGAGACCGCTAATGCTATTCATATAAATCTTTTCTTACGCAGTTAGTCTACCTCTATAGAAAAACCCATAGAATCGCAGATCCTGCACTAGACAAATTTACCTAATTGTCTTTTGCTAAGTGTTTGTACTTAAATGCTATTTATCAAAATCTTATCACGGTTTGGCTGTAGCTAGTGGTGAAATTGTTGATAGTTGAAATAGTTCAAAAATCATTAACAATTAAACTTTTTCGTAACCTTGCTCATAGGCAAAGCGTACTAACTGAGTCCGATTACTTAAATTAAGTTTATTTAAAATGTTGCTCAAGTGAGTTTGAACTGTGCGAGGGCTGATAAATAGACGCTCGCTAATCTGTTTATTAGTATATCCTTGAATAGTTTCCCAAAAAACTCTTTCTTCTGCTGGAGTTAAAGGTAAAGGTTCAGGAGAAGCAGTAGATTGAGTAGTTGAACTGGTTGTGGCGATTGATTCTGAAACTTCGCTATTATGACTAATATTGGTTAAAACGCTGGCAGATTGAGAACTAACTAGCTGTTCAATTAAATGGACTATTTCTGCATGAACGCGACGCGATCGCTCAATCAAAGCTTCAATATTTGCTAGTAATTCTTTCATTTCAAAGGGTTTACTAAGATAGCTATCAGCACCAATGGTATGACCTTGAATACGGTCATCAAGCTCATTTTTAGCGGATAGAAAGATAAAGGGAATTAATTTACCTGAAGGCTGCGATCGCAGTTGACGACAGAATTCAAATCCATCCATTTCTGGCATGGAAATATCTGAGACAATGATATCTGGTATGTCTTGGTTAAATTTGATTAACGCTTCTTTTCCTGAACCTACAGAAATTACCTGATATCCTTTTTGTTCTAAGGAATTTTGTAGGACTTTACGTAAAATGGAATCATCGTCTACTACTAAAATTTTTTTCATAATATTTGGTTTTGTTTGGTTAAAGTAACTTTAAAAACTGTGTTTTACTATTTTATCTAGCTTATTTTGCTCGCTTGTATTAATCTTCTACCAACACTGACAACTATTAAAGTTATCTTAAATAACTTCTTTATTTAATTGTTATCGCCAGGAAAATATGAAAACGGATAATTTTGCTACTGTCAAGTCAAGGCGATTTAATTGTACTGTAGCTATATTCAGTTTTTTCTCGACAGAATTTTATGTACGAAAAACTTACTCCACCAATTATCGGCTCTAAAATAACTTTTGAAAATGGCAAGCCCATTGTTCCCGATGACCCCATCATTCCTTTTATTCGTGGTGATGGAACAGGAGTTGATATTTGGCCTGCTACTGAAGCTGTGATCGATGCTGCGGTTACAGCTGCCTACGGGGAAAAACGTCAAATACATTGGTTCAAAGTCTATGCGGGAGATGAGGCTTGTGACAAATATGGCACTTATCAGTATCTTCCTCAAGATACCCTGGACGCTATCAAGGAATATGGAATAGCGATTAAAGGCCCGTTAACTACACCCGTAGGTGGTGGAATTCGCTCGTTAAATGTGGCTTTACGCCAACTATTTCAGCTATATGCCTGTGTTCGTCCTTGTCGTTATTATCAAGGTACACCATCTCCCCATAAATATCCTGAAAAACTAGATGTAATTGTCTATCGAGAAAATACAGAGGATATTTACTTAGGAATTGAATGGAAACAAGGAGACGAAATTGGTAGTAAGTTGATTAACTTACTGAACACGGAACTAATTCCTAGTACTCCCGAACATGGTAATAAACAAATTCCTTTGGATTCGGGGATTGGGATCAAGCCGATTAGCAAGACTGGTTCACAACGTTTGATTCGACGAGCAATTCAACACGCCCTTAGACTTCCCCCAGCTAAACGACAAGTTACTTTAGTACACAAAGGTAACATTATGAAATATACCGAAGGTGCTTTTCGGGATTGGGGTTATGAACTGGCTACTACGGAATTTCGTGCTGAATGTATTACTGAACGAGAATCTTGGATTTTGAGCAACAAGGAAACTGATGGGGAAATAACAATTGAAAACAATGCTCGTAAAATTGATCCTGGATATGATGCTTTGACTCCAGAAAAACAGCAACAAATCTGTCAAGAAGTTAAAGCAGTTTTAGAGCAGATTTGGGATACTCATGGTGAGGGTAAATGGCAAAATAAGGTAATGGTCAACGATCGGATTGCTGACAGTATCTTTCAACAGATTCAAACCCGTCCCGACGAGTATTCAATCCTGGCAACGATGAACCTGAACGGGGATTATCTTTCTGATGCTGCTGCTGCTGTTGTTGGGGGTTTGGGTATGAGTCCTGGGGCGAATATTGGTGATAATTGTGCCATATTTGAAGCTACTCACGGTACAGCCCCCAAACACGCTGGTTTGGATCGAATTAATCCAGGTTCAGTGATTCTATCGGGAGTAATGATGTTAGAGTTTATGGGATGGCAGGAAGCTGCTAGTTTAATTCAAACTGGTTTGGCTAAGGCGATCGCCAATGGCGAAGTGACCTATGATTTAGCTAGACTAATGTATCCTCCCGTAGATCCGCCTTTAAAATGTTCTGAGTTTGCTCAAGCAATTATTAAGAATTTTGTTGGCATTTAATAATTAATTAGTAAGATCATTTTTGGTAATTGAATTTCTAATTTCATCCCTTAGTTAAACTTAATTTAATTCTCAAATCTTATGTCTGATGAGCTAATAGGAGGACGCTACCGAGTTATTGATTGTCTAAGAACTACAGGTTTTTGTAAAACTTATGTAGCCGAAGACACTCATCTTCCTGGAGATCCTCACCCTCGCTGTGTAGTCAAAAAACTACAGCCTCTATCTAATGAAGATTTTGTGCTGGAAACTGCTAGGAGATTATTTAATAATGAAGCCAAAGTTCTTTATAAATTGAATGATCATCCGCAGATTCCTCGTCTATTAGCTCACTTGGAAAAAAACGAAGAGTTTTTTCTCGTACAAGAATATATTGAGGGGAAAGATCTTAGTCAGACAGAAATTATACCTGGTAACCGTTGGTCTGAATTTAAGGTTAAAGGTTTTTTGATTGAAGTCCTAGAAATTCTGGCTTTTGTGCATCAAAATAACGTAATTCATCGGGATATTAAGCCTTCTAACTTAATTCGCCGTGCTTCTGATGACAAAATTTTTCTGATTGATTTTGGTGCAGTTAAAGAAATTACCAATATGACTCTCACTGAAGGTCAAGGTAATGTTTTGACAGTTGCCATTGGTACTCCTGGGTATATGGCTAGTGAACAACAAAGAGGTGATCCCCGGGTTAATAGTGATGTTTATGCTTTGGGAATGACAGCTATCCAAGCGATTACTGGTTATCATCCTGATCAGCTACCTCGCGATCGCGATACGGGAGAAATTAAATGGCGCGATCGCGCTCCTGAATGTAGTGAGGAATTAGCCCGTATTTTGGATAAAATGGTGAAGAATGATTTTCTTCAGCGTTATAAAAATGCCAACGAGGCTTTAGAAGATATTCAAAAACCGCAAGTTTCTAACTCTATTAAATCTGTTAGATCTTTACCCAGGGGCAAAAATAGAGATGACAATCTAGCTGTTAAATCTTCTGGTTCAAAGCGACTCTTGTTTTTTGTAGTCTTACCTTTATCATTGGGCTTACTGTTTCTACTTCCTAATATCTGGAAAGCTTTACAAGCATTAAAATATTACAATGAGGGCAATGCGTTGCTTGATGCTGGAGAATATGAAGAGGCAATATCAGCTTTCGATCAGGCATTAGCTAATCGCAATAATTTTGCTCAAGCCTGGACAAACAAAGGTTTTGCTCAAGGTAAACTTGATAATCACTTAGAAAAGTTTTCCTCTTGTGTGCAAGCTACCGAAGTTGCTCCTGATTTTGCTGAAGCCTGGAATTGTAGAGGTTTAGCTAGATTTGATCTTCAGCAGTATGAAAGAGCTTTACAAGAATATAATCAGGCACTCGCTGTTGATCCAGATTTTTATCGTGGCTGGTTTAATAAAGGACAAGTATTATTAAAACTTGGTCGCCCTCGCGAAGCGATCGACGCGACTAGACAAGTTTTAAGACACAAACCCGATTATTTTCTAGCTTGGACTCAGCTTTGTCAAGCTTTATACGAATTAGAACAATATCAAGATGCTAAATCACACTGCGAAGCATCCCTGAAATTAAACCCTGATTATCCTCCTACATCTACACTGCTACAGCAAGTAGAAAATAAACTAAATCAATAGATATACATGCTTAAACTGGGAGCTTCGCAGTTAGATTAAATTCCACAAAACAATTTACCTATTTACCTAGAAATTTGAGGTTTAGTCCTAACAAGCTCCAAAAATCAACTTGGTAAGACGTTGATTGTACGCCTCTATCTCCTTTGTATTCAACTTTGTTTTTCTGCAAACTCTGATCTAGAATAGAACTCACTACCTCATCAGCTACAATTGCAGGCTGTTCAGCTTTGTTAAGAGTTAGCAACATTTTGCTACATTCTGATGTTCCCGATGTGGCATTGGCACAAATAATGGGGATGCCTTCTTGCTCAGTTCCAATAAAGCTAATCTTTGAGAGATCATAGCCTTGAGCAGAATAATCTGCTAATTTGGCTGTCACATCATCACATAACTGTTGAGGAGTAGCATCAGTTTTGTAAGCCAATGCTGCTTCTTTCCAATGGAATATTGGTAGTTGAGTTTCGCTACCTACAGTTTGTGCTACTGTAATTGGAACACCATTACTAACTTGGCATGAAAATTTTAGCTCAGGAGCATCAGGAGAATTGGCGATCGCAGGAGAAGTTCCTAACGCCATAGCTCCAGTTACCAACAAAGCCGATAAATATTTGGTTTTCATTGTTATAGATCAACCTCCCTAAATTATAGATACATCAGCTATTTTTTTAGATGCTGAGATCTTTATGTATATACATACGTCTTAATCTTAAAATATAAGCAATTTATTTTGTTTAACCAGATACTTAAGTTAATCAAAGTTAATTGTATTTTAAGCTGCACAATCGTTGGCTACTGTGGTTTGTATAATTGACGTTGTACTATTAGTAGTATAGAAAATATACTGGCTTTAAGCAAATTTTACGAAGCTAAAAAGGAGAACTTTACACAATATTTACATTTATATGTATCAAAAATAATTATCTACAAAATTGTTAAATTTAATATTTTTGAGGTCTAAAAATCTATGACCAACAATCTTTTGGAAGTACAAGATGTTTATGCTGGATATATTAAGGATTTATACATCCTTCAGGGAATTAATTTTCGCATTGCACCTGGAGAGTTGGTAGCAGTAATTGGCCCAAATGGCGCAGGAAAATCAACTTTAGCTAAAGCTATTTTTGGGTTACTTACTCCTGAACGAGGGCAAATTACGTTTAAAGGCAAAAATATTACAGGTTTAAAATCTGACAAAATTGTCAAACGGGGGATGTGTTATGTGCCTCAGATAACCAATGTCTTTGCCTCACTCTCAATTGAGGAAAATTTAGAAATGGGAGCGTTTATTCGCTCTGGCTCTCTCAAACCTCTCAAAGATAAAATTTATAATATGTTTCCCAAGTTAGGTTCACGCCGTCGCCAGAAAGCAGGAACTTTATCGGGGGGAGAAAGACAGATGTTAGCGATGGGCAAAGCCTTAATGTTAGAACCAGATTTATTGCTTTTGGATGAGCCTTCAGCAGCTTTATCCCCTATCTTAGTCAATTCGGTGCTGGAACAGGTTAAAGCTATTAATCAGAATGGTACGGCAATTGTTTTAGTCGAGCAGAATGCAAAAAAAGCTCTGGCTATGGCAGACAGAGGTTATGTTTTAGAAAATGGACAAGATCGTTTTGAGGGAACAGGAACAGATTTATTAAATGATCCGAAAGTAGGAGAATTGTATTTAGGGGCTGCTTATAAACCAGACAAGCAACAATAAAATTTAGTTTTTATTGATATAACTTAATAAAAATTTATATATTTTTGTATCGGTACTGAAAAATAGAGGATAATTCCCAGGTATCATAGATTGTGGCTTATAAGATTTAGCCATATAAATAAATTTAGTTTTGGTAAACTTTAGGAGAGAAAATGGATTTTGTAACCAACATTTCTAGTGCTTTTGGCAACATTAACTTTACTGTAATTTTTCAACTACTTTGCCTGGCTTTAATTGTGATTTCTGGGCCTGTAGTGATATTTTTGCTGGCATTACGCGGTGGCGATCTTTAAAAAAATTTATATTCTGTGTTTTGTAGTTGCTGCTCTTTGGGATTTTCTAAGGAGCAGATTTATTTGGGATATTTTAGTTCAAATTTTGTGAATTATGTTTAATCTGAGTAATAATCGACCAGAAATAGCAGCCCAAAAATGGCGATCGCAATTAGATAGTTTTGTTATTGATTATGAACAACAATTAGCTGCTTTAGCCTGGGGACTACAACAGGAGTGGAAAGACAATAAAGATGTTTTGGGTATTGATCTACAACCTACACCTCATTTTGTTGCCTGTTCTCCAGAAAGTTTAGAGCAATTAAATAAAAGCACCAGAGGACAGTTACAGGAAATTTTGGGTATTGTCGATGGTCATGATCAAGCAACAGAGGTAGTAATGATTGCTATAGGCGAGGGACAAATTAAACTAATTAACTTTCAACCCGAAACTACACCTCCAGACTGTTTTGCTTTACATGGAGAGATCGAGCAATTAATAGCTTCTTTGGAAGCAGCTTTGAGTAAATATATTGTTTAACCAAAATATCCAGGTTCATTACCTGGTTTCCATTTAATATTGCAGCCAATACTAGGTTTTTGCTCAAAATCGACAGTTTTGCCTTGCAGTACAGTATCAATTGCCCGTCGCAAATCTTTGGCTGTAACAGGAATATTGTTACTAGGGCGACTATCATCTAACTGACCACGATAAGCTAATTTTCGATCAGCATCAAATAAAAAGAAATCAGGAGTACAAGCAGCAGTATAGGCTTTACTTACTTCCTGGCTTTCGTCGTAACAAACAGGAAAATTAAAGTTTAGGTCTTCTGCCATCTGCTTGAGCTTTTCAGGGGCATCGTCAGGATAATTGGCTATGTCATTAGCACTAATAGCGACGATTCCCAAAGACTGTTGGCTATAATCTTGACCAATTCTGGCTAATTCTTGCTGTACGTGTTTAACAAAAGGGCAGTGTTGGCAGAGAAAGATCAACAACAAAGCTTGACGATCAGCAAAGGTAGCTAAGGAAATAGTTTGGTTTGATACCACATTAGGAAGCTGAAATTTAGGAGCAGCAGTACCTAAAGGCAACATTGTAGAAGCAGTTTTGACCATAAAACAGTTTTTAAATTAATAGTTAAACTAGCTATTTTTAATTGTAAGCATCCATGCCGACACAAGAGCAGACTAAATTGCGATCGCCATAAGCATTATTAATTCTGCCAACAGGAGTCCAGTATTTATGCGCTTTTGTCCAGGGTGCAGGATAAGCTGCCTGTTCACGGGTATAGGGGTGTGACCAATCACCACAAATCAGAGATTCAGCCGTATGGGGAGCGTTTTTTAAAGGGTTATCTTCAGGATCGATATCACCGTTGGCGATCGCTTCGGCTTCTTGATAAATGGCGATCATGGCATCACAATAGCGATCTATTTCTAGTTTTGATTCGCTCTCTGTCGGTTCAATCATGACTGTACCGATAACGGGCCAAGACACTGTAGGCGCATGAAAACCAAAATCCATTAGTCTTTTAGCCACATCATCCACTTCAATACGAGCGCGTTTTTTAAGTGGACGTAAATCGATAATACATTCATGAGCAACAAAACCAGCTTCTCCTTTGAACAAAACAGGATAATAAGGTTCAAGCCGTTTAGCTATGTAATTGGCGTTAAGAATCGCTATTTTAGTAGCCTGAGTTAAACCTTTTGCCCCCATCATGGCAATATACATCCAAGAGATAGTCAAAATACTAGCACTACCCCAGGGTGCAGCCGAAATAGCCCCAATCGGTTGAGCGTCTTTAGTAGTTTTGGGAGTAGCAGGTAAAAATGGTACTAAATGGGACATAACACCAATCGGGCCGACTCCTGGGCCACCGCCACCATGAGGAATACAGAAGGTCTTGTGTAGGTTGAGATGACAGACATCCGCACCAAAATCACCAGGGCGACATAAACCTACTTGGGCGTTCATATTTGCCCCATCCATATATACCTGTCCACCATATTGATGAGCGATCGCGCAAATACTTGTGATTTCTGCTTCAAATACCCCGTGAGTTGAGGGATAAGTCACCATTAAGGCTGCTAAATTATCTTGATGCTTTTCTGCTTTAGTTTGTAAATCTTGTAGGTCGATATTACCATCGCGATCACATTTTACCGCAACTACTTTCATCCCACACATTACCGCACTAGCTGGGTTAGTTCCGTGAGCAGATTCAGGAATTAAGCAAATATTACGGTGTCCTTCGCCTCGTTGCTGATGGTATTTCCCAATTACTTGAAGTCCTGCGTATTCTCCTTGTGAGCCAGCATTGGGTTGTAAAGAAAAACCTGCAAAACCTGTTATTTCCCCTAGCCAAGCTTCTAACTCAGTAAATAGCTGTTGATAGCCTTGGGTTTGTTCTAAAGGGGCAAAGGGGTGAATACTGCCAAACTCCGCCCAAGTAACAGGAATCATTTCGGCTGTAGCGTTAAGTTTCATGGTACAAGAACCCAAAGGAATCATTGAAGTAGTTAAAGATAAATCTTTGGTTTCTAGTTGATGGAGGTAACGTAGTAGTTCTGTTTCGGAATGATAACGGTTAAAGACTTCTTCCGTTAAGTAAAGACTGGTGCGTAATTGTTGATGTTTGATGGTTACTGATTGTTTGCTCAGTAATTCCTCAAAATTAAACGGCAATTCAGTTGTACCTGCAAAGATTTGCCAGAGATTGCTTAAATCTTGTTCGGTAGTAGTTTCGTCCAGGGAAATACCAATGGCGTTACTATCCAACCAACGGAGATTAATCTGTTGATTGGCAGCAATTTTAATCAGATCCGTAGCATCTTGTTCGCCAGTTTCTACCCGAATCGTATCAAAGAAAGTCTGGTTAGCAATTTTGTATTCTAGTCTTTCTAGTCCTGCTGATAGAATAACCGTAAGTTGATGAACTCGTTCAGCGATCGCTTTAATACCTGCTGCGCCATGATAGACAGCATACATAGAGGCAATTACCGCAAGAAGTACCTGAGCAGTACAAATATTACTAGTAGCCTTTTCCCGACGGATATGTTGCTCTCTGGTTTGTAAAGCTAAACGTAAAGCAGTTTTACCATGTACATCTTTGGAAACTCCCACAATTCTGCCAGGTATTTGGCGTTGATATTGTTCTTTAGTGGCAAAATAAGCTGCATGAGGGCCACCATAACCTAAAGGCACACCAAATCTCTGGGTACTACCTACCGCTATATCTGCCCCAAATTCACCAGGAGGAGTTAAGAGAGCTAAACTGAGAATATCTGCTGCCACAGTCGCTAGAGCTTTGGCTTGGTGTACTTTCTCAATAAAGTTTTGATAATCGTGGATTGTACCGTCGGTGCTGGGGTACTGTAATAATGCGCCAAAAATAGGGGTAGAAAAGTCAAATTGAGTATAATCAGCAATAATTACTTCTATACCCAAAGGTAAAGCACGGGTTTTAATTACTTCAATAGTTTGAGGATGACAACCTGCATCAACAAAAAAAGCGTTGGCTTTGGTTTTAGATAGCCCATAACTCATACTCATTGCCTCGGCTGCTGCTGTGCCTTCATCTAACAGTGAAGAGTTAGCAATTTCTAAACCTGTCAAATCGACAATCATAGTTTGGAAATTGAGCAGTGCTTCTAATCTTCCTTGGGCAATTTCCGCTTGGTAAGGAGTATAGGCAGTATACCAACCAGGATTTTCTAAAATATTCCGCAAAATTACCGCAGGGGTGATGCAGTTATAGTATCCCATGCCAATAAAAGAGCGATATACTTGATTTTGAGATGCGATCGCTTTTAACCTAGCTAAAGCCTCAGATTCAGTTTGCGCTTCGGGTAGCTGTAGAGGACTATTGAGGCGAATTGCTGTCGGAACGGTTTGATTAATTAATTCATCTAAACTATCAACTCCTAGTACCTGCAACATTTGGTTAATTTGTTGCTGATTGACTCCAATATGTCTGGTGTCAAAGGATTGAGGTTGATTCAGTAATTGTTTATCAATATTATTATTTGCGTGTGATTCGGAAATTTGAGATTCCACAGCAAAGTTTAAATTAACCATATCAATAATCTATATCCTTGTTTCTAGGTAAAAAAATAGTGGTCTGTTGTCAACCGAATGACCCAACCACTTTTCTTAGCGATTTGTAATAAAGATTAACAAATTTTACTGGCTCTGCGAAACTATTTGTCAGGAATTTGGCATGTTGACATCCTCTCCGCCCTAAAAGGGACGGAGATTCCCCTAGAACAAAGTTAATTGCTTTGGGGTGGTTAACGCTTCATCGCAAACCGCAAGCTTTGCTTGACTTACACTCACTCGACGTTCGTTTTTGTATTGGTCGGATTGCCCACCCGCCCACATTGTACCCTTGTGGTATCGATTTAAATTAATTGAAGCATTAAGATCTCGGTCGTGAATAGTATTGCAAAACAAGCATTCCCACTCGCGAACATCAAGTTCTTTCTTGCCCCCAGATTTACCACAACAGGAACAGATCTGAGAACTCGGATACCAACGATCTACAATAGTTAAATCTCTACCGTACTTATCGCATTTTGCTCCTAACATGGTTTTAAACTTACTCCACCCAGCATCACTAATTGCTCGGCTAAGTTTACGGTTTTTGACCATGCCACTTACGTTTAAGTCTTCTACTGCTAGTGCTTGGTTTTCGCGTACTAGGCGAGTAGTTAACTTATGTAGAAAGTCCGTTCTAGCATCTTTCACCTTGGCGTGTAGTTTTGCCAGTTTTAGCTTGCGCTTCTTCCTCCGATTAGAATCACGTTTAGCCTTAGCTAGCCTGCGGTTAGCTAGTTTAATTTGACGCAACATTTTTTTGTGCAGTCGAGGATTTTCTATTTTCTCGCCAGTGCTGAGAATGGCAAAATGGGTTAAGCCCAGATCGATCCCACAACTGTTGTTTGTTTGTGGCGCAACTTCGTTCGGTACTTCAACCACAAAGGAAGCAAAATACCTACCAGTTGTATCTTTGATAATAGTTACACTGCTAGGTTCGCCCTTTAATGGTCTAGATACAATCATTGGTACGTGACCAATTTTAGCTAGCTTAACCGAGCTTGAATGCACAGAAAAACCGCCTTTTCTAAACCTCATTGACTGCCGAGAGTTTTTCTTTTTTAGCTTTGGCTTCCCTACTGGCTTACCTTTTCGAGTCCCATTTAAACTAGAAAAATAGTTATTCCATGCTCTTCTCAAATCTCTCAATGACTGCTGCAAAACAATGTTTGAGACTTCAGACAGCCATGCTCTAGACTCAGTTTTCTTAGCCTGGGTGATAACTAATTTGTCTACATCTTTGGGTCTAGGTTCACCATTTCTCTGGGCATTTTTGTAGACCCATAGCGCATCATTCCAGACGACTCTTGAGCAACCAAAGGCTTTTGCCAATGGCTCTATTTGAGTTGGTCTAGGATAGATTCTATACTGATATCTCGCTTTCATAGATGCTATTATAACATTGGTCTGCTAAATAAAATCATGAAGTATAGAAGAGAAAGACATAGCGTTACAGACTTAAAAGTTCACTTAGTCTGCGTAACCAAATATCGAGATGATATTTTCTCAGAGCCAGAATTAGCTTTGATAGAAGAGGTATTTCATGATGTGGCAAAAAAGATGAATATGCAGATTTTAGAAATGAACGGGGAGAAAGAACATCTCCACGCCCTCATTGAATATCCGCCAAAACTATCGGTATCTAAGATAGTTAATGCTCTCAAAGGTGTATCTAGTCGTAGATATGGACAAGCTGGTTTCAAGAAACCTAAGAATGGAAAAGCACTATGGAGTCCTAGCTATTTTGCAGTGTCCGTGGGAGGCGCGCCGATTGAAGTACTAATAAAATACATTAAAGATCAAAGCCGTCCTACGCTACGCTGAAGGACGGGGCTTGTATCCCAAAGTTTTGGTCAATTCGCTTCCCACGAAGTCAGAAGTCAAAAGCCAAAAGTTTTACTCATTACTTCGTACTTGCTACTTAAAAGACACCTATTACCTACTACCCACTACCTACTACCTTTTTTACTACTTTCTACTTCCCCATTAATCCCCTGCTTCCATGCCTTCTACTTGGGCGCGATATTCCGCAGCCGATAAAGCCTCAGCCAGTTCAGCATCAGGATCATCTACCTTGACTTTGATTAACCAACCTTCCCCGTAAGGATCTTCGGCAAGTGTTTCTGGTGCATCTATTGCTGTTTCGTTACGCTCAATAACTGTACCTGAGACTGGTGGATAAAGATCTTCTACTGCTTTTACCGACTCAATCGTGCCTAGAGTTTGTCCTACTGCTACAGCATCACCAACTTCAGGTAACTCTAAAAATACAACATCTCCTAATTGATCGAGTGCAAAAGCACTAACACCAATGGTAGCAATTTCACCGTCGAAACGAACGTATTCGTGACTATCTAAATATTTTAAATCTTCTGGATATTCTATCTCCATTATTCCCCTCTCAACCGTGAGTAGAATCTAGTTTACAATACTAGTCACTGATTGGGGTTTATCTTTTAGAAAAGCTCTTAGCTCTTACCTTTTAGCCTAACTTCAAAACGTTTTGATCGCAGTATGAATAGTAGTTATCTTAATCGAGCAGTTAGTATTAACCGTCCTCTAAGTATTGCACCGATGATGGATCGGACAGATCGTCATTATCGTTATTTTATGCGCCAAATCAGCCGTCGTACTTTGTTGTATACAGAGATGATTACTACTCAGGCAATCCTTCACGGCGATCGCCCTAAATTATTAGACTTCTCCCCTGAAGAGAAACCTTTAGTATTACAATTAGGAGGAGATAACCCAGCAGAACTAGCAGAATGTGCGAAAATTGGCGCCGATTGGGGATATGATGCCCTGAATTTAAATATTGGCTGTCCTAGTCCTAGAGTCCAAAATGGTAACTTTGGTGCTTGCTTAATGACACAACCAGAATTAGTGGCGAAGGCAATAGCAGAAATGCAAAAGGTAGTTAATATTCCTGTGACAGTTAAACATCGTATTGGCGTGGATGAGTGCGATCGCTATGAGGATATGGTAAACTTTGTACGCATTGTTTCCGAAGCTGGTTGTACTAATTTTACTGTTCACGCTCGTAAAGCTTGGTTAAAAGGGTTAAGTCCTAAAGAAAACCGTAATGTTCCGCCATTGCGTTATGAAGATGTCTATCGTCTCAAACAAGATTTTCCTCACCTGTTTATCGAAATTAATGGTGGTATTACCACCCTAACAAAAACAAAAACGCATTTACAAAAGGTAGATGCTGTCATGATTGGACGTGCTGCTTATGATCGCCCTTATCTTTTCGCTACTGTAGATCGAGATATTTATGGTCAAAATGTTATTCCGTCAACACGCCATCAAATCGTCGAGGCGATGCTGCCTTATATCAACTACTGGGTGAACAGAGGTGTAAGACTTAATTCCATTAGTCGCCATATGTTGCAATTATTTGCCGAACAACCAGGCACAAAAGCTTGGAAACGTTACATTACTACTCACGCTTGTTTACCAGGGGCAAATGCTTTGACTATTAATGCTGCCCTAGCTGAAGTGGGCTAAAGGTTCTTGCGTAGCTGAGGGGCTGTATGCGGAAGGAGCTTCCGCATTTTATAAGCCCCGTGCCGTAAGGCATAAAGCTAACAGCTTACGATATGTGAAGCGATTTCCCAGATTAAATTTTCTCCTATTAAGGTTAAAGACAATAGAATTAAACATCCTTTATTTTTCACAAGCAGCCACAATGCATCCAGTTAGTAGACTCGAAATAATTGTCTCTTCTAAAGAAATAGAAAAAATAACCAGTATCTTAGAAACAGTTAACGTTCCTGGTTATTCCATTATTAGAGATGTGATTGGTAAAAGTAACTCAGAAACTGTATCCGACGATGTTAATCTAGGCAGTAGTAAATTAAATAATGTCTTTATTATTTGTTATTGTTCTCAAGAGCAAGTTAAACCTATAGTCGAAAAAGTAAAACCCATTCTTAATAAATACGGAGGGGTATGTTACTTATTTGAAGCAATGGAAATTAGTTCAGTTCGCTGTGTTGCTTCTTGATTAACTCTAGCTTCCAACGAATTAAACAAGTCTAATTTTAAGGGCCAGAAAAAACTGCTGCTTCTATATCCTGACGACTTAGAGAATATTTAAACGAACGACGAACATTTCGGCTTTCTGGTTCAGCGTCAAAATAGCGCACCGTTAATTCTTCTGTATCTAGAGAGATTTCGGCTTTCCAATCAGGTTTTTCGATATACCAACAGTGAAGATTTTCTTTGTCTTGATAACAACCTTGACTACGTAGCCAGTCTTCAATGATAGGTAAGGTGTGATTGTATAAAGGTGTTTCTGCCTCTGGTAAACTCATAAAAAATTTTTGCATTTTGCTTAAACTATAAAATATTAAAGCAATTTTATCTTCTTTCTTAGTTTAGCCGAATCTGGCAGAAGCCCAGCGCTCCCTGCGATAGCTCGGTGTTTGGATGAATGCGCTTTCTGGGTTTATCGGTTGACATTTTTGAGACATAATCTTTATATAGCAAGGGGTTCAAGTGCTGTATAATAATTTTAAGCTAACTCAATCACCCCAGCGATTAATTTCCAACAAGGATCGGCTACTTGCCAATTTTCATGAGGACGAAAGGGTAAACTTAAACTCACTGTAACTAGACAAGGGTATTGGGGTTGATAGCCTGATTCTAATCGTTTAACAAATTCTGGATCAGTAATGCTGGCGTTGTCTAATTTATATCCAAAATTATTAATTAGCGTTCCTTTCCATTTTGTCCGTCCATCGGTTTTTAATTCCTTCGTAATCCGTAACTGGGAAGTGTAAGTTAGTTGAATAGTTCGACGTTCAATAAACGGTAGAGATTTCAAAAAAGAAACTGTTACATATCTGTCGGAATTATGTAAAATCAACCAATTATTATTACTAACTTTTATAAGGTTATGAGGATTAACTATTCCAATTTTTTGCCATTTTCCTGCTAAGATTTGTCGGTTTTCAAAAGCAAAACTAGATTCGCAACAATGAGGATTTAAAGGAATATCAATAACATCTAAAAGTTGTGGTTCTTTACCGTTAAGAGAACGAACATCTTTAGGTATACAGCCAAATTCCAAGCGATCGCATATCGGGCGAATCCAATTTCCTGTTTGAAGTTCAATTCCAGCAATACATCTTTCTCCTCGCTTCCAAGAATTAGCTAAACAAATAATTTGAGTCATAAATAAACATATGTTAATCACAGGTGACATATATTTATATTTCCCAATTTATTATTTAAATATTCAGCAACTAAACGACGATGACAATTATGAGGTTTTGCTTCACTACATAAGAGACATCCACCATTAAGAATTTCTGGTACAACCTTAGTTTCGATTTGACGTTGTTGTATTAAATCTAAAAAGCTTTTTTCATAAGTTTGCCAGTCACTTTGCTTTTTTTTATATGGCTCTAAAATATCTTTGGTAGGTGCTAAATCTAAGAGATGTATGTATTCGATATCAGCAATTTGTTTTAAAAAGTATTTTAAATCTTCCCTTTTAGCAAAACCTGCAAGTTGAGAAACATTATTTAATCTGGTATCTATAATACGTTTTACTCCTGCCTTGGTTAATAGTTCAAAAAATTCCTGAGCAGTTTTTTGAGTAAAGCCTATAGTAAATAGATTGATGTTGCGAGATTTATTAGACATGATTAGGTAAGTAATAAGTAATAAGTAATAAGTAATAAGTAATAATATTATTACAGTGATTTACTCTTTGTTAGTCTTTAAAAACATAATAACCGATTAAATTATTTATTTTTATAAGCAATTTTTTGTTCTTGTTTAATATAAGCTTGAATAAGAAATTCCTCTCTAGAAATAGATTTAGTCTGCGAGCTTGTTTGAGAAAAATTAAATAAGTTTAACTGTAAAACTTCTGGAACTTTTAAGCAGTTATTATCTAAATCAAAACCATGTAAATCCAATAATCTTGCTTCAAGTTGCGAATGAGATTCTAGATTACTTTCATCAATAATATGCTCTATTGTTATATCTGATTCTCGTAAATACTGGCAAATCAAAATAGTACGATGACAAAATAAAGGATCTTTTTCAGAACACATCAAAGCAATATTATAAGTATTGATACCTGTAAGCAGACGTTGAATACCAAGTTTAAATTCTTCAGAGTCAGCAATTTTTGTATAGATTGCTCTACCATCAAGATAACAACTCAAATCTTTGGGTCTAGCTCCTAATTCATCACCCAAAAATACATATTTAATTTTAGATTTTAACAATTCAAACTTTAGTAAATCTCTATTAAAGTGAGGTAAATAACTACTATAAGGATGGGAACGAACATCTGCGATCGCGCTAATATTATATCTATTAATTAATTGAATAAAATCTTGAATACTTAAATTTGAGTGTCCAACTGTAAATAGTTGTTTAGACATGAATAATTTTAAAGTAGGAAGTAGAAAGTACGATTCACTTAATATATTACTTATAAATTTTGTAAGTGTCTGCTATATACTTCAACTACAATATTTATAATATGAGTTATAAAATGTACTTTATTTGATAGTTTAAAAAATTATGAATCAAGCAAATAATGATTTTACAGATCATTTTAATAGTTTAATTCAAGAAGCAAGGGAACAGATAGAACAAGAGCAATATTTAAATTAATGCCTTACCCGTCATATTTAAATTCCCCTGTTTCTCTAATTCGTATTTTTATATTTTTATTTTGGAGATGTGATCGCCATATTGAAATTTTTAGACAACGGCTTCTATAACTTTTCTTTGGGTTGGCTCTAAAATCAAATAACCTTCAATCAATGAGGATTCTGGTAAATCAGCAAGTTGTTGCTCAAAATCAGATGGTTTAATTTGTTGAGATTCTAAAAGTTCATATTGTGCTGTATAGCTTTCAAATACGGAGCTTCTGGCAACAAGTTTTCTTAAAGCAGGAATAAGCATTTGTTTCTCTTTTTCTAGACCAATTCCTTTATTTTTATTCAGTCCTGAATATTCATTTTTAAACCAACCCCTATACCATGCTTCATTCATATTAAGCCTCAGATCGTCAATCCAGTTTAAACCTTTATTTTTCTCATAAACAAAGTCTAACCACTCAACTAACTCTGTAATTGAAATATCATTGGCAAAATCACTAGCCAAAAATCTTTCTGGGTATATCCCTACTAATTGTTTAGCAATACGGCGACTTTGAGCTTGCCAAAATAAATTAATGTCTTTTATTTCCTTATAAGCAATATCCAGCATATCCAACTCTGCCGTACATCTAACTTGAGCCAGTGCAGTTAAGGAAAAGTATTCTTCATATGCCATTGCTGTTTCAATCTGATTTGCCTCAGCTAAAAGTTCCCGATAGCGCATATTGATTTCGGCAAGAGTATTTTTAGAAGTATGTAAAATTATATGACGATGTTCTATAGCTGTTTTGGCATCCACTTTTAATAAAGCATTCAAGGCAGCATATAATCTGGCTCTCTCATTACTCTCAAGAAAATATTTGATAGCTTGAACATTTTTTTGAATATTCTTCAGTCTATTGTCAATAGTATTAAGTTTGTAGTTAATAGCAGTAAAACCAATACAGCTTACAGTTAAACCCAAACCTGATAAGAATGCCGTCCCCGTAGCAATTTGCAGGACTTGTTGGGTGCTTTGGGAAAGTGAAGCAATTTGCCCAGACATTTGCATCAACTGATGGGTATTGAATTTAGTCATATTTTTGATTTGATTCAGTTGAAGATTAGCAATAATACCTGGAATAAAATCTAGTCCTGGAATAGTGCCAAATGGGCTAAATGCCGTGGGAATTAAGTGCTTAACTATTTCTCCTGCATTAGGTGTTCCTGCTGCCCAGCGAATAACTCCACCATAGAGTTTGTATTGACCTGTGATTAACCCTGCAAGAGTTTCAAAAGGAATAGTCCTAGCAACTGCCCATCCTGGTAACATGATTGTTTTTTCCCTAACTAAATTTTAGTTCAACAAATAGTATTCCCTCAACTAGCTAGAGAAATTACCAACAAAACAAGTAAATATCGAAGATAAGGATTAAATCTTTGTTATTTATAGAGATCGCCTTCTCTCTATTTAAGAGGATATCTGAGAAGTAAGAAATAATAACTTGACCCGAACTGTAATTAAAAGCTACGAATTAGTTCATTTGAACGAAGCTTTATTCACATCGAACGTAATGTATAATTATATATTTGGAAATATTTTGTCATTGTAATTTAGAGGAGAAAAGATTATATGTCTCGCTATAGAGGCCCGCGTTTGCGGATCGTTCGTCGTTTAGGAGATTTACCAGGTCTATCAAGAAAAAGCCCCCGTAAAGCTTATCCACCTGGACAGCATGGTCAAAACCGTCGTAAACGTTCTGAATACGGTATTCGTTTAGAAGAAAAGCAAAAGCTGCGCTTTAACTACGGAGTTACTGAAAAGCAACTAATTCGTTATGTCCGTAAAGCTCGTAGAGTAGCTGGTTCTACTGGACAAACATTATTAGAATTACTAGAGATGCGTTTGGATAACACCATCTTCCGCATGGGTATGGCTGGTACTATTCCTGCTGCGCGCCAGCTAGTTGGTCATGGACATATTCTAGTTAACGATCGCGTGGTTGATATTGCTAGTTATCAATGTCGTCCTGGAGATGTGATCAAAGTTAGAGATCGCGATCGCTCTCGTAAATTGGTAGAAACTAATATGGAATATCCAGGTTTAGCTAATTTGCCTAGCCATTTGGAATTTGATAAAAATACCTTTACAGGCAAGGTTAACGGTATTATCGAACGTGAGTGGATAGCTCTGCAAGTTAACGAACTACTAGTTGTTGAGTACTATTCTCGAATGGCGTAATAATCTTGGGTGTGCGTTAGCTTTGTTGATAACTTTAAGTCGTAGCTGAAGGCTGCAAGCTAGGCTTTATTGAAATAGTACAGAAGCATTCTTCATCCTTTCAATTTCATCCTCCAATTTGGGACATGGTACGGGTATAGCTTCCTTTGTCTGTACCAGAATCCCGCTCTTTAAAATTAACTTCAGGTTTAATAGACAATAACTGATTTACTTGAGACTGTAATTCGACCATCTCTACACCCTTACGCAGAGCCGTTTTAAGATCAATTTGACCAGTTTCGTTAAGCAGACAAGGACGCAACCAACCATCTGCGGATAATCGAACTCGATTACAGCGATCGCAAAAGCATTCTGACATTTGAGAAATAAATCCTAGTGTGCCTTTGGCATTGGGAATTTTAAAAACATCCGCAGGGCCATTTCCTGGAATATTAGATTCAACTAAACCCCATTTTTGGCGAATTAAACGACGTAACTCTTCAGAATCAATCCAAGCTTTATCATTGAATAGCTGTGAATTACCAATGGGCATAAACTCAATAAAACGAATATGCCAATTGCGGTCAATACTTAAGGCTGCCAAATCTAAAATCTCTGTATCGTTAACCCCAGGAATTACAACCACGTTGAGCTTTAGAGGATCAAAGCCAACACGATGAGCAGTTAAGATGCCCGACCAAGTTTGTTGCCAGCGACTTCTACCTCGACTACCAGTAATCTGATCAAAAGTTTCGGGATTTAAAGAATCAAGACTAATATTAATGCGTTTTAAGCCTGCATCATAAAGTGGCTGTGCTAAATCAGCCAGCAAAAAACCATTAGTGGTCATTGCCAAATCTGCCGTTGCAGGTAACTGAGCCAAATCTCTCACCAAGTCTACAACCCCAGGGCGTAATAAAGGTTCGCCTCCAGTCAGACGAAACTTAGTAAAACCTAAAGGCATAAATACATCTTGCACCAGGGAAATAATTTCTTGATTAGTTAATAATTCCTGGTTAAGTAAATAATCTAGCTTGATAGATTCTGGCATACAGTATTGACAACGAAAGTTGCATTTATCTATTAAACTGATGCGTAAATAGTCTATTTTTGGCATTAAACAAATAATGGTAAATTAAATTCAATAATTATGACTGTTAATTGTCATAACTGCTTGAAAAAACTAAAAACTGAAAACTAATAACTAAAAACTAATAAATTTGAAAGCACCTAATTCTTATCAGGCTTATATTTAGAATAAGATAATTTAAAAAAAACCAGCAATAATATATCTCGATAATGAATTTTTACGAAGAATTTTCTCTCCTTTTACGAGCCTGTTATCCACTAATTTATATTCCTACCAATGAAGAAGAACGGGTGGAAAAAGCGATCGCGACTGCTACCGAAAAATTGGGTAAACGGAATGTTTATATTTGGGATTTTGTCAACGGTTATCAGGATAATCCCAATCATGTAGGCTTTGGTAAACGTAATCCGTTACAGGCATTAGAATTTATTTCTAATATGCCAACTAATGCGGGAGGAGTGTTTATATTACGAGATTTTCAGCGTTTTCTAGAAGATATTGCCGTCTCTCGACAATTACGCAATCTAGCACGAATTTTAAAATCTCAACCCAAGAATATTATCATTATTGCCCCCGAAGTTGAACTACCAAAAGAATTAACAGAAGTTATTACAGTAATTGATTTTCCCTTACCAACTGCACCAGAAATCAAAATCGAGATTGAGCGATTAATCTCCGCTACAGGACAGAGTTTGTCTGAGCAACTTTTAGCGGAATTAGTGAGAGCAGCCCAGGGACTATCTTTAGAAAGAATTAGAAGAGTTTTAACAAGAGCGATCGCTGGTAGTGGTAAATTTGAACCAGAAGATGTCGAATTAATTCTCGAAGAAAAACGCCAGTCTATTCGTCAGACACAAATCTTAGATTATTATCCTGCCACAGAACAAATTTCGGATATTGGAGGGTTAGATAACCTCAAAAACTGGCTACTACGCCGAGGAGGGGCATTTAGTGAGCAAGCTAGAGCTTATGGTTTACCGCATCCTAGAGGCTTATTACTCGTAGGGATACAAGGAACAGGAAAATCTCTGACGGCAAAAGCGATCGCACATCATTGGCATTTACCTTTACTCCGCTTAGATGTCGGGCGTTTATTTGCAGGTTTAGTTGGGGAATCAGAATCCCGTACCCGTCAAACTATAGAATTAGCCGAAGCTTTAGCTCCTTGTATTCTCTGGATCGACGAAATCGACAAAGGGTTTGGAGGACTAGATGGGAAAGGAGACTCAGGCACTACCAGCCGTGTTTTTGGGACATTTATTACCTGGCTGGCAGAAAAAAAATCTGCTGTATTTGTCGTGGCAACTGCTAATAATATCCGCGCTTTACCGCCAGAAATATTACGCAAGGGGAGATTTGATGAAATCTTTTTTGTCAGTTTACCAAATCAAACCGAACGAGAAGCGATTTTCAAGGTACACTTAGCCAAATTACGTCCACATAACCTAGCCAATTATGACCTTAAGCGGTTAGCATATGAAACACCAGATTTTTCTGGGGCAGAAATCGAACAAACTATCATTGAAGCAATGCATATTGGCTTTAGTCAAAAGCGTGACTTCACCACAGATGATATCCTAGAGGCTGCCAGTCAGATTGTTCCCCTAGCAAAAACCGCCCAAGAACAAATCGAATTCTTACAAAAATGGGTAGCAGCAGGAAAAGCTCGTCTGGCTTCCAAAAACAATGATTTAAGCGATCGCATTCAAAGTCAACTTCATTAGAGATGACTAAATCTATTATTCTTCAACGTTTATCAGCCACAGTTCAGTTTATTCTTGGTTTTATCCTGGGTATTAGTTTAATAGCAGGAATATCAGGAACTCTCGTCTTTGCTTACTACAAAAGAATGTCGGTTTTACCCAAAAAACCAGTTTTTTCAGAGGTACAACTCCCACCAAAATCTGAACCCAAGAACACGGAAACTGCAACTACTATTGAGCCTTTGGAATCTAATATTCTTAAGGATGAACAGGAACAATTAGAAACAGATCCAGAAGCTAATTCAGAGGAATTAGAAGCAGAATTACCACCCAATGCCTATCGAGCTGTGGTTACTTGGGCAGAAGGATTGAGTTTAAGAGCCGAGCCGAGTCTAGACGCCGAAAAAATAGGGGGTATTGAGCATAAGTCAACTATTATCATTCTTGAAGATTCTGCTGATGGACAATGGCAAAGAGTTCGACTTCCTTGGAGTCAGGAAGAAGGTTGGGTCAAAGGAGGTAATACTGAAAGGACTTCTGATTGAAAGATTACAATGGTAATGTTTCATTAATTAAATAATTATAATTATTTTGTCACAAAACTACGTAATTTTTACCAGAAAATTTGTAACCCAAGCCAAGGCAGATGTATCCTTAAATATAAAGAAATATAGTTTAATAAGCAACTGGAGATTGGCATTTTGGATACATACGAATTTGATGTCGTCATTATTGGAGGTGGTCCAGCGGGCTGTACCTGTGCGCTCTATACTTCAAGAGCCAATCTCAAAACCGTTATTCTGGATAAGAATCCTGCGGTGGGAGCATTGGCTATTACTCATAAAATCGCTAACTATCCTGGGGTGTCAGGAGAAATGAGTGGGGATGAGCTGCTTAAAAGCATGAGAGAACAAGCAGTTGAGTATGGTACTACTTACCAACGCGCTCAAGTTTTTGGGATTGATGTTAGTGGTGATTTAAAAAAAGTTTATACACCCGAAGGTATTTTTGTTGGGAAGTCTTTAGTTTTGGCTACGGGAGCAATGGGACGTAGCGGAGCATCTTTTGAAGGAGAATCAGAATTTTTAGGTCGTGGGGTTAGCTATTGTGCTACCTGTGATGGGGCATTTTATCGCGATCGCGAAGTGGCGGTAATCGGCTTAAACCAAGAGGCAGTCGAAGAAGCACAGTTTTTGACTAAATTTGCTTCTACAGTTCATTGGGTTACGTTTAAAGATCCGAATCTAGAAGACTATCATGCTCAAGACTTACTGAGTATGTCGAATGTCAAACATTGGCGACGTAGCCGTTTAACCCGCATTGAAGGTAATGATGCAGGAGTAACAGGGATCAAAGTAAAAACTAAAGACCAAGAAGAACCTTTATCTTTAGAAGTAGAAGGGGTTTTTGTCTATCTTAATGGCTCTAAACCAATTACTGATTTTATCGGCGATCAAGTCGAGTATAACTCTGATGGCGGTGTCAAAGTCGATGAATCAATGGCTACTAATATTCCTGGGGTTTGGGCGATCGGTGATATTCGTAATACTCCTTACAAACAGGCAGTGGTAGCTGCTGGAGATGGTTGTATTGCTGCCATGTCCATTGACCGCTATATCAATCATCGCAAGGCAATTAAACCTGACTGGGATCATTCGTAAAGTAGGAAGTAGAAAGTTTCTTTTAGGTAAAAGGTAGTAGGTAGTGGGTAGTAGGTAGTAAGGAGTAATCCCTAGTCCCTTTCTTCATCAGTGAATTTGATTTTGAGCAACTACTTATATTTATCTAGATATGGAGGAGAGTGGTTGGCGAGTCTTAGGGGTGAATGTCTGTGTGGCAAAATTAGTTATGAATATCGGGGGGCGACAGGAAACCTAGTTCATTGTCATTGTTCAAGATGTCGCAAGTGGCATGGTGCAGCCTTTAGGAGTCGTATGGTAGTCAGGCAGGATGGCTACCAGATAACTAGAGGAGAGGAATATTTAGCTCAATATCAATCCACTCCTAACGTCATTAAGACTTTTTGTAAAAACTGTGGTTCAAGTTTAGCCACCATCTATCCCCTGCGAGATAATTTATTGGGCTTACCTATTGCAGGTTGTGAAGGAGAATTTGACCAATATCAGGAATTTCATATTTTTACAGGTTCAAAAGCTAAATGGTGGCAAATTACCGATGATCTCCCCCAGTATGAGCAAATGCCTGATGATCAAGCGATTGCTCACTGTCTTAATGAGTAATTTGCCTTCTGCCTTCCGTATTTTTGACTTAAGAGGCTTGCCAGTTTACCCAGTCTTGAGGTTTAAGAAAAGTTTCATATAGCTCTGCTTCAGGAGTGTTAGGTTCGGGATGATAGTTATATTGCCAACGAACTAAAGGGGGTAAAGACATGAGAATTGACTCAGTACGTCCATTAGTTTGTAAGCCAAAAATAGTACCGCGATCGTATACTAAATTGAATTCAACATAACGCCCACGACGATATAACTGAAAATTTCGTTGTCTTTCTCCGTATTCAGTATCTTTGCGTCTTTCGACAATGGGTAAATAAGCAGGTAAAAAGGTTCTACCACAATCTTGTATAAAGCTAAATAAATCTTCCCAAGTGCGGTGAGCAACTTCGCCTAAATTCTTGCTATATGCTGCTGCTTCTTTATCTGGATGTGGCCCTTTGTATAATTCCCCTGTACCATCTTGATAATCAAAGAATAGTCCTCCTACTCCTCGGGTTTCTTGACGATGTTTAAGATAAAAATATTCATCACACCAATATTTAAATACTGGATGATAATCTGGATTATGGCGATCGCAAGCCTCTTTAAAACTACGATGAAAATGGGCTGCATCTTCAGCAAAAGGATAGTAAGGGGTTAAATCTGCACCACCACCAAACCACCACACAGGGCCAGCTTCAAAATAGCGAAAATTGAGATGAACTGTAGGGATATAAGGATTGCGAGGATGCAACACCATTGATGTGCCTGTAGCATAAAATCCATGTCCTGCTGCTTCAGGACGTTGTTGAATAATAGAAGGAGGTAAATGACTTCCCCAAACTTCCGAAAAATTCACTCCTCCCTGTTCCAAAACTCCGCCGTCTGCTAAAACACGAGAACGTCCGCCACCGCCTTCTTCTCTTTCCCAACTTTCTTCTTTAAACTTTCCTCCTCCATCAATCTTTTCTAAGCCAGCACAAATTTCATCCTGTAGCTGTTTCATAAACTGGCTGACTTTGGCTTTTGAGTCAGTAGGAGGATTGGAAGGTTGAGATTTTTTAGTTGAGTTAGTATTTATAGCGGTCATTAGGATATTAAAAAATTAGATAATCAAACTGCTTCACTCAGGATATCTTGATTCGGTATTGTCAGACCACCACCAAGACGGAGTAATAAGAAGATATTTAGGAATTAGCAAAGTTTCTTAATAAATCTTTAGTTCTGTGTAAGCTTCAAGAAGGAAAATGATAGTTAAATTAGCTTTTTGGGAATTATAGAATCAATCAAAAAAATTAGTTAACTATTGGTTATGAAAACAATCTTGATTGTGGAAGATACTCGTGCAGAAAGACAAATGAGTTCTGCTTTATTATCTCACGCAGGTTTTAATGTGGCGGTGGCTGAGACTGCTGAAGCTGCTTGGGAATGGTTGAATAATAACCCTGCTCCTAATTTAATTTTGTTGGATATTGTAATGCCTGGAGAAAGTGGTTTAGATCTTTGTCGCAAAATTCGTGAAAAACCAGAATGGAAAGATCTGTTTATTTTATTCTGTAGCTCTAAAGCCGAGGAATTTGATCGTTTTTGGGCAATGCGTCAGGGGGGAAATGAATACATTACTAAACCTTATGTACCTCAAAACTTAGTTGATAAAGTTATTCAATTTGCTAACTAAATCGCATCTAGTTTGAAATTAATAGTTTTTTAGATAACTGTTCGAGGGATTAGGGATTAGGGAAGTAGATGCAGCAAGAATATTTTAGCGTCCAATTATCACCAGAAATAAACTTGGGGATACCATTATCCGCTATGGGAGCAGTAGTGCAATTAGAAAGTAATAATATTTGTACAGTTCCAGGAATAGCTGATTTTTGGTATGGAGTAGTTAATTTTAAAGGTTCGTTAATCTGGGTTTTAGATGGCGATCGCTATTTTAATTTAAAAAATGATAGAAATCTTTTACACAAAAAGTTAACAGCCGTAACTATAAAACAACAGCTAGATTCAAGCCTAAGAAAGATAGCCTTAGTAACTCAAAAATTAGTCGGAATTGTCTCTTTAGAATCTCATCAACTTCAACAACTCCCAGACCATATACCACCAAAATTACGAGACTGCTGTTCCCCTGCGATCGCTACAAATACTCAAAATACCTACATCTTAAACCCTAGCAATTTATTACAACAGCTACATCAACAATCAACGATGGAAGTAATAGGTAGTAGGTAGTAGGGAAGAGGTAATAGGTAATAAGTAAAACTTTTGACTTTTGACTTTTAAATTCTGACTCCAATTAACTTGATAAACAAAATCCCATGTCTGATTCTCAATTTCAACTTTTCAACGATGATACTGATAACATTGTGGGCAAAATTGTCCAAGCAAGTACTCTGGAAAATGAGGGCAAAATTGAAGAGGCGATCGCTCTTTATCAGGAGATTATTGAATTAGATCCTAGTGGTAACTACGGTAATGTCGCTCGCGAAGCTTTGAGCAATCTGGGCAGTTTTACTATTGATGAAGACACAATTATTGATTCCCCAAAATCAAAAATACAAGCTGGTTATAGTTTTTGGGATAAATTTAATCTTAGAGTTAAAACAACTCTTATTTTGATTGGTATTAGTGCTTTTTCGACTATTTCTGTCGGTTTTATAGCTTATAACTTTGCCAATCGCTCCACTCTTGAGCAAATCAAGTCAGCAGAAGAGAATACGGCTGAAAAAGTAGCTGACAAGGTAGCATTTTTTATGCGGGAGCGTTTTGGTGATATTCAGGTGATGTCGAACCTAACTATTTTGACTAATTCGGAACTAAGAGCTAAAACCCCAGTTAAAGACAAACAAGCTGCTCTGGATTCGTTTATTAAAGCCTATACTATTTACGATAGTGTTGCTGCTTTTGATCTTGAGGGTAATGTTATTGCTCAATCTACAGGCACACCTGTATCTAATCATCGCGATCGCAGTTATTTCCAAGCAGCAATTAAAAAAGATGGAGCAATCTTAAGCCAACCTTTATTATCTTCAAGTTCAGAGATTATGGCAGTTTATTTAGCTGCACCAATTAAAGATACTGCTACGGGGAAAAATATTGGTGTAATTAGAGCGAGAATGCCAGTTAAATATCTGCGAGATGTAATTCTCTCTGGCGATACAGAACATAGTAATTATCTTTTGGATAAACAAGGACAAATTTTTGCTGCTTCTGATGAACAAGAATTTAAGACTATTGAGAGTCGAGAGACAAAATTACAACCAGCAGGCGATCGCTTTAATTTTTTTAATCAGTTACAACAAGCGAATAATAAACAAACTATCCTTACAGAGCAAGAATTAGTTTCTTATATTCCTTTTGCTAAGTTTCAAGACGAATTCCGCGCTCAATTACCAGATTTAGGCTGGAGTACTATTACTTTGCTAGATAAACAGTTAGCTTTACAAGCACAAAGACAATTACTACTTGCTTTTGTAGCAGCTACACTGATAATTACTATAGCAGTGGCAATGATCGCCTCAATAATTGGCTACAAAGCTACTCAGCCAATTCTGGAAGCAGCAGAAGCTGTTAAAAAATTAGGACAAGGAAAATTGGATACTCGTATATCTGTCTCAGGTAAGGATGAACTAGCAGATTTAGGTTTCAATATCAACAAAATGGCAGGACAAATACAGGATCTGCTTTTTACTCAAGAAACAGAAACCAAACGTCAAAAACGAGAAAAAGAAAGCTTACAACAAGGTGTGATGAGTCTGCTGTTGGATGTTGAAGGAGCGAAACAAGGAGATTTAACAGTTAGAGCCGAAATGACTGATGGTGCAGTGGGTTCAATTGCCGATGCTTTCAACTCAACGATGAAAAAGTTACAAGAACTATTACAGGAAGTGCAAAAGGTTTCTGGTGAAGTTGGTCAATTATCTCTAGCTGGGGAAAGTTCGGTAAGTCAACTTTCTGACTCGGCGTTGAATCAGGCAGAAGCAATTAGTCAGGCATTAAGCAGTATTGATGAAATTAATCAATCAGTAGACACTGTAGCCAGTTATGCCCAAGATGCTGCTCAGATTGCTCGACAGGGTTCAATTCAAGCTAAAGAGGGAGATTTGGCAATGGATGCCACCGTCAATAGTATTGAAAAAATTCGGACTACTGTTGCCAATACTGCTAAAAAAGTAAAGCAATTGTCAGAATCTTCGCAAGAAATTGCCCAAATTGTCGAAATTATCTCTGGTATTTCCGAAAAAACCAACCTTTTGGCTTTTAATGCTTCCGTAGAGGCTGCTCGCGCTGGAGAACATGGCGAAGGATTTAGAATTGTGGCAGAAGAAGTACGTCGTTTAGCAGATCGGATTACCGATGCTACCAAAGATATTCAACAACTGGTGACAGCAATTCAGCAGGATACAACTTCGGTATTGGAAGGGATGGAAACTAGTACGTCAGAAGTGGTTAACGGTAGTGAATTAGTACGGATGACAAAATTAAACCTACGCAGTCTAGCAGAAACCAGTCAACAGATTGATGAATACTTAAAATCAATTTCTAGTAATACGATTGAGCAAATCAATACTTCTAAACAAGTCAACGAAAAGATTAATGGTATTGCTTTGGTAGCTAAAACTAACTCAACTGAAGCCCAAAACGTAGTGCAATCACTGCGTACTCTCGTACAAGAAGCCGAAAACCTACAATCATCAGTGTCGCAATTTAAGCTTCAGGCATAGATTAGGGATTAGTGACTGGTGATTAGTGATTAGTGACTGGGGAACGATGACTGATAATAAGTTATTTGCCCATTACCTACTACCTACTACCTACTACTTACTACCTACTATCTACTACCTACTACCCACTACCTACTACCTACTACCCACTACCTACGCATGAGTTCCCAGTTAGATCCTGAAATTCTCGCTGCTATTACCGCCGAAGCACGTCAGTGTTTTCTAGACGAAGATGCTCCAGAGTATCTGCAAATGCTAGAGCAAGGTTTACAAGATCGTGCTAATCCTGATTTTACCGCTTTACTACGTGCTGCTCATTCTCTTAAAGGTGGGGCTGGTTTAGCATCGTTGACTAGTTTACAACAACTGGCTCATAAGTTAGAAGATGTGCTTGTAGGTATTCAGGAACAACAAATTGCAGAGATAGAATTAGCTTGGGCGTTAGTTGAAAAAGGAATTGATGAAGTCGGCTATGTTTTAAGTGAGGCTCGTACAGTAGAAGAAGCGATCGCTAATCCTGAATTAATTACTGCTTTAGAGGCTTTGGTAGGCTCTACTGAGACAGGAGAACATTCGGTAGCTGATGATCATGGTAGTGTTAGCCACAATCATAATTTAATTTACAATACTCTCACATCCGAGCTAGAGAATAGCTTTGTGGTTTTAGAAGAATTAGAATTAGATACTCCTGCTGCGGTAATTGAGCCATTATTAACAGGTTTTGCTGATGAATGTTTGTTTTTGGCAGAAACTTTAGAATTACCTTGGTTAGCAACCGCTACAACACCGATTATTCAAGCTTTAGCGGAATCAGAAATAGCAGAAGTTTTGCTGTTAACCAAAGATATTATTGCTCAGTTACGGTCAGAGATCGCAGCCTATGTGAACCAGTTGCAATTGAACGCAGTCACATCCCAAGAGACAGCTAATCAAAATCAAGATTTAGTTGTCAATACCCTTAATCAAGACTTAGAAGCTATTTGTCAGGCGATCGCTGATTTAGCTTTTGATACTCCTGAAGCAGTAATTAATGAGGCTTTAACTGGTTTTCTGGATGAATGTACCTTTTTGGGTGAAACTTTAGAATTACCTTGGTTAATTGAAGTAGTCGCACCTATCCCTAACATCATCGCTGATCCATTAGAAGCATTGTTAACAGTACAAGAATTAATCGGCGAAATTCGGCAACAGCGCGCTATTTATCTGGATTCTTTAGAAGCTGCGACGGATTTAGAAGCTATTGCTTTTAATGAGGTAGAACCAGAACTAAATGGTGTCGAAGAAGAACAACTAAACGCTACTGCTGGATTTTTCGATTTGGAGAATGAAGACATGGAACTATCTACAGTCATGTTTGCTCCACCTGCGGTATCTGAGAACAAAATAATCTCCAAGATAGTAGAAGAATCACAAAAATCGACTGCCAATCAGGTCAAAATTCCCTTGGAAAGATTGGAGAATATGACCAACAATGTTGAGGAATTAATCTTAAGTCATTCCCGTTTTAATCGTCAGCAACAACTATTAAATCAAGCTAATCGTCGTTTGCGATCGCTCACTCGTCAATTTGAACCAATTCGCGAACAGATCGCAAATTTATACAACCAACTAGCTGTCGCCTCTACTAATCTTGCTGCTAAAACAGAAGATGATAATGATTTTGTCGAAGAGGATAATTATTTTGATTCTCTAGAAATGGATCGTTATACAGACTTGCATACTAGTCTCCAGTCCTTTCAAGAGTTAATGTTACAAATCCAAGAAACACGCACTGACCTAGATTTTGTAGACAGAGAATTAGCGGAAGATATTGAACAAACAGAGAAAAACTTAGCGACTTTATATACTCAAGTTACCGACTCGCGACTTGTACCTTTTGATTTGTTGGCGAAACGCTTTGTTCCTCAAATTAAAGGTTTAAGTCAAAGATTTGATAAGCTTGTAAATTTAGAAATTATCGGTAAAAATACCCCTGTCGATCAGATATTACTCGAACAACTGCAAACTCCTCTGACTCACTTACTCAATAATGCCTTTGATCATGGGATTGAATCTAAATATGAGCGTTTAGCTACAGGTAAACCAGAAATAGCAACTATTTGGTTAACTGCTCAACTACAAAAAAATCAGCTAGTAATTACGATCAAAGACGATGGAGGCGGAATTAACTTAGAAAAAGTATATAATCGCGCCGTACAAAGAAAAATTTGCCCTCCCAATAAAGCAATTAATGATTTTAAACCAGCAGAAATTCTTAACTGGATTTTTGAACCTGATTTCTCAACTGCAACCCAGGTGAGCGATATCTCTGGTCGAGGTATGGGACTAGATATTGTGCTGAATCTAATTCGTCAGCTAAGAGGTCAACTACAGGTGCAAACTGATGCTGGTCTAGGTTCAACCTTTACCATTACCTTACCGCTAAATCTGAGTTTACAACTATTACTTTTAGTTCAATTACAAAATCAACTGCTAGCAATTCCCCATACCAGCATTCTAGAAATATTACCTGAGCGAGAATTAGCTTTTACTGATCAACAAAAACAGTATGTTAATTGGCACGAACAAGTGATTCCTCTTGCCAGTGTTTCTAGTTTATTTCCCTGTCCCAGAAAACCTCTGCAATTAAGTCAAGGCAAAGTCGCGATCGTCCTCAAAACTGCTTTTGAACCTTTGGTAATTTTAGTTGATGCCATAGTTAAAGAAGAAAAACTAATTATTAAACCTTTGGATGAGACAATTACCGTCCCAACTTACGTAGGAGGTTGTACTATCCTGGGTACAGGACAAGTAATTCCTGTAATTTTTCCTCAAGGGTTAGAACAAGATGCTATTAACCCAGAAGTAAATAAAAAGAGTGCAATTACGATCGCCAACACAGTTGCTACTATCTTGATAGCAGAAGATTCGATCGCGACTCGCAGAATGTTAGACAAAGTTCTCACTACCGTTGGCTACCAGGTAATTGCCTGCCGTGATGGACAAGAAGCATTAGAACAAATAGACCAATATAAAGGCAAAATTGATTTAATTATCTCCGATATCGAAATGCCTAGACTCAATGGTTTTGAACTTTTAGAGCAAGTTAGAGCCAAACCAGCCTTTAAAAATACACCGATAATTATGGCAACTTCTCGGACAGGCGATCGTCATCTACAAGAAGCTAAACGTTTAGGAGCAACAGATTATTTAGGTAAACCCGTGCAACCTCAAGAATTAATTAATACTGTAGCAACTTTATTAGCAAAGAATTAAATAATTGATAATTACTTATTCCTTTTTAGTTTTTCAAGGATTTTCCATTACTGAGTTGCTGATGATTTATTCACCATCTCACGCGATACTTGATGTACCAGGCTTGAAGACACATAAAATAATGTGAATCCAATCAGTGGATGAAGCACCTCTAAGTGGAGCGGAGTTTTGAGATGAATGCTACAAAACTGGAGTCCAAGCAGCACAGGCAGACTCGTGGTAAGCGAACGAATTTTATTTGAGAATGGAAAGGTCAACGCCACGCCCAGTAAGACTAATGACAGTCCGCCATACCCTCGCACGAGCCACACATGAATAGTCCACCAGGCAGGATCGGTGAAGTAGGCAACACCAACCGTTAATACCTGAACAATTAAGCAGACGTTAAAGAGGATGGAAGTTGCGTAAAACCCAAGTTTTACCCAGCTTGCAGCAGCAATATCGCGATTTGTTTTTGAAGTTGTAGTCATGTCAGCTTACTGATTTTGCGAGTTCTAAATTTGACATCCCCTGCATAAATAAAATTGCTTTGTTGACCAACTCAGGACCCGCTTTTTCGGGCGAACCAGTATCAAATGGAGGGGCGGGATCGTACTCCAGTAATAATTGAACAATCTTGGTGGTTTCCTCACCGTAAAGGATACTCGCGATCGTCAAACCAAAATCAATTCCCGCCGTCACTCCTCCACCTGAAATGCGATTGCCATCTACGACGACTCGCTCAGTGCCGACCTCAACCCCTAACTTAGCAAGTTCGTCCCGCATCGCCCAATGGGTTGCAGCGCGGTATCCTTGGAGTAGTCCTGCCTTTGCCAGAAACTCCGACCCGCCACACACAGAGGTGATAAACTTTGCAGTTTTGCCTTGTTTTCGGAAAAACTCAAGCACCTCTGGATCGTTTACAACTGCCCGCTGTTCTAAGCCGCCGCCGACACAAATTACGTCCAAGGACGGGCAATTTGCAAAGGTGGTATCTGGCAAAGTTACCAATCCGTCATCGCATGTAATGGGGTCTAGCGTTTTCCAGATCCGATGCAGTTCGACACCAGGAAGCGCACTAAAAACTTGATGTGGTCCCAATATATCCAGTGAGGTCATGCCAGGATAAAAGACCAAACCAATGATGTACTTTTGTGAGTCAGTCATGAATTCATCTCCTTGTGGTGATTGTAATTGAACTATCCTTATACTAGGGAATGACAATTTATTCTGCCTAGTCCTCGATCGGGTACTCTTTTTATTATCATGACTATTTCCTTAAAAAGTTTTGAACATTGCCTTATCGATCAAACATAATCCTATAGCGCGTTACATAGTGGATCGTCATACCCCTGTTCATAAAGAATTAGTAACTTCACCTAAAACATGGGCAATCATTTGTCCTCGCCCCGATCACTGGCATGTGATGGCAGGCCCAATCATTAGTCAAGGTCAGTTAATCGGCTTAGTCGGTTGCACTCGTGAAAAATCAATGCCTGCCTTTGATACTCAGGATCTAGCAGACATGAGTGCGATTTGTTTGCATTTGTCGGTTTGGACTACAGCCATGCAATTTGCACAAAACACAATTTTAGAACCTCAACAGCAACCGTTTAGCACCCTTCCGTTAACGCCACGTGAGCTGCAAATTGCCGACTTAGTTGCGTTGGGGCGAACTAATGCAGAAATTGGGAATGAACTTTGGATTACCGAAAATTCTGTAAAGCAGGCTTTGAAGCGAATGTTTCGTAAATTGGAGGTTTCATCTCGTACAGAAATGATTGCACGGATTGCCTCAACACAAAACCATTTTCCAAATGCAAAGCGATCTTCGTCTAACTTGATGCTGGACACCCACCAGTAGCTTTTTGCTTGCGTCTTCACCGACCAACCATCAGCATAACTATTTATTAGGTGAAAACTTTCTGGATATCCACTTCTTTAAAGAATTGAAATATATGTTTTGCTTTTTAGGAACTATTGACGCAGCAAAAATTCTCCATCAGGTTACAATTTCTACAGAGATTTCATT
This sequence comes from Waterburya sp., assembly GCA_051658085.1. Taxonomy (GTDB): domain Bacteria; phylum Cyanobacteriota; class Cyanobacteriia; order Cyanobacteriales; family Xenococcaceae; genus Waterburya. The sequence goes on from JBOFLX010000036.1 coordinate 96,355, forward strand.
AGCTAATTTTGAGCAAGCTAACTCAGCAAAATTGCAACTAGAACAGTTAACAGCCAGATTAACCCCCAACGAAATTTTAAATACTCATCAAGTTGTTACTGCCGTTTCTAACCCTCAGAGAATTAGTGCCGATAACAAGAATTTTAATTACTCAGGTAGAATAGACTGGGAAGATCCTCAAGCACCAGCCTTCGGTTATCCAGGCACAGCAGTAAAGTTTAAATTTACTGGAACTAGTTTACAAATTGAACTATCAGAAGATAATTGGGGAGATGCGAATTTTGTTGATGTTTATTTAGATGATAATCCGCAGCCGATTACTATTGAGTTAAAAAGAGAATCATCAAATGGTCAACCTATTATTTACAATGTGGCTGAGGGACTAGAAAATAAAGTTCACAATGCAGTTTTAATTAAACGTACTGATTATGTAACAGGGGAATTTATTTTTCATAGCATAATTATTGACGGCGAAATACTACCTGCTGAACCAGATTCACAACGCACAATTGAAGTTTACGGTGATTCTATTTCTTCTGGTGCTACTGTCGAATACGAAGGCACAGGAGTACAAGATCCTGAAGGAGATAACCGTTATCTTAGTAATGCTTACTATAGCTACGCTTCAATTTTAGCCAGACATTATGATGCAAAACTATCCCTCGTCGCTCAATCAGGAATCTCATTAGTTAATGGTTTTGGTTATTGGCATACTTCCTGGCGCAATGGCGTAGGTGCTGAGGCTATTTACGATAAAGTTAAACCTTTACCCGATGCTGCTACTTGGAATTTTAATAACTATACTCCCGATTTAGTAATCATTGCTTACGGTCAAAATGATTCTGGAACTATTGAAATTGACAAAGATATGTCTAGTCAAGAGTGGAAAGAACATTACAAAAAGTTACTAATTAATCTTCGTACTCAATACCCTAATGCTTACTTTATAGGGATGTTTCTCAATATGTTTCATGATACTAAATGGGATAACTATTTAACCGAAGCGATCGCTGAATACCGTTCTGAACACAATGATCAACGTGTATTTTCTTTAATTCACCAACAAGTTACCCCAGGTCATCCTCGCATTAGCGAACAACAATTGATGGCAGATACTTTAACAGAATTTATCGATCAAACACTCACTAAGCATGGTTTTAAGTGGTAAACATCGTTTATCGTTTTGCTGATCGCTATTAATTACTTGTCGTTTCAAAAGATTCAATCATTTTTTCTACTGTCGGCAGATAACTTTCGTAGCTATCTGGTTGGGCTGTATAGGTAATGACATAAGCTTGATTATTTTTGATTGACCAAGTTTGCATCCTTCTGACGGGATTGCCATTTTCTTCTCCATTATAGATTACCTGTCGTGCTTCCTGTTTACCTAGATTGACTGTTTGGGCTGTACTAACGTTGGGATCTGATAATTTTTTAATTTCGGCGATCGATTCCTCAGTATATTTCGCTAAAGACATATCTTGTGGTAATACCTCTACTAAGATACTAACTTGCTCTTTAAATGTATCTTGAGCATTTTCTAGAGGAGCAAAAAATATAACTCCCGTAGCAAAAAAATCATCTCGATTTTCTTTTGACCAAAGCTCTGGATAACCTATCTTAAAATCTTGGCTAGGATCTTGATAAAAGGATAATTTAATTTCTGGTTCAGTAGTTTGATTTTTAATGAATAGCCAAGAGCCTAAACCAACAAGTAGCAATGCTACTCCCCCTAAAATTATGGAAATAATTTTCAACTTAGATTTTGGCTTTGAAGAAGATCTTCGAGATGGAGTGGAGGGTTTATAGTACTGTCCTGGGTTTTCTATAGCTGGGTTGGGATCAGGAGCAGAATTAGATGGACGAACAAGTTCGGTTGCACGTTCGTAATCTGGAGGTGGTGGAGGTGGAGTAACTACCGTTTCGGATGGTTTTGAGACTTGGCGATTAGCAATTACAATCGTATCTTTGGTGTTATTTTTTTCTGCGTCTAATTGTTCTAATTCAGACAAGACAACTCCTGCGGAAGAATATCTTTCTTGATGAAGCCGACGTACCATTTTATCGAGAATATCCAGAAACCGAGGTTGATAATGAACTTCGCTATTGAGACGATTACGCCATATTAGTTCTCCATCTTCATCAGTATTCAATTGTTTAGGTGGTATTCCTGTTAAAGCTTGGATAGCAATCATACCAACTGCATAAATATCACTATGAAATCCAGGACGACCCATCATTTGCTCCATCGGCATATAGGATTTAGTCCCTACTGCGATCGTCGGTTTTACCTGTCCTGTAGCATCAATAACTTGCGTACTTACTTGTTTGACTGAGCCAAAATCAATTAAGATAATTTTGCCATCTTGTTGACGACGCATTAAATTAGAAGGCTTTAAATCACGATGAATTACACTATGTTGCTGCACCACCAACAGCACTTCTAAGATATCTTTTAACAAAGTGATGCTTTTCTCTTCAGACCAAGGTTCACCTGCAATTATTTCTTGACTAAGATCGTGTCCTTCAATTAATTCTTGAACTAAAAAAAATTCATGATCATGTTCAAAATAAGCCAGTAATCGTGGAATGCGATCGCAGTGTCCCAAACGATTCATAATTTCTGCTTCTCGATTGAATAAGCGTCTGGCTATTTCTAGAGTTTTCGGATTAGCAGATCTGGGTTTTAGCTGTTTAACAACACATTGACTGTTAAAACACTGCTGATCTTGAGCTACAAAAGTTACCCCAACACCACCTCGCCCCAGTTGTTTGACGACGTAATAACGTCCCTGAATAGTTTGTCCTACAAGATTGTTATCCATCGACTCACTTGCTTATTGTTTAATGACTACTAACTAAGTCTTAATAATTTTATACCTACTTTACTGATACGAGAGTAACGTACTGATATATGCAGTATTGAAAAAACAAGATAATTGCTAAAAGCTGATCTGATTCGGAATTATTCTACTGTGACGGCGTTGGTGAATGGATAATGTTTTGCTTACTTGTTAACTAATAGTTTTTAGCCCTTCGGGTTCAGCAGTTGCTTCAACGGGGGGAACCCCCCTTCGGGTTCAGCATGTGCTTCGGGGGGGAAACCCCCAAGACCGCAATGCTTCACCGCAACGCACTGCTTCACTACGAGCAGTAATATTTTGGAGAACACGGGGGGTGAAAGAGCTTCGCCCCTTTAAGATGTCCGTTACGTCATGATTCAAATCAGCAATGTCTTCTACTGTGAATAGTTAAAATAGTACATTATTTATCAACCAGTTTGAAGCTTTAGACTCTTAAAGTAGATAGATAATTTTCCCAAATAGTTACTAATGATTAATTTAAAATAATCTTAAGTTAAGCAAATATAACACTTATTAAGTTGCTTCCAAATAAATGTCAAAGTAAGTAGGCATAAATAAATAAGTGGTTGTGTAAAATTAATTTCCTGGTTGAGACAGGCAAAAGGCAAGAGGCAAAAGGCAATAGACAAAATTAAATGTGTAATTAATTTTGCTTAGGCACTTATAAAACAAAACTAACAATAATATCTGATGCTCAATCCCCAATCACTAATCCCCAATCACTAATCCCTATCTCAACCATTTTCTAATTAATTTGATCCACTTACTTATTTGACTGCTCATTATCATCACTTTTTAGTTTGTTTATCATGCACAACTTATTTTTAATAGCTTTTCAATTTAAATTTGCGCATTTAAGATATTATATAGTTTGGATTAAGATACGCTAACTCACGACACAAATTCTATACATTTAAAGTCTAACTTTCAGGAAAACCGACTGACCAATTGTTAAGATAATTAAGATAAATATTTTAATTATCATTCAGTCCATATAAATTATCAAAAATTCTTACATGATACATCTTTATTAGTATTTAAAACTGTATTAATAAATACGGCAAAAAAGACAAAAAAATCACAAACTAGACATCATTAGGTTTGCAAATGTAGACAAACTAACTATATTTTCTCAATTAATCGATGTGTAAATGAATTCTAAATTTTTAGAAACTAAAAAAGCACTCAACCATAGCAATGCTACGAGTGTTGGAGAGCAAGTAAAAAACTTACTTCCAAAACCTTTGAGAACAGTATTTAAATCTTTCTCTCCTGCGTGGTTTATTTGTATTCCTTTAGCAGCCGTTATTGTTGTTGTTTGGAATACAGCAGTTACAGCCCAAGGATTAGAACCCCCTGCTAACTTAGAAGAATTAACAGTTATTGTCAACACGATTTTCCTGCTATTCTGTTCTGCTCTAGTAATCTTTATGAATGCTGGATTTGCAATGTTAGAAGCAGGATTCTGTCGGCAGAAAAATGCAGTTAATATTCTAGCCAAAAATTTAATTGTTTTCGCTATTGCTACCATAGCTTACTGGGCGATCGGTTACGGATTGATGTATGGTGATGGTACTCCTTTTATCGGTTTAAAAGGCTTCTTTTTTAGTGGCGATCCTGCTCCTTATGGCAACGATGGCTATCCTACAGCAGTACCAGAAGCAATTAACTTTCTATTCCAAGTTGCTTTTGCAGCCACCGCAGCTACTATTGTCTCTGGTGCAGTTGCAGAAAGAGTTCACTTTGGTGCTTTCTTGATTTTTAGCACCTTACTGGTAGCTATTTCTTACTCGGTTACTGGACACTGGATTTGGGATGGCGGTTGGCTAGCTGAAATGGGTTTTAGAGACTTTGCTGGTTCAACTGTAGTTCACTCTGTAGGAGGTTGGGCAGCTTTAGTCGGTGCAGCTTTATTAGGGCCTAGATTGGGTAAATATCAGAATGGTAGAATCAGCGCCATTCCTGGTCACAATATGGGTTTTGCTACCCTCGGTTGTTTAATTTTATGGATTGGCTGGATGGGTTTTAATCCAGGTTCGGAATTAGCAGCAACCGCTAATGTTCCTTACATCGCTGTAACTACTAACTTAGCAGGTGCAGCAGGTGGAGTAACAGCAACTGCTACTTCTTGGATTAAGGATGGTAAGCCCGATCTATCAATGATCATCAATGGTATCCTAGCTGGTTTGGTTGGTATTACTGCTGGTTGTGCGGATGTAAGCTATTTATCGGCTATAATTATTGGTGCGATCGCAGGTATTATTGTAGTCTTTGCTGTGGCTTTCTTTGACAACATCAAAATTGATGATCCCGTCGGTGCAACCTCTGTTCACCTTGTATGTGGTATCTGGGGAACTTTGGCAGTGGGTATTTTTAGTACTAATCCAGAGCATACTATTCTTACTCAACTAATCGGTATTGTAGCTGTTGCTGCATTTAGCATCGTATTTAGTGTGATCGCTTGGAGTATCCTTAAATTTACTATTGGTCTGCGGGTAGACGAAGAAGATGAAAGACGTGGCTTAGATATCAGTGAACACGGTATGGAAGCTTACAGTGGATTTGTTAAAGAAGCTGATCTTTTATCTGGTGGTAGTTCGAGCGTACCTGTAGGTATGAACCCAACTGAAAGTTCAGAATTTTAAGAACTAACAACTAACACATCACTAATTAATTAACAAAGCATTAGCCATTGCGACTCTACTTAGCGTGTAGTTTTTCGCAATGGTATTTTTTTGTTTTTCGTTATTAATGATGACACGCTCTAAACTCAAATAAGAAAACTAATTCTCAATATTTCACACTTGATCGCAATGACACTTAAATACATCCGTGATGGCGATGAAATTTATCGCCAATCTTTTGCTATTATTCGTTCTGAAGCTAATTTATCTAATCTTTCGCCAGATCTAGCTCAAGTTGCGGTGCGACTGATTCATTCCTGTGGCATGACAGATATTGTCAGTGATTTAAAAGCTTCTTCTACTGCGGTAACTACAGGTAGAAAAGCCTTAGCAGCAGGTGCAACCATTTTGTGTGATTCTCAGATGGTAGCGAATGGGATTACACGCAGTCGTTTACCAGCAGATAATTCAATAATTTGTACTCTCACAGAGCCTCAAGTACCAGAAATTGCCCGTCAAATTGGCAATACTCGCTCGGCAGCAGCTTTAGAACTTTGGAAAGAACATTTAGAAGGTGCTGTTGTCGCAATTGGTAATGCCCCTACAGCCTTATTTTATCTATTAGAAATGTTAGACGCAGGTGCGCCCAAACCAGCTTTAATTTTAGGATTCCCCGTGGGTTTTGTCGGTGCAGCAGAATCTAAGGCAGCCTTAGCAAGAGATAGTCGAGGCGTACCTTTTATTACTTTACACGGTCGTCGTGGTGGTAGTGCGATCGCTGTCGCTGCAATTAATGCTTTAGCAACGGAGAAAGAGATATGAGCGAATCTAGTGGTCGTCTTTATGGTTTGGGTATTGGGCCTGGCGATCCAGAATTAATTACAGTCAAAGCTTTACGATTATTGCGATCGGCTGATGTAGTTGCCTATCCTATTTCCGATAAAAATAAACAGGGTTTCGCGCGCTCAATCATACTTGAATATATGCGAGTGGAACAAGTTCAAGTTCCTCTTTATTTTCCTTTCAAACTAGAGGAATTTTCTCAACCATATTACGATATGGCAGCAGCAACTCTTGCCGAACACCTCAGTAACGGACAGGATGTAGTAGTGCTGTGCGAAGGCGATCCCTTTTTCTACGGTACGTTTATGTATATTTACAATCGTTTATCTCATCGATTTCCGACAGAAGTAGTACCTGGAATTTCTTCGATGATGGCAAGTGCTGCTGCGTTGGGAGTGCCTCTAGCCTATCGTAATGATGTTTATATGGTGTTATCTTCTATCCTGCCAGCAGAAGTATTAAAAGCCAAATTAGCTGTCGCCGATGCTGCTGTATTTATCAAGCTGGGAAGGCATTTTGAAAAAGTGGTAGGTGTTCTAAAGGAATTAGGATTATGTGAACGAGCAAAGTATATAGAAAAAGCAACTACGTTTGAGCAAAGAATTGTGGCGATCGCAGATGTGAATCCCAAAGATGTTCCTTATTTTTCTATGATTATTGTACCGAGTCAGTGGCAAGTTGAGGAATAGTTGTTTAATAGACTTCATTCGTATTAAAAGTATTATTCCATGCGGAGCGATTTAGACGATAAACAAAACAGTCATCTTTACCAAACCATCGCCGATCAACACATTGGAAACCTAGTCGTTCATAAAAACGCTGGGCGCGAGTATTACTGACAAGGGGATCGATGAGTATAGCCGTCACAGTAGGATCAGCAAAACATCGAGCAAGGGCAAGCTGCATCATAATTGTGCCATAGCCTTTGCCCAAATCGGTTGCTTCGCCGATCCAAATGTCAATGGCGCGCAGATTTTCGGCAACATCACCCCAATAGTGACTATCTTCACGGGCTGGATCGATGATCTGAATAAAGCCAATGGGACGACCTTCTATTTCAGCAATTAATTGCTCCCTCCAGTCAGGAGTACGGCTCAATTCTGTTTCCCAGCCCCAGTCATCATTAGGATCAGCAGCAATTACATGGGCTTGCTTATCCCAGTGTTGTAATAAGTTTAAATCAGCCAAAGTGGCAGGACGTAGATTGATCATCATGCAAGTGAGATTACTGGATAGTTATACCAAATCCTTGGAAAATATGTAGTTACTTTATATACTTGCTCAAGTTATTTTGGATTTTTAGATGTATGATTTTGGTGTGCTTTGGGGAATATTTAAAAATGTAGCTATTAAGAGATCGCTTTGGCGAGCAAGACAAAAGTGTTTAGAAAGTTAATTTCAATTGTGTTGTGTATTTGCTTATACTTTTCAATACCAGCTAATACTGCCATAGCAGCAAGTACCCAGACAGCAACCATCGAGTCTTATTTAATAACTGGTAAATTGGCTCAAGGAAAGCAAGCTATGTTAGTACAGTTACAACAAAATCCCCAAGATGACACAGCTAGATTTGGTCTTGGTCTGATGCAATTACTTGATAGTGTAAGTAATCTTAGTCAATCTCTTTATCGCTACGGCTGGCAAAATAGTTTTGAAAATTCCTTACCGTTTTTACCGTTTTTACCATTGCCAATTGCTGCTAACCCTAACTCCGAAGCTATTACCTATGAAGGTACTAGATTAATTTTACAAACATTATTAGAAAATTTAACTGAAGTTCAATCAACTTTAGAACTTATAGGTAGAAACAACGTCAAATTACCTTTGCATTTTGGTTTAATTCAACTTGATGTTAATGGCAATGGTCAAATTGAAAAAGAGGAATCTTTATGGAGATTATATGACTTCATTATCAATAGTATAGGAGTTACAGAAACCGCAGCGAAAAAATTTGTGATTGCTTTTGACACAGCAGATGTTATTTGGTTGCGTGGATATTGCCACTTGTTATCTGCTGGACTGGAATTTCTCTTAGCTCACGATGGCAGAGATTTTTTTAATGCCGTTGCTCACCTTATTTTTATTCGACCAGGTACACCCTATCCGTTTTTGCAAGTCAAAAATTCTAATATTTTCAATATTTTCATTGATTTAGCAGCTTCTTTGCATTTACTTAATTTTCCCATATCAGAACCTTCTCGTCTGATTAATGCCTTAAAACATCTTCAAAATGTGACAGCTTTAAGTCGTCAATCTTGGCAATTAATATTAGCTGAAACTGATCGTGATCGCGAATGGCTACCAAATCCCCAACAAACTAGTGTCATTCCTAATGTACAAGTTACTGAAGCAATGATCGATAGTTGGTTAGATTTTTCCCAAGAATTAGATCAATTGCTATTAGGAAAAAAACTAATTCCTTTTTGGCGTTCGCCTGATCCTATTCGAGGCATTAATCTCAACAAAGTATTTACTCAACCCCAGAAGTTTGATGTAATTCTCTGGATACAAGGTACTTCTGCTGCGTCCTATCTAGAATTAGGTCAAGTAACGGAGGTGAATGTTTGGCGAAGACTTTGGGAGACTTTCGGTGGACAATTATTTGGTTTTGCCGTTTGGTTTAATTAGTTAAGAAACAACATAAAACGTTTTAAATTTGTAAGTTTTCAAGCTGGATAGATCCTCAAACGGCGATTTGGTTCGTCACCGAAACTATCGGACTGTAAACGGTAGTGTTCAATCAGTTCATGCTGCATTTTTCTGACTTTTGCCGATCGCGGTAGTAATTCTACGGGTTGTCCCTTGGGAATTACAATTTGTTCTACAGCCAGTCTTGCCTCTTCTAAAGCTTCGATCTCATCATCGTTACCTGCTTTACTAAACAGACGTAAATCTGTTGGTTCAGGGATATTGGGATCATCGAGATTTAAAATTTGGCGAAAAATACGAGTAATTTGGGGAATAGTATTGGATTTAACTGTATAAATCGGAATATGACGATCTTGGGCGAGGTTACGTAGTTTAGAATGATGTTTAATTTGCGATCGCAAGGCGATTACTGCGTCTGCTTCATCGACATCTTTGGTTAAAATTATCGGTAGACCCAACACCTCCACCACCTGTTCGATCTGAGAGCGACCAATACCGTAGGCATAGATATAAACAGGTAAATCTTCGCCATTAGGGCCTGGAGTACGAATTTTTTGACTGTAAGGATCTTGAGTTTGCCAAGACCGTTCTAACATCATGTCTAAGTCATAATTGCTGCGCTTAGATTTGCTGAGAGCGACAGGGGTCATTTTCCCCGATGCTCTTAAACCTTGAGGATATAAAGGAGTTACAGATGCTGTACCACTGACAGATAAAGGATCAAAATCTGGTTGCGAATCTGCGTGAATTATGGTGACTTCGCCACTATCGTCTACAGTTCTTACTTGGGCTGGTGGTTCAACTCCTCGTAATAGAGTATCAATAGTCACTGCCACATCATCATGGACAACCCAACGCTGGCGTTCGAGCATTTCTACAGCGATCGCAAAAGTTGGAGGGGCCTTACGTTCTAAAACGGTTTTTTGAGTTCGGCGACGACGAGCTTCATCATCTCCCAAAGTCACACTCTGAATACCACCAACTAAATCAGATAGGGTGGGGTTTTTGATTAAATTCGCTACTGTATTACCGTGAGCTGTCCCAACTAACTGAACTCCTCGTTCAGCAATGGTTCTGGCTGCTAATGCCTCTAATTCTGTCCCAATTTCATCAATCACAATGACTTCGGGCATATGGTTTTCTACCGCCTCAATCATCACCTGATGCTGTAATTCTGGGCGAGCTACCTGCATCCGTCGAGCGCGACCAATGGCTGGGTGAGGAATATCACCATCTCCTGCAATTTCGTTAGACGTGTCGATAATTACGACTCGTTTGCCAAGATCATCCGCTAAAACTCTGGCAATTTCCCTTAAAGCTGTGGTTTTACCCACTCCAGGACGACCCAAGAGTAGAATTGACTGTCCTGTTTCTACTAAGTCACGGATCATGACAATTGTGCCAAAAATTGCTCGACCAATACGACAGGTCAAACCAATAATATCGCCAGTACGGTTACGAATGGCACTAATACGGTGCAAAGTTCTTTCGATCCCTGCGCGATTATCAGTACTAAACATACCTACACGGTCAATACAGTGTTGAATTTCCCCTTTGGTAACAGGTTCATCGCGAATATAAGTAACGCGATCGCTAAAACGGGCTTCTGGTAGTCTGCCTAAGTCTAAAACTACTTCTATGAGTTTATCGTTATCTGACTGGAGATGAGCTTCTAAAGGGGAGAGAATTGAGTCGGGAAAAATGGTAAGTAGTTTATCTAAATTATCGGTAACTTGCATCCGATGTGAAGGTATTTCTGACTGCATTTACAATATATTCTTTATTGATTAAATTATTAAAATGACTCTGTAATTAGCTCTAAGCAATAAGCTATAAACTCTAAACTTTCTTAAAGTAGATTTAGACTTCACTGTTTTTAATTTGTTTGACTAGATCACTAGCAGTATTTACAGCTTTGGCTAATAGTTCTTGATTGTGTTCAAGCTTGAAATTAAGCTGGTTCATTGGTTGAATTTTAGTTAAATTTAAATTTAATTGAATATTTTGCAGTTCAGTTGTTTCTAACTGCGCCAAGATTGGCGATAGGATAGAACGGGCATAACTCCCATAAGCCACCCCAGAAATAGTGTTACATATAGAAGACATTTTTGCCCGTCGGAGCATATTTGCTTGCTTAAGTTTATTGACTGTATAGTCGTTTGTTCCTCCTGCTAGTTGCACATATCCAGGTAGTTTTGCCTCTAAAACCTTTTGAGCAAAAGCGATCGCAGCGTGGGTAGTTCCCTTACCAATATCACCACTCATCGAACGTCCATCTGTCTGCCAAATTAAAGGACAGGGAAGTGGGCTAATTAATTCGTAGAGCGATCGCAAGTAATCAATCACCTGCTCACCATCAGTACAACTAATTGCTAGTAATTTTAAGCGTCCCACTACGGGCATAATATCTAACCATACACGTTTAAAATCAGCTTCGTGTCCGACTTGGGTATGAATTTCAATCGCGTCTATGGTCATAGCTTCAATCCCAGATAAAACTATACTAGGACTAGATATATAAGAACGAGTATTAATTAACCCTTGGGGACAAATTGGAACACAACGACCACACCCATAACAGAGACTCTCAATAACGCCTAGGAAATTTAGATTAATTGCTTCCGCAGGACAAATTTGTACACAGGGTTGAGGGCAGTCTGGAGGACATTGGGTTAAATCAAACTCTGCTTTCCGAAAATGAGGATCTTCGCCATCATTTATACTGACCATCAACCAAGGAGCAGATAAATTATCTAATTTGAGGTTATTTCGTAATTTATTGGCTATCTGTATACCTTCTTGAGCAGCAGCAATGACCGCAGGATCGGCCGCCACATCAATACAATCAGCACCAGCCAGACTATAGGCTAAAGCCAAATTACGAACCGCAGGCAAATGTTGATAGCTAGCTCCGCAAATCAGTTTGAACCAGCTACCTTCGATTAATGAATGTAAAGGGGACGATTGAACTATCACTCTTACATCCTAATAGTTTGTTTGTTATTATTGTGATATTTTTGCTTAATTTTTTCAGGAGGTACAATAGACATTCTTGCAGATGCGATTAGGCATAGCCTACGCTGAGTCCTTCGGACTTGCTGCGCAACCGCGATTGGCTGAGTCCTGCGGACTTGCTGAGTCTTTCAGACTTGCTTCGCAAACGCAACCGCCACGCCGATGGCGATTAGCCCGAAGGGCTACGCTACGCGCTCGCAACAGCGTTCAATCAATCTGCTTACCCAGGTTAAAATAAAGCAGTACAGTTGAAACGAGGTCAAGCCGATGGCAGTTCGACAACCACGTTACAGCAAAGAGGAATTTGCTCAACGTGGTGATGAGATTTATGAAACTCAAGTTCGTCAACAAGTCGAAGAGGGTAATTATGGAAAGATTGTGGCGATCGACATCGAAACTGGAGCTTTTGAAGTGGCAGACGATATTTTGCCCGCAACTGATCGTCTATTTGAAAGGCTTCCTGATGCTCAACCTTGGATCGTCCGTATTGGACATCGTGCCGTTCATCGCTTTGGCGCACGGAGTTTGAGAAAACCTTGATCATGGACGGTGTTGTGAATTTAAGCTGTGAGGCAACAATTTTGTTGGTTGTGAGTAACGCAAATCGTCAGACGCGCCTCAGTATAATAAATAGTTGGATTACAAAAATTGTATCGTGTGAAGGATATAGATTTGGGTAAAAAAATAGCATTACTAATCGGCATCTCAAACTATCAAGAGGAAAATAAATTGCCTGCTTGTGAAGCGGATCTGTCCTTAATGTCTGAAATTCTTCGTAATACAGAAAAATATGATGAGCTAGCTATTTTAGATTGCAGGTCTGAAAGTGATAAAGCTAAGGAGAAAATATCTTCTTTTATTAGAAAATATCAAAATCAAGAAGTTGATGAAATCTTCTTTTACTACACAGGTCATGGAATGCGCTATTCAGAAGATTTTCTTTTTTTGTTTTCTGATTTCACTACCTCAAAGCTTGAGCAAACCTCGTTAAGAAATAGTGAATTAGATTCGATGTTGAAATCTCTAAATCCTGATCTGGCGGTGAAGGTCGTTGATGCTTGTCATTCTGGAACTGAATATATAAAGTCTGATCAAGATTTAGAAGTCATTTTTCAGAAGTCATCTACTGAAAGTTTCCAAAAAACATATTTTCTTTTTTCTTCATCTAAAGCCGAATATTCAGTTGCTCTCAAAGATTACAGTGTCTTTACAAAAAGTTTTGCAAAATCATTAGTCAATTATACAGGAAATAGTATCCGTTACAGAGATATAATGGCATATATATCTGATGATTTGACTGTAAAACAATATCAAACTCCATTATTTATTCAACAAGCAAATAATACTGAAATATTTTGTACTAAACCAACTGTATAAAGTCACAGTTGATGAGGAATTAGATTACTCTTCTATTAAAAATATGAAAAGTATTGCTAAGTGGCTTTTGGACAGTGATGAACCATATTTTGCCGAGGTTAAATATATACAAGAAGCATATGAAGCAAAGGAAAAAGTCGAAATAATAGAGGAGAGTCCTTTTAATCTGTCTTTATTTAGTGGCAGAAAACGGATAGAGTATAAACCTGTTACGAAGTATCAAGATGTAATAAATAGTATTCGGCAGACAGCACCTGTATCATGTTGTGCTTTGGTAATTAATTTTTTTCCCAAAGAAGAAGTGCTTCCTGGTTTTAAGGCTTTCGTAGTATATGTCTTTTCTAAATCCAAACTAACTTTATTCTGTAAACATGAAATGGAAAGAGAGATTAGTTGGAATAAACGCCTGATACTAAATAATAATCAGTGGAAAGTAGTGCATTGCAAATTAAAACAAATAGATGAAATTTCTACAACAATAAATAATGTATTAGAAAGTGTTAAGGAATCAGTTGTCCAAGATTTTAGTTCAGCATTGAATTTAGCCAAAATATTGTGAAATTTATTGCGCGCTCGCTCTTGCCCCATCTTTTCTTAAAACCAATGTCAATTTTTAATTGATGAGTTGAGATAAGGTAGTAGGTAATGGCTAAAAGCTAAAGATTAAAATTTATCCCATTACTAATTTTGACAAAGCACTATGAGTATCCAGGTCGAATTTGAAGTTTCTGCTCCACCGTTTCGTTGGGATGAGGGGGGAGGTATTCGTATTGGTCAAAGCCGTGTTACCCTCGATAGCCTTTTAGCTGCATATCATAGTGGCTTTACACCTGAAGAAATTGCATTTCAATATTCTGTTCTCCATTTAGAGGAAATATACGCAGCGATCGCTTACTATCTCAGCCATCGTCAAGAAATAGATAATTATTTAGATGAACGTCGCCAAAGAACTCAGCAACAACGTAATCAATTTGCCCAACAGTATAACTTGGCTGATCTTAGGGAACGTTTGAGCGATCGTTATCAAACTAAAGGAGAATTAATAGACGATGCGTCTATTAGCTGATAAGAACTTCAACGGTTTGATATTGCGAGGCTTAATCAGATTATAAAATCTTTGTGTTACAAGAGTTTCAGACGTTGTAGAATACTCTTGTACGTAAAATCTAGCTAGAAATTGCTGTAATTTCGTACAAAGCAACGCACCTAGAAAATTTGGATACGGGTTGGATGCGATAGTCGCATCCGTAAAAATCCAAGCGTAATTAGATGTATGAGTAAATTCATTTTTTGTTTTACGAGTAGTACCGATGGTCTATCGGGGAAAGAAATTGACTGTCAAGTTTGTCGTACTGTCGGGAATGTGTGATGGCTGTCATATATTTAGATAAGTGGCGTGGGGCAGTAAAATCTCAATCGTGAGATTGGGAAGCTCATTCTAAATCTTTGATTTAGGATGAGAGGGAGTCAAAAGGAGGCAGGAGTTAAAAGGCAGGAGGCAGGAGGCAATCAGTGGGAGCTTGTATCCACCACTGATTGTAGACCACCAAATCAAAGATTTGGTGGGGGCTTGTACCCAGTTGGACAAGGCAGCGCAGACGGCA
>JBOFLX010000037.1:0-9580 GCA_051658085.1 Waterburya sp.
CATTGCTCCACGGCAGTTAAAACTGAAGGGGCTGTCTTGTCGGGTTTCCCGACAAGTTTATACGCCCCGTCTCGTGTCGCAGTTCCTCCGCTACTTAAAAGATAGCGGTTTCCCTGCTCCCGTATTATTTACATGAAGATAAACTAGATAAATCATAAATAACCTGAACTTGGAATAAACTTTTGGGCTTATCCTAAATTCAGGTTAATTTAAATAGACTTTTTTTTATTAGTCCAACAAAACAGATTTACACAGAAACAGTTTTCTTAGTAGTAGCAGACAATTCGCCTTTAGCGTATTTAGCAGCGAAATCTTCCAGAGAAACCTGCTTGATTTTACTAGCGTTGCCAGCAGTACCAAAAGACTCATAACGTCTGAGACAGACAGTTTTCATGTATTTGATTGAAGGCTTGAGGAAGTGACGAGGGTCAAAGTTAGAAGGATCTTTAAAAGCAGCTTCACGAATCGCAGCAGTGATTGCCAAGCGGTTGTCAGTATCAATATTAACTTTACGTACACCGCTCTTGATACCTTTTTGAATTTCTTCTACAGGTACACCGTAAGTTTCAGGGATTTTACCACCGTTAGCGTTAATGATGTCGATCCACTCTTGAGGTACAGAAGAAGAACCGTGCATTACCAAGTGAGTGTTGGGTAGACGACGGTGAATTTCTTCAATTCGGCTAATTGCCAAAATTTCGCCAGTAGGTTTGCGAGTAAACTTGTAAGCACCGTGGCTAGTACCAATAGCTACAGCCAAAGCATCTACTTGAGTACGTTCTACGAATTCTACTGCTTCATCAGGATCGGTTAATAGCTGTTCTTTGCTGAGAGAACCTTCAAAACCATGACCGTCTTCTGCTTCTCCTTGACCAGTTTCTAGAGAACCTAAACAACCAAGTTCGCCTTCGACACTAGCACCGACAGCATGAGCCACTTTAACAACTTCTGCTGTAACATTAACGTTATATTCAAAGCTAGCAGGTGTTTTAGCATCTGCTTCTAAAGAACCATCCATCATGACGCTAGTAAAACCATTGCGAATCGCGGAGTAGCAAGTTGCAGGGCTATTGCCATGATCTTGGTGCATTGCGATCGGAATGTTAGGATAGCTTTCGGCTGCTGCCATTACTAGGTGACGTAAGAAATTTTCACCTGCATAACTGCGTGCGCCACGAGAAGCTTGTAGAATTACAGGGCTATCAGCTTCTTCAGCAGCCTGCATGATGGAGATAATTTGCTCCATGTTGTTAACGTTATACGCAGGAATACCATAATTATTTTCAGCAGCGTGATCTAAAAGCAAACGCATTGGGACGAGCGCCATATATAATTCTCCCTAAATTTATATTTTTGTCAAATAGTAAGTTTTTAAGAAAGTTAAACTTCTTACTTGTCAATCTTAAGATATTTTTTACATCTCGACTAATCTAATTTATTATTTTCTTTTAACATTTCAAGTTTTCTGCTGTGTTAACACCTAAAATAACGAGAAATTTTGATTACCTAAAAAGCTTTGTAGTCCTTGCTGTTTGGGAACTTGAATGATACATTCTCTTGTCATTACCTGACATCGATAATTATTAACTCGGCGACTAAGTTAAATTAGTTAAGGTATGTATGCTAAAAGTGTAAATCTCCCTTCTAAATTTGTATTAATTGAAGCAAACTAATGGTCAATAGCCAGTCTAAATCTAGTCATCTGTCTCCAGAATCTCAAAATGCAGTTGTTAAATCTTCTTTAGTATCCCAAAGTAACCCCAATTGGACAATAGAAGATAGTGCAAAACTCTACAATATTGAAGGCTGGGGAGAACCCTATTTTGGGATCAACAGGCTGGGTAATGTTACTGTTTCACCTCATGGCACTGAGGATCACCCTCTCGATTTAGCTGAATTGGTAGAGTCTTTGAAAAAGCGCAATCTGAGTTTACCTCTATTAATTCGTTTTCCCGACATTTTGGCTGACAGGATGGTCAGACTGCAAGGTTGCATGGAACAAGCGATCGCTCGTTATAATTATGAAGGTAAATATCAGGGAGTTTTTCCGATTAAATGTAATCAGAATCGCCACTTGATTGAAGCTTTGGTACATCATGGTAAACCCTATCATTTTGGTCTAGAGGCTGGTTCAAAACCTGAATTAATTATTGCTTTGGCAAGTTTGGAGTCTGAATCTGATACGACTCAACCTTTGTTAATGTGCAATGGCTATAAAGATCGTGAATACATCGAAACTGCCTTGCTGGCGATTAAACTGGGACAAAAACCGATAATTATTATCGAACAGCCTCAAGAACTCGATTTAGTCTTAACAATTAGCCAAGAATTAGAGATTGAACCGATTTTGGGAGTACGTGCCAAGCTAGATAGTAAAGGCATTGGTCGATGGGGAAATTCGACGGGCGATCGCGCTAAATTTGGCTTGACAATTACCGAAATACTACAAGTAGTTAGAAAACTGGAAGCAGCAGGCAAGTTAGACTGTTTACAATTATTGCATTTTCATATTGGTTCTCAAATATCGGCGATCGGTGTAATTAAAAATGCCATTCGTGAAGCGAGTCAGATTTATGTCCAACTGGTCAAATTGGGAGCAAATATGCGCTATTTGGATGTAGGTGGCGGTTTGGCTGTAGACTATGACGGTTCTAAAACCAACTTTCATGCTTCCAAAAACTACAATATGCAGAATTACGCCAATGATATTGTGGCACAAGTAAAAGATGCTTGTGATCAGGGTCAGGTAGCCGTACCGACTTTAGTGAGTGAAAGTGGGAGAGCGATCGCTGCCCATCAATCAGTCTTAATTTTCGACGTTTTGGGTACGAGTACCATACCTAATTTAACTACAAACTCGCCAGCCTCCGACGCGCCATTAATTATTCGTAATTTTTGGGAAACTTATGAGTCTATTGACGAAACTAACGTGCAAGAAAGCTATAACGATGTAATTGAATTTAAGCAACAAGCTTTAAGTTTGTTTAATTTTGGTTATTTGAGTTTAGCGGATCGAGCGATCGCTGAGGAACTATATTGGGCTTGTTGTTCTAAAATTGCAGCAATTATTGATAATTGTGATTATGTTCCCGACGATTTTGAAGATTTAGCGCAGATTATGGCATCTACCTATTACGTTAATCTGTCGATCTTTCAATCTGTTCCCGACGCCTGGGCAATTAAACAACTTTTTCCAATTATGCCTATCCAACGTCTTCATGAACAACCCACTGCCAGAGGCATTTTAGCAGATATTACTTGTGATAGTGACGGCAAACTTGATCAATTTATTGACCTGAAAGAAGTTAAAAATGTTTTGGAGTTACACCCTCTAGATTCTTCTCGTCCTTACTACCTAGGGATGTTTTTGGTGGGTGCATATCAAGAAATCATGGGCAGTTTACACAATCTTTTTGGTGATACCAATGTGGTGCATATTAGAATCACTCCCAATGGTTATCAAGTTGAGTCGGTAGTTAAAGGAGATACAATCAGAGAAGTTTTAGGCTATGTACAATACGATAGCGAAGACTTACTAGAAACCATGCGCCGTCGCACGGAATCAGCTTTACAAAACAAAACCATTACCATTGAAGAAGCACAAAAACTGTTACAAAACTATGCCAGTAGTCTTAATAACTATACATACCTTAAGTGAGCCACTTTAGAATTGAATCCTCGATATAATATTAAAAAATTAAAACTACTACATCAAAACTTGGTATGGTTATTCGGTTGCTATCTCATAGGTTGAATGTCTCAATTACTGCGATTGCCGAAAGCGTAGCTGTGCCAATCGCCAAGCTAACGGTAAGTACCGCGCTTTTGACCTGGGGATGGCAAACATTGCCTGCTAACGCCGAATCTAAAATTTACAATCCACCTTCGATTACTTCAGAACAAGTAATTTCTGATACTCTGACAGAAAATGACATTCCTACAGGGGAAGGGGGTTTTGCTCGTGATTACTATGTACAGTTGCAGAAAGGAGATCAGATCTCGATCGACCTTACCTCCGATAATTTTGATTCTATGGTCGTATTAATTGCTGCTGATGGGGCAACTGTAGCAGAAAATGATGATGGCCCTGATGGTACAACCAACTCCTTACTGTTTTCTCGCATCAATGAAGCAGGCAAATACATTGTGAGAGTTAGAGCTTTTGGTGAAACTAGTGGTGGAAAATTCACTCTCAAGTTAACTAGGCTTAAGCCTACTGCTAAATAAAGCAAGTTACTAGTATTGCTACATTACTACGAGTGAGTAATGAGTAATGAGTAATGAGTAATAAAACCAAGACAGCTTATGGGTAGAAAAATTATGATTATTGGCAATGCGGGAGGTGGTAAATCTACCTTCGCTAAACAGTTAGGCAAAGCCAAAAACCTACCTCTGTATCGGCTAGATGCCTTGCAATGGAATCCAGGCTGGATACCAACCCCCAAAGCAGAATTTGACCGTCAACACGATGAGTTAATTGCCCAAGATATTTGGATTATTGATGGGTTTGCATCCTGGGAATCAATCGAGCGACGTTGTATAAAAACAGACACAATTATCTTGATCGATCATCCCTTGTGGCTTCATTATTGGTGGGCAATAAAACGTCAGTTTATGTGCTTATTTCGTCCTCGTCCAGACTTTGTAGAAGGATGTCCTATGTTACCCATGACAGGTAAGCTACTAAAAATGATTTGGCGCATTCATACTCAGTTAAAACCTCAGTTAAATGAGCTTGTCGATTCATATCGAGGGGAAAAATGGATTTATCATGTTAAATCACCCAAAGAATTAAAACAGCTTGCAATAGAACATGACGTGAAATCGTGAATACAATGTTTTCTCCCCTACTTCAATACTTTGTGATTTAGAAGAAATATGGTATTGTATATCTCCTAATATTAAACGTATTTATAATAAGGGTTTGAGGAGTAATACAAGATGGTGGCGATTAATAGTGATATCGATGAGTCAGTCTCAGTTGAGCTTGCAAAGCCAATAGATCCAGTAGGGAGAGTGGAAATCACTACCTCTACTTCAGCTTCGGTAAGAAATTTTACTACTGGAACAGGAACTCTGATTGCTCCCAACAAAATTTTGACGGCAGCTCATGTTATTGATCCTAATCTGGATGGCATTATTGATGTTAAGGATTTTTCACAGTACTCGTTTGTATTGGGCGACGATTTAGAAGCAGGTGGTGACTACAGCTTAACAATTGACAATGTTAGCTTACATCCATCTTGGCAGGCTTCTGAAGCTAATAGAGTCAGCAATATTGATGGTCAAGAACTTCCTAATGCTCGCTATGACTTGGCTGTGTTGACTTTAAGTACCGACTTTACGGCTATTGATCCAGTTGCAGTCTCTCCTAATATTCCTGAATTGTCAGATAATGCATCTTTAGTAGGGAAAAAAGGAACTATGATTGGCTATGGAAAATTTGGCAGCCCAAGTGCTACAACTAGTGGAGATTCGCGCCGTGCTGCGGAAAATATTATTGATAGTGTTGATAATGGATTAATTCGATTTGACTATGATGATAGTACATCTGCATCTGATCAAGGATTAACTGCTTCCAGTCTAGATGGCTCTTCGCCAGAGTTGATACCTGTGCTAACTTCTTCGCCCACACCTATTCCTTTGGAGGGAGGCATTGGTGAAGGTGATAGTGGTAGTCCCTTGCTGGTAGAGTCGGATTTAGGCCCTGTTATCGTCGGCGTTGCCAGCGAATTTATTGATCCTGACTCTTTTGGTGTTCCCGTTTCTAGCTATGGTTCAGTGTATGTCTACTCAGCACTTAACGAGCCTGACACACTGCAATTTCTCAATACCGAAAATATAGTTAGTTTAGATACTACGATTGCAGCAAGTTCTGTTTTAGGCACTAATACCGAGTCTATAGACGGGACTTTCGTTTCTCAAAACGATGAGATGGATTTAACCCCAACTACTGACGATCTGAGCTATTTTTAATTTTCTTGTAATCTGATGGGTTACGACGGATTTTTGTCTTCATATCAGAGTCAAGATTGTCGCTATCTAACCCATCCTACTGGTCTCTTTTGCATCTAAGATAGAAAAATTTTTTACCTTAAACTATCTTAGAAAATGTTAATCATCAGGTTCAATAGTGCTAGTCAATCCATGATTCAAAAGAGTTTCACTATAAAATTCAGCGTGTTCCAAAGCACAAGTAATAACTAAGCCTACACCACTATTATGAGTTTCCATCATAATGTTAACTGCTTGGGGTTGGGTCATTCCACTAACAGTCTGCATTAATACCTGCACTACATACTCCATAGAGTTGAAATCATCATTATGAAGTAAAACTTTATAGCGGGGTGCGTGTTTACGCACAGTTGAAGTTGAGCTTTTACTAATTACAGAAGTTCCTACGGACACAACTTTTCTCCTTTTTTCTCCTTTAAAATTTCTTTTTTCTTGATTGTCTTCGTACTTATTAAACTAATTTTAGGCGAGCTAAAAAAAATTGGAACTACATAATATATTAGCCAAGTTTATTAGTGCAATCGAGAATTGTGATGGTAACTGACAAGTTAAACCATTGTTGTCGAAACAGTTTTCATCGAAGTAGACTTACAATAAAACAAGTTAACATAACTTCATGTCTGTCTTCAATATAAAAAATGCCGTTAACATCCCCACCGCTCGCACAATCTGTCCCTGGTATATATTGGCAATGGCGAGGTCATTCGATTTACTATGTCTGTGCTGGAAAACCACAGCTTCCAAAGCCACCTTTACTGCTAGTTCATGGATTTGGCGCATCTACCGACCATTGGCGCAAAAATATTTTGCAACTACAAACACAATTTCAGGTTTGGGCGATCGATTTATTGGGTTTTGGACGTTCAGCTAAACCCAATCAAGAGTACAGTGGTAATCTCTGGCGCGAACAGCTACATGATTTTATTACTCAGGTTATTGGTCAGCCGACAGTGTTAGTAGGTAATTCTTTGGGGGGTTATGCTTGTCTTTGTGTTGCAGCAGCCTATCCTCAATCTACGGCAGGTTTAATTTTACTTAATAGTGCTGGCCCTTTTAGCGATACCGAAGTGAATTCTGCTGCTAAAAATCGACCTAATCTAGCTGGAAAACTAGTGCGATCGCTATTTTTCCAGCCTTGGGCAAGTTTTTTATTGTTTCAATATGTCCGCCAGCGATCAGTAATTCGTAAAACTCTTAATAAAGTATATTTTGATACTAACGCTGTAACCGAACAATTAATAGAAGATATTTATCGTCCTTCGTGCGATCGCGGTGCAGCAGATGTTTTTAACGCCGTATTTAAAACTCCCCAGGGAGAAAAAGTAGATGTACTGCTTGGTCAAATGCAATCTCCTTTATTGCTATTGTGGGGAGAAAAAGATCCTTGGATTAATGCCAGAGATAGAGGTGGCAAATTTCGTCAATATTATCCTCAGTTAACAGAACACTATTTAGAAGCTGGTCATTGTCCACACGATGAAATTCCTGAACAAGTGAATAACTTGATAACCGAATGGGTTTTAGCCGTCAATAGGTTACAATCTTAATTGCTGACTTCTTAATAATTTGTTACAAGATAAATAATAACTCAATCTATAGCTTTATGTTTGGTGGATTTGTTAGTTTTGGTAATAATAAAGGCGGGGATTGGGGTGAAAAACTCATTAATACTGTCGCGAGCAACACAATCCGTCACTTATTTACTAGTAGCGAATCAGTGGAAGTAGCGGTAAAGTGTAATCCGTCTAGCAAGCTGTTACAGGGAACAATCGACAGTTTTAAAATGAGTGGTTGTGGGTTAGTGATACGCCGACAGTTTCGCACGGCAGAAATGTCTTTTGAGACTGATGCTGTTTCTATAGATTTTAGTTCGGCAGTTCAAGGAAAAATAGCTCTCAAACAGCCGACTCAAGCGATCGCTCAAGTAAAATTATCTGAGGCGGATATTAACAAGTCTTTTGAGGCTGATTTAGTTAGAAAGCGTTTAGAAAATTTAACCCCCGAGGTTTTAACTACTATCTCTGGAGGTCAACCTGTTTCTTTTACTGATGTGGTTGTGCAGCTAATGTCAGACAACAAGGTCAAGCTAGTAGCTAATGCAGTTTGGGAAGATACAACTGTACCTGTTAGTTTTAGTTGTACTTTAGGAATTAATAAACGCCGAAGAGTTAAATTTGAAAATATTCAGTTTGAGCAACCAGATATTACCCCAGAATTACAAGCTACTTCCCAAAAGCTAACTATTGCCTTGGGGGAAATTCTTAATGAGATGGTAGATTTAGACCGATTCAATCTCGATGGGGTGAAACTACGTCTTAATCGCTTACAAACCCAGGGACAAATGTTACTGTTTAGTGGTTACGCTCAGATTGAAAGAGTTCCCACAACAGGCTAGTTTTAACAGTCATCAGCCATCAGTTTGATTAATGTTGCTAATAAAATACAGTAGCAATAATTTCATTCAAAGCAGCTATTAGTCCTGATAATAATAAAAGAATTATCGAGTAATTAAAGAGTTGTTTTTTTTGCTTGGCTAATTTAATAAAATCACCTAGTTTTTCATCCCAAGTATCCAGAATTGCCAGTTTTAACTCTAGATTAGAAATGCGATCGCAATTTTCAACTAAAACATTCAGTTTGATAAAACTGTACTCAATAGTCTTGTAAAGTGCTACCAAACACAAAATAATACTAGCAACGGAGAAAACATAAGCAAGTATTTTCAATAACCAACAAGAATTACATGGCAGACAATCTGAATTGACAATCCTATTTGGTAAATTATTAATAAAAAAACGAATAAAAGTAAGATTAAAACCTATTAACAAGCCTAATTGGGTATTAATATGATTGCTAGCATCTTGAACTTCCTTAATAGACTTTTCTGCATATTCATAACTTAGAGCAATATTATTTTCGTACTCTTCATCGAGAGAAGATGATTTAGAAGTCTCGGTCATTAATTTTAATTAACGCTCTATAATTGTTAATAGTTAGCATATTCCAAATAATAACTTTGAAAATTATGAGTGATAGTAAAGATAACCCTAAAAAACCAGAACAAACCTCAGCATCTTCTCAGCAAGACAAAACAGAAGTATCTCAACAGTCTACTGAAAAGAAAGAAAGATTTAAATTTAAAGAAGAAGATATGTATAAAATTAAATACAACTTTTAGTTTTGATTTGGGATTTTGCCTCAAACTCAAAAATCTTAAGCAGAAATTAAGTTACGCCTACCATTCAAAATTAATACTCTAGATTTAGAAATAGGAAATTTGTAGGCTTTCGTCTTGGTATTGTCTACTTGGCTATTTAGATCTTCAGGGCAAACGCATACATTTCTTTACGTAGAATTTAACAGAGAACTAAGAACAAGAGATAGATAATTATTGTCCCATCTTGCTTGTTTGCGTTTGGCGAGAACTCCGCCAAAGGCAGTGTTTTCATGAGTCAAAAGATTGAGTGCCAGATGGCGAACTACAGCTAAATTCTCTGCACTATGACCTTCACATCCTTTAACAAAATCTTCACTCAAACCGACATCAAGAACCCAATGTAGTTGA
>JBOFLX010000038.1:0-64470 GCA_051658085.1 Waterburya sp.
CAGCATATCTTTGACTAGCACAGAGTATGATTGATGGTTGCGCCTGTTCGACAATGCTCTCAATTCTGGCTCTAGGAAATTCTGTATCTATTGGCAGATAAATCCCATTGATTTTATGAATTGCGATTATCGCCACTAAAATCTCCCATCCTGACTCCATCAAAACACCTATACAATCTTGCGCTTTGACTTGTTGACTAATCAGATAATGCGCTAACTGATTAGCCATCAGATTTAGTTGACCATAAGTTATAGCATCATCTGCACTCGTCGCTGCCACTGCATCAGGAAACTGCTGGGCATATTGTTCAAAATGACGATAGATGGGAAGAGCATTTTCTATAGACTCTACTAAAGAAAGCTGATTAAAACCTTGGGTGGCAATCAATAAATTCTGGTTCATAAAAATCACAAGTAATTTAAGAATAAAGATGTTAGGCAAGATGGCAGCTAATGCTAATACTCTGGTGTAGCTAATCTTAGATAGTTAGAGGCGATGTCTCTGGTGTTGTCACTGCTTGGTTAATGAGTAACATCGGATGCTTGAGTTGCTTCTGGCTATCTGTCATAGTTATGTCTTCAATTGTTTGAGAGATTACACCACGACGAATTTGGTCAAGTTCGATTGATTCAAATAAAGCTTGGAAATTGCCTTCACCAAATCCTGGATTGCCTTTTCTTTCTATCAACTCGAAAAAGATAGGCCCAATAATCTCTTGGGTGAATATTTGTAGGAGAATTCCTTCGTCTTCCCATTGAGAGTCATTGCCATCGATTAAAATGCTCATTGCTTGTAGAGCAGCTACATCCTCTTGATGTTTGGGAAGTCTTTTGGGGATCAAATCGTAATAGGTATCTGGTGTTTGTTGAAAGACAATTCCCGCAGCTTTGACCTGAGAAACTACATTGTAGATATCACGACACCCTAAAGCTAGATGTTGAATGCCTTCGCCATTGTAGCGTTCGAGAAACTCGGCAATTTGTGATAATTCATCCTGAGATTCATTGAGAGGAATACGGATTTTGCCACAAGGACTAATAATAGCTTTGCTGCGTAAGGCGGTATGTTTGCCTTGGATATCAAAGTAGCGAATTTCGCGGAAGTTGAAGACTTGCTCGTAGAATCTGCCCCAAGCTTCCATGTTGCCTCGAAAGACATTGTGAGTTAGATGATCTATGTAGTCGATGATAGGTGGATTTAAAGGAGCTTGACCTGTAGGTTCAAAGTTTTGAGCAAAAAAACTCTCGGAGGTTTGTTGATCTATTAGATAAATTTTTGACCCACCTACTCCCTCAATAGCTGGTAAGTTGTAATCATTGTTGCTAGCTGCTGTAGCTCCCCGTTCAATTGCTGTAGCTAATGCATACTTTGAGTCGGCGACTCGAAAGCTCATTCCACAGATACCTGAGCCATGTATGGCTTCAAAGGCTTCTGCTGCGGTCTGAGGTTGGGCATTAATTAGGAATTTGATTTCTCCTTGTTCTAATAGCAGGATGTTTTGATGGCGATGACGATGAGTGATGACAAAGCCAAATTTGGTGAATATGTCAATTAATTGTTGTGGTGATTGGCTAGTAAATTCGATAAAGTCAAAACCATTGGTGTTGATGGGATTATGATTATGATGGTTGAGCATATTTTAATGATTTTATAAATATTTTTGATGAATCAATAAGTAGCATAAAGCTCTCAAGCCTTTGCTTTGTTAGGCTAATTGGTTAAAAATTATGCAAGAAAATAGCTGATGTTTTTTTAAGACAGAGGCGAGATAGGAAAATAGCTAGAAATCTTAGTAAAGTTTTTCCAGGCTATTTTTTAATTATTATTAGTTAGTTTGAAAATAGTAATTTTAGCTATGCTTATAAAATGATAATTATGAGGTATTCTTAAAATCAGCAGTTATTAATTATTTCTTGTATTAATTAAATTGATCTTCTCATGATTAGCAAAATTTTTCTATATCAAAAAGATAGCTTTATCAAGATTTTAAACTAAAAGGTGATTATTTGAAGTTTGGAAGAATTTTATGGAATTTATAAATTTATTTTTTGGACAAGTATCTTAAATACGGTTTATAAATATATTTTGAAAATCTTATAGAAAGAGAGAACAAATCAGTTTAAGATGGTGATGACGTAGTAATACTTAATATTTACTGTAACTATATATAGCTATGGCAGCAAAAGTAGAAATATATACCTGGAGTCGTTGTCCGTTTTGTATTCGTGCCAAAGATTTACTGAATCAAAGAGGGGTTGAATATAGTGAATATTGTATTGATGGAGATGAAGATGCTAGAGCTCAAATGAGAATAAGGGCTAATGGTAAATCGACCTTACCACAAATTTTTATTAACGATCGCCATATTGGCGGTTGTGATGATCTCTATGCACTAGAGAGTATGGGACAATTAGATCCTCTATTGTAGAAAAGTTAAACTAAGCTGTACTTTATATATAAAGAGAAGAAGTACAAAGCATTTAATATTCAGGAAAATAGCGTGAAACTCGCCTTTATAATTGATCCTATAACTAAACTAGATCCAGGACATGATAGTAGTGTTGCCATGATGGAAGCAGCACAGTTATTAGGTCATCAAGTATGGATTACTGAAGCTAATCAACTCAGCATCATTGGTGGAAAAGCATGGGGATACTTACGAACAGTTGATATCCAACCTGTAAAGTTAGTTGATGGGCGTTGGCAAGCAGAACTAAATTGGTATCAGATTGGTGATCAGGTTTTAACTTGTTTAGAGGAAATGGACGCTGTATTTATGCGCACCGATCCTCCTGTGACTGTTCCTTATCTCTATACAACTTACATACTGGATCTAATTGACCCTAACAAAACTTTAGTGGTTAATTCTCCCAAGGGATTGAGAAATGCAAACGAGAAAGTATACGCACTCCAATTTACTTCTGTAATCCCTGAAACTATTGTCAGTCAGGATAAATTGGTAATTGCTCAATTTGTTGAAGAGAAAAAATCTGCTGTCTTAAAGCCTTTAGGGGGTAAAGGAGGCGAAGGAATTCTGTTTTTAGAAGCGAGCGATCGCAATTTTAACTCTTTAATTGAGGTTAGCACTCAACAGGGACGCGAACCTGTAATGGTTCAAGAATATTTACCTGCTGCTAAAGAGGGAGATAAAAGAATTATTTTGTTAGATGGCAAGCCGATTGGAGCCGTTAATCGTGTTCCTAGTGGTAATGAATTTCGAGGCAATATGGCAGTGGGGGGAAAAGCAGCTAAGGTAGATATTACGGACAAAGAAAAAGAAATTTGTGAGGTGGTTGCACCGCAATTAAAGGCTGATAATCTCTATTTTGTGGGAATTGATGTTATTGGTGGCTATTTAACAGAAGTCAATGTCACTAGTCCTACAGGAATTAGAGAAATAGATCGGTTGAATAATGTTAGCTTAGGTAAACAGGTCATAGAATGGCTGGAAAATAAGTTAGTAAATAGAAAGTAAGAAATAGGAAATAGGAAATAGGAAGTAACAAGTAATAGCTAAACCCCGTTACTCATTACTTAAACCATTATAGGTTATAGGTTAATCATGCACGCATTGTCAATTCCAACTTGGATAGTTCACGTTTCGAGCGTTCTTGAATGGGCTGCTGCGATTTATTATATTTGGCAGTATGGGGAAATTACGGGCGATCGCTCCTGGTATAATTTATCTTTTGCTATGTTACCTGCCTTAGTTGGTGCGATGTGTGCTTGTACTTGGCATTTTTTTGATAACTCTCAATCTTTGGAATGGTTAGTTACATTACAAGCATCAATGACTGTGATAGGCAACTTGACATTGTGTATTGCAGCTTGGGGAATTTGGCGTAATTCTGAAAAATCTGGAATAAAGTGATAATTTTTGTTAATTGTTGGAGAAGATGAACAAAGACAGTTTGTTTGCGATTTCTTTATTTCCTTATCTCGGTTTTTTGTGGTTTATAACTCGTTCGGAAAAAACACCGCGTTTAGCCTTGATCGGATTTTATGTTCTTTTGGTTTTTGTAGCAGTAACAATACCTGCTGGCATCTACGCCCAAGTACATTACGGTAAATCCTTAGCTAACGTTGATTGGTTACATGGTAGTGCGGAAGTATTTCTCACCCTTTCTAATATCTTGGTAGTTTTAGGTTTTCGCCAAGCAGTTATTCAACTGAAAAAACATTAAATTTGGACTGGGGGATTAGGGATTAGGGACTAGGATTAAACATCACTAATCACCAATCACCAGTCACCAGTCACCATTAAACTAACTGATTTTCCTGACGCAAATAGGTTTCAATAAAAGTATTGAGATTGCCATCCATTACATCATTAATATCAGTAGTTTCCGTTTCGGTGCGTAAGTCCTTAACCATTTGATAAGGATGAAAAACATAGTTACGGATTTGATTACCCCAGGCTGCTTCAACCATATCACCACGAATTTCCGCGATTTCCTTGGCTCGTTGTTCCTCGGCGATAATTAATAACTTAGCTTTCAATAGAGCTAATGCTCGTTCTTTATTTTGTAATTGCGATCGCTCTTCTGTACAACGTACAGCAATTTTGGTGGGTAAATGCGTAATTTGGACGGCGGTTTCTACTTTATTAACATTTTGTCCGCCTGCGCCTCCAGAACGCGAGGTTTTTATTTCTAAATCTTTGTCGGGAATTTCAATATCTAATTCTTCATCTCCTAAATTGGGCATTACTTCTACCCCAGCAAAGCTAGTTTGTCTTTTGCCGTTAGCGTTAAAGGGAGAAATTCTAACTAAGCGATGTGTACCTTTTTCACCTTTTAAATAGCCATAAGCATAACGTCCTTCAATTTCTAGAGTCGCCGATTTAATTCCTGCTTCATCCCCTGGAGAAGATTCTGCTAAACGGACTTTGTAGCCTTCCTTCTCACTCCAGCGAGTGTACATCCGTAGTAGCATTTCTGCCCAGTCTTGAGCATCCGTACCACCTGCACCAGCATTAATAGTTAAAATCGCCCCTTTAGCGTCATAAGTGCCAGATAAAAGCTGTTGTAAATCCCATAGTTCTAACTCTTTATCAAGTCTATCTAGGTTACTTTGAGCTTCTACTGCTAAGGCTGTATCTGATTCTAATTCTAATAATTCAGCGATCGCTTTTGTATCTTCTAAAGTAGTCTGCCAATGCTGATACTGCTCTAAATTGGACTTAAGATCGTTTAATTCTTGTAAAACTTGCTGGGCTAGATTGCGATCGTCCCAAAAATCTGGTTGTGCTGCTCTTTGCTCCAAATCTTGGATTTTAGCAATGATGGCAGGGGGGTCAAAGATACTCCTGGGCTTTACCCAGGCGTAAAGAGATAGTTTCGATAGCGCGTTTTAATTCTGATGTTTCCATTGAGAGAATTGTTGAACCCAAATTATTTTTGATTATCTATTTATATCTTAATCAATGGTCGGTAATTACTATTAGTCTGTCAATTTTGAATTGAGGAGTTGAGGTTAGGAAGTAGGAAATAGGAAATAACGCAAGTTGCTAGTCAGTTATGCGAAATGATCCCAGAGGAAACAGTAATGAGTAATGAGTAAAACTTTTGATTTCTAACTCCTGACTCCTGACTCCTGAGCATTCATTAAACATTGAACAGTGAACATTGAACATTGTTGATAAATGGTAAATGATCAATGAAATGACTCCTGACTCCTATATTAGCTAGAAAAAACTGATGATAAGCAAAGCAACTGAGATTTGTTCAGTAAATATATCGTTACCTTAAATCGAATTATAACAGTCATAATTTTTAGTTTTCAGTATTTTAACGGATCAATATAAGCTAAAAACCTCATACAATACTGGAAGTTTACTTAAAGTTTACTAAAAAAACGAATCTTCTTTTAAGCATTAAGCTTTTTCTCTTGCTATTTGGCTTATTTGACTCAAGAAACTAAATGCTAACCGACTTACCGATTACTTGGACTTATATATGCAAGAGAATAAAAGAAGCGTTGTTATTTTTACTTATGTAGCTATTTTTAGCTTAATTGTTCCAGCCATTTTTTGGCTGATTAGTAGTCGCCCAGGAGAGCAAAATGCTGCTGTTTCGCCTCCACAAGAACAAACGAGTGTTAACTCTAGCAGTCAAGCTTTATCTGGAAAACAAAAGTCTCAGGCGTTAGAGACATTGGAACGGCTGAGTGTCGGTGAAAAAATCTTAAT
Organism: Waterburya sp.; assembly: GCA_051658085.1. Taxonomy (GTDB): domain Bacteria; phylum Cyanobacteriota; class Cyanobacteriia; order Cyanobacteriales; family Xenococcaceae; genus Waterburya. Next base: position 6,192 of record JBOFLX010000038.1, read on the forward strand.
TAAAGCCGATCAAAACCCAAGCAAGGACGCTGCTATCGAGGCTTTTGCTACTGATAATTATCGTGACGCTATTAATAAATACGATGCTTCACTAAAAATTGAGCGTAACGATCCTGAAACTTGGATTTATAAAAATAATGCTAAAGCGATCGATAGTAATAATTTTCTGAAAATTGCTGTTAGTGTTCCTATCGGTGGGAATCTTAATGTTGCCAAAGAGATTTTACGTGGTGTTGCTCAAGTTCAAGAGGAAGTAAATAGTCATGAGGGAATTAACGGTAAACTTCTACAAGTTGCGATCGCTAATGATGATAATGATCCACTCACTGCTAAGAGAATCGCTAAAAATTTTAGCAAAGATGACGAGATTTTAGGCGTAGTAGGACATAATTCTACCGAAGCTTCAGTGGCAGCAGCACCAATCTATCAACAGGCTGGGTTAATAATGATTTCTCCCACTACAGTTGGTAGTAATTTGTCTGGAATTGGTAGTTATATTTTTCGTACCACCCCCGATACTAGAACTACAGCGGATATCCTCGCTCGTTATGCAGTTCAATCTGCTCGCAAAAGTAAAGTTGCTGTCTGTATAGCTTCTGATGCTAAAGCAAGTACTTCTTTTAAAGAGGCGTTTGAATGGTCGATTTTTCAGGCAGGAGGCAAAGTAATTGAGACTAATTGTGACTTTTCTCAACCTAAATTTAATCCTGTTGATGTTCCTTCTCAAGCAATTAGTAGTGGCGCAGATGCTCTCTTATTAGCTCCTTCAGTCTACAATATCAATCAAGCGATCGCTGTAATTCAGGCGAATAAACAACGCTTACCTTTGCTGGGTAATCAGACAATGTATGTTTTTGAAACTCTAGAACAAGGCTCGGCAGACGCTAACGGCATGATTTTATCTGTAGCTTGGCATCCTGTAGTTAACGCTAATAATGCTTTTGCAAAAGAAGCTCAAACACTATGGGGTGGTACAGTTGGGTGGCGCACGGCTATGGCTTACGATGCAGCTAAAGCGATAGTTATGGGTTTGGAGTCAGCCTCAGATCGTCAACAACTTCAAGCAACCCTGGCAAATCCTGATTTTGCCTTTACTGGTGCTACAGGAATAGTTCAATTTTTGCCTTCTGGCGATCGCAATCTTAAAGGTGTTTTGGTCAAAGTAGAAGCAGGTAATCAGTCTGGGGTTGACTATGATTTTACTCCAGTTCAACCTTAAAATTACTCTAAAAGGTATTTCCACACTAAAATCATCACAGGTAAAAGTATAGTGCTGAGGGCAATGGTACTGGATGTTACTTGACGATCAAGATTATACTCTTCGGCTAAAATCAAGTTGGTATTAGCAGTCGGCATCCCTGACATCAAAACCATCGACAGGCGAGCATCTCCTGTAAAACCTAACCAAGTTAAACATAGTCCTGTCAATCCAGGTATTATCAACATTTTGAGCAGGGTGGGAATAATCGCCCAGTTTAAACACTTGATTTGTTTAATTTCTTGAATTTGAATTCCTGTTAACAAAAAAGCTCCTCCTATGACTAGTAAAACTCCAATTTGAAGCCCCCAGTCAATTATTAAACCCAAATCAAAACCGCGACTATACCAGCCAATTAAGAATGCCCAAAGGGCAGGAACTTTTAGTAGTTTTTGTAGCTGAATTGACCAACAAATGTGTTGACGAGAGCTACCATAATAATCAGCAAGCAAAACTCCGACTCCAAAACTGCCAAACAAAATTTGGGTAACACTGTAGAGTACCGCCCAACCTGAATATACTGAACCAACAAAAACAGGCACAATACTTAAACCTAAATAACCAGTACTGCCTAAAGTGGAAGCCAAAATAAAACTACCTTGACTAGAACGATGCTGAGGTATTTGTATATTAATTTGCTTGTTTTGATTACTAAATAAAAAAGATAAGTTTTTTTTGACACTTTTGGTTAAGATTAAATGACCTAACTGCTTGCTATAAAATAAATATAAACCAGCTAAAACTAATCCTAATAATACTACTAAAATAGTGATTAAAGGCGGAAACCAAATACCTTCAACAAATTTAGTTGTATGAGCGATCGCGAATATTTGTAATGGTAATCCAACTCGATATAAACTACGACTAAGTAATTGCGAAAAATTAGTAGAAACTAGTCTTAATCTCCCTAAAAAAACACCAATAGTTGTGCTAAATAAGCTTAAAAAAATTGTACCCATGATTATTTAATTATTGCTGCTGATTATTTCCAAGCACGAGCCACTAGCACACTGTCATCTTCAAACAATGCCTATATTTCTAAATCTTTTATGATTAAAAGCAAGCGAATTTTATTCTGGTAAAATATTAATTTTGCCAGAATTTTTGACAAAAAAACTTATTAGCAAATCTGCAATAAATAGACTTGCTCTCAGTAGAAAAAACTGTTTGATTTACTTGTATAGATCAATTTTGTCTTGAAATGAGTTTTAAAAAGTAGTTATTGCTACTTAATTTGATTTTTTGCTATCTAATTATGAATTAAATTCATCACAATTTTGAAAAAATTACATATTGTTTATTTTTCTTGCAAAAACACTTTTAACAAGTAAAAATTGTATTTAACATAACTTTGAAAATCGATTTGAAATTTTCCTCAAAATTAAATAATAAATAAACAGAACGGACGGCTTTAATTTCTGAGGCGACCACCCTTCGAGAAGGCTTCACCTAAAGAAATCGCGTCCTCATTGATTACACACCTGATCTTTCTTTTACTTTTTGCTCTTTTAAAAACTTAAATTTAATGACTTCCTGCATTCGCTTTTGTAAAATTTTGATGTTTTAAACGCATCGATATGTTGCTTTAAATACATAAATAGGTTGTTGAAAGCTTTTAAATTAATTTAAAATTGTGATAATGTCTAGTTTTAAAACTGGTCTATATAATTGAGCTTTTATCTATACATATACAATCAATGCTATAAAAAATGCCAAAACAAATCGCTCAAAGTTTTAATCAAGGTGAGTTCCCAGGAAAATTAGTCAAAACAACAAACCAATCAATTACCAACGTTAATATCTCTCAGCAAGAGCAACAAAATAAAAGCTATCAAGAGTTAGTAGAAATTCAACAGCAGCAACTTAATGATTTAAGAGAGGAACTTGAGCGACTAAAGAGAAATGGTGTGTCCCAAAACAAATATCGACACACATATCAGCATTTTTGGAGCAACATCAATCGATATCTAGCGAAAATTAATATTGGTTCTAGTTTTGGTTATAGTAGTCAACCAAAATTTACTTTAAATGATGTTTTATTTTCTTATGTTGGCAGTTTTATTGGTATTGCCACTTTAGCTTATTTAAGTGTAGGTTCTGGTTATCCTTTAATCGCAGCCCCGTTTGGTGCAGCAGCAGTATTAGTTTTTGCCGTACCAAATGCCCCGTTAGCTCAACCACGTAACCTGATTTTTGGTAATTTTATAGGTGCGGTAGTTAGTGTAGTAATGGTCTTTTTATTTGGTTCAGAGCCTTGGGTAATGGCTTTAGCAGTTGCTACGGCAATTAAATTAATGCAACTAACCAAAACTTTGCATCCACCTGGTGGGGCAGTTGCTTTAGTGGGAGTAATGAGTGAAGCAAAGGTAGATTTTATTTTTACACCTGTTTTTTTAGGTTCAGTAATTTTGTTGTTTTGTACTTTTGTGTTTAACAATCTGATGCCAGGTAGATCTTATCCGAAGCCTTAATTTTAAAGAGCATGATAATTGCCTGAATAATTAAATAATTCTCATGAATAATTTGGCTCAAAAAAGAAAACAATCTAGTTTGGTTATCCTGGCGACAGTTTTTGGTAGTGCTATAGTAGCAGCAGCACCAAAAGTCAATCTCGATTATGCTAAACAAGTATTTTTGACTGTTGCTGATGTGGCAATGTGTATGGTGATTTGGGATATTTACTTCCAAGAAAAGTTATATCAAAAAAAGATTCAATCTATCTTGTTAGAGTTATTTGTCGTAATCATGGTTAGTGCAATTACTGCCTATATAACTTCTAAAGGGGTTATGGTATTGAGTGATCAATTAATTGCCAGGTTAGGAAAGATAGGTTGGGGAGTTATCGGTGCGATCGCAGCCTTAGCTGCAAGTTTATTAGGGATTGCCTGGACGTTTTATTGTGATGATCTTTATAAAAATTAGACTTCTTGCAGAAGTTAGGCAACGGGAGGTTGATTATTTTTATAATCTAACTAATGTTATGCACCTATTGATCTAATGCTGAAAAGTTTTTTAGCTGCTTGAAATGATAGTTATTTATTTATGCAGTCTTTCTGGGAACTTTAAATAAGTAACAGTTTTTCAAAAAGTGTATGCCTAAACGCCATTGGTTAGATTTAGTTGAATATGTCTTTATTGCTGGTTCTATTGCAGGAACTGTAGCAACCGTCACCACAAAACAGGGGATTTTTGCAGTAACTCCTCTAACTATAGCTATAGGGTTGAATGTAATCAATCGGCAAAGGTTCAATCAATTAAGCCAAAAGCAAGTTGAACATTTACAACAGTTAATTCAACATAGCCAAGAGAGTGAAAATAAACAATTTAGTCAAATAAATAATTCAACATTAACTTCTGATTTAGAATCAGTGAGAAATCAAATTAAGCAGTTCGAGAAAATCCTGGAACATCTTCACAATACTAAAGCCGAAAAAGAAACAATTCTAGAGATTAATCGACAAACTAAACAACTCCAAGAATCTCAGCAGAAAATTGTTCAACTTTTAAATTCTATATCTAACGATACCTCATCATCAAAAGAAAGCGATCGCCTTCTTGACCCAGTAGAGAAATTGACTAGCTTTCTCAACAATAGGAATTGGAAAGAGGCAAATGAACAAACTGCTCTAATTTTACTCAGACTAGCTGGAAAGCAGTCACATGAGTATCTTAATATCGAAGATATTAAAAAACTGCCACCAGAAGAATTAAAGACGCTGGATCGATTGTGGTCAACTTACAGCAATGAAAGGTTTTCTTGGTTAGTACAAAAGCAAATTTGGGAAGAGTTAGGAGGAAAAGCAGGAGTCTATGAAATTCAAATGTACGAAAAATGGTCAAAACAAGTGGGATGGCTTGTTGTTAATCAATGGTTGTTTTATTCAGAACTAGATTTTACTGATAAAGCTCTCATAGGGCATTTTCCAGCAATATCTATTAAATCGTCAAGTTGGGGTTCAGCTTGGTGTGGAATTGAGACTGTAATGCTGTTTTCTAAAATAGAGAAAACTCAATATGATGAAGATAATCAAACTCAAAACCTTAAAAGAGATATACATGAGTTTGGCAATAACATAGAACGAGAAATAAATGGTCTAGGCGATAAACTTAAAAAAGCGTTTAATCCTTTCAATGATTTATTGTAAAAGCTAATAGCTAATAGCTTGGAGGTTGGAACTACAAACAAAAATACTTTGCAAGTCATACATTAAATCACCAACGTCGTTTATTCTTTATCTACTGATTGGACTAAGATCTATAAATAGAAAATTTTAAAGATACTCAGTTTATGGTTAAGTCTGCCCCCTCTCCCCTCAATCAAGCAAGAACTAAAATAAATTATGCTCCTCAATCTAAATTAAAAACCGTTGCTTTAGATGTAACTGGAATGAAATGTGCAGGTTGTGTGAAAGCTGTTGAAAAACAACTGGAACAGAATACAGGAGTCGTATCTGCTTGCGTTAACTTAATTACTGAAGTGGCAGTAGTAGAATATGAAACTCAAACTATTAATCCAGAAATCTTGGTAGCTAGTTTAACTCAGACTGGTTTTCCAACACAATTACGTCAGAGCGATCGCAGTATTTATCAAATCGCTCAAGAAAATCAAGCCAAACGTCAACGTGAAGCTCAACAGCAAGTTTGGCAATTAATTACGGCAGTCATACTTTTATTATTTTCCAGTATTGGTCATCTGCATCATTTAGGTTTACCTTATATACCTGTACTGAGTAATATTTGGATTCATTTCGGATTGGCGACTCTGGCTTTATTGATCCCAGGGCGATCGCTTTTAGTGGATGGCTGGCGTAGTCTAGTTCAGGGAATGCCTAACATGAATACCTTAGTTGGGTTGGGAACTAGCAGTGCTTATTTAGCTAGCTGTGCTGCTCTATTTTTTCCTCAGTTGGGTTGGGAATGTTTTTTTGATGAACCTGTAATGCTCTTGGGTTTTATTTTATTAGGGCGTACTCTTGAAGCTAGAGCCAGAAATCGCGCTTCTAACGCTTTGGCTAAACTTGTCTCACTACAACCCCCAATTGCACGTTTAATTGGCAAACAAGAGCCGACTCAGACGATTGAAATTCCCGTTGAACAAGTTAAACCAGGAGAATGGCTAAGAGTTTTACCAGGAGAAAAAATTCCCGTAGATGGCAAAATCGTGGAGGGAGAAACTACTGTAGACGAATCAATGTTAACAGGAGAATCTGTAGCAGTAGCGAAAACAATTGCTGATTTAGTACGAGCAGGTACAATCAATCAGTCGGGAGTAATTACCTTAGAAGTGACTGGAATTGGTCAAGATACTGCTTTGGCAAAGATTATCGCTTTAGTAGAAGATGCTCAAACTCGCAAAGCTCCCGTACAAAAGCTAGCAGATAGTATTGCTGGTTATTTTGCCTATGGGGTAATCGCGATCGCTCTTTTCACTTTCTGTTTTTGGTATTTTATTGGCACAAATATCTGGGATTCTGTCTTGCTCACTACTTCTCACTCGATGTCCATGTCTATGGGTGAGATGACAGTAACAACTTCGCCTTTATTACTTAGTTTAAAACTGGCGATCGCTGTCTTAGTAATTGCTTGTCCTTGCGCGCTTGGTTTAGCTACTCCCACTGCTATTTTGGTTGGTACTAGTATCGGTGCAGAAACAGGGATTTTAATTAAAGGTGGCGATATTCTGGAACGAGTTCAACACTTAGATACCATTATTTTTGATAAAACAGGCACACTCACTGCTGGTACACCACAAGTTACCGAATGTATTCCTTTAGCAGACATATCAGCCGAGGAATTATTACAACTAGCAGCAGCAGTCGAGAGTGGTAGTAATCATCCCCTAGCCCAAGCAATTATCCAAGCAGCACAACAACAAGATTTATCTTTACCAGCAACTACTAATTTTCAGAGCGTTTTAGGACAGGGAATCTCAGCCGAAGTAACAGGTAAAAGAGTCTATTTAGGTAATCAAAACTGGTTAAGCCAAAAAAATATTACGATCAGTGATAAGCATCGCTTACAAGCAGAATTATTAGCTAAATCAGGTAAAACCGTAATTTATTTAGCTTTTGCAGATACATTACAAGGTCTAATAGCTATAGAAGATAGTATACGCCCTGATACTGCCCAAACTGTAGCACAATTACAAAAGCAAGGGTTAGAAATTGCCTTACTTACTGGCGATCGCCCAGAAGTTGCTCAAGCGATCGCCGATGAACTCAAGATCACTCAGGTATTTTCAGAAGTAAAACCAGCAGATAAAGCCCAAGTGATTAAATCTCTGCAACAGCAAGGTAAAATAGTAGCCATGATTGGCGATGGAATTAATGATGCCCCTGCTTTAGCACAGGCAGATGTAGGAATATCTCTTCAAGGCAGTACTGATGTGGCGATCGCAACTGCTGATATAGTATTAATGCAAAATCAATTGGGAGATATTCTTAAAGCTATCAAACTCAGTCGAGCGACAGTCAATAAAATTAAACAAAATCTGATCTGGGCTTTAGCTTACAATGTTATTGCTATTCCCATAGCAGCAGGAATTTTATTACCTCAGTCTGGTTTAGTTTTATCGCCGATTTTAGCAGCCGTAGCCATGGCATCTAGCTCTCTGATTGTAGTGACTAATTCTCTTTTATTAAATTTGAGCATTAAACATTGAACATTAAACATTGAACATTAAACATTGAACATTGAACATCGTTGATAACTGATAAATGGTAAATGAAATGACTCCTGACTCCTGACCTTTCATTGAGCATTGAACATTAAACATTAAATTTCGTTGATAAATGATAAATGATAAATGATAAATGAAATGACTTCCTTTAGGCTCTCATGACTGTAAAACCCGTAATACATAGAGAAGAACATATCCTCATTGTTACCGATGGCAAAGGACATCGAGAAATTCGTCTTCAGAATGAAACTTATTCTCTGGGGAGAGGTGCAAAATGCGATATTGTGTTGCAATCTCAATTTGTGTCTCGTCATCATGCCACCATAATTAAAACACAGGAAGAAGAGCATAGTTACTATCGAATTATTGACGGTGACACTGAAGGGAGAACAAGTGTTAATGGATTATTGGTTAATGGCAAAAAAGTCAGATTTCATGATCTTCAACCTGGAGACAAAGTAATTTTCGGGCCTCAAGTAGAAGCAGTTTATCAATATCGTGAGTACGACATCTTTCCTACTATTCCCCCCGATGATCCTTATGATATTACCTTGATCGATCCTTCTATGGTTGATGATTGGGAAGAAGAATAATAAAAAGTAGCAAGTAGCAGATAGCAGATAGCAATTTTTTCTTATCAAATTTTTTTTGATGAAAAATGAAGATTTTTCGGGTTTATTAGGTCAAGATCAGGCTGTTGAGTTATTGCAACAAGCGGTAAAATTAAATCGCATCGCTCCAGCTTATTTATTTTTAGGTTCTTCTGGTATTGGGCGCAGTATAGCAGCTAAAATTTTTACCAGGCTTTTATTAAGTATTGATGTAGCCCCAGAAAAATATCCCCTAATCGAGAGAAAATTAGCATCAGGCAACCATCCCGATTTACTATGGGTAGAACCTACTTATTTAAGCAAAGGTGAATTATATACCGCTTCAGAAGCTCAAGCTAAAGGTTTGCCTGCTAAAACTTCTCCAAAGATTCGGATCGAACAGATTCGTAATCTGACTCAGTTTCTCAATCGTCCTCTCCTAGAAGCAGCCAGAAAAGTTGTAGTTATCGAAGCTGCTGAAACTATGGCAGAAACAGCAGCCAATGCTTTATTAAAAACTTTAGAAGAGCCAGGTAAGGCGACAATAATTTTACTTGCTCCTGATGTAGACTCGTTACTAAGTACTTTGGTATCTCGCTGTCAGCGTCTTCAGTTTTATCCCTTGTCTGAAGCTAATTTAACAAAAGTATTGCAACTTAATGGTTATCAAGAGATTTTAGAGCATCCCGAACTTATCGCGATCGCCCAAGGAAGTCCAGGTAAAGCGATTTCCGCTTGGGAAACATTACAAATGATCCCCGATCAGCTATTGAGACAATTAAAAAGAGGTATTTCTACTCCTTTAAATGCTATCCAATTAGCCCAAACCATTGTCTCTGAATTAGATGCTCAGACACAACTGTGGTTAGTAGACTATTTGCAATATTATTATTGGCAACAGAATCAACAGGTACAGTTAATTAAACTCTGGGAAAAAACTCGTCAATATTTACTAAGTTATGTACAACCGCGTTTAGTGTGGGAATGTGCCTTGATTAATCTCAGTATTTAGTTTGAGAATGTGTTTGGATCAATTTACTATTTGAAAATAATATGACTCTATATATCTTGAGGCATCTGCCTAATTTGTAAATCATCAGGAAACTCGTCAATGTTAGTACCGCCAGCACGGGCAGATTTGAGTTTGAAAGGTTGCTGATTATCCCAACAATTACTGCCCAATTGCTTCACATAAATTGCTAAATCTGCGTCTTTCTCTGTTTGTTCTTTCTGACACATTTGCACAAAGGAGCGCATCCAGGATAATTGACCAATTCGCGCTTTTGAACCACTTTCAAATCCTAAAACTACCCAGTCAATATGTTGATGTAAAGGTAAATACTCTCCCCATTTTTGCTTCTGGGCTTTGGAAATGGTGGGAAATAAACTACCTTTTGATGTTGTGGGCTTGATTTCTGACAACATTGGCTCTAAAGTAAGCCATCTAATCCAAGCTGGAATTTGCAGCAGAATCGGGACTCGCTCGTCAAAAGTATCTTGATTTTCCGTCGTAGTACCTATCCAAATATTCTTAGGGAGAACAGATAAATTTCTCGATGGTAGCCATTTCATAATACTTTTGAGCATTACTTGAGGGCGTTTAGTTAATAGCTGAAATGTTTGTTGGGGAGCAGATAACATAGCATCAAGAAGTTCAAAGTGCCAGTCAAGATCTATCCATTCACCAAAAATATCAGTCATGCTGCCTACAAAAATCGTCTGCTGCGATCGCATTCTTTTCCAGCTTGCAAGCATTTCTCGATTTAAAACCAACTCTGGTGGTTTTCCACTGTAAGCCAATCCGTTACCATGTCCAAAGCGATCGCTTTGATTAATTTGTTCTGCATAGCAATTGGCACATCCAGCAGAAACTTTTTTACACCACCAACCACCCTCTTTAGCAGTAATAGGATTTCGAGTAATGGTCTTCGCAGGCATCTTACTCATGACATTTAATTGGGCGTTGGTGAATGCGATCAGGTTTTGCTCTTCGGATATAATTTTACTCACAAATTAAAAAGGTTTTGGGAGTCTTGCCTTGTTTCGACCCCAAAACCTTTCTCTCTTACACTTACTCCTCACACACAATTAATAGTGTAAGGTAATTATCAGGCTGCTTCTGGATTCAAGTGCCAGTTTTTATATTGTCATAATATTTCTCTAGCACTAAATCTTCTTACTGCTAGCTAACTACAGAGGGTTCTTTGTCTTTGCTAGCAAAAAAAGTTTTCAGAATACTTTCCGCTATTTGAGAACTAGTTAAACCCAAACTAGCTTTTGATTGATCAACAGTAGCATGATCAACCAAAATATCGGGTACACCAAAGCGTTTTACAGGCACAAGGATATCATGCTCTTGTAAAGCTTCCAAGACTGCTGAACCAAAACCACCCATGAGACAGCCTTCTTCGAGGGTAACTACTTTGCCAATTTGTTTAGCTAAGGGGGCAATCAAATCCATATCCAAAGGTTTAACAAAACGAGCATTAACTACTGTAGCTTCGATACCATGTTCACCGAGTATTTCTGCTACCTGTAAAGCTGGATATACCTGAGTGCCGTAGCCGACTAACAGTAAATCATCCCCATGACGGAGAATCTCACCTTTACCAATTTCAATGGGTTCCCAACCCTCATCCATTAATGGTACACCGACACCATTACCACGAGGATAACGCATCGCGATCGCGCCAGCTTGATAGTTAATTCCCGTAACCATCATCTGTTGTAATTCCGCTTCGTCTTTGGGTGCCATAACGACCATATTGGGAATACAGCGTAGATAAGCAATATCGTACATTCCCTGGTGAGTTGGGCCATCTGCCCCGACAATTCCCGCCCGATCTAGACAGAAAAAGACAGGTAACTTTTGGATACAGATATCGTGAATAATCTGATCGTAGGCTCGTTGTAGGAAGGTAGAATAAATAGCAGCCACAGGTTTCATCCCTTCACAAGCTAAACCTGCTGCTAAAGTTATCGCGTGTTGTTCAGCAATCCCAACATCGATATACTGCTTAGGTAATTGACTCTGAAGTTTATCCAAACCTGTCCCCGTTGCCATCGCAGCCGTAATTCCTACGATTTTCGAGTCATTTTTTGCCAAAGCAGTTATGGTGTCTGCAAATACCTTGCTATAACTTGGTGGTTTAGGTTTAGTAGCAGGAGCAGATTTGCCTGTAGCTAAATTAAAAGGACTTTGGGCATGATAGCCTACTTGATCTTTTTCAGCGATCGCATATCCTTTGCCCTTGACTGTTGCTACATGAACTAATACTGGGCCTGGTACTTTATGCGCCTGTTTAAAAGTAGAAATTAGTTCTGAGAGATTATGACCATCGATTGGGCCAAAATACTTAAAACCCAATTCTTCGATGACAGCCCCAACTTTTGGTACTGCTAAACGTTTCATTCCCTCTTTAACTCTTTCCATTTCGGGAGTTAAAGATTCACCAACAAAGGGCAATTGTTTAAATTGTTCTTCTAGATTATCGGAAATAAACTGAATCGGATCTGATAAGCGAACTTTGTTAAGATAGCGTGAAATCGCCCCTACATTGGGAGAAATCGACATTTCGTTATCATTTAGGATCACCATCAGGTTGGTGTTGGGTAAATGCCCTGCATGATTAATTGCTTCTAGTGCCATTCCTCCCGTCAAAGCACCGTCGCCGATCACCGCCACACATTTAAAATTTTGCCCTTTAGCATCCCTAGCTAACGCCATACCCAACGCTGCGGAAATGCTCGTAGAGGCGTGTCCTGCTCCAAAATGATCGAATTTATTTTCGCTTAATTTTAAATAACCAGCGACACCATCTTTTTGACGTAAGGTATCAAATTTATTGTATCTACCCGTTAGTAATTTATGAGGATAGGCTTGATGTCCCACATCCCAAACTACTTTATCGCGGTCTAAATCTAAAGTTTGATATAAAGCAATAGTTAATTCTACTACACCTAAACCTGGGCCCAAATGACCGCCACTAGTTGCAACTGTTTGCAAATGCTTTTCTCTTATCTGGCGGGCGACGTCCTCTAGTTGTCGGATTGATAGACCGTGCAACTGGTTAGGGTGAGTTATTTCGCTTAAATGCATACTGCCGTGTTCTCTAATAATAGATTATCTATTTTTTTCGTTAAATAAATTATCCTACTTTCTCTGTTCCTAAAGTAAAAATTAGATACTTTTCTCAATGCTGAGTTTAAAATCAAAAATGGATAGATAGATGTTGAATGATGCGACGGGTTTCTACTTTGATACCATCTACTTGAGTCGCAATAAACTCTCGATGTTCTCTACCTTCAACTATGTATTGTTCCATCCTCTCTTCTAGACGAGCGATCGCAGTAGCGTTTCTTCTGGTTATTAGATGCGTTTACTTACGCCACAACCAACACATTTAATACTTAATTAGAGAATTGTGTTATATTACTTAAGAAATTTTTATCGTCTAGGGCTATATTGGCTTGGAACTTCTAAGAACATTTTCACCTACCCATCTAAAGCAGCGTAATTGTATCTACATTAATGTTAGCTAGGATAATAAATAGGGATTAGGATATGACGAGATTAACAAATGTATGTTAAACAAATAAGAATAAGAGGCTATTTACAGTCACTTAGGCAGCAATTTACCTGATTCAACCATCGGCAAAGTTGTCGAAGCAAATACTTTACAAACAGTAACTAGCGCGAATATAAAAATCCTATGAATATGCAAGTAATTGCCAAAGAAAAAACAAATACTCAAGACTATAAAGTAGCGGATATCTCTCTTGCAGATTGGGGACGCAAAGAAATATCGATCGCCGAAGGTGAAATGCCAGCCTTAATGACAATTCGGTCTAAATACAGTAATAGTAAGCCATTACAGGGTGCTAAAATTATCGGCTGTATTCACATGACTATTCAAACGGCGGTTTTAATTGAAACTCTTTGTGAATTAGGTGCTGAAGTTCGCTGGTCATCTTGTAATATCTTTTCTACCCAAGACCATGCTGCTGCTGCGATCGCTGCTGCGGGAATTCCTGTATATGCTTGGAAAGGAGAAACTGAAGAGGAATATATGTGGTGTATTGAGCAAACTTGCCGTGACAGTAAAGGTGAGCTTTGGGATGCCAACATGATTCTTGATGATGGTGGTGATTTAACTGGCTACATTCATGAAAAGTATCCTGCCATGTTAGATCGTATTCACGGCGTTACAGAAGAAACTACCACTGGGGTTCATCGTTTGTGGGAGATGCTTGAACAAGGTGAGCTAAAAATTCCTGCAATCAACGTCAACGATTCCGTTACTAAAGCTAAAAACGACAATAAATATGGCTGTCGTCATAGTTTAAATGACGCTATCAAGCGTGGTCTAGATCACCTCATGGCTGGTAAAAAAGCCCTAGTAATTGGTTACGGTGATGTGGGTAAAGGTTCTGCTGCTTCTCTACGTCAAGAAGGTATGATTGTTAAAATAGCAGAGGTAGATCCCATTTGTGCAATGCAAGCCTGCATGGACGGTTATGAATTAGTTTCTCCTTACATCAACGGCAAAAATGATGGCACAATCAACAGTATCAATAAAGAACTGTTAGCATCTCTCGACATGGTTGTGACTGCTACTGGTAACTTTAACGTCTGTGATGCGAATATGTTAACTAGCCTCAAAGCAGGTGCAGTAGTTTGTAACATCGGTCACTTTGATAATGAAATTGATACTGCTTTCATGCGTCGTGAATGGCGTTGGTCAGAAGTTAAACCTCAAGTTCACCAAGTATATCGTAGTAATGATTCCCAAGATTTCTTACTACTCTTGTCTGAAGGTCGCTTAGTCAACTTAGGTAATGCCACTGGACATCCTTCTCGTATTATGGATGGTTCTTTTGCTAACCAAGTACTTGCTCAAATGTTCTTGTTTGAGCGTAAGTTTGCTGATAAATCTCCCGAAGAAAAAGCAACTGCAATTAGCGTTCAAGTATTACCCAAGCATCTAGACGAAGAAGTTGCACGTTATATGGTTGCAGGTTTTGGCGGAGTAATTACTCAGTTAACTGAAGATCAAGCCAAATACATTAACGTACCAGTAAATGGCCCCTTCAAAACTGAAAGCTATAAGTATTAAACTTAGGTTACAATTGTAATTGTCATATTTTAGAGAGAAGGTGGGTTAAGCTCACCTTTTTTTTGTTTTTTATCGATTAATATTCAACCCTAGTTTTTATTGTTTGTTGCGTTGAAGTTTTTATAAATTAGATATATGCAATAAAAGTATCAAAAATATGTAGAAACAACATTAAAACCGCTTGATCCGAGAATTTTTGTAGCAAAATATACCAAAAACCTTTTTTTTTAATGTAACCATTACCTCAAGATTTAAAACATTTTCAAAACTCTATCTAGTCTATTTGTGAGAATCAATAGCCAACGAGACAATTAGTTTAACTAGCAACTATACGCTGATATAGTAGACAAGTTTATCAAGCCAAAAATAGATATTTATTGTTGTTTAGCAGTTGATTACATTGTCTCTCAGTTTTGAATTTGATTCTGGTAATTTTTAACAGAAAAGGAAGGTAAATAATGCTTGGAGAAATGTGGCAATTCAGAGGTAGATACAAAATTCTACATTTGACCTGGATAGCATTCTTTTTAACTTTTGTTTGTTGGTTTAATTTTGCTCCTTTTGCCACTACGATTGGTAAAGAACTTAGCTTAACACCAGACCAAATTAAGACACTAGCAATTTGTAATCTGGCATTAACAATTCCCGCTAGGATCATCATCGGTATGCTTCTAGATCGCTTCGGGCCAAGAATTACTTTTTCTTGTATTTTGTTTTTTGCTGCCATACCTTGTTTTGCCACAGCTTTATCTCAAAACTATACCCATTTAGTAATGAGTCGTTTATTGATGGGGATCGTCGGTTCGGGTTTTGTGGTTGGTATTCGCATGGTATCAGAATGGTTTCCTCCCAAAGATATTGGTATTGCTGAAGGTATCTATGGTGGTTGGGGGAATTTTGGTGCATTTGCAGCCGAATTTTCTTTACCATTTTTGGGTTTAGCTACAGCTTTTTTAGCAGGTGGTGCTAGTAATTGGCGAGGCGCGATCGCTTTTAGTGGCATCATTGCTGCTTTGTATGGCTTCATCTATCTAAAAAATGCTCAAGATACTCCTGCTGGGCAAGTATATCGTCGTCCTAAGCGTAGTGGAGGTATGGAAGTCACCAGCCGTAAAAGCTTTTTTGCGATGCTGATTATGAATTTCGGTTTGATTTTTGCTTTAGGTTTATTAGCATGGCGTTTAGCTCAACCTGCTCTTCATTTCCTTAACCACGGACAAATGCTCACCATCTGGGTATTTTTAGCTGCGCTTTATCTCTATCAATCCTATCAAGCTTGGAAGGTAAATCGTGAAGTCGTTACAGGAACTAAAATATATTCTCCTGCCGAACGCTACCAATTTCGTCAAGTAGCTTTATTAGAATTTGCTTATGTAACCACGTTTGGTTCAGAATTAGCAGTTGTTTCGATGCTACCTGCCTTTTTCGAGGAGACATTTGCTATCGATCATGTATCAGCAGCAATGCTTGCTTCCGCCTATCCTGTGATGAATTTATTCTCTCGTCCCAGTGGCGGTCTAATTTCCGATAAATTCGGTTCGCGCAAATGGACGATGACTCTAATTGCTGCCGGAGTAGGGATTAGTTATTTACTGGCATTCAAAATTAATTCTTCTTGGTCGATTCCAGCATCGGTCGCTGTAACTATGATTGCTGCCTATTTTGCCCAGGCTGGTTGTGGAACAACTTATGGTATTGTACCTTTGATTAAAAAAGAAATTACAGGACAGATTTCTGGTAACGTCGGTGCTTACGGCAACTTTGGTGGTGTAGTATTCCTGACAGTTTTCAGTTTGACCGATGCCTCTACTTTATTTGGCACTATGGGTATTGCTGCTTTAATTTGTGCCAGTTGTTGCGCCTTCTTCTTACAAGAACCAAAAGGTTCTTTTGCTAGTCATTATGACTCTGAGGAAGAAAATAATCTCCAGACTACAGAAGTTATGTTACCTTCAGAAGATTAATAGACTTCTTGCATGAATTATATAAACCCTGGTTAAGTTGAGGGAAAGGGGAAAAGGATTAATTTTGATTTGTAATTTATTTATACAAGAGGTCTAATTTACTGACAACTTATTCAATTAAAGTTAGGGTAGGCAATATTTAAGTTTAATTTAATAAATTATTTTAAAATATTTTTGTCTACCTGATCAGGTTGAGGGAGTTGTTTTTCCTCAACTTTTTGAGCTATTCATGAACAAAAATGAATCCAGTATTGTATTTAACAGCAATTAATCAAAACCAACAATTATAAATAAAAGAATAAAACTTAAATTGACTAAATCTTTAAATTAAATAAATAGACTAAGTAAAAATAAATTGGGAGGGAAGTAAAGTGAGCGAACCGATTAAAACCTTATGTCCTTATTGTGGAGTTGGCTGTGGTTTAGAAGTTCTGCCTCCTGCCCAATCAGGAAAAATTACCAATCGCGACAGTCAAGGAAATCCTCTCTGGCAAGTTAGAGGCGATCGCTCTCATCCCTCTAGTAAAGGTAAAGTATGTGTAAAAGGTGCTACAGTCGCCGAATCATTAGATAAAAACCGTCTTAAATATCCCCTGATGCGAGATTCATTGGATCAAGAGTTTCGTCGTGTCAGTTGGGATGAGGCTTTAGACCGTATTGTGTCTCGTATTCAAGAAGTTAAAGCAACTCAAGGTTCAGAAGCCATCTGTATGTATGGTTCAGGACAGTTTCAAACTGAAGATTATTATATTGCTCAAAAATTACTAAAGGGTTGTTTAGGGACAAATAACTTCGATGCTAATTCTCGTCTCTGTATGTCTTCGGCAGTAGCAGGTTATATTCAAAGCTTTGGTTCTGATGGGCCACCTGCTTGTTATGATGATTTGGAATTGACTGATTGTGCTTTTTTAATTGGGACTAACACCGCCGAATGTCACCCCATTATCTATAATCGCTTGCGGATGCACCACAAGAAAAACCGCAAAGTCAAATTGATTGTCGTCGATCCCCGTGAGACAAAAACGGCAAAGGACGCAGATTTACATCTAGCTATCCAACCTGGCACAGATATGGATTTGCTCAACGGCATTGCCCATTTATTACTGCGTTGGGGTGAATTAGATACCTACTTTATTGATGAATGTACTCAAGGTTTTGGTAAATTTGCTCAGGTAGTTCAAAAATATCCTCCAGAATTAGTAGCCCGTCGTTGTGGTATTACTACTGAACAATTAGAAACAGCAGCCCGTTACTGGGCGGAAGCAGAAAATGTTTTGTCTCTTTGGTCGATGGGAATTAATCAATCTTCCGAAGGGACAGCCAAAGTGCGCACGATTATTAACCTGCACTTGATGACAGGCAATATTGGCAAGCCAGGGGCAGGGCCATTTTCGCTCACAGGACAACCTAACGCGATGGGAGGAAGAGAAGCAGGAGGGTTATCCCATATTCTGCCTGGTTATCGGGTAGTTGCTAATCCTCAACATCGGGCAGAGGTAGAACAAGCTTGGCAGTTGCCCCCAGGTAGTATTAACCCTGTGCCTGGTAAAGATGCCTGGAGTATGATTACGGGTTTAGAAACCGATGAGGTGGGCTTATTGTGGATTGCAGCTACTAATCCTGCGGTGAGTATGCCTGATCTAGAAAGAACCAAAAAAGCTTTACAGCGATCGCCTTTTACGATTGTCCAAGATGCTTATTATCCTACAGAAACCGCTAGCTATGCTCATGTAGTCTTACCAGCAGCCCAGTGGGGAGAAAAAACAGGGATTATGACTAATTCTGAACGGGTAGTTACTCTCTGTCCGAAGTTTCGTTCACCCTTGGGTACAGCTAGACCAGATTGGGAAATCTTTGCGGAAGTCGGTCGTCGTTTAGGTTTTACTAAAGAGTTTAATTTTGCCAATTCTGCTGAAGTTTATCAGGAATTTGTACAGCTAACCAAAGGTCGTCCTTGCGATATGACTGGCTTGACTCACGGTAGATTGCGTCAACAAGGCCCAATTCAATGGCCCTGTCCGTTAGAAGACGTACAAAATCTTAAGATAGAAAAAATTGCTTTAGCTTGTAATACCGATGGCAATATTACTAAAGGCAACGAAGCGGAACCAGGTTTATTTTCTAATCTTTTTAGAAACAAAGAGCAAAGCCCTATAGCCAAAAGACTTTATACCAATGGTCGCTTTAATACTCCCGATGGACGGGCAAAATTTGCAGCTTTTCATTCCCAAGGACTTGCCGAACCAATTGACCCAGCCTATCCTTTTGTCTTAACAGTTGGTCGTCTTTATGAACATTGGCATACTATGACTCGTACTGGGCGGATTGACAAGATTATGAAAATGCAACCTCAACCCTTTATTGAAATTCATCCCAAAGATGCAGATAAATTAGGAATTGAGGCGGAGACGTTAGTAGAAGTACGATCGCGTCGTGGCAAGGGACGTTTTGCTGCCAGAATTACTAAGGCTATTGTTCCTGGTACGGTTTTTGTACCGATGCACTGGGGCGCATTGTGGACAGACAACGGTGAGGCAAATTCCCTAACTCATTCAGAATCCTGCCCAATTTCTCTCCAACCCGAATTAAAAGCCTGTGCAGTTAGTTTAACACCAGTAATATTAGATAATTCTGGAACTACTCAAACGTCTCAAAATAATCAGCAAAATTTAGTTGAAGAATCTGTATCAGTATAAGTTAATTAATGTCTGAAATAAGTTGGTGACATAATATTGTAAGATAAAATACAATTTGCTTTGGCTAAAGCGTGATTAATCCAGTCCATCTAGTCAGTACCTATCATTTACTTGAATGTGCTTTTCCTAATGGCATCGAAGAGCAGGAATATCTTCCTCTTTTGTCAATTCTCTATGAACAAATGTCCGATAGGAGTTTAGCAAGCGCGATCGCCAATTTTACAGGGAAAGAGTATTATGCTGTCTTAAACGATGTGTATCGAGTTGGATCGGCACAGACAATGAGATCGGAGGTTGCAGAAGTTCTAAATAGTATTCGACAGAAATTGATTCACTGCGATTACGAGAAATGGTTGCTTGAAAGTTAGTTGCTTTGGTCAGTTTTTTTGACATTGCGCTCGCGTCGTGGTTAGTTGAACTAATAACTAATTAATTAACAAAGCAGTAGACCAAATAAAGTTTATAAGTTTATGAAGCAGGATCAAATTTCCACCAGCTAGACTGCCAACCATAGCGATCGCCATCTACGCTAACATGACCTAAGCCTGGAAAAGGCATATGAGGGACTAGCCATTCTACTCTAGATTCACTTGCTTCTTCCAAAAACTTGTTTCTCGCAGCCAGACCTTTTTCAGAATCAGTGTCGAAAGCTACTTCCCAGTCTGGATGTTGTAAATTGAGGGGATCACTATAGAAAATATCCCCAGTGGCGATTAACTTTTCTTCTCCCGAAGTAATCAAATATGAGACTTGTCCTGGAGTATGACCTGAAGTATCTAGGGCAACAATTCCTGGGACAATTTCAGCGTCAAATTCAAAAAACTTCGTCTTATTTTTAATTACACTTAACATCTGTTTCGCACCTTTGATCAAAGATTGTTTGGTTTTTTCGTCTAATAAAGAATTCGGTAAACTAACTTGAGGATCTGTCCAAAAATCCCATTCTGGTTGGGAAATATAATACTCGGCGTTAGGATAGGTTAAAGTGCCATCTGCCGAGATTAAACCCCCTATATGATCGCCGTGAGCGTGAGTAATCAACACTGTATCAATATTTTCTGGTTCAATTCCAGCAGATTTAAGATTTTGAGCTAAATAACCAGCAGTATTACCAAAAAGCTGTCCTGCACCACTATCAATCAAGACTTTATGCTCTCCTGTATCAATATAAAGAGCGTTGACATAAAATAAATAGTCGCTATTGGTAGGTAAAAAATTATCGTAGAGAGCGTTTTTCACTTCCGCAGGATCAGCATTTAGTATTTATTGTAGTATTTAAAACTCCTGATTAGTAATCCAAGCACATTGATAGGGCTGAAGAATAAAGCGATCGCTCAGATCTTCTATTACTTGACCGCTAAGGAGATCGTGCCAAGGATCGATACAGATTAAGTTAATATCAGAAAGTTGAAGTTCTTGAGGGCGATCGCTTAAGTTATTAATACAGAAAATACTTTGATCACGATAAATACTTTGTCTCCAGAAAGCAAACAAACATTTATTCATCGGATGTAAAGTGTACTGAGTAGCATTAGGATGAAAAGCAGGTTGACGACGGCGAATTTGAATTCGTCGGGACATTTCGCCCATGACAATTGCTTGAGTAGAATTGGGATCTTTGAGTTTTGGCTCTAACTCTTCGTAGTTCCACTTATGACGATTAATTGAGCGATTATGCCCTGTTTTAGCTACCCCTGCGTTATCGTTAGGAGTTGCCAAAAAACTATGAATATAAAAGGCAGGAATCCCTTCTAGAGCCATCATAATGGTTTGAGAACCAAGAAATCGCTCGATTTGCCATTTATCTTCTCCTTTGGCAGTCCCTTTCAAAGCATCGAACAGTGAAATATTGATTTCATAAGGGCTTTGAGTACCATCAGGTTTATCTCTCATGCTAATTTTGCCCCCAAATTGTTGCATCATTTTCAGCATGGTTTGATATTCATCTTCAGATAACAGTCCTTCCGTTGGACGCAAACCAATACCGTCGTGGGAAGCGGTAAAATTAAAATAAGCACAACCTTGCGGTGCAGGAGGCATGCTCATCATCCAAGTTTTGAGATGATCGGACTTACCTTGTAATAAAGCATTGAGAATTAAAGGTGGCAGGCTAAAGTTATAGATTAGATGCGCTTCATCACGGTTGCCAAAATAACTAAGGTTTTCCCGATTGGGTACATTTGTTTCGGTAATCAAGGCAACTTCGGGATTTAACATCTGGCTGATTTCCCGCAACAGTTTAATTATGGCGTGGGTTTGGGGTAAATGAATACAAGGAGTACCAACACATTTCCATAAATATCCGACTGCATCAAGGCGAATGTATTTTGCACCTTTTTGAATATAAAAGATAATAATTTTAATAAATTCCAGCAAGACATCGGGATTAGCGAAGTTAAGATCTACTTGATCAGCACTAAAAGTCGCCCAAACATATTTTTTACCTTGGTTAGTATCAACTTCAACTAATAAAGGACTACTGCGAGGACGAACTACTTCTGACAAGTCTGTTTCTGAATCAGCTTCAATAAAATAATCACATCCTGGCTTCATTCCTTGTTTAAACTGCTTAAACCAAATACTTTCACTGGAAATATGATTGAGAACTAGATCAGCCATTAAATCAAACTTTTCGGCGATCGCTTTTATATCCTGCCAATTTCCTATTTCAGGATGAATTTGTAAGTAATCTATAACGGCAAAACCATCATCAGAACTATAGGGACAAAAAGGTAAGATATGAACACCTGTAATGGTATCTTTTAAATATTCTAAAAAACGATTCAGAGTAACTAAAGGCTTTTCCCCAGGCTTACAGACACTATCACCATAGGTAATCATAACGATTTCATTCTGACTCCATTTGTCTGAATTTTCAGTGATGGAATCAGATAAATGTTCTTGTAATAAAGTAAAAATTTGCTCTACTAATCGTTCAACCGTCTGTTGTTCTTGATAAATTTTACTTAACAGGGGACTGATTTTTACCCAAAAATATTTGAAATTAAAATTTTCATTTTCAGTTTGGTGAGTTGGCTGTAAGTGAGTAGAGTAATTATATTTCTGCATAGATTTCCCTGGTAATAAATCTGAACCTTATAAAAGTAAGTAACCAAAATTTGTCCCACAAAAATGTTCTGAAGAAGCTTTTTACAAATTTTTCAACAATCGATCGCACTATAAAATTAGTCTATATACTTCGTAATAATTTGATAAACTCTTGCAGGACTGGCAAATTAACCACAGAACGCCATGCTGCTGCAAACTCTAGTTTCATTGCTAAATTTTCCATCGGTTTACAAACTAAATCTTGACCAACTGATGATTGCAAACCAACTGGAATAAAAGTAATTCCCATCCCTGCTGCGACAAAACAGATTCGGGTTTGATGACTACATACTTCTTTAACAATCTGAGGTTGAAATTCAGCTTGACGGCACAATTTCTGAAATTCATCATAGAGAAATGGCCCTTCAGCACGAGGATGTAAAATAAAAGACTCTTGGGCTAAATCTTCTAAAGATAATAAATGTTTGATTGCTAAATGATGTCGTTTGGGTAAGACGGCAACAAGTTCTTCTGCCAAAATTGGATATAACTCTAATCCCCGATCATCAATGGGGGGATGTAAAAATCCTAAATCTATTTCACTACGGTTAAGTGCGGTTACTTGCGCCTCTGTAGAAAGTTCTAGCATTTCTACTTCTACTTGAGGATAAAGAAGTCGAAAACGTCCAATTAACTCTGGTAGGACTGTGTAGGTAGCTGTAGCTGTAAATCCGATGGTTAATCGCCCTACTTCTCCCAAAGCTGTTCGATGTGCAAGATTGATCGCTTTCTCTGCTTGCTGTAAAAGCTTTTGCGCTTCTAATAAGAAAACCTCCCCTGCTTTAGTTAACCTAACTGTGCGTTTAGTACGGATAAATAGCTGAATGCCTAATTCTGTTTCTAAGACTCGAATTTGTTTACTCAAGGCGGGTTGGGTAATTTGTAAACGTTCTGCTGCCCTGCCAAAGTGTAACTCTTGGGCAACAGTCACAAAATATCGTAGCTGTCGAAATTCCATTTAATAACTTTTAGTTATTAATTTAGCATCAAAAATGACTTGGACAAACAGGTTTTACTTGCTTTATTCTCAATTTAGAAGCTTTTAAACGAAACAATATCAACAATGAATCAAGATAACCAATCCTCATCGACTGAATTTCAGACTTTTGAAGATACCCCGTCTTTGAGCAATTTATCTAGTGACATCAGTGAGCTTTACGTTTTTGGAGATTTACTTTCAGATACTGGTAATCTATTCCGTGCTACATCAGAGGCTTTTGGTGAAGGGTTTCCACCTCCTCCATTTTCTGAAGGACGTTACTCCAATGGTTCGCTTTGGGTTGAAACTCTCGCACCAGATTTAGGAGTGCCTTACAATTTCAGCACCAATTTTGCTTTAATTGGCGCACCGACGGGACTAGATAATGTTGGTAATCCTTTTGAACCCGACGATGCCGTCGAACAACTAGAATTACCTGGGATGTTGGGGCAGGTTAATGATTTTATAGCCTCAACTCCCAATGTCGATCCCGATGGACTCTATACTGTGTGGGCAGGAGTCTACGATCTTGGTCTAGGAATAACCGATACCACAGAACCTGTAAACAATATCGTTACGGCGATTGAGAATCTTGCTGATGCAGGTGCTAAGAATATTTTAGTTCCCAACCTCCCCGACTTAAATCGATTCCCAGGCGCACAAAATATTCCCAATGCAGATAATCAAGGTGAAATCATTGAAAGTTTTAACTCGAATTTGTCACAGGAGTTAGATGAGCTAGATGGAAAATTAGGTTCTGATGTCAATCTTATTGAGTTAGATATCAATTCTTTATTCGATGAGATTCTTAGCAATCCGACACAGTTTGGTTTTACTAACGCTACCGCTCCCTATATTGTCGCAACTACTGACGGTTCAAACATCAGATACGATGAAACCAATCCTGGAGCAGATCCAAACGATTACGTCTTCTTTGGTGGAACTGCACCTGGTATTCCTGCTCAACCTAGCGCAGCAACTCATGAAATTATCTCAGAAACAGCACTCTCGGCTTTAGCAAGTGAGGGAATTGACACTATAGAAAAATTAGGCACAGTGAATAGCGATTTGATTTTCGGCACAAATTCTTCAGATAATATTATTGGACTGGCTGGTAACGATAAGATTGAAGGTCGAGAGGGTCAAGACGTTCTTTTGGGCAGTACAGGAGATGACATTCTTAAGGGCAATACAGCAAATGACTCCCTTCTAGGGGGATCGGGCAACGATTTTTTAGTCGGTGGTAAAGGCAACGATCTCCTCAACGGTGGAGAAAATCACAACAATTTACAAGGAGATGACGGTCAAGATATCTTTGTTCTCAATTTTAATGGAGTCAGTAGTATTGAAGATTTCCAAGAGGGTCAAGACAGGATAGATTTGGCTGGTTCTATAACCTTTTCAGATTTAGATATAGTGCAACAGGGAAGCGACACGGCAATTCGTTTTGATGAGACTGAACTTGCCATGCTGTCTGGAATTGAGGCTAATTCTTTGAGCGTTGATGACTTTACTGAAATGACTTACTTATAGCACTACGTTTTTTTGTTAGGACGTTATATCGCCTACATTTTCGATTTTGTCCTAATCTTTATTGGCACCGCTATAGGGAACAAGACAATCGATCGCATTACCCTCAATTTAGAAGCTTTTAAACTAGATAGTATAATCCTTATGATTGATAACAAACCCAGTCAAAAAATCTTTATTTTCAAGGCTAGAACGCTAGTTTATCTATCTAGAAGCTTTTTGGGATTAGTTTTTCCCCTTGCTGTTTTGCTTCGCATTTTTAATCCTCAAGTCGTAGAAGCAGCGAACTTTCCCAACCAGGCACAAGCATGGCTAGATACTATCAAAGCCACGGGTTATCTACAAAATCTACTCTATACAACTGAATTTTTGGCAGGTATCGCCATACTTACTGGTGTATTTCTGCCACTAGCAATAATTTTCCTCGCGCCTGTTATTTTTAACATCGCATTATTTCATTTGTTTCTCGACTCAAGACCCGAACGTATTTTACTGGTGCTGTTAATAATTAGCGCACACTCGATCTTGGCGTACCATTACCGCGCAGCATTTCAGTCATTGTTCCATGTAATTAAGCCTACCTGGTCTTTCTTTATAGTAAAAGGTTTTTCTGTCCGTTTTGCTATTCAAATAATTATGAGTCTAGTATTCATTGTGGCTGGTACTGCCAAGCTAATTATTCCAGAACAACTGAATGTAGGTAATCTTTTAATCGACGGAATGAAAGCAACGGGCTATCTTTACACACTCTTGGGTATTACGGAAGTTACTGCTGGTCTGGCACTTTTTTATAGTCGGCTCATACCTCTAACTTTAGTTGTTTTAACACCGATTGTTATTAATATTTTTTTCTATCATCTCTTTCTGGCTGTAGCAGGTCTACCTATTGCTATCTTGCTACTTTTAGCACATATATCTCTAATAATTGCCTATTTTCCTGCATATCGAACCTTACTTAAATCTTATTTAGTTTGAGATGAATATAATTAAATTAAAAAGTTTTAAAATAGCTTTACTTACGCTACTTGGCTTTATTTTAGCTATTTTTCTCTACGGACTATTACAATTAATCGAACCTGTTAAACTTACCCCAATTGCTCAATCAACACAAGCAGTAAGTTTTAGCGGAGATAAATTACTAATTGCTTCTGATGCAGATATGGTTGCTACTGCCTATGCCGATGCCAAACTAGATCGAGTTGCTGGGATAGAAGATACCCTGACAGTAATAGATTTGCCCTTGAATTCTAATAATCCTCAGATGGCTGCTATTCCAGTATCTAATTCAGTCATGTCTTGGCCTCAAATTATTGCTACTTCTCCTGATGGTAAACGTGCTTATATTGTCGAAGTGCGATCGCGTCCTGCGGATGGTATTCAAGAACTAGATACTATTGATGATATGCCTGAAGGAAAGTATTTAACTGTCGTTGATCTGAGTAATCCTAACCAACCTGAAATTATCGAAATTGTAGCAGTAGGAAAGAATCCAGAACATATTAGTATTAGTCCTGATGGTCAATTTCTGGCGATTAATTTACAAGATCGGGGACGAGAATTACTAATTGCTAAATTGCAACCTGATGGGAAATTAGGTAAACGTTTTTATTTTCCTATGTCAATTGACGGTACACGAATGGATAACCAAACGGCCATCTGGCATCCTTCAGGGAAGTATTTGGCAGTAGTTCAAGATCGAAATAGTCGAGTTGGGTTTTATAAAGTCACGACAACATCTAATGGCGAAATTCAAATAACGCCTCAAAATCAACCAATAGAAGTGGGTAATCATCTCTCTCATCCTCGATTTACTTCTGATGGTCGTTTTTTGTTAGTTTGCGATCTCAAATGGAGTACCAAACCCTTACAACAACTAAACTTTTTCATGAATCCCCCAGGAGAAGCGATCGCCATTAACTTTGAACCAGAATCAGGTAAATCTCCTACTATTGTCTCTAGAATCGAAGTAGGGTTAAGTCCAGAAGGATTTGCCCTTAGTCCCGATAATTCACTTATGGCTACAGTAAATATGCGTCGCACCTATTTACCTAATTATGTTCCTGCTTGGCGTGGTAAACCTTATAGTTCTCTATCTTTAGTTAAGTTTAATTCGCGATCGGGACAACTAACCAAAGTTGATGAATATGGTTTTGAAGGATTGTTACCAGAACAAGTTACTTTCGATAGTTCAGGAAAGTCTTTAGCCGTAGTAATCTTTAATTATCGTCAACCCAGTCCCAAAACAGGTGCAGTAGAATTCTGGAATGTAGTATCGGGCGATCGCCCCAGATTAGAAAGAACAGGATTTCAAATTGATGTAGTTCGAGGCGCGCACGATATTGTTTTAGGGGGTTGCTGAATCGGGATATGAAAAGTTAAGTAATGCATAAAAATTTTTCACCGACGTATTAGATAAAAGTCAAAAGTCAAAAATTAAAACTTTTACAGCTTGTAGGTCTAGAAAAATGAAAAATACTTTAGGTTTAATTACTTTAAGCATCATATCTTTATTTCCCATAGCTGCATTCGCTCAAAGCAGTAATGTCAGTGTTCAACAATCGAGCAATTCCGCTACCGCAGTTGGCGGAAATAATGTAATTATTCAAAGAAATGACCAAAGTAATATCCAAAACAATCTCGGAATTGGTTATGGTTCTAATCCTGGTGTGCAACAATCAGTTCAACAATCCCACAACGAAGCAGCAGCCATTGGCAATAACAATGTAATTCAACAACATAGCCAACAACAGAATGTACAAAACCAATTAGGAATTAACGGCTTTCCTCACCCATATTTTGGTCAATAAATTAGTCATTAGTCATCAATTACTTAAGTAGCAACTAGCAAGTAGCAAGTTTTTTTTGGGTAGTAGGTAGTAGGTAGTAAACCTTCTGCCCTCTGTCATCTGCCATCTGCCTTCGTTGTTATAGGTTATAGGTTAATTAAGTAACCATATTGGTATAGCTTTCTGATTCTGATTGAGGTTTAGCGAAGATCATTCTGCCAGCAGAGGTTTGTAAGGATGATGTTACTACTACTTGTATTTCTCCTCCAACGCGATCGCTTCCTTCTTCCACTACTACCATTGTGCCGTCTTCTAGGTAGCCAATTCCCTGTTCAGGTTCTTTACCCTGTTTAAGAATTTTAAGCTCTAAATAATCTCCAGGAAGGTAAATTGGACGTAATGAACGAGCTAGATCGTTAATATTGAGAATTTGAACTTTTTGCAGGTTAGCAACTTTACTGAGATTGTAATCGTTGGTTAAAAGAGTCCCGTTAATTTCCTGTGCCAGTCGAACTAGTTTAGCATCGACGGTTTCAATATCGTCATAATCTGCTTTATTAAGCACAATGCGATCGGGATATTCTTCCTGCATTTGATTGAGAATATCCAAACCTCTCCTACCACGAATCCGTTTTTGGGAATTACTAGCATCGGCTAGATTTTGTAACTCTTGCAGCACAAATTGCGGAATTAATACTTGTCCTTCCAAAAATCCAGTTTTGAGTAGTTCTTCGACTCGACCATCGATAATACAGCTAGTATCAAGAACTTTAGTCGGCATTGCTTCTAAAGTTCCTTCTGCTACTAACATCGACTCAATACTGTTAGGATTAATTAACCTTAAAAAAGTGCGTCCGTGAGTATCAGCTAAACTAATACCAAGATAAGAAAACATCACACTTCCCAATACCGCTACAGTTGGCTTAAAAAAGCTCAATTCTTTGGGAATAGGTAATAGAAACATTGGTGCTAGCATTAAATTGGCTACTAATAACCCCATAACTAGCCCGATCGCCCTCGTGATGATTACCTCGATTTTAGTGTTACTAACTTGTCTTTCTAAGCGACGATAGGTAGTTTGTACTGCCACGCCAATACCCAAACCGATAATCGTAGCAAATCCAGCAATTACAAAGCGTAAAGCTTCAATATTGGATACTCCTTCTAAGATATCGGCAGGTAATAACTGTAATCCATCAAAACCGATGTTTACGGCAGCGATGATGCAAATAATAATGATGATGGCATCAACCATTGTTTTAGTTGAATAATATGATAATGAATGTATTTCTTCTTTACTGTAATAAATTCTTGGTAATAGTGTGAAAAAATCAGAGTAGTTCTTAATATTGACCTGATTAATTTTCTCGTGAAGTACGACGAGGACAAGCCCGCGTCGCTTCTCAAGCTCAGTCAGTAACCCGACTGATACATACCGTTTCAGGTATATCTTTGAGCGTAGATTTCCGCACTTCCTGCGGTATTTTATTATCTGCAAATAGCAAAATATTTAGGGCTGCATTTTTATCTCTTGATTCGTGAAAAGTCAAACATTCTTCGCATTTCCACTGTCTATCTTTTAACGTTAAATCTGTTTTAATCCAACCACAAACATGACATCGTTTACTGCTAGGAAAAAATTTATCTACCTTTTTAATTTCACATCCAAAGGTTTCTGATTTATATCCTAACAACGTCAGCAATTGTCCCCAGGCTACATCAGCAATATGACGAGACAGTTTAGGATTTTTAATTAGATTTTTAATGGCCAAGTCTTCTGTCGCTATAAGTTGATTTTCCTTACACAACTTTGTACTTAATTTATGATGTAAATCTAATCTTTGATTAGCTATTTTTTCATGAATTTTAGCTAGCCTGACTCTGGCTTTATTTTTTTGATTTGAATCTTTTTGTTTTCGAGATAGATTGCGAGATAGTCTTTTGAGTTTTTTTAGAGATTTTTTAAGATATTTAGGATTATCAAATTCATCACCATTAGAAGTAACAACAATTTTTCCTAAATTGACATCAATACCAATTCTATCTCCTTGTAGCGGAAGTGATTCTGCTTCGTACTCAACAACTATAGAAGCATAATATTTCCCTGTCGGAGTTTGAGAAATAGTTACATTACAAAGTTGTCCAACAATTTCTCGATGAATAACCATTTTCATTGGCTTCATCTTTGGTAATTTTAACTTGCCGTCTTTTGTGATTGAGAAATGCTGTGGTATTCTAAATGATTGACGATTAGTTTTCTTTTTAAATCTAGGAAATTGATTTTGTTTAGAAAAGAAAGATACAAAAGCCTTTTCTAAGTCTTTAAGAGATTGCTGTAAAGACTGAGAATTGACTTCAGCTAGCCAACTGTAATTAATTTCTTTTTTTAGCTTGGTTAATAATTTTGCATAGTTACTATACTTTAACGTTTGTTTTGATTCGGCATAAGTATCAATAGTTAGTCTTAGAAAGTGATTATATACAAAGCGTGAACATCCAAAACATTTGGCAAAAAAAGTTTGCTGCTCTTGATTAGGATATATTCTATATTTGTATGCTTTATTCTTAATCACTTGCTAACTGTTTGAACTTTAGATAGAAACAATATATCATTGATTTATCTAAAAATGTAATTTTAGTTAAGTATTGTTGTCATTATCGCTCCGTTATAATATTGGTCGGACATTAATTAATAAATCACAATCCACACAATTATTTAGGTGCTGTAATATTCAGTAATGACTAATAATATATCTACAAGTCAATTTAATTTTATTCCTGATTTAATAGCCTCACCAACATTACCAATTCCTACTGCTGCTTATATTCATATCCCTTTTTGTCGTAGTCGCTGTTATTACTGTGATTTTCCAATTTCGGTAGTAGGACGAGGTGGATCGGCAACAACAATGATTGAAGATTATATTGCAGCCTTAATACAAGATATTCAGTTAACAACAGATGCGAAGCAACCCTTAAAAACTATCTTTTTTGGTGGTGGTACACCTTCTCTCTTATCACCTGCACAATTAACTCAAATTATCCAGGCGATCGCATCCCATTTTGGACTAGAGAATAATCCCGAAATTTCTATAGAAATTGATCCTGGGACTTTTGATCGTGATAAATTGCAAGGCTATCTCGATGCAGGGGTAAATCGCTTTAGTTTGGGAGTACAAACCTTTGATGAGGAATTACTAAAGGTCTGTGGGCGATCGCATACTTTAGCTGATGTCATGGAAGCTGTGGAGATAATTAAACAGCTAGAAATTGAAAACTTTAGTTTAGATTTAATTACAGGTTTACCCCATCAAACCCTAGAACACTGTCAAGCATCTTTAGAACAAGCGATCGCGATCGCCCCTAAGCATCTCTCTTGCTACGATTTAGTACTTGAACCTGTGACAGCCTTTGGCAAGCAATATCAACCAGGTAAAAGTCCGCTACCCAATGATCAGGACACGGCAGAAATGTATCGCCTCACGCGTAATATTCTCACTGCTAAAGGATACCAACACTACGAAATATCTAATTACGCCCAACCAAATTATCAATGTCGCCACAATCGAGTTTATTGGGAAAACAAACCCTATTATGGTTTTGGAATGGGGGCAGCTAGTTATGTAGATAATAAGAGATTTAATCGTCCTCGTACTCGCCGAGAATACTATGCTTGGTTAAAAGCTGGGGCAATTATCGATGTTCCAGAAATATCGCCAACGGACTATGTATTGGAAAGCTTGATGCTGGGTTTACGTTTAGCAGAAGGGATAGATTTAGGACAATTTAATCAAAATACCTTACAAGCAATTTTGTCTTGTTTACAGCCTTTTTATAGTCAAGGATGGGTTGAGATTCTCAATCATCACGATGAAGTCATCACCTTAAAAAATTTAAGCGAACAAAAAGAACTATGCCAGTTAGCCAGTAGATTACGTCTTCAAGATTCAGAAGGATTCCTTTTTTCTAACACGATACTAGCTGCTTTATTTGAGAAATTAGCGTAAGTTTGTAAAAAGCTAAAAGCTAATAGCAGTATTATTTTGTACGCCATTACTTAAATCATCAACGCCAAATTGTGATTAAAATCACTCCAATCACTGATCAAAATCACAGCTTTTATTCAAAAAATCGCCGATAAATTAATGATCAACGGAAGTATCCAAGGCAAGGAAAAGCCTCTAACACCTACTCTCTAACTGTAACGGAATGTTGGCTTATGGGTTCTGCTTATAAGCTGACATTTCAGTGATCAGTGAGCAATGATCAGTTATCAATGACCAATGACTAATAACTAACAACTAATAACTAATAAAAGATAAAATAACTAAGAAGAAAAATTACTTAATTACTAAAATTAGTTGGAGCAATAGGGAGTGGTAGTCAAGCCAGAATGGTTGCGAGTTAAAGCCCCACAATTAGAACGAGTGGGTAGTGTTAAAGAGATTTTGCGTGATTTAGCTTTAAATACTGTCTGTGAAGAAGCATCTTGTCCTAATATTGGTGAATGTTTTGCTGTTGGTACAGCGACTTTTTTAATTATGGGCCCTGCCTGTACTCGTGCTTGTCCTTATTGTGATATTGATTTTGAGAAAAAACCTAAAGCTCTTGATCCCCTAGAGCCAATTCAGTTAGCTGAAGCAGTACGTCGTCTGCAACTTAATCATGTGGTGATCACTTCTGTCAATCGTGATGATTTGCCTGATGAGGGTGCGTCTCAATTTGTACGCTGTATTGAAGAGGTGCGAAAAGTTTCTCCTCAAACTACGATTGAATTATTAATACCTGACTTATGTGGTAATTGGTCTGCTTTAGAAATCATTTTGTCTGCTCAACCTGATGTACTTAATCACAATACAGAAACAATTCCCCGACTATATAAAAGAGTACGTCCTCAAGGAGATTATCAGCGATCGCTCGAATTATTAAAACACACTAGGGCGATCGCTCCTTGGGTGTATACTAAATCTGGCATCATGGTAGGCTTAGGCGAAACTGATACTGAAGTACGGGAAGTAATTCAAAATTTAAGAGATGTAGACTGTGATATTTTAACCATCGGACAATATCTTCAACCTTCCCAGAAACATTTAGGTGTTAAAGATTTTATCACTCCCGAACAATTTAAAGCGTGGCAGGAATTTGGTGAATCTATTGGTTTTTTACAAGTAGTCTCCAGTCCTTTAACCCGTAGTTCTTATCATGCCGAACAAGTTAGAGCTTTAATGCAACTTTATCCGCGACAAAAATCTTAAGTGATGCTTATTGTTAATAGTTAATTGTTGATTGAGATGAACATACAAGCTGGTTTTATTATCAAGGTTTTGTTGCTGTCTACAGGGCTATCTTACCTAATTAAATATGGAGGTCAGCAAATACCAATCCAGCCGACAAATAGCTTGGCACTGATTATTGTTTTGTTGCCATCAGTGATTATAGGTTTGATTTTGGGTAGACAATATCAAGATGTCGTCAGTAAGCGAGAAAACTCAGATGAAATTAGTTGATAGCATTCACAGGTAGAAGCTAGAAGCCTTTCTTGAGAGAGAATAGTTATTGTGCCTCGTTTATATTTAATAATACCTGCTTGTTGAAACTTACGGGCTACTTCTGATACACCAGTACGACGTACTCCTAACATTTGAGAAATAAATTCTTGGGTTAACTGAAATTCGTCTTTCTGGATGCTGTCTTGTACCGTTAATAGCCAGCGAGCAAATCGCTGCTCGACATTATGATAACGATTACAAGCAGCAATATATGAAGTAGTTACCTAAAAGTAGAAAGTTTCCTTCGGAGAGAGCGTCCGCTTCATCGCAAGCGACTCCGCTAATTAACTAGTGAAAGAACGCAGTTCCGAACGGGCGGTAGTCGTAGTTACTTTCTACTTTCTACTTTTACCAAGGATTGCCAATGATAGTAAATCCTGACCAATAAAAAGGATGATTAAAATTTTGTGATTCTACTTCATCAGTATTATCAGGTAAATTTATCTCTATTTCTGAGCCTCGAATTTTTCTGCCTTCGACAAAAACTTTGCGTTTGAGCATATTTATTTGCGCTTGTCTGAGAGCTTCCGCTTTAATTGGGATTGATTTTAATTGCTGATAAAATTCACTCATCAAGACCACTGTACCTGCATCGTTAATCGCCCAGAGACTAGCTAGAGCAGATTTAACTCCTGCCTGCATAGCCAAGCCAGCAAAACCAAACTCAGCCTCTTCATCGCCCAAAGCAGTTTCACAAGCACTCAGAACCAATAAATCCACCTGGGGTAAATCTAACTCCAAATCAGCAATTTCATCCAAGGTTAACTTGCGATCGCTAAATTGAATATAAGAATCTTCTGGTGAACCAGAATTAAAATTGGAGTGGGAAGCGATATGAATAATATCAAAATCTCCCAATTTATGGGCATTTTTAAGATTTTGGACGGTA
This sequence comes from Waterburya sp., assembly GCA_051658085.1. Lineage (GTDB taxonomy): Bacteria > Cyanobacteriota > Cyanobacteriia > Cyanobacteriales > Xenococcaceae > Waterburya. The sequence continues at coordinate 40,336 of JBOFLX010000038.1, forward strand.
AAATCTTGATTGTATATTTTCTCTCCTGACCATAATTGCGGAACGATTGTATTTAGTTCTACTCCCACACCTGGTAGAGATGGTAATTCTTTAAATTCTGATGCCCCTGTAGCTAAAACCTTTTTGTTTGATCTAGGTTGATAATTTGTATCAGTTAAACTGAATGCAGGAATACGGGCGAGACTATATTTTTCAATCACAAACTTTTCCCCATCATGGAGAGCAGCAAAGGGTAAAGAACGCAAAGAAGTCCCTGTACAAAGTAACAGAGTGTCAATTTTTTCTGCTTCTAAGTAAGGCTCTAAAGGTTTAAAAATCCAACGATAAATTAACCTAGCTGGAGGCAAATACTTAAGTGATTGGCGATCAGCAATTCCTGTTTCTAGTTCTTGAATCCTTTGGGTTAAATTTTCACGGGTTGCGCCTCTTACTTTTGTCGTCACAAATTGTTCGTTGGGGGTAATTAGCACTAAATCCAAAAAATCATCTTGAGGGGCTGCCCAAATAACTGCGGGGTTAATATTTGTTTGCTCTTTAATTTCTGATAGTCGTGCTGCTATTTGCCGTGCTTCTCTGGAACTGTTAGAAAAATCACGATCAAAGTAGCGTTCATAATCGCCTTCCCATTTGGCTTCTAGGTTTTCGACTTTATCAGAGAATTGCTCAACATCTAAAAACTCTTGTTGAGCTTGCAATGATTGAGAATTAATTAAAATTATGGCGATCGCTATTATTCCACCAATTAAGAAATATAACCAGATGCGACCGATCTGATTTAAACTTCTCGATATTTTCCTGAACATATTATGTTGTCTGTTTGAGTAAGTGTAAGTTAAGTTGCTAAACGTGAAAACTTATCCGCAATATCCGAACCAGTAAAATTAGCGACCCAACCTTGAGGAGTATCGAATAAACGTATACAGATAAAATTAGGATTTTCTCCCATATCAAACCAGTGACGAGTACCAGCAGGAACGCTAATTAAATCATTTTGTTCACAAATTACTTCATAGATTTGCTCTCCAATATGTAATGTAAACAGACCTTTTCCATGACTAAAAAAGCGAATTTCAGCATCATCATGAATATGTTCTGCCAGAAACTTCTGTCTAAGTTCTTGTTTTTGAGGATGATTGGGATTAAGACTAATCACATCATAGGTTTGATATCCTGTTTCTGCGACTAATCGGTCAATATCGGCTTGATAGGCTGCAATAATTGCCTCATTAGAGGCATTTTCAGGAATTTTTCCCTGAGCAATCCAGCGTTCAAAACGAACTCCTAATGGAGCTAATTCTTGAGCAATCATCTCTTCTGTATTGTATTGGGCAAGTGGTGCTTGAGGTTGCTGTTCGTGATAAATCGTTAATTGACTCATGATCTGTTTCTCCTTTGCATATTTTTCGGTACTTAATTCGATTTTTTAATTAATTCAATATGATAATTAATTTAGCTGGTATGAATCTCTTTAGCTGCCCTTAGTCCAGAATCTAAAGCACCTTGCAGCCATCCACGCTTTTCGGCTGTGTGTTCTCCTGCAAAATAAATTCGTCCTTCTTTACGTCGCAGTTCATCAAATAGGTTCTTTTCTTGAGATTCAGTAGGATATGCCCAACCTCCCATCGACAAGGGATCTTTCGTCCAAGAGTGACTAACTGCACTCACCTGATAATCGCGAACATGGGGCAGAATTTCTGACCATTGCTGTAGTAACTTAGCCAATCTTGGTTTTGGGTTTAAAGCTTCCATACTCAAAGCAGTTTCTCCTTTTAAATAAGCATGTAAAATACCTGTTTTTCCAGGGTAATCCCAGGTTGGTTGCCAGAGTTCTTCAGGGCGATCGCCAAACATACCCCAACCATTCAAATTTTCTTTTGACCAGAAACGTTCGGGAAATTCGACAAACATTCTGGTAGCAGGGCGATAATCGTAACCTCCATCAACAGCAGTTTGTTTGGAAGCGGATAAAGGAGGATTAAAATTAATGCGACTCATGACTGGCAAGGGTACAGTGCAAAGTACGCAATCACCCCGCGTTTCCTGTCCAGATTGAGACAATACTCGAACTCCTTGAGATGTCTGTTCGATGTCAGTAACGCGATCGCCAAGACGAATTTTTCCAGATAGAGCTTTGGCAAAAGCTAGGGGCAAACGATCCGAACCTTGGTCAATCTTTTTCCATTCCAATAGTTTTGCTTCTGGTATTGCTTTGTCTAAATCGGCAGCAGAAACTAAAAGGCGTTGACCACTTTCAACTGTAATGTATAGTCCTTGTTGGGGATAAAAGGGTTTAAGACCTAAGCCAAAGTGTTGAATATAGCCAAGAGTCAGATCGTGATCGGGAGGAATTCTGGCTGCTCCTGCTTCCACAAAATGTCCTTCACTAAAATCATCACGAAGGGTTAAAACTCTTCCCCCAACTCTAGAACGAGCTTCGATAATTGTAACGTTATGACCAACTTGAGATAACTCATAGGCAGCTACCAGACTGGATAATCCAGCCCCGATAATAATTACTTTTTTTGAGGGGAAACCAGTTTCCAATGCTCCTGGTGTCTTCGACTGGGCTTTAACGGTAGAATAAGTTGTCGTAGCAGCCAACGTTAAAGCACTACGCAACAAGAATTGACGACGGTTTAGTTTGAACACAGTGTTGCCCCTAACCTTGATAGTTATATCTTGATGATATTTCAAAGTTACCACTCACAGCGCGATTACCCGAAGGGTACGCTTCGCGATTGGCTACGCCACGCCGTTGCGTAGCTGCCGTAGGCATAGGCGATCGCTCGGTTGAATCTTAATTAATGTAATAGGTTTAAGGTGATTGTCTAAATTTTCTTTTTCCCAACACAACACGCCACCTAAAATCAAAACGGCGGTAAAAGGTATAAAAAATAGCAGTTGGGGAATAAAATTAATCAAATACTGAATTTTTGTTTGGGGTTGAAAATTGATTAGTCGAGGAACTTTTTTTCTTGCGGTTGGTGTCGTTTGAGGAGAAAGAGTGAGAGATGACATCTCTTGCAGCGTTTTAATTACTTCGGTAGCATTCCTAAAGCGATCGCTTGGGTGAGGATTGAGCATTGTACTCAATATCCAAGTCAATTTAGGGCTAACAATGACCTCTTCCTGCCAATTCCACCAATAGCTATGGGGTTCAATGAACTGTTGTGGTTGTTTTCCTGTCAGCAATACCACTGCGGTAGCAGCTAAACCATATAAATCACTGTCAGCAAAGACAATATTTTGCTCTGTTTGTTCTGGTGGTACATAGCCACTTTTGCCGATCACAGTACCAATTGAAGGTATGTTGATATTACCAATTACTTCTATTAATTGTGATTGTATCTTGTGTTCTACATATTTAATACTGCCAAAGTCGAGCAACATTGGTAATTGTTTGGCACTACTTAACATGATGTTATCGGGAGAAATATCGCGGTGAATAATTCCCATGCTGTGAATATACGCCAAAACAGGTAAAATTTGATACAATAAATCTTCAATCTCAGCTTCATCAAATTTTCTGGCTTCTTGAAGGCGATCGTTTAACAGAGCATGATAAGTTTGACCTTCAACGTAATCCTGTACCAACAATAAGCATTCTTGATTGTTCTGCTGATAGCGAAATAATTCATGAAATCTTGGTATTTGGGGATGTTGCAGGCGACAGAGAACACTTGCTTCTTTTTCAAATAGCTCTTTGTTTTTATCGACGACAAATGAGCCTTGAAGTTGAGGCGCAAATTTTTTGAGAATACAGCGTTTATGAACACGATTCATGTCTTCTACTAAATAAGTACGACCAAATCCCTTGTATCCTAACTGGTCTAAAATGCGATAACGAGATTTAATAACATCCCCTGTCTTTAATAGCATATTCATGGCTGTCGATTGTTCTTCTTCACTCATTTCCCTTACCTGCAATATATGTAATTAATTTGATTTGTAGCTTTGGTTTAAACTTTTAAAAACTGGGTCAAGTGGTTTTAAAAATTCAAAACTCGAAACAACTTCTTTCGTTGTAATAACTAAATTAAGAGCAACAAAATATCGTTGCATATTCCGCCATAAACTTTGATGAGCAATATTTTGAAAGGGAGTAGGTTGAGGAGATGCTTTAAATTTTGTCGATCCAAAGACAATTAGCTGTTGAGTTTTAGTATTAATTATGGCTACATTATCTGCATCTCTCCAGATCTGATAATTTTTGATTTGAGATACGCTAGGCGACTTGATATATACTTGCGAATAATTGTTGCTTACATGCAGAGCAATTTCTAATAATTTGCTTTGTTTAGTATTTATTTGAGAATGTCTTTTTGTTAAAAAGACTGTAGACATACTAGCATTTGACCTAGGTAACAATGCAGCAGTACTAATAAAAGTCAGTTTATTGTTCATAATTTTCACCTCCCTCTAAAATTTGGAACAATGAAGTTTAAGCATTTAGCAGATTATGATGATGCTTGCGATTCATTTAATAAGCTAATGGCAAATGCAAATATCAGAGTTATAAAACCATAAAGGACTGAATGACTTAAAACACTTTCTCCTCCTAATAGCTGGTCGAAAACAATCCTAATACCACTTTTAAGTACAGCAAATATCGTTAGTAAAGTAATAACAAACCCAACGAGATATTTGATTTTTCCTTTGACTAACCAACTACAGTAAATACCAACAATACGAGAACCCGAAAATGTTGCTAAAGGAAAGAAAGGGTTGGTAGTCTGACACTGAGAAGACAAATCACAGAGCGATGTACTCAGTATATTAGTACCCAAACCAATAGCAATTCCAACAAAAAAGCTAGTTTGGTTGGGATATAGCTTTAAGAATTCAAAGATAATCACAATTGCCTCCTAAATGTTGCAAAACTAAGTTTTGTAAGTTATCTAATTTTTAGTTTCAAAAACTGCTCTAATCTTAGAAATTCCTAGAACAACAAACATCTGCAAAACGTCTCGAATCTGCTCTCAACGAAAGAAATACAAGTTCTCTAACTTTCGCTGATATATTAGATATATCTTTCTAAGACTAAAGTCTCATAACCAAACTATTAATTACAACGAAAGTGGTGAATTTAAGCTTTGTAGTGGTAAACTGTGCACTTTTAGCAGTTTAATATAAGAACTTTCCTATAAAATTTTTGACGATCATACTATCATTCAAAAATACTAATAAAAGACATTTTGCCCCAGTAGAGTTTTTATGATTTCCTCTTTAAAATTTCTGCCCAATCCCTTTCGCTTTCTACTAATTACTGAGTGGGTAATGCTTGGTAGTTGTGGTTCTCTAGCTGTAGTAGAAGCTTGGCAGGGTCATATGATACCTGTTCAACACATTTCAATTCTAGTGATACTAGGTGCAATGGGTTTAGTTTTGCCTACGGGAAAACTGATAGTCAAAGTTATATTTACAGCGATCGAAATTGGCTTAATTTTTTATGGGACAGTCTTGGGATATCTTCATATTTTGCCTACGCTTTACCTAATTGTAGTGATGCGGAGTTGTTTTCTGTTTGAATCCTTGGGTAGATGGGTGGCTACTGGTGTGGTTTTTATTTTGTTTTTGAGCGATCAATATAAACATATCCAACGCGCTTTACCAAATACATCCGAAGAGCAAATTCAATTTGCAATGCACTTAGTAGCGGAAACTCTCATATTTGGATTGAGTGTCTTTTTTGTGTTGCAACTAACTAATAGAGTGTTGAGCGAACGAATGATGCGACAGCAACTTGCCAATGCTCACGAACAACTACAGCAATATGCACAAAAAGTTGATAATAGTTTGTTGATGGAACGAATGATGGTACAGCAACTTGCTAATGCTCACGAACAACTACAGCAATATGCACAAAAAGTTGAAGAACTAGCAACCGTACAGGAACGCAATCGTATCGCTCGCGACATACATGATTCTCTCGGTCACGCTCTAACCAGCTTGAATATTCAGATGCAAACGGCAGTAAAACTTTGGGAAAAACAACCTAACCAAGCTCGCTCTTTTCTGGGACAGGCTCAAGAATTGGGAAAAACAGCAATGAAAGAAGTACGTAAATCTATTAGTACTTTAAGAGAAGATAAAGAAAGCGAACAACCTTTAAAAGTTAGAATTGAGACTTTAGTAGACGACTATTGCAGGGGAACTGGTTTATCGGTTTCTACTGAAATTAGTCCTAATATTAGTCGTTATGGTTCAATTTCCCAACCAGTAGCAACTACTATTTATCGCATCGTTCAAGAATCTTTAACCAATATCTTTAAATATGCACAAGCCACACAGGTACGAATTAAACTCAGCAGAAGTCACGAGCAAATATATTTGACCGTAACAGATGATGGCAAGGGCTTTGATCCAAACCAAAATCAGGCTGGATTTGGACTGAGAGGGATGCAAGAGCGAATAGCTGCGGTTAAAGGTCAATTGCAGCTACAAACGTCACCAGGACAGGGATGTAAAATTAAAGTAGAAATTCCCCTTGTTAATAAGTAAATGTGTAATAAATTTTGTTTAGGCACTTACTCACAGCAGTCTTCAATCTATAATTAAAACCTAAGAAAGTCAGCTTTGGAAAAATTTAGTATTATGGTGGCGATCGCGTTGAGACAATAAATCGGGAGCATTTTCACACTCGACCTGAAAACAATGCAGCACAGCCCACAACTTCAACTGAGACATCTGTGAATCGCTGAACAAGCGATCGCTTCTAGCCCTCAAGATCATCTTGTTGATTCGAGAAGATCCCGTGCTTGTTGTAAGTATCCATAAGACACTTCGCAAAACAATTTCTTTGAACACCACCTTGTAATAGAGTTGAACCAAAAACAATTGCGTTGGGGTTGAGCAACGCCTTGAGATGATCGAAGACTATTGATTTCGACTTGATCGAGCCTGGAACGCAATGGAGCAGGTAGTTGATTCCAACAGAATCAAACTTTTCCACATCCAGGAAAATAGGATCTAAGATATTTTGGTAATACGTTTCAGGTTTATAGCGTACAATTCGTTGAGCAGCGAAATCTAACGCATTTAAAGAGTTCGTTTGGTGTAGATGGAATGCCCAGCCTCTACTTGTCTAGGTGTAACACTCATGACTTTTTCCTAATTATTATTAGCCAACCTATTTGGCAGAATTAGCATAAATAGCTATCTGCGCTCGATTTCGGAGATTAAGGCGGTTGAGAATATGAGTAACATGAGTTTTAACAGTTCCTTCAGTAATATAAAGTTGTTGAGAAATTTCCCGATTGGTACAGCCTGTACCGATTAAATTAAAAACATCGATTTCTCTGGGAGTCAATTCGGTTAACTCAGGCTCAATGACTTGCTCTTCCGTTGTATCTGAGTCCAACATACCATCTAACATTTTTTCCATCAGTCCAGGGCCCATTTGGCTATATCCCCGAAATACTAAGCGAATTGCCTGAGCCAACTCTTCACAGGGCATATCTTTTAGTAAATATCCTTTTGCTCCTGCCTTGATTGACTGAGCGATATAGTCATCTTCATCAAAAGTGCTGAGAACTAAAACTTTAATATCAGGAAACTTTTGGGAAATAATTCTCGTAGCTTCTCGTCCATCCATGATGGGCATCCTGATATCCATCAAAACTATATCTGGTTGCAGAATTTCTGCTTTTTCAACCGCAGTCTGACCGTTATTAACGATCGCTACTACTTCTAAATCCGACTCCAAATTTAACATTGCTTGTAGTCCCTGACATACCAGTTCTTGGTCGTCTACTAGTAAAAGGCGAATCATCATCACTAACCCCAGTTTTAATTATGAATTTAGCTAATTTTTGAAAATTTTAGAACTTTTAGATATTCCTTGATCTATATTTGTAATCTTTCTAAAGATTATAAGAAAGTATCAATTTTCAAGTGATTATTGGTGTGATTTTGGCAACTTTTAATTATTATTTAATACTCTCGAACTAAATTTATTATGCTTGCTTTCAAATTGCTCAGAGCAATTAATTTCCTGAAATATACTTTTATAATAAGTGATTTTCATAAAAGCGATGCCTGAGTTTTACAGACTTGCTCCATAAACTTTACTCTTTAGATTTATCGACAGTTACAGTAGCTATTAGGCAATAAGTTTAAATTTCTTTACGTTAATCAGAAATTACTTTTTCTGTTGGCTGTCTGTGAATATTATCGCGATCGCTCCTCGCTAAAACCAGGGGTAAAATTCAGGTTTTTTTTCAGGTAAATAATTTAAGTTCAGGATCAGCTCAAAGGTTAATTAACTGCAATCTGCTGATTTCTTTGATATTCTAAAAAATCTAATAACCAATCTTTTAAATGACGAGTTGCCCGACAATCATCTTCGTTATAACTTAAAATTAATTCCAATAAAACTCGATCTTGTGTATGTAGCCACTGATCATACCAACATACAGACTGTTCGCCACTACCTTGAGTTTCTCGCCAATAAAAACCAATCCAATTAGCTAAAGATTTTAAAGAATAACTTTCTACTGGTAAAACTACTGATTGTGTAACCCAGTCGTGGAGATCCACTAAACGAGATAATATTGCTTTAGTAGTAGTTGGTGGAGTATTATAAAGCCGAGCTAAACGTTTAATCGTATCAACTTCATATTCAGAATAGTGAAAAATTGGAGCATTAGGGTAACGAGCCATAAAATCCACAAAATCTTGCCAAATTCTGCCTTCTGCTTCTGGTTTTTCTGCCAAAAAAGCGTAAAATTCTTCTGTATTAGCTGCGCGATCTACCACTAAAACCCCTAGTAAGTAATCAATTTGTAATTCTGGTTCAGCTTCTATATCAAAATAAATTTCAATTGCATCAGTCGGGATAGGTGGAGTATTAACAACATCAAAATCAGATCTAATCAACGGGCGATCGCTTTTTAAGGCAGAAATTTGTTGTTTTAATTGACGTGCTACTTCATCTCCTAATAGTTCACCTAAACTAGCTTCAGGCAGATTATCTAAAGCTTCAATACTGTTGATTTTTCTTGACTGTAAATATTCATAGCGTGTAGGAGTTACTCCTGGTACTAGAGATAAATGTTGTGATGATTTGGCGACTCCATAACAATGGCCATACCAATTACACAGATTACACCGTTGCCGAGATATAAAAACTTCTGGTTCTTGTTGCTGGGCTAACATTGCCCAACATTCGGCAGTAATCTGCTGCATTTTCGTCAGCCAATGATCTAAATTAATTAAATAATCTTGGTGTTCTTTTAAAATTAATTGGGAATAAGCAGGAATTTTTCCTTGAATAATACCTAAAATTTGCGCATGAAAAGCACCAATTAACTTATATTCGGGTTTTGCCCGACGACCAAGTTTAATATTTACAGGCAGATATTCCCAATCACCAAATTTTGATTTTCCTGGTTGTTTAATTAATAAACTTGGTGCTACCAAAAAGGTAGTTTCTGGTAGTAATTTTTGGAGAGTAGGGTCAATTTTTACATCAAAAACTTCACTTCCTAACATAGCTTGCCATTGAGCAAAAGTAAGGCTTAAAGTTCCCTGAAAAATACAGTCTACCCCTTTGCGCATTAATTCAATAGTTTGTTGGGTATTAAGTTGCCATTGAGCGCGAGATGCTTGGGGTTGATAATAATCTAGGTTACGAGTTGTAATTACATTGGCAATATGTTTTTGATTTTCCCGTTTGAGTTTCACCAGAAAATCCTTCTCTGGATCTCGGTGTTCTAGACTACCGTATATTTCCAAAAAAGTACGGCGGTTACAGCGTTTATAGTTGAGTAGGTGATGATCGGTGATTATCATTGTTTAGCTAAAAAGCAAGAGAGACAAGGAAGAAAGGTAAAGAATAAATTCTTGCTTTTCTGCCGTAAAATAGCTTGATTTTTTTGATTTCGATGGCTGCCAATTAATGGGAAAATCTCTATATACTAACAATGTTCGCTACAGTAAAAAATATATTTATGAATAATAGTTTATCGTCAACTTATGAATAATAGTTTATCGTCAACCGACCTGAAAGAACATCGTCAACAATTTCCTGGGTTAACTAATAAAACCTATTTTAATTTTGGTGGTCAGGGAACAATGGCTCAGGCTGCTTTAGATACAATTATCAATACTCATAAATATATTCAGCAAGTAGGCCCTTTTTCTAATCAGATTAACACTTGGCTGTTAAAAAATAATAATTTATTACGCGAAGCGATCGCTTCTGAATTAGGGATAACTATAGAGACTCTTACTCTGACAGAAAACGTTACCGCAGGTTGTAATATTCCTCTGTGGGGAACAGATTGGCAAGCAGGTAATCGCATTTTAATGACGGACTGCGAACATCCAGGCATTATTGCTCTAGTCGAAGAAATTGCTCGACGTTTTCAAGTAGAAGTAGCGATCTGTCCAATTATGGCGACTTTGAATGCTGGCGATCCTGTGGAGGTTATTAATAATCATCTCACACCCAATACCCGTTTAGTTGTTTTAAGTCATTTACTGTGGAATACAGGACAAGTACTACCCCTCAAAGAAATTGCTCAAGCTTGTCATAATTATCCTGCTGAAAAAACAATTAGAGTTATGGTAGATGCAGCCCAATCAGTTGGTTCTTTAGCCTTGAATTTACCTGAATTAGAGATCGATTATTATGCCTTTACAGGACATAAATGGCTATGTGGCCCTGCTGGGGTTGGGGGATTGTATATTAGTCCAGAGGCTTTCAATGAATTACATCCCACCTTTATTGGTTGGCGGAGTGTCGAGATAGATGATCAAGGAAAACCCGAAGCTTGGAAAACTAGTGGTAAAAAATTTGAAGTAGCCACCTCAGCTTATTCAGAATATCAAGGCTTAAGAAGTGCGATCGCTATTCATCAATCATGGGGAACAGCAACTGAACGCTACAATAGTATCTGCGAATTAAGTAAATATCTTTGGGAACAATTACAACAAATAGAAGCAATCAGTTGTCTTAAACATACACCACCCGAAGCAGGCATTGTTTCTTTTCAAGTCTCAGGAGTAGAACACAAACAACTAGTTGATAATTTAGAAGAACAAGGATTTTATCTTAGAACTATTAGCGATCCTAACTGTATTCGCGCTTGTGTCCATTATCTTACTTTACCTGAAGAAATTGATGGTTTAATTGCTGTTATCAAAAATTATTTGCTTTCAAACTAAAATAAAACTTGAATTAGATTAGTTAGCTGATTTTACTGAAGTCTTGAGGTAATTTCATGAACTAGGATCGTGGAAATATATTTTAATATTCTCTACGAATTATGGAAAATGGGATTATACACAAACTTACACCTGAACAAGAGGAACTTGAACGAAAAAAGAGCGAACTAGCCACATTAGAAATAGAATTAGCAGAAAAAGAATTAGATTTAGCAACTTTTCAGGCAGAGTTAAATGCTTTTGAAAAAGAGTATATGCGAGTTATAGGTATTCGCTATACAGAGCTTGATCGTATTGAAGCTCAAATCAACCAATACATCGAACTTTTGGAATCTAATCAAGAGTTTAAACCATCTCCTGAACTAAAAAAACTATATCGAGAAGTAGCTAAAAAAATTCATCCAGATTTAGCAACAGATGATGATGAACGTCGGCGCAGACAGCACTTAATGGCTGAAGCTAATCAAGCTTATGAAGACGGCGATTTAGAAAAATTACAGGCAATTTTACACGATTGGGAAAGTAGTCCTGAATCAGTAAAAGGAGAAGGGATTAGTTTCGAGTTAATTCGTATTATTCGTCAAATTGCTCAAAGTCGAGAACGTTTAAAAATAATTCAAGCAGAAACTGAAGTTTTAGAGCAAACCGAACTTTATCAACTCAAGACAAAAATTATTGAAGCAAAAGAATTTGGACAAGATTTATTAGCAGATATGGCTAATGAATTAGATGAGCAAATTAATGTGTCGATGAAAAAGCTAGAAGAATTGAAAATAAAATTAAATTTATAATTCATGAATAATCAAAATATTATACAAGTTTCAAATACAACAATAACTAAATATTCTTCAAGTGTAATTAAACGAGGATTAGATTTAGCTAATAAGATACAAAAGAGTATTGTTTCAAAAGAAAAACTCAAAACTCCAAATGATTGGAGATTACAAGGTAATAATTTTTGGGATTTAGAACAATATCAAGAAGCACTTGAATGCTATGATAAAGCTATTGAGATAGATTATAATTATCAAAAAGCTTGGAATAATAGGAGTTGTATTCTATTAATATTTAAACGCTATCAAGAATCAATGTCTAGTATTGATATTGCTTTAAAGCTAGAACCTGAAGACTTTATTGCTTGGTATAACAAAGGTCAATTATTATTTAAATTAGAAAGATATGAAGAAGCACTAAAATGTTATGATAAAGCTGTTCAATTAAACCCAGATTATAAAACTCCGTGGAACAACAGATGTGTCATATTATTACATTTTAAGCGTTACGCAGAAGCTTTATTTAGTATTGAGCAGTCTTTGCGATTAAAGCCTAACGATTCTCTTGCTTGGTATAATAAAAGCAGGGCTTTAGTTGCATTAAATCGAGATAAAGAAGCAGTAATTAGTTACGATAAAGCTCTAGAATTAGACCCAGACAACTACATATATCTAAATAATAAAGGCTGGATATTAGAAAGACTTGGTCTTTATGATAAAGCAATTAATAACTATGAAAAAGCGTTAGAAATTAAGCAAGATTTTGCAAAAGCTATAAACAATAAAAATAATTTATTAAAGAAAATCAATATTATCTCAAAAAATTTAATTTTGAACTTTAATAAAAAAAATATTGATTAATTAAGTATGATAAGTTAGAAAATACTTTTCTGCTTTTAACTTAAGTTGATCGCCTTCTAAAATTACCTTATCATTTTACTGATTGAGGATTATCTAATCTAAGAGTAATTTTTGAGGCAATTTGTTGGATTTCTTCTAGCTTATTCATTAATCATATATAATCAAACTACACCATAGATATTGGCACAGACGATTAAAACAGAAAATGTTTTGCATCACAGTTTATAGTCAAGCTTTTTAACAATCTTCAATGTGCGTCTAGACACAACAAAGCTTGTATATTATGGCTTAGAGCTTATGGCTTAGAGCTTATGGCTTAGAGCTTAAAGCTATGAACAGTAACATTAACAGCTTGATCCTATAAACCAGCAACGATCGCAATTATTTTGTTGTTTTATCTTTATCTTGAAAAATCTCCCTAATTTCGTGCCAAAGTTCTTTCAATAACTGTTTAACCTGCTTTTCTTTACGTGCGACTGCACCACCAGTTGCCCCTAATTTTGTTTCAAATTCTGCTCGTTTACGTTTAGCTGGTTCGGTAAAGACTTCGGGATCTTCTTTTGCCTTTTCGTACCAAGTTTTAGCTTCATCCAAATATTTATTTACTTCCTCGTATTGTTCTCCATAACGGTTAGCTAAATTAGCTTGTAATACCGCAGTTTGGGCTTTAAGACGAGCATAGTGTTTTTGTAGGATGGCAAATTCTTCGCTGTTGCTAATGTTAGTTATGGATTCAGCGATCGCCTGTTTGATTTTGTCAGGTTGAGCATCATTTTTAGTTTTGACATCTGCTAGAGCATCATCAATATCCTGCTGTAGCTTTTGTTCATCTTCGACTACTTGAGCTTCAAGGGTGGTAATTTCAGATTGAGTTTCAGCAATTTTTTGTCTTCTCGACTCACTAATACCATCAATTGCCCCCTGAATAGAAGCAGTAACCTCATCTTTGACCTCCCCACTTTTTTCTTGAAAAGTTTCCGTAACAGCAGCGATCGCATCCTGAACTAAATTGACAATTTCGATTCTACCTTCTTTATATTCCGAAATAGTTTGGGCGATCGCATTTTTGACAATGGAGCGAATCTTCTCAGTCTTTAATTCTCCAGTCTGTTTCGCCTGTTGCAGATCGGCAATAATTCTTTCTTTTCTCGACTCAGACATAATTATTCACCTGAATTATCTTGAGGTTTAAATTTTTAAACCCTGTATATTCCTATCTTAGAGCTAGGCTTTTAGTTTTTGCACCTTACTAAGGAATGATTACTGATAATTAGTAACTAGGGAATAGTGACTGGTGATTGGTTACAGGGAATAAGCTATCTACTCATTACTCATTACTTGTTACCTACGATCTACTACCTACTACCTAATTACATAATCCCTAATCACCAATCCCCAATCACTGATAACTGCCTTAATCATGAGAAATCCAATCCAAATATTTCGGTTCATCAACTAATTCTTGAGCTAATAAAAAGCTAGATATTGTCCAATTTTGGTATTTTCTTGCTTCTTTACCAACTAAACGACCGTGTTTACCATCATAATATTCTGCCCACTCATTTTTGTGTAGACGTTGACCTGCGATTTCAATAGCATGATGCGCCAAATCAAAACGATCCATCTTAACTGCTGCTGCAACCAAAAAACACAGTAAAACAGGCCAATTACCACCATTATGATATGACCAAGGACGATTTTTAGGATCACAGCCTGTAAGTAGCTGCCAATCTCGACCTTTGAGGGCAGGAAAACATATTTTCATGGGCATCCATCCAACCAAGTCACCCCATTTTTTATCAATGGTATGCATAATAATTTGTCCTTGTTGACGCATGACCAAAGACGACAAAATCGCCATCAAATTACCCAAAGCAAAAAAGCGACAATCTAGATGGGATGGCCCTAAATTACCAGCTAAATATCCGCCGTCTTCGGGAAACCATTCACTCAATTCCGCGTAAGGAATCGAATCAGCATAGATATTAAATTGATTTAAAGCATCTTCACCATATTCCTCAGAATCATAGCGATAAATAACATTAAGTTTTTCTATATCCAGCCAGTAATTATGACGAATATGACTGGTAAGTGGAGGCAGACGATTTTCAATTGCCTGCAAAATTTTGTCATTTTCCTGATTATTCAGTAGTAATTCTTTAGCACACTTAAGAGCTATATGAAATAATGCTTGAATTTCTAAAGGATGCCCATTAATACCCATACGACGGTCAATCATACAAGCCCCATCAGGAACTAACAGCGTCGGATACATATCAAATCGCGCCGATAGACAAAGCTCAATAATTAATCTAATTCCCTTTTGCATTTCAGGACTGTGAGCAAAAGAACTTTCTTCTGTAGCCTTGACATAAGCCCGCAAGAGAAACATCCACCACAAACAAGAATCCACGGGGGTGACTCTACCAATAGCATGATCGCCAAAATCAGCCTTGAGAAACTCTTCGTCTCCTTGATGTAGCACCTTAAAGCTAGCAGGCATCAATCCCCGTCCTGGTTCAAGAAAATCTAGCTGCTTTTCTTTGATCTGTAATCTCAAGGTTTCTAACAAAAAATTCTGAACAATTTCGCTTCTACCTCGAATCAAAAAAATGAGGGCTGCGGGAACAAAATCACGTACAAAACACTGATCGTAATTCAAAGAAGGGGAACTGTAATCACAAGCAGCTAAAGTACCTATAGGACGACCTCGATAATAAATAATCGATGATTCTAAAACTTGCCAAGCTTCGGCTGCGATCAGATAATTTTGTTTTACGTTCAATTGTGTACAACCTCGGTTTTGATAATCTGGCTGATTTGGATTTGGAATTATGTTTGATCGGCAATGATCGATTTGTCTGTCAGTATATTTACCCTTTATTATCGTCAGCTTATTAACTTTTTCAGAAACATTTGCATCTGTTTATCGTCAAAACTACTGAAGCGCGAATAAAAACATAAAGCATATTTAAAAAATCCATCCTGCGCTAGTGGTATTTTAAATTACTAAGCTTGTAAAATTTCAGTAAAAAACCTTGTCACCCCAATCTATGAAATCTTTTAACAATCATTTAAAATCTTTAATTTCTTTAGCTACCGTTCCTGGCTTGACGGTGGCTATTCTAGGGACGACTAATAGCGTCAACGCTTTACCTCTGGATAATTCAAACTTTAATACTATTAAACAGCTACGCCAGGTAATAAGTCAAAACAATGAACCACCAGAAGTAATCATCAATGAACCTAATAGTCCTGGTTCTACTCCTCCTCCTCCTTCAACTAGCAACGGTGACACTAGATTTTCCTGTGAACTAGTTAACGGCGAGTATACAGTTATGTACTACCCTGAAAGTCAACCTAATCAAGGATATCCTTGGGCAATTCCCAGTGAACTTGGTGGCGGTTGGACTCCTGAAAAACGCTGTGATACTATAACCGATCGCTTTGAATCCTATCGTCAGGATGGATTATTAGAGTTAACTACGGGAGTGGAAAATGGTTATGATACTATCTGTGTCACCACTCAATTAGACCCTACAGACTGCCGTATTGTTTTGACTGTTCCCCCTGGACAAGATCCTCAACTTACTCGCGATCTCATTTTCGACAACTTATTAGTTGCTGATGATGGTGGCTCGACTCAAGGAGTATATACTTTTGGAGATAATCAATCAGATCAAGATATTTTAGATGAAGTAGGGAAGGTATTAGGAGGTTCTGGTAACAATTCTGGTAATAATAATGCTAATCGTCGTTCGCCAGAAAATATTGATCTCAGACCTTTTCTCGATCCTGCTGATGGCGGTACAGGAAGACAACTCAATAAAGGTAAATCTTTAGCACCTCAGCCTACTCAACCTAATAATTCTGAACGCAAACCAGCCATTTTTAAGTAATTGACCTCAGTTCGGGTTAAGAACATTAATCGGTGGAGTTAGCCATAAGCTATAAGCTATAAGCTATAAGCTATAAGCTGTTTAGATATGTTAGATGAAACTCTACCTTGAAATAATAGCGAAAAATAGTATTTTTCAAATGCTTTTGTCACCACGGTTTTGCTTATCCCGAACTCAGGTTATTGTTAAACACTTTATAAAGTTAAATCTGAGCGTTGCCCACCTTACTCTATTTTTAAAAAATTGATTATTTAACTGGTATTTAAACCCAATTTACAATAGACGCAATTACTAGACCGATAATTATTCCTGCTGAACCACTAAACATTGAGGGCAAAAAATACCAGTCAGAAGAATTTTGCATAGAAGTTGTAAGCTGTGTAATTCTAATCATCATTTCTATATCCCTCCATAAATTTTCTTTCTGACATTAATTAGGTCAAGATTTGGATTTTTATGCACAGGGTAAGCTGATAAATTAGATTAATTATTAATTATTTAGCTGATGACCACAACTACTACAAAAGCGATCGCTTGGTTTGGCTTGAACACCACATTGGGAACAAAAACGTTTGGTGGCAGTTGTTCGGAATTTCTTACCAAAATTCATCGACATATTGCCCATCTGCATCGACATTGAATTGAGATCCATTGACATATTACCCATCCGCAGAGGTTGCATTGGTTCAAAATTTACTTTTTGTTCAGGAGGATCGGCAACTGTTTCTAAATCTACTGGTGTGGAATTGGATAAGGGTGGTATGCCGTTAATCGTGCTAATGCCGTTAGATTGTATTTGAATAAAGTATTGACCGTTACTTCCCTCAATTTGTAAAATAAAACCTTGTCCCGTCTGGAATAATTGTGGTGTTCTAACCCAATTGCCTGTAGTAAAGCTGCTGCTTTGACTTTGTTGTTGTCCTGGACTGTTGCTAGTCAGGGTAATTTGAGTTTGCATACCCTGATTACTAATGGTTAGTTGTTGAGTACCGTTAAGAATTGCTTGATAAGCCATAACACTGTTATTGAACTCCCCATAGCGAATATCTTATTATTATAAAAATTGGTTTTCCATTGCACAAATATTAAAAATAATAAGGTGGGCATTGCCCACCCTACATATTGCTTTTAAAATCGAAAGTAAATAAATATATTGAAAGATAAAAGCTAAGAGCTAAAAGCTACGAACAATGTCTCTTTCGGTTTCATACTTCAAATCAGCAACGTCTATTTAACAAACACTTTCGCTTCATATTCAGGTAAGTCAATCATAATTTGATCATCACCTGCTTCGATATCATAATCACCTGTCCATTCATGCCATGTACCGTTGTCAGGGAAATTAGGAACGGTATACCCAGCTAAGAATTGATCAGAGAAGTTAGCCACAACTACAACGCGAGAACCTTCTCCATTCCAGCGAGTATAAGCAATTACCTTTGACTCTGGGTCTTCGTAGAAGAATTCGATATTTTCTGTATAAAGCGCGTGGTTATGTTTGCGTAAATTAATCAAACCTTTGCAATATGACAAAAGATTTTGATTGAAATCTCCAGCTAATAGAGTCCAGTCAATTTTACGAGATTCTTGAGCTAGTGGCTGATAATCAGCAAATTCCTCTCCCATCCAAACCATAGGAATACCTACCGCAGTCATCATTAAAGCTACGCCTAATTTAACGCGTTTAAAAGCAGCTTCATCTAGAATACCGCGATCGCCCAATTCTACCATTACTCTTTGGTGATCGTGGTTGGTAATATAATTGACTAGGTTAGTCGCACCCATAAAGCCTTTACGTTTACCGTCCAGTACGTCTTTAAGCTCTTCTGGTTCATAGCGATCGCCACAAATATGAGCTACAACATTAGCATAAAAGCTATAGTGCCAACAACTATCCATTGGCCCTTCTAAGTTAGTGATCGCTGGGGTTTCAGGAATGTGTTCGGCAATATTGATAAAGGGTTTTGCTCCTGCTGTCTGTTTAGCATGATCGACAATCCAGTGCATAAAATCATAGTTGTCGATTTGTTTGGCTGCATCATAGCGAATACCGTCGATGTGATATTCTTGAATCCAAAATTCAACTGTATCGCTAATAAATTTCCAAGCAGGTTTTAAATCTAATTTTTCGTCGTAGTGTTCATAGTTGAATTCAGGCCCCCAACTGTTATCTGGATCTGTAGGGTCATGATAATACCAATAATCATGGTCAATTTGAGTTAGAGGACAATCCGTATTGGAGTGATTGTAGATCCCATCAAGGATGACTCGAATACCTTTACCATGACACTCATCAATTAGGTGCTTTAATTCATGAGTAGAGCCATAATTAGATTCGGCTGCAAAAAAATGTTGGGGACTATAACCCCAACTATAAGCACCAGGATTTTCTTTTACTGGCATCAACTCAATAGCATTAATACCTAAGTCTACGAGATAGTCTAGTTTTTCGACAACGTGCTGATACTTACCCCGAGACTTGGGATCGTCTTCACCCCCTGAAAAGTCACCAACGTGAAGTTCATAAATAACCAATTCATGATCTGGGGGCAGGGGTTTGTCGTCGTGCTTCCAAACATAAGTATCAACAATTGGTTGTCCATCTTTAATCGTAATCGTGCCGTTTTGACTTTCTGGTGCAATATTTACGGCATAAGGATCGATTATTTCTACCCATTCATCTGGTTCTACAAACCAACTTTTAGAACGAACACGGAATTTATACTCGTATTCTCCATCTTCTAATTCGATTTTAGTTCTAAAATAGCCATCTTTTCCTTTGTTCATTGCTACAGGTTGCCAATCTGAAAAAGAACCAATAACAGCAGCCTCTTTATTGTACGGAGCAAATAACTTGAATTCTATTAAACTTGCCATAATATACTTACCCCAAAGTAGTGAAAGAATTTTGGGTGCTGTCTGCAAGTATATTAAGTGTATTAATGTAAAAACATCTATCGAGGGAATGAATCAAAAGTCAGGAGTTAGTGAATAAGACGTTGCTGATTTGAAGTAGGAAACCGATAATAATATTGTTCGTAGCTATCAGCTAATAGCTAGTAGCTTTAAAAATTTTCTATTTAATAACAAAAAATTAAAAATTATACCCTAATTCAGCAACGCCGTGAATAATGAATAGTTAATTTGTCAATTCTCTACTGTTTTCTATATGTATAAGTCTATTAATATTGTTGATGAGAAAGAAAATACTAGTATTGGATTATCAATTATCAAAAAAATTATTGAAAGTCGAGGTGAGAAAATTTAGCTAAAATCGCAATTAAATCAAGACACTACTTTTCATTTTACTTGGGCTAAAAGTTAAAAGTCATTTCATTGAACATGGAACATTGAACTGACATTCCGCAATTAAATTGACAGTTGATGATATTTTAAAAAATATGAAACCATCAACAGCAGAAATCAAAGTAAAAGACCTAAACCACTATGGGATCGCAGCTATGCAATGCTAACTAAACTTAAATTATAATTTAGCCTGAATAAAACTAGCAAGTTTTTTCATTAACTCTTCATCTCGTTCCAAATTAAATGGACACGAGTTAAGTTCTTTCTTGTCATACATCCATACTGGACGTTGACGAAATTGTTCTAATTCACTCATGTAGCGAGGAAAAATATGAGCATGTAAGGCTGGCTCGTAATTACCCAAAATTTCGTAATTAATACGGTAAGAGTCTGTATGTTCTAAAAGCGCATCACCAATTAATGCCATATTAGCTAAAAAAGTTGTTCGCATAGAATCTGTAAGTTCATTTAAGTCACTGACTACTGGATCAGGAAGGAGTAAAGCGTAACCAGAAATATATTGGCGGTCACCTAATACAGCCCAGCCTGAAGGCATTTTACAAATTACTGTCGGATTCTTCCCTTCTTGAGCAGCTTTGACTCGTTGATGAATTAAAGTTGTCATGTGATTTATTCTTTTGAACAGGTACTTATTTTTAAGACACTGTGGCAAAACGCTGCTGTGTAAGCATAGATACGGGAAATATACGAGGGGAAGCGATGTTTAAGGATAAACTAACATTAGTGCCTACAGCGATCGCCTGTTGTAAATTGGTACGGGCATGGATTTTTTTACCTGAAGTTGTTTCCACACAATAATGATATTCTCTACCCAAAAACTGTCTTTCGCTTACTACCATCGGCGAATTAGGATCAGGAAGCAGAGTTATATCTTCTTGACGCAACATCAAATCTCCCTCTTGATTGGATATGCTAGTTGAATGCTCATGATCATGAACCAAATTAGCTTCAGATATAGGTATTTCCCCAATTTCTGTCTGCCAAATTTGCCCTTGTCTACTAGCAGGTAAAAAATTAGCTTGAGTGACAAATTCTGCTACAAAACGAGATGCTGGATTAAGGTATATTTCTTCTGGAGTGCCTGCTTGTTCTATTTTGCCTTGACGCATAACGGCAATTTTATCGGAAATAGCTAAAGCTTCTTCGCGATCGTGAGTAACAAAAATGGCTGATGTGCCTGCTGCCTTAAGGATTGCGCGAATTTCACCTCTGAGGCGATGACGTACCTGTACATCTAAATTACTTAATGGTTCATCTAACAAAATTAAAGCAGGTTGAGGGGCTAAAGCTCTAGCTAGGGCAATACGTTGCTGTTGTCCTCCTGAAAGTTGATGAGGATAGCGTTTTTCTAAACCACTTAGCCCAACTAATTCTAAAACTTCTCTTACTCTCTGGGTAATTTGAGTATTCGGTATTTTGTGGGATACAATGCCGTTACGAGTTTTTTTGCCCTGATTTTTCAAACCAAAAGCAATATTTTCAGCTACTGTTAAATGGGGAAATAAGGCATAATCTTGAAACACCATGCCTGTATTGCGTTTCTCTGCTGCTGTGGAATCACAATTAGTACAGACTACTTTTCCTGCTATTTCTACTGTTCCCTGAGAAATTGCTTCAAAGCCTGCCACTATTCTCAATAAAGTAGTTTTACCACAACCTGAAGGGCCAAGTAAACTTAATAATTCTCCATGCTCTAAAGTTAAACTGACGTTATCTAAAACTACCGTAGGCTGATTGTTGAAAGATGATGTTAAGCGATTGGGATAGGTTTTAGTGATGTTGTTAAGCTGGAGAATTACTGAATGTTTCATTTGATTTTTAGGCAACTGTGCATTACACGACTTTCAGTTGTCGAGCCAGGTTAATTAAATGAGTTTTTTAGGAAAAGTTCTCAATTAAATCAAGTTTAACCTATCTCCAACGAAAGCTATTTATAGATTAAAACAAATTATATCTTTGTAACAGTGTTTCAAGCAGTTTAGGTAAACTCTTTGCTAGTTGATTAGCGTTAGTAAAACTGAGTTGTTTATAACCAGGCATATCAAAAGGCATTTCTCCTGGTAAATCAGAACGTTCCATTCTCAGTAATAAAATTTGTCCATTGTCTTTAGTTTGGATACCGTACCCTAATTCCAGACACACATTAGGATCGACAAGTAAACTAGATTGTTTTTCTCCAGAAATACTGCTGATTGGCGTAACGTCAGCAATTAATAACAAACTTCTACTGATCTTTCTCAATTGGTTATTACTAAGACGTAAGGGAGATTCTACAGGATGAGGTGTAACTTCTAGAGCTAAAGGGAGGCGCGATCGCGTTGTTAAATTATCAATAATTTTTTCTAAGGCTGAGGTTACGGCTTCGTTAGCAGCCTGATAATGATTTTGAGGACTATAGTAAATGATTGGTTCAAGTCCTGACGTGCTATGACACTTAGTAAAATATATCTCTTGGGAAACTAAATCAATATTGGAAACTATATAACTACCACTTCCTTGGATATAAAATTCGACTGTTTGACCTGCTAAGTACAACTGAAACCAGTCAGATACTTCTACTTCCAAGCGATCGTCTAAGAAATCTGCCCTTAAACCCATTTTTAGCAAGCTATTTCTACTTAAACGCAGGGTACAGGGTTTTTGTAGAACCTGCTTGATTGGTTCGTATTGCTTAAGATACCAAGCTTTGAGCGCGATAATTGCCACGATTGTCTGTTCGAGAAAAAAGATGTCTAAATTTTAGTGCATCTTAGCAGTAGACGCTAAC
The DNA here is from genome assembly GCA_051658085.1 of Waterburya sp. Taxonomy (GTDB): domain Bacteria; phylum Cyanobacteriota; class Cyanobacteriia; order Cyanobacteriales; family Xenococcaceae; genus Waterburya. Next base: position 63,132 of record JBOFLX010000038.1, read on the forward strand.
GTCTTCACCACAAACATCAGCTAAGTAACAAATCGCACGAAAACGTAAAGCAACTACTTCATTGTAAAGAGGATTAAGTTTACACATAGGCGGAATTTTAGCAATCATGCGCCCAAAAAGTCTAATTTCACGTTCAAATGGGCATTGGTTGGGAATTAATTGACAAAGACGATGAGCAAAAACACTATCTTTAATTTCAATATTATTTAACCATTGGCGCAGGGGCGCAAGCAAATCTGGTTTGCGGTTTTTGATTGGTTTTACAGATGATTGTTTTTGGTGTGCGGAATTAATCCAACTACTAAGGTGTAAGCTTTCAAGTTTATCTTGTACTGTGTTCATAATTAATTTAAATTGTTGACTCTGATGATTTGCTTAACCAGAGAAGAGTTTATTTAACAGTTCTCTGTATTTAGTTATGTATGTTGATAGATCTTGATTCATGCTTTTAGTGATTCAAAATGTTTTGACCAACATAAAAGTTTTTAGTTCCAATTAATTTAATAGTTCAGGTTGTACTGCAAGAACATCAAGTTTTTGACTGATTTACTTTTGGCTGATTTACTTTTGGTTGATTTACTTTTTGTTCAATATCATCCTGCCCGATGTTTTGGCTGTTTTGCATGAGCAAGATCACCTAATTACTATAAAGTTTGCTTGAAGATATCGTTTAGATTTGGTAAAAGTTCCACACTAGTAAGGTTTGACATCTAGAAAAATGTTTGACAAATCTTTTTTAACAAACAACTAGACAAGATGTTGTTATTTATGTAACACTTAGGTTTTATTTAGCTACTTTAAATACACTATCGAGTAAATTCTTTATTAGGTTAAGTAGTAATATCTCGATATTGATCAATATGGAATAGGTAGACTAGGCATAAATGATGCCAAATTGTGACCAATAAAAATAGATGAGCTAGCTGTTTAGCTCAAATTTTTTTGAGTATTTCATTACTCACGAAGCGACCTATTCCTAAACAAGGAATGTAAAGGTTATGAGAAATAAATGAGTAGCTAATTTTGCATTGAGTTCAATAAGTTGCTTAAGACAAATAGTAGAGAATTAATACAATTCTCAGATAAATTTTTTCCCAAACATAGTATAGCGTTCTCTTTTATTAATAGTCGGAAAAGATGTATCTTTCGATACCGAATTATCAAAAAATTTATTCGACACAAAAAAACGCCCCCCATTTTTGGAGAGCGTTTCTTTAATTATTTAGCTGTTACCACTTTCATCTTTGATGATGGCAATCAACCTAATTCAATCTAGCCGTTGATAGCAGGTGCAGTTAATGCTACAGGAGCAACATCGCCACTTGCTAAGTCTAGAGGG
>JBOFLX010000039.1:0-14065 GCA_051658085.1 Waterburya sp.
AACCAGAAAACTTCATAGGTGAATGGAGTGCTGAGGATGAATCAGAATCTGAAGAATTGAGTTTAGAAGCAACTTCAATTCAAGAAGCTGAACCAGAAAACTTCATAGGTGAATGGAGTGCTGAGGATGAATCGGCATCTGAAGAATTGAACTTAGAAGCAACTTCAATTCAAGAAGCTGAACCAGAAAACTTCATGGGTGAATGGAGTACTGAGGATGAATCAGAATCTGAAGAATTGAACTTAGAAGCAGTTGCTCCAGAAGAAGCTGAACCAGAAAACTTCATGGGTGAATGGAGTACTGAGGATGAATCGGCATCTGAAGAATTGAACTTAGAAGCAATTCCCACTCAAGAAGTTGAATCTGATAGCTTTATGGGTGAGTGGCGTGATGAGACTCCATCTGAGTCTGAAGAATTTAGTTTAGAAGCAGTTGCTCCAGAAGAATCTCAAGCTGATAACTTCATGGATGAATGGGGTGCTGAGGATGAATCGGCATCTGAAGAATTTGATTTAGAAGCAACTTCAATTCAAGAAGCGGAACCTGATAACTTTATAGGTGAATGGAGTGCTGAAGAGCAGTCGGAATCTGAAGAATTTAGCTTAGAAGCAGTTGCTCCAGAAGAATCTCAACCAGAAAACTTCATAGGCGAATGGAGTGCTGAAGAGCAGTCGGAATTTGAAGAATTTAGATTAGAAGCAGCAAAAGAGGACTTAGATGAATTAAGTTCTTTAGAATCTGTTGAGCAAAAAATTGATGAGCTAAATAAAGTGTCAGATAAATCACTAGAAGAATTGAATAATTTATTGAGATTTGTACAAGAGAATACCTTGGATGAAATAAATCAAAACTCTAATGAAATTCATCAGGAAGATAAGATAAATAGTTAACTTTTTTTTATTAATTAACTATTGAACAAAGACTTAGATTTTTTCTAGGTCTTTTTTTAATTCTCTCTACAATTCAAAGATCAAGAATTGATAGACTGAATAGTATCTAAACCACAGTAAAATTATGCTTATTAACATTACTCATTCACCAACGTCAAAACTATCAATGGGAAGCGAACAAATCACTTTACTCTCTAGCCGAGAAATTGAGAAAATGCGTCGAGCAGGAGCTTTAGCAGCAGAGTTATTGGATTTTTTAGAACCAATGGTGAAACCTGGAGTAAGCACCTTAGAAATTAATGATGCAGCCGAAGCATGGACACAAAAAAAAGGAGCAATTAGCGCACCTTTGGGATATGGGCCAGAAGATAATCCTTTTACTGCTTCGCTATGTACCAGCGTCAACGAAGTGATTTGTCACGGTATTCCTAATGCCAAACAAATACTTAAAGACGGAGACATTATTAATATTGATGTGACCCCCATCGTTGATGGTTATCACGGGGATACTTCTAAAACTTTTTTTGTTGGTACTCCATCCCCAAAAGCAAAAGAGTTAGTAGAGGTAACGGAAGAGTGTTTGAGAAGGGGAATTGCATCTGTTAAACCAGGTGCAAGAATTTGTGACATTGGCGCAGCAATCCAAAAGTATGCTGAACAACATGGCTATTCTGTGGTTAGAGATTTTGTAGGACATGGAGTAAGCCATATATTTCATACTGCGCCTCAGATTCCTCATTATTATGATCCAAGACAAAAAAGGAAACTTAAACCAGGAATGGTATTTACTATTGAACCAATGATTAACGAGGGTACTTGGGAAGCAGTTATGTTGGATGATGGTTGGACAGCTATTACCAAAGACGGTAAGCTATCGGCTCAATTTGAACATACCATTGCTGTTACTAAAGATGGTGTGGATATTTTAACCTTACCCAATTAATATTCTGAGCGACGAATATTAAAACAACACCAGTCTTTTCTCTTCCATAATGCAGCAACAGTCCATCCCTGTTGCTCTACAACATCGGCAATTTGATCAGCTTGAGTTAACAGAATGCCACTCAAAATTGCCCAACTTTTTTCATGGGTAATTTGATTGAATTTCGGGAATAACTCGACGATAGTATCAGCTAAGATATTACAAATAATGCCATCAAAAGGTTCATCGATCGCCATTAATTGCTCGATACTACCATCGCGGACAATTAAACTATCGCGCTCAATCTGATTAAGTTGACAATTACTACGGCAAGTTTTAGTTGCTAAAGCATCAGTGTCTACCGCGTAGACTTTTTTAGCACCAAGCAAAATCGAACCTAAAGAGAGAATTCCTGAACCACAGCCAATATCTGCTAGGGTTTGAGCAGCAGCATTTTCATACAATCGCATTTCTAAAGACTCTAAACACAACTGGGTTGTAGGGTGAGTTCCTGTACCAAAAGCTGCACCAGGATCAAGACGTAAGATCAGTTTGTCGGAGTCTTCTGGGGGAGTTTCCCAAGCTGGATAAATCAAAAAGCGATCGCCAATTTCTGTCGGTTGCCAATATTGTTTCCAGCTACTTGCCCAATCTTCTTCATCTATTAAATGCCATTGAGCTTCAGGTACTGATACTTCTAGTAATTTGGCATCTTGTTCTAGCCACAAGGATAAAGCTGCTAAGTCTAACAACTGAGTATTTATTTCGGGAATATATGTCCGAATTAAAATTTGTTTATCTGTGCTTGTTTCAGAATCAGAGTTGTTGTCATTATCTAAAACTTTAACCTCAGTAGCTGTTCCTGAACAACCAAATTTTTCGAGTCGCCAAAAGACCGATTCTTCCAGAATAGGCTCGCATTTTACGACGATCTCCCACCAACGATTAGACATAAATTTTCTTAGTTTATGAGTTATATAAAGGATTATTGAAGGCAACCTTATTAGGTTTCTTAATAGTTACCGCATAATTAATTTAGTTGATCATTAGTTTTAATTTTTAGTTAATGACTTAGAATTAGAATTTATCCTCTCCACCACTGTATTCCAAGATTTTAGCTTTATCCACTTTTAATTTGATTCTATTGATAGTTTTCCCAATTTTCTTGGATAATTTAGCTTTTTAATTTATTTAAATTTTGTTGCTCAGATAAATAGATTATTTAGTTATAGTTTTGTTGGGTTACGCTGTCGCTAACCCAATCTACTGAACTACTGAACTTCTGGTTTAAAATTCTGCATTTAAAGGAGTTCGAGGGAAGGGAATGACATCTCGAATATTGGTCATGCCTGTCATAAACTGTACCAATCGTTCAAAGCCTAAACCAAAACCAGCATGGGGGACAGTACCATAACGACGTAAATCTAGATACCACCATAGGGAATCTGCTTCGATATCCATTTCTTTAATCCTTCTTTCTAAGACATCTAGACGTTCTTCCCGTTGTGAACCACCGATAATTTCACCAATACCAGGGGCTAAGACATCCATTGCTGAAACGGTTTTTTCTCCCTCATCCAGACGCATATAAAAGGCTTTGATATCTTTAGGGTAGTTGGTGACAATGACGGGCTTTTTAAATAGTTCTTCGGCTAAATAGCGTTCATGTTCTGACTGTAAATCAATACCCCATTCCACGGGAAACTCAAATTTTTTCTGGGACTTCTCTAATAAGCTGATAGCCTCGGTATAGGTAACTCGTTCAAACTGGTTATTGATAATAGTATCGGCATTAGCTAATACCGACTTATCTACCCACTTGTTAAAAAATTCTAAATCTTCCGTGCAGTGTTCCAACACGTATTTAAAAATATATTTTAGGAATTCTTCAGCCAGATTTTGATCGCCTTCTAGATCACAAAATGCCATTTCTGGTTCAATCATCCAAAATTCTGCCAGGTGACGAGAGGTATTGGAATTTTCAGCACGAAAAGTTGGGCCAAAAGTGTAAACATTTTGAAATGCCATTGCCATCACTTCTGCTTGTAATTGTCCACTAACAGTTAGGTAGGCTGGTTTACCAAAAAAGTCTTGGCTGTAATCAACTTTTCCTTTGTCGTTGCGAGGTAAGTTATTTAAATCGAGGCTAGTAACGGTAAATAGTTCTCCTGCCCCTTCACAGTCGCTAGCGGTAATAATAGGGCTGTGTATCCATAAAAAGTCTTTTTCTTGAAAAAACTGATGAATAGCTGTAGCACAAGCATTTCTGACTCTAAATACTGCTCCTAGAGTATTAGTACGCGATCGCAAGTGATTAATAGTACGCAAAAATTCAAAAGAGTGACGTTTTTTTTGTAAGGGATAGGTTTCAGGATCGGCTGTACCATAGACGGTGACAGACTCCGCTTTCATCTCGATTTTCTGTCCTTTGCCTGGAGACTCGACTAATTTGCCTACAATAGCGACAGCAGCACCAGTTGCTAATTGTTTCAGAAGATCTTCGTAATTTGGTAAATTGGCATCTAAAACGGCTTGCAAACCTGTTAGAGATGAACCATCATTGACTTCGACAAAAGCAAAACCCTTTAATTCTCTTTTGGTGCGTACCCAACCTTGAATGGTGACGGATTCATCTGGTTTACCGTATTTTAGAATTTCTACAATGCGTCTAGTTACCATATAGCCTCTAATTCCTGCTCGACATCTGAATTATTTTATCGAAAAATAGCAATTCTCTAATTTAGGAGATCAACCAATATTTCTCCTGACTCCTGACTCCTGACTCCTGACTCCTGACTTCTGACTTCTGCTTTCAAGCTTGGTCTCTTAGATACTCAGGTTAATTTATTAATTTGATTATTAAAATATTCAATTCTATAATTCAAAAATTCGGCTGTTTCTAAACCCTGTTGAAAGTATTGTTTGGCTTGAGATTTTTGCTTTAATTTTAAATGTATTTTGCCTAAAGTATCATAAGTATCAATTAGACCATAGTAGTTATAAGTTTGTTGTTGTACTTGCAATAATTTATTGTAGGTGGAAATTGCTAAATCAACTTGATAGCTTTGTTGATATAGTTTTGCCAATCTATGTAAAGCCTCACTAGCGATGGCTAAATGTTGAGTTTGCAAGGCTATTTCAAACGTCTTGTTATAAGCTTTGATTGCTAATTCTAATTGTTTTAAACTTTCATGGTTACGAGCGATCGCGATTTCTAAAGCAGGTATTTTATTAATTTTTTTAGCAGCATTATATTTTTGAATTAAACTTTTCCTAGTGGCGATCGCTTTATCGATTTGTTCCGTTCTCTCATAGATATTACTCAAAGTATTAAGATAGATATTTACCTGATTTTGTTCTCTGGATTCTTGATTACTTAAAGTTAATAATTCTTGATAAAGATCAGCAGCACTTTGATAGTCAAACCTTGCTAAATAAAGTTGACCGAGTGTTTGTAAAGTTTTCTCTTGAGCAATCGGATTATTATTTTTCTTACTATTAGTTAAAATTTGCTGATAAATATTGACAGCTTGATCTAAATACCTTACTTGTTGATAAGCTCTAGCTAACTTGTTTAGTAATTCTGGAGTAAATTTTTTTGTAGTCGTTATTTCTCCTTGAATTTCAGTTAAACGATTAGCCAGATTACGCACATCCACACTACGATTTTCTGACCAGGCGATCGCCCCAATTTTTCCCAAAGCTTTGATTTCTGTTTCTTTGCCTAATACACGGCTTAGTCTTAACTGACGATACCAGAGTTTAAAAGCCTTATCTTGATTATCTTTTTCTAATTCAACTTGGGCAGTTTGGTTGAGTTTAACTATAGCTCTTTCAATACGATATTTTTCAAAAGAAGTTAATTCCCTTTTTCCATAACTATCAGGAATTAAAGGTTCATCGCGATCGACCATTAAAGAATTAGCTGGATTAGTCTGAGTTAATACTTGCTCTGGAATAAAAACTAAACTAGCAATACTCAATAAGTAAACTAATAATATTTTTTGCCAGATAAAACCTTGAGCATTAATACTCATTTTTTACTTTTTACTTTTAATTTTTTATTTTAAATAAACGGATAAACTCCAGTAATCATTTCATTCGACTTGAGGTTGCCAATCTTCTCACCTGTATTATTTTTCTCAGCCATTGTCAGACTACTGACAGGTAAAACCAATCTCCGATTGATGCTAGTAGTTAAAATTATATTGTCCTTGCCTGTAGTCGCAATAATTCCTGCTAACATATCTTCTTTGGTATTAAACTGCACTGCCTGAGTGCCGATATCCCCACGATTAGCTAGGCGAAGAGTATTGACATTAATTCGTTTGCCAAAACCTTGTTGGGTAATAACGGCAATAGAATCCTGTGGATTAACTGCACAACAGCCGACAATACTTTCTTTCAATCTCAGACGCATCACCTGATTACCTTGAGCATTTCTGCCCATGATCGGGATTTGGGCATCGTTAACTGGTAAGCGTAATATACGTCCGCCTGTGGTGGCAATAGCCATTTCTTGCCCTGATTTTGTCCAACAAAAATATTGCAGAATATCTTGGTCTTTCAGTTTAATTAAAACTAGTCCGCGATTACCTAAAGCGTCTAACTCTCTCGATTCTAGCCGTTTGATAATGCCTTTTTGAGTCAGCATAACTAAATCTAGCTGATGATGATTTTCAGGTAGGAAGAAACTGGCTACCGTACCAGTTGCATCTCTCTGGGCTGCTGATGATAATAGCTCTACGGCTGGTAATTCAGTAGTTTCTAGACTAGAAGGAATTTCTTCGATGGTAACAGGATAAGCTTTACCACTATCTGTGACCACAATTAAACTTTCGCGATCGCCAATCTCCTCTTGCTGTAAGATAAAATCTTGCCCCTGTTTAGGAACAGTATTATTAGCTTCGGCATCTGTAACAGGATTTTGCCAATAGATACAGCCAGAATTAGTGACTTTTAAAGTTGCTTGAGGAGAACGTTCAAAAGTTAGAGTTGGAGGTACGGATACAGTGGGATCTTTTTCTTTTTTAGTAATTGTTTTTTGTTCAGTAGTTTTTTCTTGTTTAGGTGTCGGAGTAGCTATTTCCTTCTCCACAATATTGACGATTCGAGTCCGACGCTCATCGCTAAATTTACGTTTGAGGGAACGTAATTCTTTTTTCAAAGACTTTAATAATTCATGGCGATCGCCCAAAACTTTGTTTAATTCAGTAATGCGCTCCTGTAATTCCCTAGATTCGCTTTCTAGCTTTTGTTTTTCCAACCCAGTCAAACGACGCATCGGCATGGCTAAAATTGAATCTCCCTGAGTGGGTGTGAAGTCTAATTCTTCTTGTAGACGTAATTTAGCCGTAGTACCATCAGGAGCATGACGTAAGATTTCAATCACTGCATCAATTTGATTGAGAGCGAGTAACAAACCTTCTACCAAATGCAGTCTTTGTTCTGCCTGTTCTAATTCATGACTGTATTGCCTTCTGAGAGTCTGTTCGCGGAATTTGAGGAATTCTTCTAACATTCCCCGTAAAGATAGCTGAATTGGCTTGTTATCCACCAATGCCAGCATAATTGTCCCAAAATTACTTTGTAAGGCTGTCTGGCGATAAAGTTGATGAAGAACCTTGGGAGCAGTAGTATCTTTTTTGAGTTCAATTACCACGCGCATACCACTGCGATCGCTCTCATCCCGAATATCAGAAATTCCCTCGATTTTTCCCTGATTGACTAATTCAGCAACTTTTTCAATCCAGCTAGCTTTATTTACCTGATAGGGTAATTCGGTAATCACAATCGCTTTTTTTTCTTTACGGCGTTTCTTACCTGTAGTCAGTCTTTCAATTTGGGCAATACCCCGCATCTTGACAATGCCTCTGCCTGTACTATAGGCATCTCTGATCCCTTGAACTTCGACAATTTCTCCCCCTGTAGGAAAATCAGGGCCAGGAATTAATTCCCAGAGTTGTTCATCGGCAATAGTCGGGCGATCAATCAAAGCAATTAAACCATCCACAACTTCCCCTAAATTATGAGGTGGAATATTAGTCGCCATCCCCACAGCAATTCCCGAACACCCATTGAGGAGTAAAATTGGTAGCTGGACAGGTAAAACAATAGGTTCGGTTTGAGAACTATCAAAGTTATCAGTAAAATCAACTGTCGCTTCCCCAATCTCTGTCAGCATCGCCTCATTAGCTACAGGAGCAAGTCGAGTTTCGGTATAGCGCATCGCAGCAGGAGGATCGTTATCCACTGAGCCAAAATTACCATGACCATCTAACAAGGGATAACGGCTAGAAAAACTCTGTACTAAGCGCACTAAGGCATCATAAACTGATTGATCGCCGTGGGGATGATATTTACCCAATACGTCTCCCACTACACGCGCACACTTACGATAAGGTCGATCTGGAGTTAATCCCAGTTCATACATGGCGTAGAGAATTCGTCGATGTACAGGCTTGAGTCCATCTCGCACGTCAGGTAAGGCTCTGCCGACAATGACGCTCATTGCATATTCGAGATATGACCTCTCCATTTCTTGGTGAAGAGGGGTAGGAATGATTTGACCATTACCTAACAAATTAAGCTGCTGTGCCATTCAAAAAGTCTCCAAGAGTGATGGAAATATGCCGAAAATACAATAAATACAATCGATGGTCAGAGTTTAAAAATATAACTTAATTTAGCCTGATGAGTATTAAACCTTGTCCAGTGTAAAAATTTGAGTTTTGATGTACGGGGGTTAGGGATTAATATTAAAACTAAATTCCTAGACATAAAACTACAGATTTTAATATGGAATGGTTTTAGACTTTGCTATCTGGATCTTTTAAGCCACAATAAAAAGGGGTTATTGCAACCTCATAATTTTGACCTCCTGAAAGCTTAATACTAAGTTTCTCTAATCCAACAAAACTTTTCTCAGTAACATTTATGACAACGGTTTTGATTGTAGAAGATGACCCAATTAATTTACGGGTTTTTTCCAAAATACTAACAAAAAGAGGCGGTTTGCAAGTAAAAGGCACAGAAAGTGTCGAGGAAGTCTTACAATTAGCTCAATCTGGAGCAATAGATGCAATTTTGATGGATGTCGCCCTTGCTAACAGTATTTATCAGGGTCAACCTGTCGATGGCATCAAGATAACTCAAATGCTGAAGGCAGATCCGCAAACTGCCCACTTGCCCGTAATTTTGGTTACTGCTCATGCTATGGAAGGCGATCGCGAAAATTTCTTGCAACAAAGTGGTGCAGACGGCTATATTTCTAAACCAGTAGTCGATCATGAGGCTTTTATCAATCAAATTGTTACTTTAATTACATAACCCTAATTAAAAAATTTACATTTTGTTACTCTCACCCTCAAGATATTGCTTGTTATTTTAGTACTTTAATACTAATAAACTAACAATACTTTTTCAACAAGCCCTAAGCTAGATTAAAGCAAGGATAATTTTATTAGCAATGATTTACGATTTAAACAAAAATTAGCAACAAGTCTATGGGAGATTCGGTAAAAAGCGAAACATCTCAAACTATTCAATTACCAAGTAGCGAAAGTGCGATCGCTTTATCAGGGACAAAGGAACAAAATCTCAAATTATTATCTCGTCATACAGGCGTCAATTTAATCTTACGGGGACAGGATTTAATCCTCCAAGGTCGAGTCAAGGCTGTTGAGCGATGCGTTAAAGTGATTCAAGCTTTAGAACCACTATGGTCAGTAGGAAAAGCGTTATATGAGCCAGATATTTTGACGGCGTTTATGGCGATCGATACTGGTAGAGTTGAAGAATATAGCGATATTCAAAAAAATGTTCTAGCTAGAACCAAAAAAGGTGAAGTAATTCGAGCTAAGACCTTTAAACAAAAGCAATACATACAAGCAATTCAAAAGCACGATATCACTTTTGGTATTGGCCCTGCGGGGACAGGTAAAACTTTTTTAGCTGCGGTTTTAGCCGTCAAGGCTTTACTTAGTGATGAATGTGAAAGAATTATTTTAACCCGTCCTGCGGTAGAAGCAGGAGAAAAATTGGGGTTTTTACCAGGAGATCTACAGGAAAAAGTTAATCCGTTTTTACGTCCTCTGTATGATGCTCTTTACGAATTTATCGATGCTGAAAAAATTCCCGAACTGATGGAAAGAGGCAAAATTGAAGTTGCTCCCTTGGCTTATATGCGTGGTCGTACTTTATCTAATGCTTATGTAATTGTAGATGAAGCGCAAAATACTACTCCTGCTCAATTAAAAATGGTGTTAACCCGTTTGGGCTTTGGGTCGAAAATGGTTGTAACTGGGGATATAACTCAAACCGACCTACCGTCTCATCAAGATTCAGGTTTGATTGTGGCACGTAAAATATTGCGTAAAGTTGAAGGAATTGCTTTTTGTGAACTAACTCAGGCGGATGTGGTACGTCATCCTTTAGTACAAAAAATTGTCGCTGCTTACGAACAATATGATTAGAGTAGTGATCAACGTTTTTGTGTATTACTGTATTACACTTTGAGTAAATTTTTTTTGCTAAATATATTGCAAAATATTTTAACTTTGTCAAAAGCTATACAAAATAACTGGGCTTTATGTTAATTTTGACTAACAATAAAATTAGCTGTTCCGTAAAAATACAGGAGTTTAAAATTTTGGAGATACAACCCAATAACCAAGATCAAGAACTATGGCGTGAAGATATTGCTGAGTATGTAGCACAGCTTCAATTACACATGGCACTTCAAGCACGTAATTTAGTTCCAACTCTGACCAATATCACTGTGACCAATAGTAGACAACAACTTCTGCAAGAAACTCAGGCGATCGCTGAAAAGTTTGCTTCTCGCCAATCTTTATAAGTTACTATGAAGTACCCCAATCTGCTTCGCTCTCGTTTGGGGTTTCCCAAAATCAACTTTCGTTAAAATTTATAGTTACCTTTAGCGATAAAGTTTAGCTTTTCTAGGTCTAATATCAAAATTTTACCGCCCCGATGGTAGGTAACAATTTTTTCTATCTGCTTGAACAGCCGTACACATTCTTCATAAGTAATCCCGATGCTGCGAGCAATCTGATAGTAAGGTAAACGCGATCGCAATTGTAATCCCTGTTCGGTTAAGTCTGTTCCCTCGCCAATTACGGCCATTTCAATAAATTGTGCCAAGCGCACGATCGCTCGTTCCGAAGCCAATCCATGTACAACTTGATGAAGATCCTGGAGTCGATTATTTAGTACTGCAATAATCTGCAAGGCAATTTCTGGAGTATTCTGAATTAGCTCTAATAAAGTGCTGCGATCTAGGGTTAAAATCTGACAGTTTTGAGCAGCAATAACAGTTGCAGGTGCTAAATTATTCTCAAATAATGCTGGTGCAGCAAATATTTCTCCTGTGGGTAAGGTGCGTAAAATTGTTTCTTTACCAGTGAAAGTAGTTTTCTTAATTTCAATTTTGCCACTTAAAACAGCAAAGAGTTTTGCAGGCAAGCGATCGCCCTCATGCAGAATAATTTCTCCACAAAAATATTGCTTAACCACAGAATGAGTTTGCAACTGTGACAGAAGCTCTAGATCTAGCTTAGAAAAAAGCGAAATTTGTTGTAGTTGTGCGATTGTAACTTCCATGATTCATTTATCCCGATTATGCTTGCTTTTTTTAGCAATTTCATATTTTTACTACCAACTATGAGCTAGCTCATAGAAATAAGCAGCAACTTTAATGAGAATAATAATGTAGTTAAAAACCTTCCAGGAATAAAGAGCATGGAAAATCAAAAAATTAGTGCTACAACCAGAGCCATAGTTAAATCTACAGCACCCATCCTAAAACACCGCGGTCGGGAAATCACAACTCGAATGTATGAAATTATGTTTGAGAAATATCCAGAGATCCAAAAAAAATTTGACTTGTCGGCTCAAGCGGATGGCTCTCAGCCTGTTAAGTTAGCACAAGCAGTCTACAGTTATGCGTCTCAAATTGACAATTTACCTGCTTTAAAATCGATGGTTACAACCATTGCTAATCGTCACGTGCAAACTAATGTGCTACCAGAAGAATATCCAATTGTAGGAGAATGTCTACTACAAGCGATGAAAGATCTCCTAGAACACCAAGCTACAGAAGAAATGATAGCAGCTTGGCAAGAAGCGTACCAGGCGTTATCTGAGATTTTTATTAAAACAGAACAAAAGTTCTATCAACGTTCACAATAATTATCTAAACTGGAAATATAGTTCAGTTTAATAAATACACTCGAATTAGGTGAATTTTCTTCAATATGCCAAGTTTAGTTTAATTAACTTGGTTTTAGGAGTATCTACGGTTTTTTTTCCTGTTGCAGTAGTTGCAGCCGAAAGAATTACCTTGAATTTTCCGCCTTTTGGTCAATTTAATATTCAAGTTGAGGATCTGGAAACTTTTGTCGCTACTGGAGAAGTATCTTCAAAACTTGCTTATTATCTTGATCGCTTATCTCCACAACAAGTAGCAAGACTTCCAGAATTATTATCGACTTCTTTAGAGCTTCATCCCCTAACTATTGCTAAATTTAGCAACTCTACCATTGGAGAAACTGTAATCAGAAACTTTGGTAAAGGTATTCGAGCGGATGTAAATCAAAATGGCTTTTTCGCTTTAAGGGGGTCAATAATTGCTGCTGCCTTTGACAGTGGAGGTTTGACAGTCATGAACTTGTTGCAGCAGTTTCCCTTAGAAACTGTTTACGTTGATTTAGAAGTATTAAATCAATATTTTCAGCAAGGGGAAAAACTATTGCAACAGCGTGAAGTACTGACTCGGGAATTTTTTACTGATGATCAATCTCAACCTCAGACTTTAAGCAATAAAAATTCGCAATTAAGACCACAAACCGATTTACGCACTCAGGGAAAATATCTTTGGCAGAAACAAACCTTTACTTATAAAAATCCTAACCGCTTACAGCTAGGATATTTCGATTTATATCAGCCAAAAGTTACTCAAACTATGCCTTTAGTGGTAATTTCTCATGGTTTAGCCTCTAATCGTCAAACTTTCGCTTATTTAGGCAAACATTTAGCTTCTCATGGCTTGGCTGTAGCGGTAATTGAGCATGATGACATTAGTTTAGACAGGTTTGATAATTTTTTATCAGGAACAGCAAAATTTCCCGAACCCAACAATTTAATCGATCAACCTCTCGATGTTAAATATGTCCTCGATAAATTAGAACAAGAGTCTCAAGTCAATTCTCAGCTAAAAAAAATCAATCTTCAACAAGTAGGAATAATTGGTCAGTCTTTTGGTGGTTATACATCTCTGGCTTTAGCAGGCGGAAAATTGCTTGCTGATCGAACAGCTACAGAATGCCAACAAGAAAATTATCAAGATGTTTTACTCGATTTATCTTCTTTAGCTAGGTGTACTTCTAATCAATTACAAGCATCTCAATACCAGTTAAGAGATCCTAGAATCAAAGCAGCGATCGCAATTAATCCTTTAGGCAAAATTTTTGGTCAACAAGGAATGAGTTCAATTAATATTCCCACTATGATTATTGCTGGGACAGATGATTTAATTACTCCTCCTGTTGCTGAACAAATAGAGCCTTTTACTTGGTTGAATAATGACTTGGAGAAATATTTAGTCTTAGTTAAACCAGGAACACATTTTAGTTTTTTACAAGCAGGGTTAGGAGTTTTACCTGTTCCTAAAGATATAGTAGGGCCTAATCCTACTTCTGCTTACCCTGGTTTCAGAGCAATTAGTACAGCGTTTTTTCAGATTCATCTTGCTCAACAGTTACAATATCGAAACTATTTACAAAGTGATAATTACCTGAGCTTGTTAAATAATCAGGCGTTTAAATTTTCGATTATTCGTACTTTAACTCCAGCCAAACTCGAACAGTTACTAAATATAGCCGTACAAGATTAGATTAGGACATTAATAGTAATCGGTTCGTAAGTAGAAAGTAGAAAGTAGGAAGTAGGAAGTAGGAAGTAGGAAATAGGAAATAGGAAATAGTATTTTAAAGATGTCCTAACGTTTTTACGTAGTGCTATAACCTTAGTTCGGGCTAAGAAAATTAATCGGCTGAGGTAGCCCTTCGGGTATCTCCTTCGGAGACGCTTCGCGAACGGCATTCGCTCTTTGTTGAGGCAGCGCGTTGCGGGGGTGTCCCCCGTTAAAGCGACTGCCGTGGAAACCAACAAGACCCTTTGGGTTCACCAGTTGCTCATGGGGGAAACCCCCAAGACCGCACTGGTTCACCGCGAT
>JBOFLX010000040.1:0-32382 GCA_051658085.1 Waterburya sp.
TCCAGCATTAGTTGTAGAAGTAGTCTCACCAGGAAAAGAAAACGAAGATAGAGATTATCGTTACAAGAGATCGGAGTATGCAGCTAGAGGAATTGCTGAATACTGGATTATCGATCCCAAACGTACTCAAGTGATAGTGTTGACCTTAGTAGATGGATTGTATGAAGAAGTAATCTAT
Organism: Waterburya sp.; assembly: GCA_051658085.1. GTDB lineage: Bacteria > Cyanobacteriota > Cyanobacteriia > Cyanobacteriales > Xenococcaceae > Waterburya. The sequence goes on from JBOFLX010000040.1 coordinate 179, forward strand.
CAGCCAAGCGATCGCCTGATTTCTCAGACTTTCCCCACGCTAGAATTAACTGCCAAAGAAGTTCTTCAGATAGAAAACGCCTAAAAAGCTATAATTCGGCTCCTGCTGCTTGATCTAGTAACCATAAATGTTCTCCTTGGGGTTGAATTAAGCGAGAAGGATAATTCATCTCATCAGCTTCAGTAGCAAATATTTCTTTTAAGGCTGGACGTTTACTTGCACCAGCAACGACAAACATAACGCAACGAGCATGATTAATTAAGGGTACAGTAAAAGTAAGCCGAGGTTGACTATCTTTATTCCCAACAGTAATCAAGCGATCGCGAACTGTCAAAGCTTCGGTGTGGGGAAACAATGAGGCTGTATGTCCATCATCCCCCATACCTAAAAGAATCAAGTCAAATACAGGAATTTCTCCTGGTTGAGTTTGAAAAAACTGCTGTAATTCCGCTTCGTGAAGTTGAGCATCTTGGATAGGATCGCCTGCGGTGGTATTCAGAGGATGAATATTACTGTCAGGAATAGAAATTTTGTCTAACCAAGCCTGACGTGCCATTAATTGATTGCTGTCTGGGTGAGTTGCAGGCACATAACGTTCATCACCCCAAAAAATATGTATTTTCTCCCAGGGTAAAGATTGAGTAGCTAAAGCTTCGTAAAGGGGTTTAGGAGTACTACCACCAGAGAGGGCAATAGTAAATCGATCTCTAGATTCAATAGCTGTTTGTAAACGAGATAAAATAATTTCTTGCGATCGCTCGACTAAAGAGGATTTATCAGCTAAAACTTCAATAATTCTGTTCATAATCCTGAGATTGCTGTCTGTGGGCAAGAGCTATCTTAGCCAATCTTAAGACTGTAATTAAAATTGCTTACCAAAATTTTAAATATATTTAGAAATCATGCTGATTTTTAGTTAAATCTTTTGAACCGATGAAACTGATGTACAATGCTTAATCTTTGATATTGGAAGGTAAAATGTAAAGCTAATATCTGTAGTGATTAAGCTGATTAAGGAAAAAATAAGATAGTATCTATATACAAGCAAAATGTCAATAGTTGCAATAATTCTTCATAAGTTTTACAACTTACAGTAAGTGTAGGAGTGACACAATGCCGTTTTATTTTAAATTAAATTCGTCTGTAACCCTTGGTTTGATTAATACAAATTCAGTTGTAAGGAGAGTAATTGCTCTGTGCTGCAACGTTTAAAACAAGATTTAAAAAATGATTTAATCGCGGGATTACTAGTAGTAATTCCTCTAGCCACAACTATTTGGCTATCTATTTCGATTGCTAGGTGGGCGATTGAAATATTAACTCGTATACCAAAACAAATTAATCCCTTTGACGGCTTAGATCCTTTTTTAACTAATATTCTCAACTTCTCAGTGGGATTAGCCGTACCTTTGCTGAGTATTCTGATTATCGGTTTGATGGCGCGGAATATTGTTGGACGTTGGTTACTGGATTTTGGTGAGCAATTTCTTCAGGCTATTCCCCTAGCAGGATCAGTATATAAAACCCTCAAACAGATTTTAGAGACTCTCTTGGGTGATTCTAAAAATAAGTTTAGACGGGTGATAATAGTAGAATATCCTCGCAAAGGCGTATGGAGTTTAGGATTTGTAACAGGTCAAATAAGTCCGCAGCTACAAAGCCATTTACAAGAAGAAATGATTAATGTTTTTATACCTACTACTCCCAATCCTACATCAGGATGGTATGCGATCGTATCTCAAAAGGATGTGATTGATATTGATATTTCCATTGAAGATGCCTTTAAAGTATTAATATCTGGTGGAATTGTTACTCCTGATACTCCTACCGTCAAACCTCCCATATCTATACCCAAGCCAGATAAAAAAGTTGTTTTAGACAATGACTATATTTCAGAGAAATCTGAATTGATTACCGTAGAAGAAGAGAGTTAAGGGAAATGAGGCTGTATAATAGTTGGGCTTGATTTAGAATTGAGAAAAATGGCTCTCCGCAAACAACCCCGCAGTATTGCTCGTGAATTGGCACTCTTAAGTATCAGTCAAATAAAAACTCAACAAAACAAACTTACCGACGAAGATTTAGACAATCTAATTGTGGCTGCGATTCGCACTTTAATTATCGAAGTACAAGATAACCTCGAAGCAGCTTCAGCAGAAATCAAACGGGGTGAAGAGCGTTTATTAAATAGCGAAACCCGTGCTACGGATTTAAATAGTGCTAAGGTAATGATTCAAGAAGCCCTAGAAGTTTCGCAAACCGCAGTAAATCGTCTGGGAGTAGCGCTCGAATTTCCTGAATTCTTACAGCTTACTAACAAAGAGCAAGTTAGGCAGTATGCCCTAGAATTAATTAAAACAGTTAATGAAAATCGCCAAGAAATTGAAACGCTACTAGAAAATGTTTTGGTAGCTTGGCAACTAAGCCGTTTACCCCAAATTGATCGCAATATTCTCCGAATTGCCGTAGCCGAAATAATTTATTTAGAGATTCCTGAGAGAGTAGCGATTAACGAGTCGGTAGAATTAGCTAAACGCTACTCTGATGAGGACGGATTTAGATTTATTAATGGTGTATTAAGACGATTGAGCGACCATCTTAAAGAACAAAATACATCAGTTAACAGTGATAGAAACGATCAAGGATAAATTATCAGTCATCAGTCATCAGTGGTCAAAGTAGCAAGTTTCTTTTAAATAGTAGGTCAAAGGTAAAAACCTCTGACTTCGTTGTCAAGCAATTATAGGTTATAGGTTATAGGTTATAGGTTATAATCAAGCTCTTTTACGTACTCTGCGAGCCATAACTGTTGAAGCATCAACTTTAGCGATCGCTTTTCTCAGAGGCATAATCCGAATTCGACCGTCTAAAGCATTAGCCTGATAAACTTTATGATGATCGAGATCGAGGGCAGTCATCCAGCCACTATTATGGTGGTATGCTCCTGTCTCAATGTCTAACCATCCCTTTCCTGCTGCTATTTGTCCTGGCTGCACTCCTGGCAAAGTGAAAGTAATCGTATGACCTGTAATAATCAACTTGTTACTAAAAAAGGCTTGATCGTTACCGTGAAATTCTTCTCTAATCCAACAGAATTGATCTGCCCCTTGTTGTTGTAGAGGTATATTAGGATTGACTCCTGCGTGAACTAGCCAATAATTCCCTAAATCTAGATAAAGCGGTAGATTTCTGATCCAATCTATATGTTCTTGGGGAATTTTATTATCGTAGCTAGCAACTGTAGCATGACCACCGCTATATAACCAACCTTGATATAGTTCAATTGATACTTCACCACTACCAACTACATCCAACAGCATTTCTTCGTGATTACCCCGCAAACATTGATATTTATTGCGCATCACAAAATCAACCACCTGCGCGCTTTTAGGGCCTCGATCTATTAAATCACCCAAAAAATAAATTTCATCTTTAGGATTAGGTGAAATGGTATCTAACAATGTCATTAAAGTGTCATAGTGTCCATGTACGTCACCAATGACAATTCTACGGTGCTTGGTCATATTGGCTGTTTTAACGATGTGCATAGTAACAATTGCTTTTTATGGTTGGTGATTTCACAGATAATAAAAATAAATTGTTAACTTACTAGTAAGTATTCCCAATTAATTAGCAGATTATATATCTCTCTTACGGCTTATTTTGATTGACCATTACAGATCAATAGAAACAAGAAAAAAATAACTTTTCTCAGTATAGAAGGACAATGAATAATCGAGTAGTTTTTGCCGAGGCAACTGCCAAAATAAAAATCTTACAACAGCCATCTAGTTCAAATTGGATCGAGCAAGCAATTTCTAACTTAAATACAATTTTACTAGATCATTCCCATTGTGAACGGAAAGCAGCAGGAGTAGCAATCAATCTGATGTTTCGTTATCCTGCTCATCAAAAATTAGTTCGGCAGTTAACAGCGATCGCCCAAGAGGAATTAGAGCATTTTGAACTGGTCAACCAATGGTTAGAAAGACGAGGTATTGCCTTAGCACCCTTAAATGCGCCTCCCTATTTTACCCAACTAAAATCCCAAATTCGTCATCAAGAACCAGAGCGTTTAATTGATTCATTATTGATTTCGGCGATTATTGAGGCTCGTTCCCACGAAAGACTCGGTTTAATTGGAGAATACTGCCCCGAACCAGAATTAGCTAAGTTTTATCGTAGTTTAATGGCATCAGAAGCCCGCCATTATGGAATTTATTGGCTATTGGCAGAACACTACAGCCAGCGTGCTACTATTGAGCAGCGTTTAGCGGAGTTAGGGGAATATGAAAGTAGTATATTAACCAACTTACATCCCGAACCCAGAGTACATAGCTAATAAGCATTCGTGACAAGTTAAGACACTACGTTGTTTGTCATAACGTAATCTTTTATGCAAGCGACTAGCATCACCCTGCCAAAATTCATATTCAATTGGTGTAATTTGATAAGCTTGCCAAGTTGATGGTCTGGTTAAAGGTTGTTCAGACTGGTTTAAAGCTGTAAATTTTGTTTTTAAATCTAATTCAGACTCCAGAATTTGACTTTGTTGAGAACATATAGCTACAGCTTGTGCGCTGTGCGATCGCTCGTAAAACAATTGATTAGATTTTTCTGTCGAAGCTACAAAAGCAAAACCTCGAAAATGAATCTGTTGAACACTTTCACGCCACCAGAAACTACCAGCTACTTTGGGATTATGTTCAATATCTCTACCCTTCTCACTCAAAGAACTTGAACCAAAGATAATTGCAGATTCAGAAAACTCTTTCACTAAAACCACTCTATTTCTTGACCAGCCAATTTGATTAACTGTAGTTAAAGTTAGACCCAATGGTTCTGCAATACCAGCCTCTTTTGCTTGTCTTACCCAGTCCTTCATTAAGTCCATCGGATTAATAGGCGGAGATTTCCAATCTGTTTGAATTAAACTGCTATTTCCCTCTAAACTCAAAACTTTTCCTCTTAGAAATCCAAATTGAAAAATTTAAAGCCGTTTATAGCCCTTTTTCTGGTTATTTATTAAAGACTACTAGAATTAAGACTTTCTTCTTCACCAGCAGTTTGAGGTAGATGCAAACCACATTCTTGTTTTAAACCATTAAAACGAGTATCTCGTTCGTTGGTATCATCTGCCGTGAAAGCACGACTAGAATGCCAATCTCCTACAGAAACATAACCTTGATCAAAATAAGGATGATAAGGCAAGTCATGGGCTGTTAAATACTGATAAATATCTTTCGCATTCCAATCTAAAATCGGATAAATCTTATATAAATTATCCTGCTTTTCGACTTTAGTTAAACCTTGGCGATGATCAGTCTGATTTTTACGGAGTCCAGCTAACCAAGCAGTAGCGTTTAACTCTTTTAATGCTCGTTGCATAGGTTCAACTTTACGGATTTGGTCGTAGCGGTTGAAAGCTTCTACATCGTTTTGTTCCCATAGCTTACCGTATAAAGCTTCCATACGAGCAGGAGATATGGGGGATTGATAAACCTTGAGATTAAGTTCTAACCTTTGAGTTAGTTGTTCAGCAAACTGGTAGGTTTCTGAGGGCAAATAACCCGTGTCTACCCAGATTATAGGAATATTAGGAGCAATTCTAGTAACAAGATGCAACATGACTGCTGCCTGAATCCCAAAGCTAGTACTCATAACCAAGCCATCACTAAAAGTTTCAGCACTCCATTCAACTACAGAAGTTGCTTCAGCATTTTCCAATTGTTGGTTGGCTTGGGATAAATCGAGGGTTGGTATTTTAACTGTGGCAGAGATCATTAATTCTAATTCTCTAGATGCTATGGATAGTTGAATTTAGAGGAAATTGCAACAATTGATTTGAGATTATTTAGGTTGCTTTAACCTACATATTAGCTAGGTTATTTATCCTAAACCCAATTCTTCCATGTTGCCACTGGGGATATCAATCACCATTTGTAGAGAGTATACCGAACCATTGCCACATTTAACTAAATATTTTTTTCCTTTGCCTACGAGCAATAAGGTGTGATATCTTCACCACAAACATCAGCGAGAAAGCAAAGTGCGCGAAACCGCAATCCTATCAGTTGCTCATATAAAGGATTAAATTTACACAAAGCAGGAATGCGCAAAATAACTCTACCAAATACTTGTATTTCACGTGCAAAAGGACATTGAGCAGGAATCAATTTTACAATGCGTCGTGCCATTTGTTCTTCTTGAATCTCTAACTGATCGAGCCATTTTTGGCAGAATTGCCAAGGATTTAAAGATTTTTGATTACGATTGATTACACTTGTCATGATTGTTGAGTTGTTTTGCTTAACTATTCGTTACTAATAATCTAACGAAATACAAAACAAGTTTGGATATAAATATTTTTTATCATTGATTGGAAAAATTTATCTGTAAAATCGCTTTGTAAATCTTTCTTTCTGCCCTCTGCCCTCTACCCTCTACCTTCAAGGGCGTTTGCCTTCAAAAGCGTTTGCGTAGCTGCCGTAGGCATAGCCCTGGTCAAGATTTCCAGGTTGACAGTGCAGGAGTTTCTAATAATGCCTGACTCAAACTCTGATGAATTAAACCATTAGTGGCAAGAATACGACCAGAATTAATATCCAAAGGACTACCATCGTAGGCTGTTACCTTACCGCCTGCCTCTTCCAAAATGACGATCCCTGCTGCCATATCCCAAGGCTGGATTCCCCTTTCCCAATAACCATCTAATCTGCCACAAGCAACCCCTGCTAGATCCATCGAAGCACAACCTAGACGACGAACTCCCTGAGATAAATGAGTCAAATGGCAAAATTCCGCATAATTATTGTCTGTAGTTTCACGGCGATCGTAAGCAAAACCAGTAATTAACAAACTTTTACTTAATTCTGTGGTTTTAGAGACTTGAATGGGACGACGATTACAAGTTGCACCTAAACCTTTTCCAGCGCGGAATAATTCATCAGAAAAAGGATTATAAACTGCTCCCACCGACGGAACACCATCAATTATTAAACCTACAGAAGTAGCTGCCATCGGCAATCCATGAGCATAGTTAGTTGTTCCGTCTAAAGGATCGATCGCCCAGAGATATTGACTATTTGCATTACCCAAAGCTCCCGACTCTTCCGCTAAAATTTGATGTTCTGGTAAATGTCGCTGGAGAACTTCTAATACTGCTGCTTCTGCGAGTTTATCGGCTTCAGTAACTAAATCTCCTGGACGACCTTTTTCTTGAATATAATTTAATTTACCCCAACGTTCTTTTAAAATTGCCCCCGCAGCTAGGACTGATTCGGTAGCAACGTCTAAAAATATCTGTAGTTGTTGAGCAGCAAGTTGAGTCATTCTATAAATCTGTTAATTTTTATCTTTAATAGTTGAGCGAAATTGACCAGGAGTATGACGCATTGCTTCTTGCGGATTCCAAATTCCGTAACCCATCAAGCGAGCATATTCTTGAGCATCTATTAGCAGCTTACTATAGTCATGGTGATAGCTTGTGTTTGCCAGTACACAACCTTCTGTAACTAATTGTTGGCTTACAAGGGTTTTATCCTGCCAAATATGAGCATTAAGACGCTGATAACGATCATGTGAAGTTTCTATTGCCAATTGAATAGGTAATCCCATGACTAGCTCTGTTAATCTCTGTTGGGCTTTTTTTCCCCAGGGAGACTGACGTAAATCTGGTGCATCAATACCTGTGATTCTGATTTTGGCAACCTTAGATGTTTCAGTCATCGGTACTTTGCCGTGAAACGACAAAGCCTGCGATGACTTCGTCAAAACAACCTCTATAGTTTGACCACTATTCACCTTTGTCACTGTACCAGAAACTAAATTAACCTGACTAGATTGGGAACTACAACCAAATAACCAAACCAGACAACAGTAGATAATAATTACTTTAATCTTGTCCATCCTAAACATGAGCAGAACGATGATCAACAAGATTAAGTTCTTAGTTGTTAATTGTCAGTGGTTATGTTTTTGTTTTTTTAATCCTCATCCAAAGGTAAGCCAAATCGGACTCTACCTCTAGCGAAATAGCGACCAAATTGCATTTGATATACTTCGTCTTCTTCTTGAGTTTCTACCTCTAAATCTGAGCGAGGGTAACTGACACAAAGCAGAGCATAACCTTGTTCTTTCAGTTTGGGAGATAATCCCATTGCTTCTGGTTGGTATAATTCTCCAGAGATAATTTTTACCGCACAACTGGTACAAGCACCATTACGACAGAGAAAAGGCAATTTAGCATCTTGTTGTTCAGCAGTTTGTAAAATGTATTGATCTTCGCGAACTTCGACAATATATTGTTTGTCAGTCGTGCGATCGCGAATTTTAACAATATGGGTTTTAATCATTGAATTTCATATATTTGCTGTTTTAAATAACTTAGATTATTTAATTTGAGTCTACAGCAAAAAGAAAGACTCAAAACTTTGACAGGGATAATTAACCATGTATAATGTTAATTCGTAACGTCACCAGGAGAGGTGGCCGAGTGGTCGAAGGCGCAGCACTGGAAATGCTGTAACGGGGTGACTTGTTCGAGGGTTCGAATCCCTCCCTCTCCGCTCTTCGCTGTCGCTTGAGCCTAAAGGATTCTACGCTCGAACAACTCCCCTCGTTACAGCACTCTTACTCAAAACTTACTCACTTAGGAAAATAACACAACCTAAAACGTGGGTAAACGGATACATACATACCCTAATTAATTAAACGCTTAAATAAATTCTCTCTGCATACTTCACAAGTAACAATAGATTTACTACTTCTGTACTAATCTCGCAACGCTTTTCTGATACGCAAAAAAAAAGACGGGTATTATCCCATCTATCAGCCAATAAGTCAAATCAGTAAATTAGTCTGTCTAATCTTCCTGACAAGGCAGAGTTTCTGTTCTGTCATCATCTCTTTCAGACGCACGACAAGGCAGACAATCAATCTTATGAGCTACGTTTTGTATTAATACCTCTAGGGTGTCAAATCTAACTATAAGGTTACTAGGGTTATCAGTATCATTCTTATTTTCATCGTCCTTACTCTCGCTAATAGACTGACTAATTATCATTCCAGCCCATTCAGCTACAATCGCCTCTAAAGCTCTTCCTATACTCAAATCTCTCTGTACCGCTACTCCTGAAACAAGGTCGTATAATTCTCCAGGTAGATTGATGTACATAACGTCTTGTTCGGTATCCATGATTTAATCCTTTGCTAGTTAACGTCTTTGAAAAACGTGTCACGTTTTTGTGTCACGTTTTAGAAATGCCTACGTCTACGTTCCCGTTTTCTACTTTTAAACTTGGTCGTTACATTCTCTTTAGTCGGTAAACTTTGAAGATGAGCTTCTTAGCTCATCAGTTGTTCATCAGTCATAGCTAATCTAGAACGTGCGTTATAGCGTTGTTTAATGTAAACGATACACTTTTCCTTCGACCAACCTAGACGGGCTACCTCGTCATCTATAGCGTGTTTAGTAGCCCAGAAATCAAAGTTACTCTCTTGAGCGTTTTTCATAAGACTTTATTATTGCGTCAAACTCTTCTCGGTGTTCCTTAGCAGCCTCAAAGCACTTACTCACTGCGTCAACCTCGTTTTCGGTCAATTGTTCACTAAGCAAGCCTGACGCAATTTTGTTTCGAATCGAAGCACAGGCTTGTACGTAATAAAGAGTAGTATCAAGACTATCAAGCTTGCTAAAAAAAAAATTCTTGTCTAATCGAATTTGAGCTTTAAGGTTGCTTAAGTCTTGAGAGTGGCTACTGCCAACTATTCCAACTGCGTTAAAAATAAGCTTTAATTCGTCTTCTGTAAATTCCATAATTCTGTTATCCCTTAATCCATCTACCTTGTTGCAATCTCATACCCAGGTCAAGCATGAGTTCTCTAATTTCTTTAGGTCTAGGCTTTTCCATCAGCCAACCTTGAGCAACCCAGATTTCTACTTGTCCTCTTATCTGCGGTGTGTATATTTCAAATGGTCTGTTTCCATTCTTAGCATTAACTTCTTCCTGTCTGACAAGCTGTTTAAGCAAAGTACCTAAACCAGCATTTACTTCTGTCTCAGAGCTAAACCAGTTCCAGTAAGCTTTTAATCTACCCATAGCTTCAGTTTCATCATTCCAGATACCGCAGGTTAATCCTGTAGTTAGTAAATCTAAAGATATAGCTCTCTGTTGAGATGACAATCCCTTAGTAGTAGTACTTAACGCTTTTCTAGTCACCATAAAAGCTTGAGCGGTGTCTAAATCCCAGAATTCATCAAATACTTTACTAAAGCCTTTCCAATCGTAAGCGGTGATATCAATTAAGCTACTATTCCAACTACCTAAAGTCACACCTAATTCTGCTAACCTTTCTTCTGGTAACTCTTCGATTCGCTTACAAGGAACTACTATTAATCGGCGTTTTAACTCTCTAAAGCGGTCGTCTAGGTGCAAGGGTGAGATACTGCTAAATACCTTGGGACAAAAACACCTAAACTCTAAGTTTTCCCCTACCTCTTTAGATGATAAAGTTATCTTGTCTGTAGTTCGGTCGTAACCAAACTTGAACAGTCTATAAAGGTCAGGATTGTTAGTAAAGACGCTACTATCTACATCATCCCAAACCATGCAGGTATTACGTTCTACAGCCGTATAAACAGAAGGGTACTTTGGGTCATTAGACTGTATCTCAATCTGTGCAGTACGCCTATCATTCAAGCTGTTCCTTATCCCAGCAAAAGTGTCACTAGAGCTATTAATGCTAACGCCGTGCAAATTTGATGCAATCTTAGCGATAGTAGATTTTCCACTGCCAGATTGTCCATAAAGGAAAAGATAGGGTACGACTCGGCATAAGGCACTAGGCAACAGAAAATAAGCAGTAATGATGTCATAGAAGTCATAAGGAAGGAATATTGTTCTTTTGAGAATAGATAAAAGGTTGTCTGGTAGAGATAAAGACTCATCGTAAATATCTCTCCAGGTATCAACACAGCTATCCTCACCTTTAAATAATTGTGAGTAATCGTAGGGCATAGTTAACGAGCGATAGCCATGAGCATATCAAAATAAATCTCTAAAAATCTCTCGTCGTCTCGATGTTCAAGAATCATTTGCTGGGTAAGTACTCCTAAAGAGTTCTCAGTAGTAAAGCCTGTAGCTGCTACAGAGCTAATTAATTCTTTCTTGATAAACTCTAACTTTTCATCGAGTGAAGCACCTCTGCTACCACTCCAACCTTTTTTTTGACCGTTACTTGAGGCTGGTGTGTATTCGGGTAGTTTACCAGTTAGAGTTACCGTCTCAATCCTAGAGCTATCCTTAATGAACTGCTTAAGCATCGCTTGGTCGAACGACTGTAGTTGAGCGTCGGGACTGAAGCTTAATTCCCCACCTATACCCAAACCATCAACTAGATAAGTACTCTTGTGGGTATCTATTAACTCACATATAGCAGCTTCAGCTATTGAAGGTTGGTATTTGACCGACTGCCATTGGTTATCTTTATCCTTTCCCCTTATCTCGTACTCTTTGTTGTATATCGGTATTGCGCACAATCCAGGGGTGAGTGGTTCACTAGCTTTGAAGCTTCTGACCACACCAGCATAACCAGTAACGAAACCAGCAAGAATGTAACCAGTATCGATAGGATACAACCTCGCTTCATCGAAGTTGATTTTAAACCAGCAATCCGCCTTGTCTCCCTTGAGTTTGCCATAAGGGTCGTCTTTGTAAGGGTCTAAGTATGCAACTGTCATAATTTCTAATTTTTGGGTATTGTTTTGAAAGGATTAATCAAGAGAACTAATTAAAAGTGGGTAAGCTCTCTTTACGCCGTTAAGGGGGGCTTCCTCGCCTTTCTGAAGTACTTTTTTAGTCTCGTGATAAATATGTTCAGCCAAGATTAGGCTTGGGTCTTGGTCATGATGCAAAGCTAGAGCCTCGGTTAAAGTGGCAATAGTGTTTAGCAGTACGACAAGTCTGCTATCGTACATCGATTCAATTGGGGTCATGGTAGTCTTTGTAGATGTTTAAGCTCTGGTAGGGTTAACAACATATCCTGACGGTCGGAATAAAAAAGAGCTTTGATTAAGTTGGTTTCAACGGGTATCGCTTTGGGGAAAACTAGACACAGACGCAGAAAGTTATTAAAGTCGTTTTGTTCAAAAGCTCCCAGCGTACATCTAAACTCATTTAGCAACAATCCTTTGGCTTCAACGTAACGAACGGGATAATCAGAAACAGCACTGTTCATGATTGCAAAGTCTATTTTCCACTTCTTGCCGTTCGGATAACAGAAGCTTCTAGGAAAGATTTCAAGGGGATACTGTCTAACTATCCTGGTATCTCCATACATCCTCACGAGTTCTAAATAAACATGAAACTCATGGGTAGAATCAAATCTAAAGATATGTTCAGGTAGCCTGTCTTTGTTTCCTGGACGATACTTATCTGCGGTTGCTTTACAAATTACTGCTTGCTTATTTCTATCCCAGAAAACAACTTTTGATTTATATTTTAAGGCTGACATAATTAATCTACAGGCTCGTTAACAAAGTGAGGATTTAAACTGTTTTTTTCGTACAATTCCCAAGCGTCGTTAACAAGTTCTAAGATTTTTTTCTTACCCAAAAAAGATAAAGGTTTGCAAAATTTTCTACAGATAAACTCAACAGCGTATTCTCTATCGTAATTAACACTGTAGACATCCTTTTCTCTAGTACCTATCCTTCTAATTTGTAAAGTAGCAACACTTCCAGCCTCAGAAAGCATAGCAGAATCTAGAGACTTATTGAATTTATTACCTGTTAATTGTCTCCAGGTAATAGATATTATTTCTGGCATAATCTACGTTACTTAATAATTGGATTAGCTTGAAATTTAATCCTTTAGAGCCTTAATTTAAGGGTAAAGATATTATCTTCAGAAGCTCAATTAAGTATGTACCCCCCCAGTTTTTGCATCAGTAATGTTACTGAAATTTAACGATAAAGATTAGAAGCAAAAATTGGGAATAAGTGATTACAAATAATATTATTAAGTAATAGTTAAGTTTACTTGACAGCGTTAAAATTAAGCGTTTATATTAATAATAATTCTTCCGCCTATGCTCCAGAAGAAATATACTAGGGGTGGGAAGGGCTTGGCCAGGGGAATAAAGCTATATATAAAAACTTTACTTTTACTTCTAAGTAAATGTGTATCTAGAAAACGTGTCACGTTTTTGTGTCACGTTTTCTAGATACACATTTACTCACTTAAAATTTGATTTAAATCTTTGATTTAAATCTTTGATTTAAATCTTCCTTGGTTTCAGAAATTCCTTGTTGTATCTCTTCAATATTCTGTACTTCAGGTAGTTTTTCTACTTTCTCAAAAGCAGTAGACAATTGTCTGTCTTCACCTACTCTGTCTAGTGATTGTTCATAAGCTGTTTGTAGCTGTTCATAAGCCTTGTCTTTCTGCCCTATTACCCTAGTCTGTTCGTCTAACTTTCTAGCTAGTTCATCAAGCTTACTAGCACTAGTACCAACTACTAATTGAGTATTAGCTATTTTAAGCCCGACATCAGGCGCACGAGCCACACGTATACCTAAACAGACGATGAATACAAAAATTCCCCCAGAAATGCAATTTAAGCTCACTGGAGGAAGTCCCAAAAGATATCTTTGAGTCATGGTTTAATAAACAATTGATATTCGTCTTCTCTACGAGCTACTAAGCCAGGTAATACTTTTTTACCAGCGTATACCCACTTGCTAAACTGACTAGCAGCATTACTGTAATTACCAGCGTTTAGTAGTCTCAATAAAGTACTTCCGCTTAAAGCACCCTCGCCGACGTTAAAAGTAAAACTGACAAGAGCGTCAAACTGATTTTGATTCAAAGGAACAGCAACCAGTCGCCTGACAGCTTCCTCGAATCGCTTTAAGTCTTCTAGAAGCAAATCATCAGCCTTGCTGTGACTAATCATCATCCCAGGTTTAGCTGTTTTCGTATGTCCGTAGCCAATAGTCCAGACGTTAGCAGGACATAAATAAGCGTTTGTTCTGCAACCCTCCCAGCGTTTAATTAGCTCTAAACCGTTTTTAGATATCCTGCCCACGGGTGCTTTGCTCATGGGATTATATGTCATCCAGCTAACGTAAGGAAGGGTACTTTCTGGTCGTTCAGGTAAACCGAGTACCTGTCGGCATTGAGAATCGATGTAATAGTCAATTAGCAGATACTCTTGGTTAATACACTTGTCAATTAGGATTGACAAGGCTTTTATTCGTTGCTCTTTAATCGATAAATTCATCAATTCTCAAAGTTTTAACGTTACCGTTAACTAACTCCACGCATAGTTAACAAACACAGGCAGATTGATTTAGCTGCTAGTTCATCAGTACTATTAATATTCGCATCGACTACCGAATAAGCTTGCCAGCCAGTCTCGCTGGGAGCTAATCCAATTTGATGCGCCTTAGCTAAATCTAAAGCGTGAGCAATAGAATTACAATAATCTGCCAAGTAGCAGTAATTATTATCTTGGTCTTGATAAATAATGCCGTCTACATGAGTCCAGCCGTTTATCTGAGTAGCAATTATGTTGTTAATTTCTTGGTCTAACATCTAAATCATCTCCCTAATTAAAGCAGCACCAGTACCAGCAGCACCCCAAATACCAGAAACAACACCTGTGTATTGTTCAAGCTCATAAGTAGCAATAAAGCCAGAGGCACTAACTCTAGGAATTTTAATTGCATGGTCAGCAACAGCAGCAGTAGCATCAAGGTCAACGTATAAGTCTTGATTAGTGTTGTTGGCAATCACTAGCTTTTTACGGTTAGTATTAGCAGCCAATAAACTTACAGAAGTAGTAGAAATAGGAACAGTAACACTAGTAGCGGAACTAGCAGAAGTACTAGGGACATTAACAATTGGTTCAAAGTTTAGCGGCATATAATCTTCGTAAATAGTAAGAATTAGTGAATCAATCCAGTCAGCACGAATAAACTTAAGCGTGTAACTGGGTTTAAATATTTCAGGAACAAATAAAACTGCTTCTCTAGTTGAAATGTTGATTTTTCTATCAATACGAGTTAAACCAACTGGTTCAATATCCAAGTACTGATAGAAATAACCAGCCCAATTCCAACTAGGTCTTAAATTAGCTACTCCTGATACCTTGACTATCAGTCTCGACGTAAAGTTAACCGATAACAACGTTTCGTAGTCAACAACAGTCCACGACCCTATTTCAGTCCAAGTCATTGTCAATTAATCAATTAATTGGTGTGTTTAATTGTCGTGTTTAATTACTGTGTTTGACTAATAGTTAATCTTGAGGCTAGTAAAACAAATTAAGTCTGCTTTTGTAAACACAGCTTAACTACGCGCCTAACCGCCTCATAGTTGAATCCAAGTTGTCTAGATAGGTATCCATACAGACTCCTATAGTAGAAAATTCATCTAAAACTTGTTCGAGACAAATTTCTTGGTCGCAGAAATCTAGGATTAACCCATTAGCCTTGGTTACGTCCGTTACCGCCTCAGAGTCTTCAACCATGTGAGACGGTAACCATAAAAACATAGATTCTGATAAATCGTCTATGAGCATAATGTTAATTAGCTTTTGAATCTTTCAGGAGTGAAGGTAACTACTCCAACCCCAGAAGCCCCACCAACCAGAGGTTTTAACACCGCTTGGCGTTCAGCAATATCATCACCTGATGCTTTAGTTCCGAAAGGAGAGGTAAATCCTTCATCAGACGGTTGAAAGCGAGTTCTATATTTTCTACCAGTAATACGACTTGTTTCCTCTCGTGAAGTCGCTGCTGCGCCTTTACGGGCATAGATTTTAGCAGGTCGAAAATCCAGAGGAATGCCAATAACAGTAGCAGATAATTCCTTTAGACCAAGTTCGGCTTTGTAAGCATTATAAAAAGCTGCCGACCTAATAGAAATAGTCGTTTTAGCAACTTGACCTGCTGCTAGGTCAAGACCAAAAGGAGAAATCCCTATTTCGTTTGTCTGCCTGTCAATAGTCCTTGAACTAGCAGCAGGTAAATCGTGAGAAGGGTCACCTGGGTTAATTCTCCACTTCCAATATTTTTTTAAAACTTCGTCGTTACCAGTTAAAGGGTCACCCCCACCAGCAATTAATCTCAAAGCTTGTTGTTCTAAATCCGAAAACGGTCTGCCCATGTGTTTATAAATTAATTAAATCATTACATTACTGTTGATAACTTATTTCTGAAGGGTTTGACGTGATATATCAGGAGTATCGACCTATAGGGCGTAAAATTTCTCAAGCGAATTCTAATGCTCCCAATTTACTGCCTGTACGGTCTATCAAAACAATCGGTTTAGTTACTCCAGGGATAAATAATTCTGCATAGGCAAATTTCACCGTACCCACGGGTCTTTTTCTTGGTTTGCGTTTAGTTTCACCCATGACTCTAACCGTCCCAGGAGTAGTGTAATTAACGTTGTCTTTATGTTCCCTTAGTTTGTTATCCCAATCAGGCACTTCTGTATCTTGAATGCCAATTACTTGACTAATGATTTTCTTAGCTTCAGCTTCACTCTGGACATATACCGTAAACCGATATCCTTTTTGGTCATCCCAGTACGTCCAGCATTCCCTACCCTTACCGTAATTAAAAGGTGGTGTAACAAATTCTGCTTTAATTTTATTCTTGAGGGCGGTTATATTAGCCTCGCTGTAATCTTCCTCTCGCCATCTAAAGCTTATGGCACTTCTAATCGGTATTCTGTCGTTATCTGTAGCCTCGTACCTATCCTCTTTGAAGTGAAGTTGAACTTGTGGGTAGTAGGTGTGCTTAATCTCAAAGTCAGTAGAAGGAATCCCATAGATAAATTCATCAAATAAACCTCTAGCTTCTACCCACCAAATAAGCAATCTACCGATAGTTAACGTAAGTGGGTCTTTGTCTTTATGCAAACATATTCGTTTGATTAAAGAACGGGGACTAGAGCGACTTAAGTCATCGGGGTCGCTTCCTTCCACGTCTCTAAAATGCTCTCTGACCAGTCTGTTTATGTATCTTTGACAGAAACTTTGAAATAATTCTACGTCATTACTTGGCACGTCTACTACCTCTAGTCGTTATTGATTAGTTCAAGTATACTAAGTTAGGATTTATCGGTAAACGCAGGATTAAATAATGACTCAATCTTTAACCGACTTGTTTGGCGCAACTGCTACCAAAACAGGAACTTCTATAACTATTAACCTTAATGATTTTGATGATGCCAGTGGCAGCAATCTACTGGCAGATTCAGCTACGGCTACTCCTGCCCAGGCATTGGCAGCTTGGTTGTCTTGGTTACATAGGACTCAAATGCCAGCTACAGATGCTAATGGGGCAGTAATTGTAGATAAAACCGATACTTTGGTGCCTCAGACCAGTTTTTCTCCTAAAACGTTTGAAGTTAGAGAAAACGTCAGCCAAATAAAAAATGAATTTAATTTCGCTATCTATACAGCCGACGCTACGGCTTTTGACCCAGATAATGCAGTTTAGGCTTAATTTTAAAAAGCTATGCCAAGTTCTATTTATTATTGGCAATTCCCAGGGGAAGTAGTAAACAAAATAACTGGAGTAGATAATTATTCTGTTGTATCAAATTGGCAATATGGTACTACACCAGGCTTTAACTACACTTTTAGAGCCAAAGCTAAGTGTAGTGGCAGTTCTCCGCCAGAAGGGGTAGCCCCTAGTATACCTAGGAGCTTTGTAGCAGGACAAGAAATAACAGTTTTTACTACGGGTACATGGTCAGGCTCAATTCTTGGTTTCGAGAAATTCGTTAACGGCAGTAACGTTAACGGCAAGATTTCTTATACAGAACGTACAGGAGGTAATTCTAATGCTGCTAATTGCGCTCCAAGAACAATTGAAGTTATTTTATCTACTCTGAGTCCTCAAAGTACTGGCACTGTAAGACTTAAAACTGTCCCAGGTAGTTACAATGAACCGTATGTAACAGGGGATATCTATGACGTTGAGTTTATCCCTACCACTACTCCACCTAAAAGCTGTATCAACGGCATTGTTAACACCTGTACTTTAACTTTTTACAAAAACGGCGTAGAAGTACTCAAAAAAACTAAAGCTGTCTGCCCTGAAGTCTGGGCAGGTCAAGAATGTCCCGAGGGAACGTGTCCTGTTGACTGTGGTGCTTATACCTGTTGCTATAACGACCAAGGAATATCTGTAGAATCCTTTTTGAGGTAAATATGTCTAATTGTGAGAATTTAGCGACCAAACAAGAATTACAAGCCTTAAAAGAACAGTTAGCAGCACAAATAAGCGCACAAGAGCCAAAAATTAATGAAGCCAAAATGTTTGGGATACAGGCATTAGGGCTAATTTCACCTATCAGAATAGATTTAAGCAATTAATGAAGCGATTGCTAAAGCCAATAATGCTACTATCAATGCCGAATCTGCAATCACAAAAGCCAATGAAGCGTCAGAAAAAGCTGACGATGCAATTACAAAAGCTAACCAAGCATCGGCGAAAGCTAATCAAGCCATAGAAGCAGTTAACGCTATTGATGCTAAAGCAGATAGAGCCATAGCAGATGCTAATACCGCTACTGATAAGGCTAATACCGCCAAAACAACGGCTGATGAAGCCATAAGAAAAGTTGAAGCTCTAGAAGCTGAATTAAATCGGTTAAGGTTGGAAAATCAGCAGTTAAGAATACAGACAGGACAATTGAACTCAGATGTAGATGCTCTCAAGGCTACTTTGGGAGATGTTATTAGTCTAGTAGACCAAAAAGCAGATAAATATATCGTCACAACAGTTAGCGAAAAAACTAATATTAACACTTCAGATATTAGAAATTTAAATGGCAATTTTACAGGATTAGAAAGCAGAGTAGGTAATCTAGAGGGCAATCTTAAGACTACTATTCAGACTTTTGACAGCAAAATTGCAGCAGATATCAAAGCAGGTATAGACAAAATTGTCAATGGTGGTGAAGGTACTGACTTAAAAGACTTGGTTAAGCAAGAAGTAACTAATAATACGTTCACTAGAGAACAGATTAAAGAACAAATCAAAACCGAATCCGATAATCGAGTTAGGGAGTACGAACGATTGAATAACGAACAGTTTCAAAGGATAGACCAAAGGCTCAATGATACAAATAATAAAATTGATAATAAAAACTTTCCCTCAGTATCAGATATTGCGGTAGCCGTAGCAGGACTAGATATTGTCAGGCAAATATTCACTAATACCAATAGACCACCGACGCTAACCTGCCAAGCTCCTGCTTTAGTACCGCCTGTTAGTGCTAAAGTTACGGCAGTCAACGGCGCAGTAGTAGGACTACAAGGGGTCACTGTGACTCAGACAACAGCAATTAAAAATACGTTGTCTAATCCTGCAACAGGGCTACCAGGAATCAATACAGCCCTAGCTCATCCTCAAACAGGCTTGGGAGCTATTAAAAACGTTTTGACTCATTCTGAATATGGACTACAAAAAATACAAAGATTCGCAGACACAGCTTGGAAGGCTACAAAAGCAGACAAAGTTATGAACGCTCTGACTACGGCGGTCGTTATTCATAATGCATTTATGCTATCTAGTAACTTGGCTACGACCATCTCAGAAGCCACTAATGTCGCTTTAGACGCTTTGGGAATCACGGATGAGTCTAGTAATCCTATTAATATCGGAGCAGCCGTTAGAGGCAAAATAGAAGAAGTGTTAACTAGTATTATAGGGGCAGAAAGTTATAAGGCTCTAACTACGAGAATCGCTGCTGCTAGCAGGGTTTACCAAGCATCGGCTAACGTATATAACCTAGTTAGAGAAATTGGTGATACAACCAGGTCTATTACAGAGGTAGCTTGTGAAAACACAGGCAAAATAGGTAATGCTCTATTAGAGTCTGGAGTAGTTTTTGAGAATGCTTACGACCAAATGATTGATTCGGTTAATCCTCAAAGCAAAGCTCAATTAAAACTAGAGAAATTTAGAAACGGGGCTGAAATTTTAGAAAACGCAGCCGAAGCTATATCCTCCATTAGTTCTGATGTAATTGAACTACAGGAGATTAGACAAGAATTAACAGAAGGTAAAACACAGTTGGATGCAGCTAGGGAAGAGTTTAAGACTGCGATGGAAGATAAGAAAACAGAAAGGAAGAGAGAATCGCAGGCAGATACCGAGGTCAAAAAAGAAGACTTCGGTAAGAATGAGAGAGATATTATCTAGTTTTAATTTAAATTACTATGTCAGCACCTATATCAACTCCAGGTTCACAGTCAGCAGAAGACCAAATACTAAGAATAGCTATGACCTTGAAAAGGCATTACCAGATACAGAAAAGACCTGACGGAACAGATGACCCAAGATATGTCAACCGCGTTCAGATAGATATTGACTACACAGAAAGAAGTGCTAGCTTGCGTTTCAAAATTCCTCTTGATTTTGATGAATACCCAGACTCCGTAAGGTTTATTGGTGTAGACCCTAATGTTCTTGCATAAACACATCTATTCAGTACTAAGCTGCTATAGTCTTAGTAAATAATGCCTCAATCAAAAAGTATTACCTGATAGGTTTTCTCCAATTTTCCTATCAGATTTTTATTTTTTATTCCAGTGCATAAGAGCATTTCTAGAAAACGTAATACGAAAACGTATTACGTTTTTCAGATACACCCACTAGTAAGGCTTAATCCATCTACCTTCTTCAAGCCGTATCCCTTCTAGAGCTTTGAGTACACGTTTCCCTCTAGGTTTCCTTAGTTTGTGCCTCCATTCTCGCACAGTCTCTATTCTCTGACCTGTTATCGCAGCTATTCTGTCATCCGAGTACTCCACGGGATACCTTCCCTTCTCCAATCGCTTGTACTTATCAAAATCTTCCTGTAGACAACATACCTGATACTCTAGTTTCTCAACCTTATCTACAGAACCTTGGGATACCCTAGCCATGTCTTCTAGACGTTCAGAAAGCGCATCTATCCTTTGGTCGTAAAACATATCTAGGACTACTCCTTCTGGTGTCTCACTGCCTTCCGATAGTCCTTTTTTAACCAAAGCCTCTGCAGCCTTTGATAACGTTAGCCTGTGCTTATTCGCGTAATCCTGTATCGCCTTTTCTTCCGTATCTGCAAAGTAACTCTGAATCCTAGCTCTATCTGTAACCATAATTATCCTCTAGTTGTTTCTATATCAGTAATTATGTACTGTTTAAGTTAGAGTGTCACCAATTTTAAGAAGTAGTAAATAATTAGGTTTCTTGGGGTAAAAATAACAGATAGTGAACCCTATCAGCGATGGTTAAAAATATGAGTCGAACACGAAGACTGTCAAGGGCTTGAATCGAAGATTTTTTACGTAGTAAAACCCTTGAATGTCGTAGTGGAAGACGTATAATAACCAAGCTGCTGATAGGTTGATAGATACAAAAAATCGTCACCGACCTTACGTAGTGACGACCTAAATCATTGAGTTAAATCAATTACAGCTAGCTTTATGCTAACAGTTATTCTCATAAAAAAAAGGCTCTACCAAGTGAGCCTTATATCTAGAGGATTGACCATCAAGTCGTAAGTTTGATGACGTTAAAAACTATAGTAACTTGTTAATATCCTTTTCGTTTTTCTGGTAAATAATCGATAGTAAACGGGCTATTGTTTCCTTGTCTGATTCATTTTCCTTAACTAACTTTTTCGCTTCACCTAGAGCGGTTACGAAGTCAATCGCTTGAGTATTTGAATTAAGCAGTAGGTCGATAGTTGTCTGAGTAGACTGACGCTTTTTGTATACAGAGTCGTTCATCGCTGGAGTGTGTCCCATTGATTGCGCTCTGACTTCTAGAGGTATTCCAGCTTGCATACCGTTGATGTTTGCTAGGTGACGTAAAGCGTGAGTCTGAGTAAACGGAGCGTTCCAATTTGTCAACCTTTGTGATGCCATTCTCACGAAAAACTTATTAGTTCTAAGGGGGTCTGTACTAGTAGGTTTATTGTCAGGTAGTAAAGGCGATTTGATTTCTAGCTTTTCCATCAAATCGGGACATTTTGGAGGAATCATAGGACGAGCTAGTCTGTAGCCCGTCTTAACCGTAGTTCCCAAGTTAGTATGACTTCCTATGTAAACTAAGTTTTCTGTGTTACCAGGGTCGTCTAAAGCAGGTATAATCTTGCCATCTTTAGTTTTATAAGGCTCGGTAAGATTCTTAATAGCGAATACTTCACTTATTCTTAATCCGTAAACTACCTGCATTGAAAAAACCCATAACCACGCTTTGCGACCTTCTATATTACATCTTTCATCTAATTGTTTACTTACTCCTAATGCCTCTTTCCTCCATTTTAAAAAGTCTGTTAGGGTAACCGTCTGTAGGTCGGTTACCTCGGTCTGAACAACATTAATACCTTCTAGGGTTTCTAGGATTTCTTGATACTTATTTACTCTGACTAATTTTTTCATAGCCGATACAACATACTTAAAGTTACGAGTACCTTTTTTTTGAGTACCAATAACCTTGATGATGTCTTCTAGATTAACGATACTCTCATTGGGAAGAAGTTTGTAAAAACAGCCATAGGTTCTATTCCAGCTTGATATATCACTATGACTACTTCTATCTCTCTTGCGTTTAGTTCTACTCGGTCTACTCCAAAAGTCATCCTCTACTTTGGTAATCGCTTCACCAAAAGTTATCTGGTCGTCTGCTAATTGACTTTCTTCCTTAATCTCTTTGTCGTACCACTGCCAAAACTTGGTTTCAGATGTAAACGATTTTAGAGTCTCTGCCACTTTGTTAGACTTCCTGAGAGCTTCTACCATGCCATCAAGAGTAAAAGAACATCCACAGGCATACTGTTTTCTAGCAGTATTAGGCGTTTTAAACTGCAAATAGATGTTCTGTCCTTTCCTAGCCATCCCTACGCCTCTAGGCGTTTGTTTTTGGTATCTCTTGAAATCGGATAGTAAAGTTTCGTAACCAATCTCACCTGTGTAATCCTTACTCATTTTTTACTCACTTAGCTTCAAAACGTTAGTGAGTAAGTGTTTGAGTTATTGGTATTGCGTGAACAGGAAGTTAAAATAGGGTTCGAATCCCTCCCTCTCCGTTGTCTACTGTCTCTTAAGCATCAATGATTCTATAGTTACCAATCATCAACCTTCGTTTAAAAATTACTATAAATCTCTAAATTATCGCCAAATTCAGCGTAACCCATAATTACAACAATTTCAGGTTCAGTTTCGATGACTAATTTATAGTCACCTACTACGACATCTCCTTCTAAAGGCGCTAGATCTGCTTTGACTGGGGTAGAGTGAGATAGATGAAAGCTTGGATGATTCAAGTCAGTAAGTGCCAGTTTGGTAACTGGCTTTTGCCAAGTAGAGTGAGATTTTTGTTGATTGTTTAAAGTATTCATGAGACTAAATTAAATTGTTTAACCTGACGCGGTTGCAGATAAACTTTGTCTCCTATTTCCAAATTAAGATGATTAAATTCTTCGCGATTTAAATGAGCAATAATTGTCGAGCGATCGCGTAATTTTAGTTCTAGTTGAATTTCCCAACCTAAATGGACAATTCGTTGAATAATTGCTGGTAAATCTTTTACGTGTGGTGTTTTGCTGACTTTAAAGTCGTGAGGACGAATAAAAATTTGAGAAGCTTGATTGGCAGTATGATTATAATTTACTGTGTCAAAAGTATTATGAGAACATACATTTACCTCGCCTACAAAGCTCATCACAAAAGGATTGACAGGGCGATCATATATTTCCGCAGGTGTTCCAATTTGTTCAATTCTGCCTTGATTCATCACTACAATTTTATCTGCCACTGCCATCGCTTCTTCGCGGTCATGAGTGACAAAGATACTAGTAAGATGAACTTCATCGTGGAGACGGCGTAACCAACTGCGTAATTCTAATCTGACTTTGGCATCTAACGCCCCAAAAGGCTCATCAAGTAATAATACTTGTGGCTGTACTGCTAATGCACGAGCGAGAGCAACCCTTTGTCTTTGTCCCCCTGAAAGCTGATTAGGATAGCGATCGCCAAATCCTTGAAGTTGGATTAGTTCTAATAGTTCATCAACTCTTTGTTTGATAACTTTACGGGGTTTTTTGCGGATATCTAAACCAAAAGCGATATTTTGTCTGACGGTGAGATGTTTAAACAGAGCGTAGTGTTGAAATACAAAACCAATGTTGCGTTTTCTAATATCCAAATGGGTAGTATCGCGATCGTTGATGTGTATAGAGCCTGTATCTGGGGTTTCTAAACCAGCAACAGTTCTAAGTAAAGTTGATTTACCTGAACCTGAAGGGCCAAGCAAAGCAACTAAAGTTCCTGGTTCAACATGGAGATTAATATCTTCTAAAGCTTGGAAATTACCGAATTTTTTGGAAACTTGGCTAACAATAATACTCATAATAGGTAGTAGGTAATAGGTAGTAGGTAGTAGGTAGTAGGTAGTAGGTAGTAGGTAGTAGGTATTAAATAACAACTAGCCACTAGCAATTAATAATCAACAATTAAGTTTTTTTCTGTAAAACTTCCTGCAAAATCAAGGTTAATACGCCTAATAGAGCTAAAATAGCTGCTGCACCAAAGGCTGCTTCTGCTTGGTAGTTTTTATAGGCTTGTTCAACAAAAATCGGTAGAGTTGCTGTTTGTCCTAAAACACTGCCAGAGACGACAGAGACTGCACCGAATTCGCCCATTGCTCTAGCGTTAGTGAGCAAAATTCCGTAGAGTAAACCCCAACGAATACTGGGTAAGGTAATACGAGAAAAAACTTGCCAATCATTTGCACCCAAAGTACGGGCAGCAGTTTCTTGTTCTGAGCCTATTTCTTCTAGGATAGGAATTACTTCACGGGCGACAAAAGGTAAAGTAACAAAGGCAGTTGCCAAGACAATTCCTGGGAGGGCAAAAATAACTTTGATGTCCAAAGCTTTGAATAAACCACCAAACCAGCCATTGTTGCCATAGAGTAAGACCAACATCAAACCTGCTACTACAGGAGAGATAGAGAAGGGCAGATCGATAATACTTAAAAGTAAAGTTCTACCACGAAAACGATTACGAGCAATTAGCCAAGCAGCACACAGACCAAAAACTGTATTGATAGGAACAGTGATCGCAGTAGTGATTAAAGTTAATTTAACAGCTTGCCAAAATGAACGATCATTAATCTCGGTGATAAACGTTTCAATTCCTTGGTGAAAAGCTTCGTAAAAGATGGCGATCGCAGGTACAAGTAAAAGTAAAGCTAAATAACCAAGTGCGATCGCTATTAAAATATATTGCAGTTGATTATTTTTTTTAGTCAGCATAACGACGACTCCACTGTTGCAGAAGATTGATGATTAGCAGTAAAACTAAGGAAACCATTAGTAAAACTGTGCCTATAGTAGTTGCGCCCACATAATCGTATTGTTCTAATTTTTGAAAGACTAAAACAGGAGCGATTAAATCTTTAAAAGGCATATTGGCAGCTACCATCACTACTGAACCATATTCACCGACTGCCCGTGAAAATCCTAAAGCTATTCCTGTCAAAATTGGTGGTATTAAAGGAGGTAAAATAACTCGCCAAAAAGTCTGAGAATCGGTTGCACCCAACGAGTGAGCAGCCTGTTCAATTTCTGGCTCAAGTTCCAATAAAACTGGTTGGAGAGTTCTAACTATAAAGGGTAAGGAAATAAATAGCATGGCGATCAATACCCCCAAACGAGTAAAGGCAATTTTTATCCCAAAAGGATCAAAGAATTGTCCTATCCAGCCCTGATTACTATAAATAGTTGCCAAAACTAAACCTGCTACAGAAGTAGGTAAAGCAAAGGGAATATCGATCGCGCCATTGATAATTTTCTTACCTGGAAACTCATAGCGAACTAAAATCCAGGCGACTAAAGTTCCCATGACTCCGTTAATTAAACCTGCAACCAAGGCAGTAACAAAGGTAACTTCATAAGCAGATAAAGCCACAGGCTCAGTAGCAGTTTGCCAAAATTCACCGACACCAATAGTTAGGGATTTGGTGATTAAAGCGGTAATAGGCAGTAATAAAATCAAGCTTAGATAACTTAAGGTCAATACCCAAATTACGGGAAATTTTCGTTGAGCTTTAGCTACTTTCAGCGATTTTAGGGGTAAAAGATGATTGGAAAGATTAGTCACGATGATAGTCAATTATTGGAAGAGAAAATTGTCGAATCAAATTTGATTTCTGTCACCTTAATCTTGACGGGTAGAGCTTGAAGATATAATCCAACTTCGATTAAGTCAGAGATCATGCCAGTCATTTCTAGATAGCACCAGTTAAACTCATCCGATTCAAAACCACTTAGTTTACCCAAAGGAGATAGTTGAACTCCAGTTAACATAATTAAAGCGAGTAAAAATTCACTCATTTTATAGCGTTTGGGTAATTTGAGAATTAACTTTAAACTGATCGTCTGAGACTGAAAATCTCGCTTAAGATCTAGAGCAGAACTATGAAACATCAATTATGTCCTCAAGATTAATAGAAAGGTTGTTAGCTAAATCAGCGACTCTTGTTTATTTTTGGCTGGTTTTAGCAAGCATTTTGTCAAACATTGCCCCATCATCGAAAAATTGACTCTGAATTTTGTCCCAACCGCCGAAATCTTTGACTGTGTAGAGTTTTTTGACTTCAGGAAATTTACTAGCATATTCCTGGGCGACAGTTTGCTCTACAGGACGAAAACCAGCTTCAGCAAATTCTTTTTGGGCTACGGGAGTATATAAAAATTCAGCAAAAGCTTGAGCAACCTCTCTTGTCCCGTGCTTATCTACATTCGCATCGACTAAAGCCACAGGACTATCAATTGAGATATTGTAGTCGGTAGGTACAAAGAAAGGATAAGAAGTTCCTTTGTTTTGGGCTAAAAGTACTTCATTTTCATAGTTGATTAGTACAGTACCCTGTTCCTGCTGATAAAAAACATCGCTAGCTTCGCGAGCATCTTTGGGCATGATTGGCACATTACTATACACTTTTTCGGTATAAGATTCTGCCTGTGACTCTCCATCTTTGAGTCCCGCACCCCATAAAGCGAGGAAATTCCATCTTGCTCCCCCAGAAGTTTTAGGATTAGCTGTAATTACTTCAAGTCCTGGTTTGGCTAAATCTGCCCATTGAGTAGCTTTAACTGTGTCATCACGTTTGACTATAGCAGCCACGGATTTAGTAACGATAGATTCATTAGGTAATTCCTGTTCCCAACCTGGTTCGATTAAACCTGCCTCTTCAATTTTTTTAGTATCTAAAGCTAAAGCTAAAGCGACTACATCTGCTTCTAGACCATCAATAACAGAACGAGTTTGTGAACCAGATCCACCATAACTCTGCTCAATTATTACATCCTGTCCTGTTTTCTCTTTCCACTGTTCAACAAACTGGGGAATTATTTCTTCGTAGGCACTTTGAGTAACAGCATAGGAAACTAAGGTTAACTTTACTTCTTTTTGTGCTGGTTCGGCTTGGGCTTCTTGGTTTTGACTTTGGGCAGAAGAGCAGCCAACCAATGTACTACCTATCAAGCTTCCTGCTAATAACCAACCTACCAAACTAAATTTCATCATAATTGCAATTAATTTATTTAATCTAATTAATTTACTTTTAATTTTGAATCCAATTCTAGTAGATTTTCATTTGAATTGCAATACATTTTAAATTTTATTTGAAAAATAATATCTTTAAATTTGTGAAAAACCTGATTTCAAAAGCAACGAAGGAATAAGTATTGATTAAATAAAACTTGCAATAAAAAATCCCCCCAAAAGTTGGGAGGAAAAGGTAACACGCCTAGATATTAGTCATTCAAGTAGCACCTAGTGCCTAGTGCCTAATCATCACAGTGTTAAAGATTGAGGATTTGTCTCAATGAGAGTTGCTAGATCTTTTAAGAAAGCTGCTGCTTGTGCGCCGTAGATAATGCGGTGATCGGAAGTAATATTAACTTTCATCTGACGTTTAACACCCATCATCCCTGAATCATCGGCAACTAACTGCGGTTTAGAACCACCAACCGCTAAAATCGAGCCTTGTCCTGGTGGCAAAATAGCATCAAAGTTATCTACCCCAAACATACCCAAGTTCGATAGAGTAAATGTGCCAGTAGTATATTCTTCTGGTTTGAGTTGCTTAGAGCGAGAGCGGTTGACTAAATCTTTCCAAGTGCGAGAAAGGGAATAAATATCCATTTGATCGGCATTGCGCAACACAGGGGTAATTAAACCACCATCAGGCATTGCTACTGCTACGGCGATATTAATTTCCGAATTATAACTAATAGCATCTTGAACGTAGTCAGCATTAACTACAGGATGTTGTTTGAGGGTGACAGCGATCGCTTTTGCCAACAGTGCAGTCATAGTTACACCTTTTGATTTGATCTGCTTGTAAAGCTGATCTAGGGTATCGGTAGTAATAGTATAAGCAACATGAAAAGTTGGCACTTGCAGACTTGCCATCATGTTCTGTACCACTGCTTTTTGTAAGGTATTTAGAGGTACAACTTCACCAGGAGTAACGCTCGTGGGAGGCGCAACAGGTGCAGGTGGAGCTACAGTAGGTGTAGGAGTGGATGCGATCGCTGAAATAGTTACAGGAGTTGCAGCAGGAGTAGTAACGGCTTTTCCAGAAGCTTGCTCAACATCGGCTGCGGTAATTCTGCCGTAAGGGCCACTTCCCTGAAGAGTTTTTAAGTCTACGTTCAATTGTTTAGCTAGTTTTTTCGCTCTGGGAGAGGCAATGGTTCTACCAGAAGCATTACTACCGTTACTGGTTGCAGTTGTTGTAGCGGTAGTAGCTGTAGCTACTGCTGTAGAGGCTGTAACAGGCGCGGACTCGGCTGCTGGAGTACTACCACCTTGTTTGTGAGATGCTGCTTGCTTTTTAGCTTCGGCAATTTCCGCTTCGGTTTCTGCTATTAGAGCGATCGCACTACCTACAGGTGCTTCTTTTCCTGCTTCCACCAAAATAACCGCTAGATAGCCTTCGTTAAAAGATTCTACGTCCATGTCGGCTTTATCCGACTCCACTACTAAAACCGTTTCCCCTTTGGCTATTTTGTCTCCAGGTGATTTTGTCCACTCAACAATTTTACCTTCGGTCATAGTCGAACTGAGGGCGGGCATAAATATATCGTGAATCATGGTGTGCGATCTTTTCCTTGTAATTAGTTTTAGTTATTGAGACGTTGCTGATTTAAAATATGAAGTTTTTAATAATACTTTTTGTAGCTTTAGGCTATAAGTTTCTAAATCTTTCGTTATTATTAAAGATTCCTGATTATCATATCCTTATTCAGCAAAGCTATTATTGATAATTCAATTAGCTATAATTTTGCATTGATTACAGTCTACGATAATAACATTGATTACAGTCTTCACGTTCTAAGTACCTTAATTAAATAACTGATGTTACTCACTAATTGTAGATTGTTGATTGTAGATTAAAGAATCGAAAAATTCATGTTTTTCAAGACCAAAAATAGTTTATTTTTTTCTTTGGTACTGATAATAGCGTCTATCAGTATACAGCCAGCGTTATCAGAAGTAGAAAATGCCCAACAATATAGAAATAGAGGGATTTGGTATTGGCAAAAGGGAAATTTAAATGAAGCGATCGCGCATTTCCAAAAAGAGGCTTCAATTCATCATGCTCAAAAACACAGCAGAAAAGAAATTGAAGCAGTTTTGAGAATTTCGCATGGTTATATAAAACTGGGAAAGTTTCGTTTGGCTATGATCGAATTAAATCGAGCTAAAGCAATTCCTGACTCTAATAATCATTTAAAAGCTTTAATTCAAACGAGAATTGGTTCGGCAGAAAGTGAACAGGGTAAGTATCAAAGAGCAGTATTGTCCTACAAGCGCAGCTTAAAACAAGAAAAGTCTGTATCCACTTTAAATAATTTAGTTCAAGTCTTACAAAAACTAAAACACTCAAGTTTATCAAAAGCCAAAGCCACTTATAGTAGCAATGAAGCTCAAGAATATAACAAACAAGCCAAGGATTATGAATCTCAAGCTCTAAAATATGCCGAAGAAGCAATTACTATGAGCCAAGATGAAATATCTTTATCCTCTGTTCGTTCATTGATTGAATGGAATAATTTAACCGCACGAAAACTTGACCATAAACAATTAGCTAGGGGCAGAGCTATTTTAGCCAAATTGCCTCCATCACGTTCGTTAATCTTTTCCATGCTCAATTGGGCTTCAATAGATGTTGAGCAGACAGATTTATGGTTAAATCAAGCCAAATATCAAGCTCAAATATTAGGCGATCGCTCTTTAAAAAGTTATGTATATTTAGAGTTAGGTAATTTCTACAATCGCACAGGAAAATTAAACCAAGCTCAAGAATCAGCTTATATTGCCCAATCTTTATCACAGTCAAAACTTCCAAATGAAACTCTTTATCTCTCTCAAAGGTTAGCAGGACAAATTGCTCAAAAAATGGGAGATTCGTCTGGGGCAATCAAAAATTATCAAAATGCAATTACTTCAATTGATCTGATTGCTCGCAATGTAGACCCTACTAGTCCTGAGCAAATAAGACAATTCAACCTTAAAATCCAGCCAGTCTACAGAGAAACTTTAGAGTTAATACTAAACAAACCAAACATCCAGCCAACTGATCTTAAACTTGCCTTGGTTATTGCCGATAAGCTAAGACTATCAGAGCTTAGAGGTTATTTTGGCGATAATTGTTTTGAAATTCAGCCTCGCCAAACCAGAAATTCTCGCACCCAAAATGAACAAAGGCTTAAGACTGATAATCTTACTGCATCCATCAACTCCATTATCTTAAAAGATAAAGCTGTCTTTATCCTGGAACTTCCCAACGGTAAACTAGCTAAGAGCGAAACCAAGATTAAAAGATCTCAGTTAATTAATCAAGCTCAACAATGGTATGAAAAATTGCTAACTGGATATACTTGGGAATTTCTCACAGGCTCTGGCTTTTTCTACGATTTGATCATTAAACCCTTTGAAACTGACTTAAAGCAAGAAGATCCCAAAATTTTAGTTTTTATCCATGATGGAATTTTAAGAAATTTACCGATGGCAGCTTTAAAGAATGAGAAAGGGTTTCTGATTGAAAAATGGGCGGTTATTTCTTCTCTAAATATAAAATCTACATCACAATCGGTTAAAGAAAAAGAACCAAAAGCTTTAGTCTTCGGTCTAAGTAAACCTAAACAACAGGGTTGGTCAAATCTAGAGATGATTCCAACAGAAGTTAACCAGGTGAATCAATCGATAGATGGAAAAAAATTTCTCAATCAGAATTTTACTGTCAGCAATCTGAGAAAACAATTGCTGTCAGATAATTATTCAGTAGTACATTTAGCCACTCATGGTTATTTTGGTGGTAGTGCTGAAAATTCGTTTATATTGGCTTATGACCGCAAAATATCGGTTTTACAATTAGAAGATATTTTGACAGTTGCTAGAGAAAATCCCGATTTACTAGTGTTGAGTGCTTGTGAAACAGCAATAAATAGCGATTTGTCTTTTTTAGGTTTAGCAGGAGTAGCAGCCAAAAGTGGTGTTACTTCTACTGTAAGTAGTTTGTGGCAAGTTGATGATCAAAGCCAGTCAGAATTTATGAGAGATTTCTATTCTGATTTTCAAAGCCATCCTACACTGAAATCCAGCCAAAGTTATGCTCTCGCTCTGCAAAAAATCCAAATTGAAAAAATCAGCCAGCTCGAACATCCTAACGTCTGGGCTGCACTGACTTTAATTAGTAATTAGTAAATTAGCTATAAGCCTTAAGCTGTAAGCTTTGAATAAGATTTTTAGTACGAAAAAGGAAAATGGAATGTTTACGCTGATGAATAAAGAATAACTAATCTAAATCCAGTAGAAAAATGTAGGTAAAGCGGTATCATAATCCCAGGCAACAACTTCTGAGGTAATTCATGACCCTGCAACGCTCGAAATTGATTCGCCAACTAACATTTCGTTATCAATCTAAAATACATTTAAGCAAAAGACACCAGATAATTTCACTCTTGGGGCAATTATCTTTCTCTCTGATTTGTTCAGTAGCTCTTTTTCCAGCATCCTCTGTAGCTCAGATTACCCCAGATAGTTCTGTGCCAACATCTGTAGAACAATTAGAAGAAATTATGAGAATCAACGGCGGAGAAAGAGAAGGA
>JBOFLX010000041.1:0-33567 GCA_051658085.1 Waterburya sp.
TTAAATTTTTAACTTACAACACTTGGAGGACGAAGTGGGCAGGTTAGTTATTGCGACACGGGTATTAAAATACCTCGTGTCGCAGTTCCTCCGCGCTTTAAAAAGACGCGGTTTCCCTGCTCCCGTATTTTTCACATGAGTTTTGTTAAATAAACTTAACTTCTCTTTAGATTAAATTAAATCTTGGCTCACGGATAACTTAAGATTTTAAACAAAGACACTATTAGTGTTCAGCGTTGTTGAGGTTTAAGTTTTCGGGAGTTTGATATATGAAAACAAGTCAGGGAAAAACTATATCTAATTCCCTGCCTTTGTCCTGTTTTGTCTACGCAGCAGGGCATGAAGACGAAGGTGTCTGTTTATTGTTACATATTGGTAATTATCGGATTTTATTAGATTGTGGTTTAGAAAATTTACAATCTTTGCCCCAACAAGAGCAAGCTTTAATAGATTTTGTTTTTTGCTCCCATGCCCATGAAGATCATTGTCGTGGTTTATTAGAATTGCATCGAGCTTTTCCTCAGTTACCTATTTATACGAGTGAGGTAACGGCAAAATTGCTGCCTTGTCAGTGGTTGGAAGAAGAAATTAGCAACTTAGACTGGTGCCAAACATTACCCTGGCGATCGCCTGTTAACATTAATGATGATTTACAAATAGAGTTAGTTCCCGCAGGACATTTACCTGGTGCTGCTGCTATTCTCATCACTTATCTTGCTCCTGATCGCAGTTATAAGGTGATGTATACAGGGGATTTTTCAGTTTCTAACTTCCAGCTAGTTGAAGGACTATCGATTGAAAATTTGCGCGGTTTAGCTCCTGATGTTCTAATCTTAGAAGGTAGTTATGGTACAGTGCGCCATCCCCACCGTCGTCTCCAAGAAAAACAATTAATGGAGCGAATTAATCAGGCTTTAGTCCAGGGAAAAAATGTACTACTTCCCGTACCTTCAATTGGTTTGGGACAAGAAATTCTCAAGCTCTTGCGCTCCCATCATCAGTTTACAGGGCGAGATCTGGATATTTGGGTTGATGAACCTATTGCCATCACTTGTGATATTTATTTGGACTTGCTGTCTCAGTTTCCTATATCTGTCCAAAATTTCGCCAAACATCAATCTTTATTTTGGGATGAGCGAATTTGCCCTCGGATGCGAAGATTAGCTTATCCTGGTCGATTTAGTCCTGGTAAAAATCCTGAAGTTTTGTTGGTAGATTACAAAAGTAATTTGTGGCACTATTTAACCGACGAAACACAAGAATGGCTAGTCTTGCTGCCTGAACATCCTCAAGAATATTTACACCCTGATTCCCCACGTTTGGAATTGTTACACAACTTATCTTCTGTCACTATTGAAACTTACTTATTAGCAGAGCATAGTGATGGACGTAATACTACCCAATTAATTCATAATTTGCGACCGCAGCACGTTATTTTTGTTCATGGCTCTTTGAACTATTTATTGGAGCTAGCTAGTCTAGAAGAGTTGCGTAATCGTTATCAGATTCATGCTCCTGTTCAGGAAATATTAGTTGAATTACCAATAGGCGATCGCTTTTTACAACCAAAAATTCCTCAACCGATATTTTACGAAGGTGAAATTAATGATACGAGTTCAGCGATCGCTATTATTTTACCCGATACGATTGGCAGTGATCCTAGATGGAAAAATATAGCAGATACTGGTATCATTCAAGCTCGTTGGCAGGGTGATGAACTAGTAGTGCGCGGAATTTCTCAACGAGAGCTATTAAACTCTAACAGTCAGGCTCGCATATCATCTGATCTAGATTGTTGTAATCGGTGTCTTCATTATCATAGCCAGCGTTGCTGGAATCAAGCCTCCCCTTTGTATGGTTTCAAAGTTATTCCTGAAGGCTACTGTCCAGTGTTTGAACCAATTGAAGAAGGTAATTAAGATTTATTGATAACTGGTCACTGGTCACTGTTTTGATTATGTTCTGGTGATTGAGGATGAATTTGTTCGGCTTCGGGACAGTCATCAGAAACTGTAATTTCAGTGCTAGTTTTGGACACAGAAGCCAGTTTCTGGGTAACAGCACCAATACTTTCTAGACGTACCATTTCTTCCCAAGAACTAATTTCATCGTCTTCTTCTGTCTCATAACGGATGGTGACAATATCCCCCTCGAAATCAACAATACAACCGTTTTCAATCCAGCGTTGTTGATCCCGCAAGAAAATACAAACTTCCCGACCATCTTGACAGAGTTGATAAATCTTGCGGTGTAGCATTGGTTTCTCCTCTGTGAGTAACTCCTTTTTCTTAAGAGTTTTACTGTATATATTATTGCCATTTTGGCACGATGACACAAGGGTCAATTTAGTTTAGATATCTGATGGTAACAAATCTCAGATATTTTATCTTTCTTCCAAAAGAAGACCCTCAGTTTTACTGATGGGACGGGGCGTTGCTCTACGCCTGGGAAACCACAGGCGTATCTCCCCTTATGAATTTTGGGCTGGGTTTTGGCTTTACCAATAGAATCTGCTATAGTACAAGCAGCAGTAAAATGCGTAAAATATTACGGCATTGACTTCCCTTACCTCAGATCGTCGAGACAAATATCACCAAGCGAAATTGTAATAGTGACGCGACTGGCTATTAGGTTTAGCATTAAGCACAGCCAAAAAATAAATAAAGTATTTAAACCCTTCGGCGGTCGGTGCGCCCGTGGAAGTAAAACAAACAGCCCAGTAATGGCGTTCTATCGGGGACACTTAGGTGTCTAGAGTCGAGTCTATATGGGAATCCCTCGCGAAAGAGCGATGGGAGGTTCAATAAGTTATTTTACTGGAGTTGGTAATTTTTCCAGATAGCGCAGAAATTCTAAAAGTTGTTCATCAGTTAGATGCAGCCGACTGCGTTTACCATAACGAGTTTGCAGAAATTCTCGTCCATCATCTCTTGTCCAACCCAGTCTTTTGATTTCGATATCGGTTTTTTGTTTAATTTCATTAAAATCTATCGCCTCTATTTCGATGTTAGCAGTAGCGACATCAACACCGTTAGGAGAAATGTCGGGAGGGTTATCTAGACTAGTATCATCGACGGCAATTTCTGGCTCATAAGTAGTTTCAAATAAGTTTCCATTAGGAATTACTAGAGTTTCGGGAGAGTGTGTTTCTGGGATCTCAGGTTCAGTTGCTTGGGTAATGGGTAATTCTAATTCAGCAATGGCAGGTTCATTGCTAATTTCTGGAGTAGTAACAGGAGGCTGACTAGCTATTTCAGGTGGCTGTTGA
Source organism: Waterburya sp. (assembly GCA_051658085.1). Lineage (GTDB taxonomy): Bacteria > Cyanobacteriota > Cyanobacteriia > Cyanobacteriales > Xenococcaceae > Waterburya. The sequence continues at coordinate 3,269 of JBOFLX010000041.1, forward strand.
GAGTCAGCAAGAGGAGGTTGATTGACTGGTTGACTTGGGGGAGGAGGAGTTACTGGAAGGGGAGTTGGATTGTTTATAGTTACAGTTTCATGATGATTAGTGGGTGTCGGTTGAACATCTAACAACAAAGCTGCGATCGCTCTTTCTCTGGCAGTATCCTCCGCCGTTTCAACTCGATCTGCTCCTGCTAAACCAGTTGCTAAAATTATATTGTCTACTAGCAGCGAAACTTTGACTATATAAAATCCTCGATCATTTTCAACTAGTTCACTGAGCAAACTACCTTGAGGATACTGTTGGCGAAATTTAGCTAGCATCATGTCTTTGTATTTATCTTCAGTTTTAATGTTAGTACCAATCTACTATTTATAGCTTTGAGAAAAAAGAAATTTGCCAATAAGCATTGAGAATTTACAATAGATACTGAACTGGCTATCAATTAACTCGTAATTTTTGTGATTCAAATCCACAATTAATATAAGCTAGTCAACATCTAGTTTACTAGTTTCAGACAAGCTCTCAGTTTGAAGCTTTAATCTAAGCTATTAAATTAGATATCTGCTCTCGCTATGTAAAAATTATTTAGAGCGATACTCGCAAGGCTAATAGCTAACTTACATAGCCATATTAAAGACAGGAAACTACTAGCTTACAACTCTGACGACAGTAATCAAGACAGAATATAAGCAATGGCGAGCCACATTTCGTTATCTTAACCTCTGTTGTGTCGTTAAACCCATTCCCTTTTAGGGAAAATTCAACCCAAAAACAGTTAGTTTCCGTTGCAGAAAAGCTTGGTATTAGGATAGTTCTACACCCTAATGTCTAGATAAAGTACGAGTTAGTATAGTCTTCTTCGCTTCTGTTGTAACTACTAAACTAAAATCGAATTAAGGATAATTTTTAGATGGAATTTTCAATCGCTACACTACTTGCTCAATTCGTCGATGATAAATTAGTCGCAGGCAAAAATCTCGAAAAGAAACTTGGCTGTGAAGATGATGAGAGCATTCAAAAATTACAAATTACTCTCGATGCTCTAGAAAAAATCGGTGTAATAATTAAGGAACGAGGTAAATACCGACGTGTGACTCAAGACGGGGTGGTAGAGGCAAAATTAAGGTGTTCGAGTAAAGGATTTTGTTTTGCCATTCAAGATGAAGAAAATGCCGATGATATTTATGTTCGAGAAAGCCATCTGAGTAATGCTTGGAATGGCGATCGCGTCTTTGTTAAAGTTATTAAAGAAGGTAGTCGTCGTCGCTCTCCCGAAGGTGAAGTCAAGTTAATTTTAGAGAGGGCAAATCCTTCTCTGTTGGCTACAGTCACTACGAAAGAATCAAAATATAACGCCATTCCTTTGGATGACCGTCTCTTATTTGAATTGGATTTACAAGCCAATGGGCAAGACTTACAAGCAGCTTTAGAACACCTAGTTCATGTATCTGTATTACGCTACCCTCTAGGACAATATCCTCCTTTGGGTAAGGTAAGTAAAGTATTAGGTAGTGATGCCGAAGAAGCTGCGGATGTTGATATTGTTTCTTGTAAACACGATCTGCCTCAAGATTTCCCCGAAAAAGCGATCGCTGCTAGTGATAAGTTACCTAGTTCTCGTATTCCCGCCGCCGAAATTAAAAATCGTCAAGATTTACGGGATAAATTGACTTTTACCATTGAAACTGAGTCGAATCTTAATACTACCCCTTGGATTGAAAATGCTTTTACTTTAGAAAAAACAAAATCAGGTAATTGGCAATTAGGAATTCATATTACAGATGTCGCTCACTATATAGAAACAGATGAAATTTTAGATCGCGTCGCCAGAAAACGAGGGATTGCCGTCAATCTACGTAGACAAGTTTTACCTCTTTATCCCGAAAAAGTTAGTAAACTCTGTTCCCTAATTCCAGGTAAAAACCGCTTAACAATTTCGGTGATGATTACCCTAGATGCTCAAGGTCAGATTGTCGAATATACAATTTCGCCAACCGTAATTTCTGTCGATCATCAGCTAACCTATCAAGAAACTCAAGCACTGATCAGTGATGAAGAAAAGTCTGCTAAAAAATTAGCTCCCTTGGTATCGAATCTCAAAGATTTATTCTTTACTCTTAGTCCTCTAGTTAAAGCTCAACGTCTACAGCGAGGTGGTTTGGAAGTCAATACACCAGAAATTCATAGCCTTTATAAAGACGAGGGAAGGGTAGGAACAATCTTAAACGTTGCCTCTTTACCTGTGCATTCAATGTTAAGCGAGTTAACTATTTTGGCAGGGAAAGTAGTTGCCGAACATTTACAGGCTTTAGAATTACCAGGAATTTACTGTACTCAGGCAGAGCCAGATGTAGAAGAATTAGAAGATCTAATTAAGTTAGGTACTAATTTAGGTTTAGACCTCGATCTGAATGTCACAGATGTCGTAACTTCTCAAGACTATCAACGCCTAACGTCACAATTTGCCACTTCTTCAGCCGTCATGGTCTTAAATTATCTACTGCAAAGTACGTTTAAACCCGTTAAGTATTTCACGAAGCCAGGAAAACATTTTGGGCTAGCCTATGAAGATGGATATACTCACTGTATCTCTCCTGGTCAAAGATATATTGATTTAATAATCCAGCGCATTTTAAAGGCGGTATTTGAACATGGACGCGATCGCCGTCATAGTCGGACTAAGAATGGTGTAGATTTAACCAGTAGCAGTTGTCATGGCGAAATTAACTGGAAGGTATTGCCACCTAACATTCAGGAAGAACTAGAAATCGATATCAAAACCATGTTGCCCTTCCTCAATGATCGTGAAAAGAAAGCCGAAGATGCCGAAAAAGATCTGGCAGGCTTGAAGAAAGCCGAACAAATGAAAGAGCGCACAGGCAAAATCTTTGAAGGTTTGATTACAGGGGTACAGTCCTATGGTTTCTTTGTCGAAATTGAAGATTTGCTGGTAGAAGGTCTAGTTCATGTTAGTTCTCTCAAAGATGATTGGTATGAATACCGCTCCCGTAATAGCTGTTTGGTAGGACGCAAAAACCGTACTGCCTATCGTTTAGGCGATCGCGTGGAAGTTGAAGTTAAAAGCGTAGACTACTATCGTCAGCAAATTGACCTAGTTACTGTCGGTGGTGGTAGCGAAGTTCAAAATAGTGACTGGGAGGAGGAATAAATGGCGTTGCATTATTGATGATTTAGTTGGACTGGGTGACTTGGAGACTAGGAGACTGGGGGAATTATTTAACTTTATTTGTAGGGAGCTGGGGAGAAATAATTTAAGCTTCCCTAGTTCCGAAGTTCCCCATCCTAAATCGGCAAAACGCTAGATAAAAAAAACTAAAAACTAAAAACTACGAACAGTCTTCTTAACAACTTTAAAATTCAAATTAACAACGAAAAAAGGAGCAAGAGTTTGCAAGATCAGATAGTTGAACAGGTAATTGACCTGGCGAAGAAAAAGGGTATTAAAGCCGAAGTTTATTATGTTGCGAGTCAAGATACACCAATTGAGTTTGCTAATAATCGCTTAAAATCTTTGGAAACAAAAGCCTCAGAAGGAATTGCTTTGAGGGTGATTGCGGATAATAAATTGGGGTTTGCTAGTTCGACAGATTTAACTCGTCTCGAAGATTTGGTAGAGGCTGCCGTTGCTACTGCTACTATTGGTGATCCTGTAGAATTTGACTTTACTGAGAATGTTCATGCGATTGAATCTCAAAGCGATTATCAACCTCCCAAAACCGAGCAATTGGTAAATGTGGGCGAAGATTTAATTAGCCAGGTGCATCAATACAACCCTGATATTCTGGTTGATGTTAGTTTTCATAGTCGTTCTAGTCAGGAAAAGTTGGCGACCACAACTAACGTTTATACTGAACAATACAGCCAAAGTCTCAGTGCTGTTTTATCAGGGAATTTAGTACGGGGACAAGACTTTTTACAAGCTTATAGCTATGAAGTTACTCGCGATCGCCAGCCTAATTATCAAGAAATTTTAAGTAAACTGCTGGAAAAATACCAACGGGCTGAAACAACTGCCACTATTACTAGTGGAACTTATCCCGTTTTGTTTACTCCCAGTGCTGTCAGCAGTACTATGGGTAGAATGTTTGGCACAATTTTTTCTGGTCAATCGATTGTGCAGAAGGCTTCGCCCTTAACTGACAAATTAGGGGAAAAGATCGTTGATTCAAGAATAACGGTGTTTGAAGATCCGAGTTTGGGAGTTTCCGCCTGCGAATATGACGATGAAGGAGTACCCACCAGTAAGAAAAATTTAATTGAGAAAGGAGTAGTTCAACAATTTTACTGGGATAGACGTTGGGCAGCCCGTCAAGGTAAGGAATCTACTGGCAATGGTTTTAGAGGCGGAATATCCCGTCCTAGCCCTAGTTTAGCTAATGTTTGTATTAGTCCAGGTCAAACTACCGTTGAAGATTTAATTGCTGGTATGGACGAAGGTATTATTGTCGATCAGGTTCTCGGTGCAGGACAATCGAATATATTGGCTGGAGAATTTTCGGTTAATATCGATCTCGGTTATAAAGTCGAACAAGGCAAAATTGTCGGCAGAGTGAAAGATACTATGGTGGCAGGCAACATTTTTGAAGCTTTTAGTAATTTAGTGGATTTAAGCGATCGCCCTGAATGGGTAGGGAGTAGTGCTTATGTTCCTCATATTCTCTTTGCGCAATTAGGAGTGGCTGCTAGGCAAGCCTAGAAAGTCAAAAGTCAAAAGTCAAAAATTAAAAGTTAGGGAAAAGGGAAAAGGGAAAGAGGAAAAGGGACTAAAGATGATGAGAAAAAGTAAGTTGATGAGATTTTTATTGCCTCTGGTTTTGTGTTTGGCAACTTTGTTAACAGGCTGTGTAAAGTATGATGTGGGGCTAAATTTTGCTACTCCCTATCAAGGCAAGATTACTCAGCATATTCAAGTGAGTGAAACACTCAATAATCTTGCGCCATCTGATACTAAAAAATGGTTAAATAGCCTCGAAGAGCGATCGCGAAAGTTACAAGGCAGTGTTAAAAGAATTAATACTCAGGAATTGCTACTAACTATTCCCTTTAGTAATGGTACAGAATTAGGGCAAAAATTTAATCAGCTATTTCAGACTACTATTGTTCCCAATGCCACTATCCCTAAAGGCAAAGCCGATCTGATTCAACTTAATTCCCAAATATCTGTACATCAAAGTAATTTAGTTTTGTTTGAACGTAATAGTATTGATCTGGCGATCGATTTGAGAGCTTTAAAGGTTCTCAATAACCAAGATAAAATCCAGATTGAGCCAGATTCTTTGGCAAATTTAGAATTGCAATTAAATACTCCCTGGATTACTCGTAGTGTTTCTAACGCGGATAATTTACAACCAATTAATAACCCACTCAAAAAAGGTTTAGTTTGGCAATTACACCCAGGAGAAGTTAACCATATTCAAGCCGTTTTTTGGCTACCTAGCCCTCTGGGGATTGGTGCAGGGCTAATTATTTTAGCGATGTTGGCTGGCTTTTTCCTCAAATATCGTCGTTTACCTGGTGTTGCCTAATAAACAGTTAGGACAGTTAGAGCAGTTAGAACAGTTAGAACAGTGAAATTTAGTTTTAATTTTGTAATTGTAGCGATCGCGCAGCGTACCCGAAGGGTAATCGCCCTTGTGAGCTTTTGAAATCTTTTTGATTTTGAGTAACATTTGCTTGAACATCTACATTAGTGTTTTCCATTAACTTTCTCTATTGAGACTCCAAGATTTCGCTGAGAATAATTACAGACAAATTAGATAAATTCCGAAAGCCTTTATCATTAGTAATAAATAGATCGTAGTTAACAGATATTGCTGTGGCAGCATGAATAGCATCAGGTGTTTTAAGATTAGTAGTAGCCCTTAAGTTTGCTGCTTGTCGCAAAATATCTTGATTTATCGGAATAAGCTCCATTTGTTCTGATAATAGAATTTCTTCGTAAGCATTAACCAACAAAGTATCTTTATTTCGTAAAGGAAGAACTAAGCTTTCCATCAGGATAAGTTCGCTACTAACAAGTTCAATTTCTTCTGCTTGAAATTTCATCCATAAAGGTTGCAGTAGCGCAAAGTATTCAGGATTCCATTCAACACTATAAATTGCTACTACTGTATCTATATAAATTTTGCTAGAAGAAGGGATTATTAGCTGTCCCATGAGTCCCTTTCCTCTCTAAGCTGTCGATCTATTTCCTCTGCACTTTTCGGTGGACGCAAGTGGTGAATTTCTTCTAGCATTTCCAATACTGATCGTTTTTTTGTTTTTGGTTTTTCTGGTAAGACAACGAATACGTCGACAGTATCGCCGATTTCTCCTTCTGGAATTTCAATTTCAATCTTTTTTCCTGGTAAAACTTTGGTTGTCAAGTGTAAAGCCGGCTGCATAATTAAATTGACTTTTTTAGGTGACTGTTTAAAATTGAATTTTGTCATTGTAGCGTAGCATTGTCTGTGGAGATTTTTGCCGAATCAATTCAAGAAAGAGGAATAAATTACTTCATTAAAACCCATCTGCGAAATAATTCGATAATAATGCGATAGTTAATATCTTTTTCTTCAATTACATCGTGACGTTTTAAGGTTTCAATTGCTGCTTCTAAGGTTTTTGCATCTAAACCAATTACGGAGGCAAGATTTTCTCTACTTAAGCCTTGGGGATGAGGTGCTAAAGCTGTAATTATTTCCTGTTGTCCCTTTACTCCTTGGGCTGCTTGTCCCCAAACTCCTTCAAAATAATATCTTCCTTGTTGGAAGAATTTGGTATTGATTACTGCTTCGATATCTTCTAATGTAAAAGTGTTATTGTGAGAACGTCCTTGTTCAAATACAGCATCGTTATAGTAGCGGACTAATTGAAAGCCGATTAGTTGGACTAGATAAGGTTGTCCTGCGGTTAGGGAATAGATTAAGTCTAGTGCTTCTCCTGTGTAGTCAAGGAGGAAATCATTTTCTGGGTTTTGATCCCCCCTAGCCCCCCTTGAGAAGGGGGGAATGTTAGAACTGGGATTGGCGAGAATTGTTTTAGTAGCACCAGAATTGAGAAAGCTAACGGGAATTGAGATGACGCTAGCAAATAAGGGTTGAAAATAATCAGCAGTCATTTCTTCTAGGGTATGCAAACCCGCCAAAGCAAAGGCAATTTTTTCTGGATTCCTTTGTATTAAACTACGCAGAAAGCCCATAAAAGCAGGATCGATTTGTCCTCGTTGAATTAATTCTTCAATGGTTTCAAATTCATCGAGGGCAATAATTAAACCCCGATAGGGCATATTGGTAAATATTTGCTTAAGATAGCGTTCAAAAGTAGGTACAGGAAGTTGGAGAAAAGCATCATCTTCTGGAGGATCGATCTGAAAAGAGTTAGCAATTTCGTCACTAATTGCTATCAGTACTTCTGCTACCCCTTGAGAAACTGTACCTAAACGTTGCAAGTTGACATAGATAACTTTAACTTCTGCACCAGTATGATCGGCTATATTAACTAGAATAGAAGTTTTTCCCATGCGCCGATGTCCATAGAGAACGACAGATTGCAATTGATTTCCTGTAATCCACAATTCTTCTAGCTGGCGTAGAATATCTTCTCTACCTACAAATAAACTTCCTGCGACGGGATTACCAATAACGTAGGGATTACGAATCGGTTGAGTAATAGTAACATTCCCAATATCCTTACCAATTCTTTCTAAGGATTGTTTCCAAATTTGAGCAATATCGACAATTAATTCTCGTTCTGCTTCAGGAAGATTAGCTTTATTGTCTATTACTTCTGTTAGTTCTCCGATAGCACGACTATAAGCAAAAGATTTGGTATGACGAGAAGCACTTTGTTTAATTAATTTGACATCTTCTACTACTCTTCGTAGGCTATTCATTGCTTGCCAAGTAGTAGGGCGTAAGAGGTTTTCTGTGGGGAAATTAAGAATTTTTAAGTTGGCAATAGTATTTGTTTCTTTTGCTTGGTTAAACATTGTCAGAGTTTGTGCCAAGATAAATACTTCTTCTCCATAAAGCAAGGAACGAACTACAGCAAAGGCTTCCGTTGCTTTCTCTGGCTTTTTTTCATGAAGATACCAAAAACCATTTGTAGCAGCAAAACTGGGATTTGTGGAACTGAATTTTACTAAAGAACGAATTAATTGCCAGTTATTAGTACCTTCAACTAATTGATTTACACGATAAATGACTTGTTTATCAGGTAGTTCGATCAATACTCGTTTAATTGGTGGAAATACATGAGTAGATTGAAGAGTATATTTAAGAATTTGATTAACATTACTAATTCCTATTTCCCAATCTTCTTGCAACCATTGTTTTAATTGAAGCATCAGAGAGTAATTAGGATGTAATCTTACATGAGAAATCTGTTCGACAGACAATCTTGGTTTTATTCGCTTAAAAAATAGTCTAATCAACCAATCGTCGGGACGTAATAATATTAAGGTAAATGTTAAGACGAATGCTACACCTCCTAACACACCTCCTAACCAATCTCCTGACAAACCTCCTAACAAACCTCCTAACGTGCCAAATGCCACGGTTAATAATATGCCATTAGTTAATCCTTTTGAAAATAATCTAAATATAATCCCTGCCAAGCCGTATACCAAACCTCCTGCCATGCCTACTGTCAACACTACTAATACTAACAAGCCCCCTAACACGCCTACTAGCGAGCCTACTGTCCAGCCTTCTGACAAGCCATTTGCCATGCCGTATACCAAGCCGGATACCAAGCTTACTGTCAAGACTAATGCTACGCTTACTTGCAAGACATATACCAATCCTCCTAACACGCCTCCTGTCAAGACTACTGCCACACTCAATGTCGCACCCAATGTCACACCTAATACTATACTACTCAACACGTTCCCTGCACTGCTTGCTAAGAAGAAGCCTCTTGTCAAGGCAAATGCCACGCCGAATATCACGCTTCCTGCAATTCCTAATCCGATATCCCAAATCGTGTTTAACAATAAACTCCAAATAATGCTTGCTACAATAAAAAAAATGGCTAATCCTTGCAAATCTACACTAAAAAGAAATAATCCATATAACATTAAAGGAATAAAAACAATTAATATTAATTCTTGTATTTGTAAATTACGTTGAATCGGATTCTGAAGCTTTAATTTCCATCGCTTCCTCCAATTCATAAAAGTTGGTGCAATATAACCACCACCAAAAGTATCTACGTACCAACGCAAAGCTTGAGGAAAATAAAACACCCAATATAATAACCGCAGATAATCTAAGGGATTCCATAAAGATAGAGGGCGTTTTAGTTTAGGTGCTAAATCTAATTTAGGAACAGACATTTAATTTAACTTTATTTTAAATAACGAGTATAGGTTTGATAACATAACTCCATTACTCGTTTGGGATGACCTTTACTCTCTACGATAATTTTAGTTATTTCTTTTGACGTAAAGCGAATAGGATTATTTTGCAAACAATAATTAATAAAATCATGAATAGTTGTTTCACCCCAACCAATTACATTTATTTCTAAACAAATGTTTTCAAAAGGAGATACCATACTACTATCAGAGAAAAGACGATTTAAAGGCTTATTTGCTGCTATTACTAACCGCAAAGGTGCATGACTTCCTTCAGCCAAAGCACGAATTTGACTTCTTATTTGATTAGTAAATTCTGACCATGCCATTTTTTCTACATTATCTAAAATAAATAATAATTTGTATTTTTTTAATTGGCGAGATAGTTGATAACCTTTGCATAAAGGAATGTCTATAAGATCGCATAAGGCACCATAAAAATCTTCTTCATCAGAAACATTACCCAAATTAAGATAAATTGGTTGGCGAGGAGAATTTAATTTATTAGTTGCTTGATGTTCGACAAGTCTTAATAAAGAAGATTTGCCGATTTCTGCTTCGCCAATAATAGCAACACTACTACCATCATTTAAATTGTCAAAGATGCGATTTACTTCTTTTTCTCTGCCAAAAACTAATTGAGGATCATCAATTCTTCCTGTTCGATAATTAAAAGGATTAGGAAGATAAGTAATTATAGTTGGTTTTAATTGAGGAAAATGCTCAAAAATAATCGATACAGAAATACCTCTACCACCTAAAGAAGTGTGAATATCTCGACTTCTTTTAATAACACCACAAATCTTGCTCGTTCTTCGATTGAATAAAGGCGCACCACTAAATCCTGGTTGTACTTGTTCGTCTCGAAATGTCATTAACGGAGGATCGTCGCCAGTTAAGTCAGTATAGATAAAATCTCTGGGTTCGCCCTGGGGATATTGATCAGCGTAACCGAAAGAATATAAACAGTCCCCATTAGCAAGAGTTTCATCTAAAAATACACAAGAATGTTCGGGAATCGGTTTATCTAACTTTAGTAAAGCTAAATCTACATTAGGATTATCTGGTAACTTGTCAACAACAGCCGTATAGTTACAATCTTTCCAATAAACTTTAACTGAAGCGATCGCATTACCATTATTATCTGTAACTACATGAGCGCAAGTCAAAATTAATCCAGGCGCAACAAAAAAACCCGTCCCCGACTTTTCCGCAGCTTGCAATCTTACTGTATATTCTCTTAGTTCTTCTGACTGCATCCTAGATTATTAAAATTATTGACCCCACTGTAAAGTGAGTTTTAGATTAGCTTTCCCAGAACCTTCTACAATGAGAGTAGTAAGTTTTCCTGACTTAACTGTAATATCAAATCCTATTTCTACCGTTGCTTTATCTGGTTTAACTTTATTAATACTGGTTGCGATCGCTTGTGTAACCGCTTCAATGGTATCAGTTACCTCTTGAAAAGATAGGGTAGATACATCTTGCTCTCCTCCTAAATCTTTAGCTTCAACCATCACGGTAATGTGATCATTAACTTTTACAGGAATGATGCGGGTACGAGATTCCATATTTTGAATTTCGCTTGTAAATACTTAAATTAATAGTATTCTATCGATCTTGAAAACACGCTCAGGATTACTCAAGTAAAAATTAACAAAAAATGCGCTCACGCAGTGCCTTGACTTTGTTGAGATCGCACTCAAGAAAAAGAGTAAAGCGATCGCAGTAGCAGCAGTCGTTAAAGTGAGAATTTCCATAGTAAACAGAGCAAATTAACCTTTTTTAAATATAGCGTAATACTTGTTATTCGTTACTCGTTACCTACCATGCCTAGCCCTAAATTATCAATACTGCTGCACCGTTAATCTTGCCAGTTCGTAAAGCTTCTAAAGCTTCATTTGCCTGAGATAAAGGAAAAGCCGTTACTTCAGTTTGAATGGGAATTTGTGGGGCTAAAGCCAGAAATTCTATACCATCCTGGCGAGTCAGATTAGCAACTGAACGCAATACTCGTTCTTCCCATAAAATTTGGTAAGGGAAACTAGGAATATCACTCATATGAATACCTGCACAGATAACAATTCCACCTTTGGCAACCGCTTTTAAGGCTGCTGGTACTAAATTACCTATAGGGGCAAAAATAATTGCTGCATCTAACTCCTGTGGTGGTAGATCCTCTGAAGCACCAGCCCAAACTGCACCCAGATGACGAGCAAATTCTTGTCCTGAAGTGTCTCCTGAACGAGTAAAAGCGTATACTTCTTTACCCTGATAGTTAGCTATTTGAATCAAAATATGGGCTGCTGCACCAAAACCATAAAAACCAATTCTGGCTGCATTTTCTGTGAAGCGATAAGAACGATAGCCGATTAAACCTGCACAGAGTAAGGGGGCTGCTTGTAAATCAGGAAAATCTGTGGGAATGGGGAAACAAAAACTTTGATCAGCAACGGCATATTCAGCATAACCGCCATTTAGATCGTAACCCGTAAATAAAGCGCGATCGCACAAGTTTTCTCTACCAGCCAAACAATAACGACAGCAATTACAAGTCTGTCCTAACCACGGCACACCAACACGAGTACCCAAAGGAAATTGATTAGCTTGTTCTCCCGTTTCTACTACTGTACCGACAATTTGGTGTCCTAGAATCAAAGGAAGTTTGGGTTTCGGTAATTCACCATCAACTATGTGTAAATCTGTACGGCAGATTCCACAGGCATGAACTTTCAGTAGGACTTGTTTTGATTGCGGTTGGGGTATGGGTATTTCACTTGCTTGTAGTGGTTGACCTACCCGATTGAGAATCATGGCACGCATGGCAAGTTTCTTTTAGGTAGTAGGTAGTGGGTAGTGGGTAGTGGGTAGTGGGTAGTGGGTAGTGGGTAGTAGGTAGTAGGTAGCAAACCTCCTGCCTTCTGCCTTCTGCCCTCTGCCTTCATTCTACTAACCTTGAACGAAGCTAATTCACACTCAGCGTACTAAATTACAGCAATACATTCAATCTCTACCAAAACATCTTTTGGTAAACGGGAAACTTCGACACAGGCACGGGCAGGGGCGGTATCTTCAGCAAAGTATTGGGCGTAAACTTGATTCATCGGGGTGAAATTAGCCAGATCGCTGAGGAAAACACTTGTTTTTACCACATTATCCCAAGTAGCTCCAGCTTCAGTTAGTATTGCCTCAATATTTGTCATTACCTGCTTAGTTTGGGCAGTTATATCCCCTTCGCCAACAATGTTACCAGACTGGGGATCTAGGGGAATTTGTCCTGCTAAGAATAACATTTGACCAGAAGTAGCGATCGCCTGATTGTAAGGGCCTACGGGGGCAGGGGCTTGGTTGGTGCGAATTACTTTTTTAGACATGGGGACTTAGAATTAATCCTAAAATTAATAATAATGAACTAGAAAGATATAAATTTACGGCGATAAACTTGCTGTTGCTGACTTTTTCAGGGAAAGCGTGATTTTGTTGAACATGACTAGCTAGTTGATAAGCAAAGGGTAAACTGCCAAAAACAATCAGACAGAGAAGAGGTAAAGTATCCGTAAGAACTAAAATAACTGTCAAAATATAAATGCTAGCCGTCATCCAAGTTAAGATCCTTGACCCGTTATTAGTTCCTAAACGGACAATTGGAGATCGCTTTCCTGCTGCTAAATCGTCTTCTACCTGATGGAAATGGGAGCAAAATAAAATAATTGAGGTACTTAGCCCAATAATGCTAGATATTACCAAATTATTGCCTGAAAAGGTTTGAGTTTGGGCATAATAAGCTGCTGAGACTGCACCAGGGCCAAAAGTAAAAAAACAAATTATTTCTCCTAACCCTAAATAGCCCAAGCGGAAGGGAGGGCCTTGATAGGTATAGCCCAAAAAACAGCATAATAATACTAGTCCTAATACCGTCCAGTCTTGTTGCCACCACACTAGAGAGACAATCCCTAAGATTCCTAAAATCAGACAGGAATTAGCTATCCAAAACACCAAAGATTTATTACCCGTCAAGTTGACTACCGAATGCGCTTTGTGAATATCAATTCCTGTTTCCGAGTCAAACACATCATTGCTAAGATTTAACCAGGCAATAATTAAGATAGCTGCGCCTAAAAAGGTAAAAAAGATTTGAGCATTAAAAAGACGAGTTTGAGCATAAGCTATTGCCGTCCCGACTGCGAGCGGCGCGATCGCTACACTGTAAATCGGTGGTTTAATAGCAGCTAGCCACAATTGACGGCGAGTTATCTGGGAATTTTCACCACCAGGGCGATCGTTATGTTGCTGAGGTGTTTGACTTATTTGCTTGGTAGTCATAGAGATTGTACAAGGGTCAGGTAATAATAAGTGTTATTTTGTATACAACCTTTAGTACCCTACCAGGTATAGTCCCTAGTGTTTATTTTGTTTCACGAAAGTTTATCTTCTACCACAATAAAACTAGATTTCTCGGCATTGCATCATAATATTGTGATTTTGCAGATTATTTTTTTAGCAAAAAGATTATGAAACCCTCTCCTAGTCTCCTAGTCTCCTTGTCACCCCGTCAGTCATAACCAGTAAGTTAAATGATTGGCAGTGTACTAGGACTATTGCAACCAGTAGCCTATAATGTATATCATAAATTTAATTTTTTTTATTAGCTTTTTACTAATAAACAATTGCTTGATTATTTTTTAAAAAATTCTGCTGTCGCAACTTTTTGGGAATGACACAATTTAAAAGCTCTATGTCCTTTGCAACTCAATCTAAGAATTTGATTTTAGATAGTAATAATACAGAATTGGAAAACTTTTGGCATAATCAGCAGTTGAATTTTGAGGTTACTAAAGATACAAAAATTATTAGTTTTACCTGTCAAATTCCTACTGTCGATCCCCTTGCCTGTCTACAACAATTTAGCTATTCTAATACACTACATTTTTATTGGGAGAATTGTAGTAAGCAAGAAGCAGTTGCAGCTTGGGGAGTTACGAGGAGTGAATATACTAAATCTAATTCTCGCTTTAGTTTAGCTCAAAATTTTGTCCAGAACTGCTTTAAACAGATTATTAGGGTAGGAGAAAATAGTTTAGGAATTGGTAAGCCTAGTGTTTTTTGTAGCTTTACTTTTTTTGCTGATCCTAAAAGCTCTGAGCCTTTTAAATCGGGAACTCTATTTTTACCTCGATTTCAAATAGTTAAAAAAAATAAAAATTGCTGTTTTATTGTTAATTTTCCTTTAGAAAAAGAGCAGAACAAAAAACATTTTATTCAACAAATAAAGCAAAAAATTAATAACATTAATTGGACAGGCTTAGGAAAATTAAATGTAGATCCAAATAACAGCTTGTTATCTATTGAGAGGGAGCAAGAGCAAGACCCCAATTATTTTAAATCTGTTGTCACCTCAGCTTTAGATTTAATCGCAATAGACAAAATGAGTAAAATTGTGCTTGCTCATACCACCGATATTCAATCTCCTGTTCCTTTTCAAGTAATTGAATCTCTGAACAATTTACGACAGTTGCACCCAGACTGTTATATATTTTCGACTAGCAATGGCGAAGGGCAGAATTTTATTGGAGCAAGTCCCGAACGTTTGATTAGTGTCCAAAACCAACAATTAGTAACGGATGCTTTAGCTGGTTCTTCTCCTAGAGGGATAAGTAATACAGAAGACTTACATTTAGGTAACTTACTACTCAAAAATAGAAAAGAAAAACGAGAGCATCAAGCGGTTAGTGATTTTGTGATGGAGCGACTTCGGGGTATTGGTTTAAAACCGCAACAACTACCTCTACAGTTACTAAAACTATCCAATATTCAACACCTCTGGACACCAATTTATGGTCATTTACCAGCAGATATTGATCCTTTAGAAATTGTCGCCTTACTCCATCCTACTCCTGCGGTAGCTGGTGTCTCGACTGAATTTGCCTGTGAAAAAATTCGTCACTACGAAAAGTTTGATCGCTCTTTGTATGCAGCACCTTTGGGGTGGGTAGATTATGATGGCAACTGCGAATTTATTGTGGGTATTCGTTCTGCTTTGATAGATGGCGATCGCGCACGGTTATATGCAGGTGCAGGTATAGTCTCAGGCTCTAATCCTAATAAAGAATTTGAGGAGGTACAGTTAAAGTTACAGTCTCTTTTAAAGGCTTTAGTTTGATTGCTTTTATAAAAACACTTGAATGATCGATTTTCGGAATATAAATACCCTGTGGGCATCGATATTAGTCGAGACATTACACCACTGCGGTTTGACTATGGCAGTAATTTGCCCAGGCTCACGCTCAACTCCCTTAACAATTGCTTTTGTTAATCATCCTCAGATTATAACTGTGCCGATTTTAGATGAGAGATCGGCAGCTTTTTTTGCTTTAGGGAGAGCGAAAAAGACAGGTTTACCTACTGTTTTAGTTTGTACTTCTGGAACAGCAGGAGCAAATTTTTATCCCGCAGCGATCGAGGCAAAAGAAAGTGGTGTACCTTTAATTATTCTGACTGCCGATCGCCCTGCTGAATTACGTAATTGTCATGCAGGACAAACTATTGATCAAGTCAAGCTTTATGGTAATTTACCCAATTGGCAGTGTGAACTTGCCCTTCCCGAAGCAGAATTGGGGATGTTACATTACTTACGTCAAAATATAGTTCAAGCTTGGGAACAGTCGCTATTTCCGACTCCTGGAGTGGTACATCTCAACTTACCATTTCGTGAACCTCTTGTTCCTATTGAGCAACCTGAATTAAAAGAATTAAGCCACAATTTTCCTGGGGAGGACTTTTTTGCTGCTGTTGCTAGCCCTTTAGTGATTAATCGTTCTAGTGTTAACTTGCCTTGGCATGATTGGCAGAACAAAGCAGGAATTATTATTGCTGGGATAGCGCAACCCCAAAATCCACAAGCATACTGTCAGGCGATCGCACTTTTAGCTCAAGTATTATCTTTTCCCGTACTAGCAGAAGCTTTATCCCCTGTCAGAAATTACGCTGCCCTCAATCCCTATTTAATTTCTACCTACGATGCTATCTTACGTCACGATAGTCAAAATCTTCTCCCTGAAGTAATAATTCAAATTGGGGAATTACCTACCAGTAAACAACTAAGAAACTGGTTACAGCAGATCAATATTCAACGTTGGATTATTGAACCCAGAATTGAAAACTTCGATCCGCTTCATGGTAAAACTATTCATATCCATGCTGACCTTGAGCAGATAGTTCAAAATTTAGACACAAGTAACAAAAACTATCCTCCATCAGATTATTGCCAGCAATGGTGTAAATTGGAAGCCAAAACCAGAACAAATCTAGATCAGACTTTAGCATCCCTAGAAGTTATCCATGAAGGTAAAGCTGCTTGGTTATTATCTGGTAATTTACCCACCGCTACCCCCATTTTTATTGCTAATAGTATGTCGGTGCGTCATGCAGAATATTTTTGGCAACCTAATGATCGACAGTTAATCCCCTACTTTAATCGTGGGGCAAATGGCATTGATGGTACACTTTCTACCGCTTTAGGTATGGCTTATGGTGATACAGGAGTATTGTTAACTGGAGATTTAGCTTTACTTCACGATACCAATGGCTTTTTAATTCATCGACAATTTCAAGGACATTTAACTATTGTGGTGATTAATAATAATGGTGGTGGAATTTTTGAAATGCTACCTATTGCTCATTTAGATTCTTTTGCCTCAGAGTTTGAAGAATATTTCGCTACTCCTCAGTCAGTTAACTTAGCCCAACTGTGTGCTGCTTATAATTTAGAGCATCAATTAATCACTAGTTGGCAACAGCTAGAAAAATTATTACAAACCTTACCAACTACAGGAATTAGAATTTTAGAGTTAACTTGCGATCGCAGTCAAGATGCAGCTTGGTTAAAACAAATTCAAATCAGTTAGGGCAGTTAGGGCAGTTAGGAAAGTTAGTCTTTGTCGTCCTTCTTGCTGCACAATCTCTGACTTTTAGATGATCCTTTAAATTACGTAACTAAGTAATATAGATGGTAATAAAAACTTTTTTAATATCAATATGAATATCAGCATAATTAATAATTACCGCATTATTTTCTTCTCTCTTTTACTTTAAAAAACAACCTAGCATACTGTAATTAGCTAATTTGAGAGTTCCCTAATGGAAGACAGAATAATTAATATTTTATTGGTGGAGGATGATGAAGTTGATGTAATGAATGTCAAAAGAGCATTCAAAAAATATAAAATAACTAATCCTCTTTATACAGCAGGAAATGGCTTAGAAGCCTTAGCAATGTTACGTTCGGAAGGCGAACAGTCTCCTAAAATGCCAGAGACAAGAAGATTGATATTATTAGATCTCAATATGCCCAAAATGAACGGTATAGAGTTTCTCCATGAATTAAGAAAAGACCAAGAGTTAAAAAAAACTCCTGTGATTGTTCTTACTACTTCTGATGAGGATAAAGATCGGATCGAGGCTTATAATCTCAACGTTGCAGGGTATATACTTAAACCCGTTACCTTTGGTAATTTTGCTGAAGTCATGGTGGCATTGAATAAGTATTGGACTTTGTGTGAAATACCCTGACAGTTATCAGTCAATAGTCATCAGTTATTTAAGTAGCAGATAGCAAATCATTGAACATCAAACATTGAGCATTCGATATCGTTGATAAATGATAAATGAAATGACTTCGTTGTTATAGGTTATAGGTTATAGGTTAATTAAGCCTAGTGCCTAATTAGTAATTAGTAATCAAATAAATGAGTGAAGAACAGTTTTCAATACTATTAGTAGATGATGATGAGGTGGATCGCTTAACTGTAAAGCGAGCCTTAAAGAAAGCTGGTTTTTCTGCTAGTTTAATAGAAGTAAAAAATGGTCAAGAAGCACTTACCCAATTAACAACTAAAAGAAATAATTTAGTAAAGTTTTTAGAATCTAATGGTTCTGCTCAAAAATTTGATTGCCATGCTAATATTTTTGATTTAGTTTTACTTGATTATCGTTTACCAGATATTAATGGTTTGAATTTAATTGCAGCAATTAAAACGTTAGATGTAAATTTACCTGTAATTATTTTAACAGGTCAAGGAGACGAAGAAATTGCTGTCGAAATTATGAAAGCAGGTGCAGCCGATTATTTATCCAAAGCTAGAATTGAACCTAATAGTTTGGCTAAATCAATTAGTAATGCTATCCGTATCCATAAAGCTGAACAGGCAGTAGAACTAGCAAATCAGCGTCTTCGTGCTAGTAATGAATTATTAGTTTTAAAAAATAAAGAATTAAAAAGACAACAACAACAGATTAAGTCACAAAATATTAAACTACAAGAAGCTTATAATCTTAAATCTGAGTTTTTAGCAACGATGTCCCATGAATTGCGAACACCGATGAACGCTATTATGGGTTTTTCGCAACTGTTATTACGTCAATATCCCGATCTCCTTTCTCATCAGCAACATAATCTTGTGACGCGGATTTTTAATAATAGTAAAAGTTTGCTCGATATGATTAACGAAATGTTAGATTTTTCTAAAATTGAAGCGGGGAAATTAAAATCAAATCCAGAAAAATTAGATTTAAATATTTTAATTGATTTAACTGTAGAAGAATTACGCTCTTTAGCAGCCCAAAAAGAACTTAATTTAATAACTGAAATTAATTTAATAGATAACTGTTTAATTCAAGATTATAAGTTTATTAAACGAACTTTGATCAACTTACTTTCTAATGCTATTAAATTTACAGAAGCAGGGGAAGTAAGAGTAAAAGCTTGGGAAATAAATCCTACAAAAATCGCGATCGCTGTTAGTGATACAGGTATTGGTATTGCACCAGAAGAGCGAGAAAAAATTTTTCAGGCTTTTCGCCAAGCAGATCAAAGCTATACACGTGAGCATTCAGGCACAGGTTTGGGTTTGGCAATTACTCAATCTCTAGTAAAAATGATGGGAGGGAAAATTATATTAGATAGTAATCCAGGACAAGGTTCGACTTTTACTGTAGAAATCCCTCGCAGGTATGATGTTTAAATTGACGATAACCACCTAATATAATTCTTATATAAATAATAAGGTATTGTAATGTATGAAATAGACAAGCGAGATTTACTTGTTATTTTTTCATTCATACTAAATTTAAATAATCTTTTATTTATTTAATAAATAATGTCTGTTACGCCAAATATTAAAAGTAACTATATTTTAGCTGTCGATGATATCCCTGATAACCTTTTATTAGTTCAATTAGCCCTAGAACAAGAGGGGTATCAGGTTGTTTTAGCTCATAATGGCGAGAGAGCATTAAGACAAATCAAACAAGCACCTCCCAGCCTTATATTACTAGATGTAATGATGCCTGGAATGGATGGTTATGAGGTGACAAGACGCATTCGTCAGGATAAAAATCTACCCTTTATTCCGATACTTCTGGTTACTGCCAGGGAAGAATCTAGTCTAGTTGAAGGATTAGACGCAGGTGCAGATGAATTCGTCCGTAAGCCTTTTCAAATCGACGAACTACAAGCAAGAGTGCGCTCAATGCTACGTCTGAAAGAAACTATCGATCAAAGGGAAAATTTTGTTTCTTGTTTGACTCATGATTTACGTACTCCTTTAGTCGCAGCTAACCGTATGCTTGATCTCATTAACCACAAAGCCTTTGGTGAAGTCTCCTGTGAGCAGCAAGAAGCGATCGCCAATATCGTCAGCAGCAATGAAAATATGCTGGAAATGCTTAATACCTTGCTGGAAACCCATCACTATGAATTAGGACAAAAAATTCTCAGTTTTATTCCTGTCAACCTACAAAAGTTAATTTCTGAAGTCGTTACCGAACTTGAACCTTTAGCCAAAGAAAAAAATATTGAACTGCAACATAACTTAGCAGATGAAGTTACTGAGATTAATGGCGATCGCTTGGAATTACGCCGAGTAATTACTAATTTAGTTGGCAATGCGATTAAGTTTACCGATATTGGTTATGTCAAAATATCTCTATCGCAAAACGACTCAGAAGTGATAGTGCAAGTAGAAGACTCAGGCATTGGTATTTCTCCTGAAGATCAAAAAGCGATTTTTCAACGATATCATCAAGGAAAACACAGACGCGCAGGCAAAGGCTTGGGATTATATCTCTGTCAACAAATCATTAATGCTCATCAGGGAAAATTGACAGTGCGATCAGGTAGTACATCTAAAGCTATATCGTCATCAGGTAAAGGGACAACTTTTACTGTTTCGATTCCAAAATAAATAAAGAAGGCAGAAGGCAGAAGGCAGAAGGCAGAGGGCAGAAGTAACTTAATTGATCATTTATCTACAAAGAAAAGGTGGGCATTGCCCACCCTACATCTGATTAAAACTGTTCTAACTGTCGTAACTGCTCTAACTGTTAAACAGTTGCTTTGGCTTTCGACCAAACACCATTTTCGTCTTCGTCGTATTTTTCATGAATAGTTGCCCAAGCTTGTTGTTCAGCTT
Organism: Waterburya sp.; assembly: GCA_051658085.1. GTDB lineage: Bacteria > Cyanobacteriota > Cyanobacteriia > Cyanobacteriales > Xenococcaceae > Waterburya. Next base: position 24,092 of record JBOFLX010000041.1, read on the forward strand.
TCATTTCATCATTGGTTTCATTGAAAACCTGGTTGTAACTTTCAATAAAATCTTGCTGTGCTGTTTCGGACAAATGAGAACGAATTTCAGGAGATAGATCTTCTACACCGTTACATTTTCCAGGACAAGGACGAGGTAGAGTAGATTCATTAATATGAATTTCTTCACCACCTGCACTTTCAATCAATAACTGATATTCTCCAGATTTGTCAGCAGGTACTTCTGCCATTAATAAAAACTCACCTGCTTTAACACGAGTTTCGTAAACTGCTGCTTTTTCTTCGGGCATTCCTAACGTAGCCAAAGCGGAAGCTAATCCTGCTCCAGCACTACCAGCGATCGCACCTGTAGCTGCTCCCAATAATACTGAGGTAATTGGGCCTGCTGCGACTACGGAGCCAATAAAGGGAATAAATAATACTCCCACACCAGTAAAGAGACTAAGAAGAGAACCAAATAAAGAGCCAAAAACAGCACCAGTACGTAAGCCTCCAAGAATAACATCTTTTTTGGTAATAAAACCAGCAATACGGCTTTGAGACTGAAAGTTTTGACCCATGACTGAAATATGGTCTTGAGGTACACCGCGATCAATTAGACGACGGACAACATTATCTACTTGTTGCTCTTCTCTAATCACGGCAGTGATAGTGCGCTCTGCTGTATATGTTTCTGTCATCTTATTTAAATGTTGTTTAATTATTTTTGATGTTTTGGTTGTGAAGAAGGAAGAAGGAATATTATTACTTCCAACTTCCTACTTTTAATTTTTGACTTTTGAAGGCGTCGGTGAATGCGTAATGTTTTGCTTTTCTGCCTATGAATAACAGTTATTAGAAAGCTAAAAGCTCTTGCGTAGCTGCCGTAAGGCATAGAGCTAATAGCTACGAACAGTAACATTTTGTACGTCATTACTTAAATTAGCAACGCCCTTTTGAATTAAGCATTTACTGCTGGCTGAGTTTCTGCTCCAGGACGATCACCTCTTCCGTGTAAATTTTCACCTTCAAGAAAAGAACGTAGCATCCAAGCCATTTCTTCGTGCTGTTCCATTAATCCTGTTAAAAAGTCAGCAGTACCTTCGTCATGATATTCTTCAGAACATTGATCGATGTTTTCTCTTAAACTACGAATAATTTGCTCATGATCTTGTACCAAGCGATCTACCATTTCGTTAGCGTCAGGAAGATCATTAGAATGCTCTTGGATGGTGCTGTATTGAATAAATCCTGCTGCTGTTCCCAAAGGATAACCACCTAAAGCGCGAACTCTCTCGGCTACAGCGTCAATACTTTCGGTTAGAGCGGTGTACTGTTCTTCCCACAATTGATGTAGAGTACGAAACTGAGGCCCTATTACATCCCAATGATATTTTTTGGTTTTAATCAGGAGTAAATAAAGATCGGCAAGATTGCGGTTTAGTAATTCGACTACACCGTGACGTTGTTCTTCGGTTAATCCAATATTTAACTTAGGCATAAAATTTCCATTTGTGTAACTTCGATCCTTATTAGAACAATTAATAACGCGATCGCACATCGGCAATAAGGAAGAATGTTTTGTTTGTATGTCTTACCGTGGATATAGTTATTAGGGAAGAAGAAAGAGGGAAGATTTAGTTAGCTTGATTAAAATGTCTAATTAATTCTCTAACATTTAGTAAAATTGTATTACAAATAAAATCTAATGGTAGGGCATTAGGATTGTGAGCGAAAGGATGCTCAAGTTGTGAGCCGATTTGTTCGATACCGAATAAAATTATACTTGCAAAAGTAACGATTAAAATAGTAAATCCACGACAATCACTTATTATTTCAAATGGCAACAGTAAACAATAAATAATCACTAATTTTCTAAGCATTAAAGTATAAATAATTGGTTGTGGAGTTTTTAAAATGCGTTCACAACCACCTAAAATATCAACTAAACTATTAACTAAATTATTTAAACCAACTAACTGATAGATATGTATATAGTTATCATCGTACTTAGATTGTAAGTAATTTCCAACCCAAAAAGCAATTTTCAATGGCGGATGATCTGAATGATATTTAAGTTTATAATATTGATTTTTAGACATTAATGGAATAAGTTCATCGTTAATTTCCTCCGATCTTAAATGTAATTTGACAGCGATCGCAAAGGCAGCTACTAATAATAAAATGTTTTCTTTTTCTTGTTTATTCCTAGGCTGTTCATCTTGAATAACAATACAAATATCACGAGTTAAGTTACGAATAACATTAACTAACTCTCCCCATAATTTACGAGCTTCCCAAAATCTTTCATTAGCTGTATTAGTTCTAAAAACTAACAAAGCAGGTAAGCCAATATTAAATACTAGTATCGCTGTCGCCAAGACAGGACTATCTTCTGGTATTAAAATAGGAAGTTCCCACAAATAATAAAGCATAGTCAAAATAAAACTATAACTTGCGAAAAATACTACCCAAAATAAAATGCCAGCAAAAACAGATTTTCCTAGTAGGAATATTAATTGTAGCCAATTTAATTTTTCACCAGTATAAAGACTATACTTTTGACTAAATGTGTTCGGCATTATTCATTATTAGTATACTAATTTACCAATCTGACTTTGCGACTTTTATCTATTGTGTTTGTATGAAAATTTTGGCGAATATATTGCTATCTTATCTTATTTAATTAAAATACAAGCTAATATGTAGATTAGCAAAGTTAATTTGTATATTTACACTTAGTTATATTTGATATTTCCTCGTAATACTTACTGCTTGAACAAATGTACAATTGACAGTACTTGGCTAATGAAATTATATAAAATTTTTGTATGAGATTGTGAAAATCAAAGCTCAATAAAGTGTTCTAAAACACAATCAACAATAAACTAAGGCACATCTAAATTGCAGATTATTCAGTTGAAAAATGAGATTGAAACGAAACCTTTTGTCTTAAGTTCTGAACTTTTTCTCAAACAATAACTTGAGTGCGTCACAGTTTAGATTAATTAATAAGAAGACATTGATAAATTCAAATACTAATTATTGAATCATACAAATGTTTTTGCTTAATATTTCCAACAATATAAGTTTGGGTTAAGGAAAGTTTAAAGATTTGAGAAAATCTTACTTGTTACTTTTATCGCAGTACGTTAATTGGTTGGGACAAAAAATAATAGGCTCGAAGGTAGTAGGTAGTAGGTAGTAAGTAGTAGGTAACAATTTAAAAAATGTCCTAAACAATATAGGTATTGCTATATTTTGCTCAAAATCTTTTTATGATTTCCCAAAGATACATTCTCAGATGACCGTATAATAAATATTTCAGCTAATCTTTAATGGGAGTTAAAAATATATTTTTATGGCGTTGCTGAATCGGGATCTGAAAAGTCAAGTGATGATCTTAAGCTACGGTTTTAAAAAGCTAGTAGCTCTTGCGTAGCTGCCGTAAGGCATAAAGTTAATAGCTTAAATCAGTAACACCATTTTTATCGAGCTATAAGTTTTAAGCTCTAAGTTTTCAAGAGGGTCTAAAACTCTCTTCGTAGCCCTCGCTTATGGCTTATAGCTTATAGCTTATAGCTTTTTTGATTAATGTCGTTGCTATGACAAGGTTACCAACCAAATATGGTAAGCAAAAAGTTGAAATAATTGTAGATAATATAGTTTTATTCATTGTTTTTGCCAAGTAAAGTAAAAAGATGCGCCTTCGCCTAATTTAGATTCTACTCTTACTTTACCACCTTGACCTTCAACAATTTTTTTAATAATTGATAAACCAATTCCTGTACTTTCAATCGTATCTCTTGGTTGTAGAGTTTGAAAAATAGTAAAAATGCGATCGTGGTATTGGGGATCAATACCTAACCCATCATCAGAGACACCAAACTCATAAAAATTATCTTGCTCTGCCACTGAAATAATAATTTTGCCAGAATTTTGGGGATGATATTTAATGGCGTTGCTAATTAAATTAAAAAAGACTTGTTGTAGTAACACTGGTTTTGTTGTCAATGTCGGCATATTGGGAGCAACAACAATTTCAAATTCTGGTGGTGGTGATAAAGAATCGATCGCCTCATTCACTAAATCCTCCACATTAACTGTTTTAACAGGAGTTTCCCGCCTACCGACACGGGAGTATTCTAATAAGCCTTGAATTAAGCCATCCATACGCTGAACTCTAGACTGCATTAACTGTAGTTGCTGTTGGTTTTCTTCGGGTATTTGACCTTCTAAATCTTCACTCAACCAAGAAGCCAAATTGGCGATCGCTCTCAACGGTGCTTTAAGATCGTGAGAAGTAACATAAGCAAAGTTATCTAATTCTTGATTACGTTTTTTGAGCAACGAGGTGATTTTTACCAATTCTTTATTGAGCCACTCTAATTCGATCGCTCTTTGTTTGAGAGATTGTTCTGCTTGTTTTTGTTGCGTCAAATCTCGCATTGTTGTCGAGATATATTCGATGCTCCCTGCTGAAGATTTGTGAGCTAGAATTAATTGCGAAACTGGTATTTCTTGTCCATCTTGGGTTAAAAGGGCAGTTTCTCCTAACCAACTCCCTTGAGCGATCGCTGTCGGAATTCCTTGTTCTTCAATGACATTATATGCCCAGGGAGGATGATAATCTGCTAGAGATAATTGCGATAAATCAGTGCCTTCGTTAACACCAATAATCTCTTGCATTCGAGGATTATTCCACAGACATTGACCTTTAATAGTCACCAAGCCAATATAGTCTTCGGATGCTTCTAATACTTGAACTAATCGCGCTAATTCTGCTTCTAGCTTGGCTCGATTATCTAATTCTTGTCGTAAATTGCCCAGTAATTCAGCCTGTTTAATGGCGATCGCTAACTGGACTGCCAATTTATCTAATAATTCTATTTCATCTGTTTCCCACTGACGGCTATCAGTACATTGATGAGCAATCAATAAACCCCAGAGAGTTGGATCATCACAGGGTAGAGATGAAGGGGTGAGTAAAATTGGCACTACGGCATTTGCCTTAACCTGAAATTCCTCCAGTAATTTAATGTGACACTCAGAAAGTGGAGAATCATAAATATCATTAACTGCCCAAGTTTCCCCCCGTTGATATTTATTTACACCTTGGTTTTGAAAACAGGTATCAGTCACTTTTGTTCCCAAAGACTTTTTCCAACCCAACTTTAGCGACTCAGCGACAATTTCACCACTCATATCTGGTGCAAAACGATAAATTATCACGCGATCGCAGTTGAGTAAGATCCGCACTTCTGTAACCGCAGTATTTAAAATTTTGTTTAAATCTAATGACTGACGAATTCTTAATGCCGTTTCCGCAATTAACTGCTGCTGTCTGATTTTATTAGTTAATAGTGATTGCAGATAATCTTGTTGTAAAGCATTTTTAATCGCAGTAATTAAAGTTTCATTAGTTACATTATCTTTAACCAGGTAATCTTTAAAACCACTTTTCATTGCCTCAACCGCGATCGTCTCATTACCTTCCCCCGTCAACATAATCATTGGCGGAATCTTGCTTACCTTGACTTTTTTTAATTCTTCAATAAACTCTAAACCATCAATATCAGGCAATAAATAATCAAGCACAATTAAATCTATCTGAATTGTTGCTAAATATTCTAAAGCTTCTTCTCCCGATTCGGCTTCGACAATTTTATAGTTACATACAGATTCTCGACTTAAATAGCAACAATACATTTCGCGGTCTTCACCACAATCATCGATAATTAAAATGGTGTATTGGCGAGTAGTCATTGCTGTTTTTTAGTTTTTAGTTTTTAGTTTTTAGTTCTTAGTTTTTACCTATTACTCATTACTCATTACTCATTTGATAACTGTTCAATGTTCAACGTTGACATATCTAGATTGAACTTAATCGCAATTTGACTTAATATTTTTTGTTGTTTTAAAGTAATTTCACCGTTTGAGGTGGCGATATCGTAACATCTGCTTAATGTCAAAGGTGCGAAATCAGAAGATAGCTTGTTTAAGAGAGTTTCTAAAGATTGAGGTTGTTCTAGGTTAAGTGAAATAGCTTTAACTGAAGAGGGAGAAATTTCTTGAATAGTAGGCAGAATATCTGCCCAATCTTCTTCAGGATAGGTAGCTTTAACCATTTCTGTCAAAATCAGATCCATAGTTTGACATTGTTCTATAGCAACTTGCCAGTCTGCATTGGTTTTTTGCTTAGAAATAGTTGTCATCTGAGACTTATTTTCATAAAAACGACAGGCGGTTTGTCCTAATACATATAATAAGGCAGCATTGGTAGAAGCACCGACTACAGCCCCAATACCAGGAATAATTTCGACAATATTTAAGCCTGTTTTCAGCACATCTGCGCCTAAAGATAAGCCAAAAATGGCTAAAACCTCACCTCTTCTAGCAGGTTCATGTAAATCCAAACCATAAGCTGCTGCAATTTCATAAACCATTTCAGTTTGTAATTTGGTGGTGGCGATTAATTCCACTCCTAAAAACAAAGCTGCGATCGGTGGGATAATATTAGTTAATAATCCTACACGTCCACCTTCCCAGGTTTTTTGAACAATTAAGCGATGGGCAATCTGACTGGAGTTTTCCTGGGGGTATTGCGCTTTTAGCTGGTTGACTTTAGCCTCAATTTGTGAGGTATCTGCTTGACCTAAGAAAGTCATGAAACGTTCTAAGCCAATAACTTTGTCTATTGAACTGAGAACTGGATTAGCTGCAAGCCAAGCCAGAGTTTCTCCTGTAGAAGCTGTGGTCTTTTCTAAAAATTTATGAATTTCTATATTTATAGTGGCAGTTAAATTATTAAATGTATTAGCTGTTGATGATAAAAAGTTATCCATAAAAAACCTCCAAGCTATGTCAACCAAGTTTTATAAAGGTTTGAGCAAATTAATAACAAAATTCCTGACTTTTTCAAGTAATAAACTTTGAGCAGCCAGGAATCATTTTACAGACTAAATTTTAGTTGGTGTTAATTAAGCATTGATTATTTCTTTAATTTATCAAGAAAACTCTCTGCTTGTTCCCCAACTGTGGTTTCATCTTTAGCATCGCTAGGGGAGATCATTTTATCTTTATCTGCATCTCCTTGTACTTCATTTAAACCTTTTTGGGCTTCTTTAGTTACTTCGTAGATATTTTGGGGATTAGAGTAACCTACATCATCTGTTTTTCTTTGAATTTCATTTAAATTAGCTTCCCCATCTCTGACATTGCTAGTCGCTGCTTGTGCAGGAAACGTGTTAGAGATAAACAGTAAACCACATACTATGACTGTTAATACTAAACGAATGGAAGATTTTAACCAGTTGTTTAATTTATTGGATAACATAAATCTACCTCAAGATTATCTATATTTTTGATACTTACAATTAATAGCACTTTAGATTACCCAGTCGTATCTAACTAAAGAAAGAAAATGATGATTGGTTATATTCTTGAAAGGGAATTATTTTATCTATCTTTAGATAGAGATTGATTTTAATTTTTTAATGGTTATTGTCCCGTTTATAGTATTTTGGCGAAAAAGTAAAGGACTTTAGATAAAAAATTAATACTTTCTGTCTTCTGGTAGAAGTTTATATATTTTTTTTTGAATACTATTTAAATAATCCTATAAATCCTATCAAAGCATTTACTAAGTATAGAAAGTAAGCAAAATAGATTCTAGGTTATATTAATTCAACTTGCTGGAGAATATTAACTATGTTACCTGAATTTCCTAATTTTAGCCTCGAACTAAGTTTAAGTTTAGAGCAAGAATTTACTATGAAAACATTTGAAAAATCAGTCCAAAGCATGGATTCTGAAGATATGCGATCGCTACTGCTAGAAGCTTCTAAATTGTTGATGGTTAAAGACAACATTATTAAAGGTCTAATGAAAAAAGCTGTTTAATAACTACAGCAATTTCTATCAAAGTGTAGATACATTTAAAGTCAAAAAAACTTTTAATAAAGAAAGAATAAAAAAGCTATAGTTAGTAAAAAATAATTATGAATGAGCCAGCCGACGAAAAAAAAGTACATCGCACTGCCAACAAAGGCGATATCATCGATGATTCAAAAAATGTCGAGGAAAAAAAAGAGCAAGTAGCCGTAGATAGTTGGGATCCAGCAGGTCATGTTCACGTTCCTACTTATTTTGCAGTAGAGGATGAAAACGGTGAAGAAAAAGCTTTACATCATGTTAAAGATGCTGAAGAAATATCAGATGTAATTCGCCAAGCTAGAGTCGATGAAGACGGCGATCGCAAATGGTGGTAACTTTAATAAAATTTGACAGACAATTAATCTCAAACCTCTCTTAGTTAATTGTTTACTTCATAGTCATTATCTGAGGCTATGAAGTTTTTTTTATTAATTTCAAGGTCAATAAATTTAAGGTCAATAAAATAAAGTCATAAGATTTATGACTCTAGAAAGATGTTCTTAATCAAACTAAATTTTAAGATTATGGAAAATCAATTCATATCCATATAATTCTTATCATAAAACTCTACGCTCATGTTACCTAAAAGAAGAGGCAAAATAGCTTTAATTTCAGTTCACGGTGATCCAGCAATTGACATTGGACAAGAAGAAGCTGGTGGACAGAATGTCTATGTTAGAGAAGTTGGTGAAGCACTCTCTCGTCAAGGCTGGCAGGTTGATATGTTCACCCGTTGCAGTGATGCTCAACAAGAGCAAGTAATTGAACACAACCCTAATTGTCGCACTATTAGATTAACCGCAGGCCCACAAGAATTCATCGAAAGAGATAAACTATTTGAGTATTTACCAGAATTTGTAGAAGCCTTTTTACAATATCAACACCAACAAAAAACAATTTATCCTTTAATTCATACCAATTATTGGCTTTCTGCTTGGGTGGGAATGGAAATAAAAAAACGCCAATTAGTGCGCCATTTACACACATATCATTCCTTGGGAGCAGTTAAATATCGTACAGTAACTACAATTCCCATAATTGCTAAAACCCGTCTCAAAGTTGAAAAACAATGTCTAGAAACCGCAGACATTACTGTTGCTACCTCTCCTCAAGAACAAGAACATATGCGATCGCTTGTTTCGCAGCAGGGTAATATTAAACTAGTTCCTTGTGGGACTAACATTGATTGTTTTGGTAGTGTTGATTCCGCGATCGCTCGAAGCTTAATTGGCATTAAACCTGAAGAGAAAGTAGTCTTATATGTTGGGCGTTTCGATCCTCGCAAAGGTATAGAGACTGTAGTTAGAGCGATGGGAGAAGATGTAATTAAATCCCAACATTCCAACCTCAAACTAATCATTGCTGGTGGTAGTACTCCTGGTAGAAAAGATGATGAAGAAAAGCAACGTATCGAGGGGATTGTTAAAGAATTAGGTTTAGAAAATATTACTGTCTTTCCAGGTCGTTTAGAACATCAAGAATTAGCCTACTACTATGCAGCAGCAGATATCTGCGTTGTTCCCAGTCACTACGAACCCTTTGGGTTGGTAGCAATTGAAGCTA
>JBOFLX010000042.1:0-86544 GCA_051658085.1 Waterburya sp.
TAAGAAAATATTGGAATCTCTGCAAGAACTTCAAAATAGTCAAGTGGCTATTCGAGTGGACAATTAGTCAAGATTTCTTCGATTTCTCCAAGCTACAAATGTATGGTTGTTTCTCATAAATCATTCCTGATTGCTATAGTACGTTTCCTCTGTAGCTATAAGCTATAAGCTATAAGCTATAATCTTTTTACTAACTCCTAAGAAACAAATTAAACTGAGTCAGGCTGAGGAACAAGATTAAAGCCCAGTTAATCAGCCTTTCGCTGAAGATTTTTTGAAACCAATGAGTATTAGTCAGTATTATTTAGCTCATTCTATCGGAGTTCCACCACGTCGCATTAATGAAATTATTCATGGTAAACGGAGAATTACTGCGGATACTGCATTAAGACTAGGACGTTTTTTTGCAATGGAAGCACAATTTTGGATGAATCTTCAAACCAGATATGATCTTGAAGTCGCACGAGAATCATTATCCGACAGATTACAAAAAGAAGTTAGAGTGCATTTGACTTCTGGATAATTATTATTCTGACCACAATCGACGACTTTGTTTACCTTTGAGACGTTGATGACTGTCTCGTAATAAATTGGGAATATCTAATTTTTCTGGACAGCGTGGTAAACAATCTCCACAGTCGGTACAGCGATCGCCTTTTTTACCTGGAAACCAATGTCCTGCATTTTCGAGCATTCCATAGCGATATTGTCCATATTCTTGCATCTGGTAAGCAACTGTTAAGTTACGTAATCTGAGAATTTCAGGGATATTGATTTGTTCAGGACAGGGAAGACATTGATAACATTGACGACAGAGATCGCTAGCTAAACTAGTTTCTAACTGTTGTTCTAGTTGCTTAAATATTGATTGTTCTTGCTCTGTGAGAGGATAATCAGCATTACTAATTTCCAGCGGTGCGAGTAATTCCTCTGGGTTAGCTGCACCCACACTTAAGGTAGTAATACGGCGATCGCTCAAGAGAAAACGATAGTTCAACTCTAAAGGCGTTAAGGGAGAACATAAAGCTTGTAGCTGGATTGGAGGAGTATATAGTTTACCTCCCTTATCAGCAGGAGAAATAATAAAAATCCCCATGTCTTTTTTGGTAGCCAGAGCGATCGCAGCATGATTACGTTGAAAAAAGTAATAATAATGTAGGTTGACGAAATCAAATAAATCTGTATTGATAGTTGCTAAGATTAAATCCAAACTACCATGAGTAGAAAAGCCCAAGTGTCTGACTTTACCTTGCTTGATTGCTGCTTGTATAGGAACGAGACAACCATTGGGATCAATAATCCACTGCAAATGTTCCCAGGTATTAATACCATGAATTGCCAGACAGTCAATATAATCTACTCGCAACCTATCTAGAGACTCATCAATCCAGCAACTCATTGACTCCCTATCTGGGGTAGGGGAGAGCTTGGTGGTTAGATAAATCTGATGACGAGGAATTTCCAGATCTTGTAATGCTTGTCCTACATATTGTTCACTTTGACCATAACCTCTAGCGGTTTCCAAATGATTAATCCCTAGAGCGATCGCTTTTTGGATAGTTTGACGGCTATTTTGGGGAGAAGCTAAACAACGCATTGTCCCCAATGAAAAGACTGATAGCTCAAGATTAGTTTTTCCAAACCGTCTTAGACGCATTACTTTTTGTTCATATATTAAAAACTTAATAATTTAGCAGCTAATATTGTTCTTTATAGCCACTCTTCTTAATCAATTGCTCGGGACTTAAGTTGGAAACAAAAGCTTTAAAGGCTTCCATTTCGGCATCGTCAGCATTAGGATCTACAGGAATTGAAGCATCAGCTACAACTTCTTCTAGTACCCAAATAGGACTGTCGGTACGTAAAGCGATCGCTACAGCATCGCTAGGACGACAATCAATTTCTTTTTTCATCCCTTTAAAATCAATACAGAGTACTGCATAGAAAATATCATCCGTAAGAGAGTGAATGATCACTCGCTCTAAAGTGATATTACAGTCATCTAAAATATTAGCAACTAAATCATGAGTTAACGGACGAGAGGGACTATGCCCTTCCAGAGCTTTGATAATTGCGTCAGCTTGATCTTGCCCAATAAAAATTGGTAACGCTCTACGCTCTGAGCTGTCTTTGAGTAGAATCATCGGACTGCGATTAGCAGCATTTAAAACAATGCCTGCAACTTTCATTTCAATCATGGTTTAGCCTCTGAAGTAATAAGATTGGCAGGAGTTAAGAGCTAAGACAAGTAATAGATAAGGAAATCTAAGTGTATCTACCCTTAAAATTAATTATGTTTATGTTTTAAGTGTTTTTCAACCATTTGAGGTCAGAAAACTAGAACGGGGTGTTTTAAGTAATAATGTTAATCACAGTATGCCTTAGTTTTTTTCGGTTGCCTGTAGTGTTCAAGAAAAAATAATAGTTAAGTTATCTAAAGTTACAGAATTATCATAATGTTTACAGGTTTGATACAATCTTTAGGCTCAATTGAGAGTGATAACCAAAATACTTTTAAAATTTCGTTACTTGGCGAGCATTACAACTTGATTATGTCTGATTTAGCCATTGGTGATAGTGTAGCTGTAGACGGAGTTTGTCTGACGGTAGAAACTATACTAGAAAAAGGTTTTGTTGCCACTGCTTCCCCTGAAACATTAGACAGAACTACTGTAGGCGATCGCGATAACACTGCTAAATACGTTAACCTCGAAACCTCGCTACGGATGGGGAGCAAAATTGGCGGACACTTTGTTACAGGACATATTGATGGTATTGGTTGTTTAGTTGAATCTGTACCAACAGATACCTCTTGGTTAGTTCGGTTTGGGATGCCTACAGGCATGAATGAACAATGGCAAGAGCGAATTGGTCGTTATTTGGTTGCTAAAGGTAGTATTGCAGTTAACGGTATTAGTTTGACCATCGCTGACTGTGCATCTGACGGTAGTTGGTTTACTGCTGCTGTAATTCCCCATACATATTCTGAAACTAATCTTAGTTATCTTCAGCCAGGTAATCTAGTTAATCTCGAAAGTGACATTTTAGGCAAATATGTTGACCAATTAATTGCTCATCGTCTACCCACCGCTTCTCAACCTGAAGCCATTAGCTTGTCATTTTTAGCTGAACACGGCTATTAATTGTAGTAATTTATGTGATAAGTATCAGGTGAAGAATAGAGGGAAATATGACTGATGAAGAGTTAAAGCAACTTATAGAATCTAACGCTCGTGCAATTCAGGCGATGATAGAACAGCGCGTTACTGATAGATTAAATCTTGAGGAAAAGCTGAGAATTCATGAACAGAGGCTAGAATTTTTAGCAGAAAACCAACGCCAAATTGTTCAAACGCAGCAAGGTATAGCCAATTTGATTAGCTCTTTGGATGAGGATAGACCAACGGTGCTAAGGAAGTTAAACACCATTGAAAATAAAATTGATCAGATTCTAGAAAACCAATAAAACAAAAGCGATCGCTAAATAGCAGTATAGTTCGATTATCCTTTGGGTACGCTTCATAATTGCCCTAAAAATGTAACTTAAAAGTAATTAATTTTATGACCAAGTTGAGCGTTAATTTAAATAAAGTTGCTTTACTCAGAAATACACGTAATATTGGTATTCCTAGTATTATCAAAATGGCACAGATATGTATTAAGGCTGGTGCTAATGGCATTACCGTTCATCCTCGTCCCGATCAAAGACATATTAGACCAAGTGATGTTTATGACCTGGTAGAAGTAGTAAGTTCTGTAGAATTCAACATTGAAGGCAACCCCCTAGAATCTTCCTTCATGGAAATTGTACGTCGAGTGAAACCAACTCAGTGTACTCTAGTTCCCGATACTCCCGATACCTTTACTTCTGATAGTGGTTGGGATTTAACCCAAAATCATGAACGTCTATTGCCAATTATTCAAGAATTACAAAGTCTTGGTTGTCGAGTTAGTTTATTTATGGATGCCGATCTTGAACAGATTAGTCTTGTTCCTGCTACTGGTGCAGAGCGAATTGAACTTTATACCGAACCCTACGCCACAGCTTTTCGCGAAAATCATAATTTAGAAGTTACTTGGCAGAAGTTTGCTGATGCAGCTAAAAAAGCTCAAGAATTAGGTTTGGGAGTTAATGCAGGACATGATCTTAGTCTCGCTAACCTGGCAAAATTTTGTACAATTCCCAATATTCTGGAAGTATCTATTGGTCATGCTTTGACAGCCGAAGCTTTAGAAATAGGTTTTGCTCATACGGTGCAGCAGTATATAGCGATTCTTAAAGATTAATAGCGATCGCACTTTTAAAATCTGATTGTAATATTATTGATATTTTTTCCCTTTATGCTCAGTCCATCCTTCAACATGATTACCATGAGGATCACGATGAGTCCAATGTATGACACCCCCTTGAGAATTCCACTCATATTCCCCATAAAACGCAATTAAATCGCCCTTTTGAAGTGAATTAATTCTGGGAGCTATATCGATATTATGGGCAATTAATAAAGTTTGTCCAGAACTCAGTTTAACAATAAATCGCTGATGTTTATTACCATCAAAATCATCTGTCAGAATTTTGACGACAATACCTTTACCCTCTACTTGAACATTACTTCTTCGATTTTCAAAAGCACTTTTTAATACTTGTTCTTTACCAGGCGTTAATATCGAGCCTGCAATAGCGATTGGTTGGTTTTGAAGATATCCGTAGGTAAAAGTAACTAACACAATCAGAAGCAGTAATTTTCGCATAATATTGAATTAATTTAGTATTTAAACTGTACTATGCTAACTTTACTCTTCTCAAATGAAAATCGCTGTGTCAGCGATCGCACTCTTACTTAGCTATTCTTTTACCTGTTCTAATTATATAGGTAACGCTCTTACTCTAAAACCATCATCTTTAACTGAAATAATTGCTCCTGCGTTTAACTCATTAATAAATTGAGACAATACATCATCTAAATATTCTTCGATGACTTCTCTGCTTTCATTGCCTAAGCGAAATAACACCACGCTAGGTAATACTGATCCACTTACTGCTAACAAGTAACCAAAATCCAAGTCAACAGTTAAGATAATCCGTCCTTCCTCTCTAGCTTTAGCTAAAATTTCTCGATCTTCGAGTTTTTCTAACCCCTCTTCAACCAAATGAACTGCATCATAACCTTCTCTTCTCAGCTTTTCCACTGTTCGAGGCGAAATTCCCATATCGGCAAGAAATTTCATCTTACTGGTTCAATGATTTTAGGATAGTATTGTTCTCTGGCTAGCCATGCACCATAAAGTAATGATTGTTGAATATCATCGGCTTCTAAATAAGGATAATCTTCCATAATCTCCTCGGTTGTTTTGCCATTGGCTAATAAATTTAAAATTAAAGATACAGGAACGCGCATTCCTCTGATACAGGCTTGTCCAGCCATAATTTGGGGATTAAAGGTGATTCGGTCTAAATTTTGCATTAATTTTGTGTAGTAATGATAATTCATTAGGAATTTGATTAGTCAATATCTCTCTTAAAGAATTAACTTCTGAAACAACAAAAATATATTCACTATATTCAATGTCTTCCAAATCAAATTCAATCTTATCGAGATATTTATACCAGGGAAGTATTGTATCTTTAAAAAGTGTTTGTGATAATTTTACATCTATCAATCTTGATTTCATCAATTTATTCAAATCAGCAAAAAATATCATCACATAGATAAACTTATCAATGAAATCTTCCGAAAAGTTTTGTGGTTGATAATTATGACTGGGTGTTGATATTCGTGACTCCAGTGATATCCAGGAGGAAGAGGTTGATCAAAAAAAGTTTTTAACTGCCTCAATACTTCCTTACGATCTTGATATAAAGGATTGCTAATCCATTTCTCATATACTTGAATACATAAATCCCTTTTATTTTTTTCTCTGTTAAACCAAGCTGTTAAGCAACTACCTAATATAGTACCTAATACTATCTTGGATAGAAAATCGAAGTCAAAATTCATATGATTAAGTCAAATACTATTATGATTTAGACTATAAGATTCTAACCTCACTTGTTCTAACTAAAACTTGCTCTTTTTTAGATCGCAACTTCAATAAATAATACACGGCAGGAACAAAATAAAGAGCCAACAGATTTGCACCACCTACACCACCAGCGATCGCAATTAATCAGCTAAATTTTGTCGTTTATAGTTGCGATTGCGAAGCTAGCCGTTGCGTAGCTGCCGTAGGCATAGGCATCGCTTTTTTACTTATCTCAAGTATCTACATCTTCTAAAAGAACTTTTCGCAATCGAGGATAAAATGAAGATGATTCAAAGAGTTCACAATCTTGGCGATCGCTAAAATTGGGATTGTATAATCCTTCTCGCTGTTGAATAGCGACAATGGCATTAGATAAACATTCAGAATAAAATTGGCGTTGAGCTAACCATAGTAGAGGAATAATTCCCAATTTACCTTTATTATGTATTTGAATAGCAATCCATCCACCCAATACATATCTATTAGGCAAAAATCCTAAGAGTGCATTGACAGCTTTATTGTTACCAATGGAAGCTAAGGCGATAACACCATCATCTTCATTTTCGTAGCTACAACTATCTGATTTAAGAACCTCTTCTATCACATCTACTGCGCGATCGCTAATACCAATTTGTCCTAAATAACGAATCCCCTGATGATGAGTTTTTACTATTTCAATCAAAGTTGTTTCGGCAATTTCTAAAAACTTTTCGGTAAATTGGCGATCGCTTTGCCACTGTTCTAATATAGTCGATTGAGTTTCCGATCCACTCAATTCCCATAATTCTTCAATTAAAGTTGTTACTAATTCTGAATTAGCTGCTAAATTTAGCAGTATGGGTTTAGTTGCTACACTTTTCAATCTAGCTATTCCTTTAACTGCTGCTTGTCGAATAATCAATTCATCATTTTTAAGAGCAGAAATTAGTATGGGAAGTATAGAATCATCACTAATCGATCCTAAATTAGTTAAAGCATAAGCGCGTAACTCTAGGCGATCGTCTTCTAAATAATCTAGTAAAATCGATAAGTGAGATTGGTTGACCGAAATATTGAAACGATAAAAACGATAAAGCAGATGTGTAAGATTTTCTTGACTAAGATTACCTAGTAAGGGCGGAATTAGTTCAATTTCATCTGGATCGTCATATATTAATTCAAAAATCGCTCTTTCTCTAATACTAATTTCTGAATGAGATAAAAAGTTGACTACAATTGGTTTAGTAGCTGCATAAGTTCGATCTATTAGTTCTGGATTTATTGCGATCTGGTTATCATCGGCTCGTTGTGAATATTTTCTACAAATAGTCCTGATACTATTAACAATTTCTAACTGTACTTCTAGTTCTGGATCGTTAAGAGCATCTAGCAAAATAGAAAAAGTACGTTCTGTGATTGGTACATCCAAAACATTAAAAGCCATAGCTGCGCGTTTTTGCACTAGAGGATCGTAACTATGAATCGCACCTTCTAACGCTGTGAAAGTACGATCGCAATCCAGTCTAAATAAAGCTTCAATGATTGAATTGAAGGGACTGGGATAATCTTTATAAATACTCCAATACGCAAATTGATGTAATACTTCAAATGCTAAATCTCCACCAAATTTCTCTAAACCAGCGATCGCTTCACGGCAAAGACGACAAGCATTTTCTAGATTGTAATCTGGATTTTTGGGCGATTTATAAGCATATTCATCGGAAAAGTAGAGAAGATAGATTAAATGCTCGATCATTGCTGGTTCGCCAACAATTCCCAATCCCTGAATCCAATTATCCTTTGACCAGCTAGATTGGTATGTATGGAGAGCATGACGAATCTTGTCAATTGCTGCTTCAGTACCAATTTTATCGAGAATGTGGATTGTTTTACATCTCGTACTATGATTTATTAAATAGACACTTCCTAGTAAATCTGCTAAAGCATTGATCGCTTCTGGGGGAGTTAGTTCAGCTAAAATTTCTAAAGCTTCAGAACTAAAACGAGTATCATATAGAGTTTCAATCGTTAAGGCTATACCTAAATCTCGATCAATTTCGATAATTGCTTCTAAAGCAGGTTCAATAATCCTATGTCTATCTTCTCGATAGCGATGTTTGAAGATAAAGATATCTTGGAGATAAGGTAAAGCTGCTTTTGACTTAGTATTGCGCCATAATTTTATTTTTAGAGAGACACAAATCTCTAATTGCTCGATTTGTTGAACTATTATTGCTTGGAACTCTGGAGCGATCGCACTTGTTAAAGTAGTTCCTAAATTCAGATCTATTGCTAGAGCTAAATTAATAATTCTTAAAGCTAAATCTCGATCAGATATGGTTGCTACTAAACTAACAATTTCCGAAGTGCGATCAACATGATTGAGATAATTAGTTTGCAGTTGGCGATCGCTTAACTGATTAAGAAGGGAAATAGTAAGAGGTGGATAGATAGTCATTCAACATACAGGAATTCTCCATCGCGACGACCATCATAAAATAACATATTTCCGCATTAATTATTTTATTTATCAATTGATAAAAATATAAAATTATCAGGGAAAGTTGTAAGATTGCCACTTTGAGCTAATATTGTGTAGCTTAGGTTGAGATCGCGCAGAGAATCTAGCTTTCAGTTGGATACGCTGATTTGTTAGACCATCGCTTGATTGGTAGTCTTACAAGTCTGTCTTTGTGGGCTACTTGTTTTTGTCTCAAGTCATTGAAAATTGCTCTTAAATCATATTGAAACGAGCGAGCGTATTCTTCTCTATACTTGTGAATTTCATCAAGAATTTCATTGTTATACATAACTAAATTTCTGGGTTATATCCAATAAGCTCATAGGGAGTGCAAATGACTGGTAAAACATACCCCAAATCTAAACTAATCTGAGTTAACTTGCGCTGAATTTGAGCATTTGCCATCTTAGCTAGTCTTTTATCTGCCCATTTTCCTGTAACCTCTTGGAGGTCTCTGGTTTATTTTTTGTTCTATACATAATAATTGATAATTTTCCAAAAATTGTTTTGTTGTCAGAATAGGAATTTTTTGAAACTCTCTCAAAATCAATAATTCTTTATAACCAGATACAATTGTGGCAACTGGTACACTCACAGCCGTTTCTAAAACAATTTTATCTTTAGGATCGCGTAGTTCGAGGATACTAGAAAAAGGAACAGGTTGAAATAACTGAGTTATTCTACATACTTGGATTAACAATTCCTCAGCAGTTATTTCCAATTGCTCTAGGCGACACTGAAGCTGGGGATAAGCTAGGGTTGCTCGTAACTCTTCAATTAATAATTTTGAACTATAAAGAACAATTTGCTTTGTTATCGCTAATTGAATAATTTTTCGTGGATTTCCACCCCATAGTAAACCAGAAATCCAAATATTCGTATCTAGTAATACTTTCATTCTCAATTTTGGCTGTGTCTTACCTCTTTTACTATTGCGGTGATTTCTGCCATAGCCAGTTTATTTTCATCCTTGCCTAATTCGTCTACTTTTTGCCACAGAGAAAATAGTTTGTCCTTTGGTTGAATTCGCTTTAAAATCATTATGGCAACTTTATCCTGCTGAGTATCTGGAAGCTTTTCAAGTTCAGAGATCGCATAATACAATAATTCAGTCATAGCCATGTAATTTTTACTAGAGTTTAGAGTTTAGACTGCATTATAGCTATTTCATCTGTTCTAACTACAACTCGCTCTTTTTTAGATCGCAACTTCAATAAATAATACGCAGCAGGAGCAAAATAAAGAGCTAACAGAGTCGCACCGCCTACGCCACCAGCGATCGCAACTGCTAAAGGTTGCCAAAATTCACCACCAGATAATAGTAGAGGAATAAAACCAATCATGGTTGTCAGGGTAGTACTGAGAACATGACGAGTTGAATACAAGATTACTTCCTGGATAGCTTTAGGGTTGCCAGTTTTGGCGACTGGATGATGAGAAATGGCATCGAGAACCATAATGGAATCGTTGACAGCAATACCTATTAAACCAACTGTACCGATAATTGGATTAAAGCCAAAAGGATAGCCAAATATCCAGACTGAGAAAATACCTAAGCCTCCTGATGCGATCGCAACTATACCAACAATGGCTGCTAATTGGAATGAACCAAGGGAAAGTACTAGGGTTGCAATCATCAGAATGATTAAAACTCCCACAGTCGAGACTAAACCGCCTACTGCATCATTTTTTTCTTCAGCCTCGCCACCAAATTCATAACTATAACCAGGGGGTAAGTTAAAGTTGTTAGCTGCTAATTTTGCTTGAAATTGACTTAAGATATCTGCTGGTAATACTCCAGCCGTTATAAAACCTTGAATTGTATTGACTCTTTGTCCGTTGTAGTGAGTAACTTGTGCTAATTCTGGTTGGACTTGGACTTTTCCTAAAGAATTAAGGGGAACAGTTGTTAAGGGTTGATTTTGATTACTATCACGACTGGGAGAAGTTGCGATTAAATCTAAGGAAGAGATTTGGGATAGGTTAGCGCGATCGCTATTTCCTAAACGTACTCGT
This sequence comes from Waterburya sp., assembly GCA_051658085.1. Classification (GTDB taxonomy): domain Bacteria; phylum Cyanobacteriota; class Cyanobacteriia; order Cyanobacteriales; family Xenococcaceae; genus Waterburya. The sequence continues at coordinate 10,541 of JBOFLX010000042.1, forward strand.
ACAGGTAATTCTTCTGTTCCTTCTAAAACTGAACCACCCACTGCACCTTCTAAGGTAGTATCTAATTGTTGGGCGATAGTTGTACGGTCTAATCCTGCTAAACGGGCTTGTTCTTCATCTATTTGTAACTGTAGTTGGGGTTGGATTTCGTCTAAACTGGCGCGAGTATGGGTGACATCTGAGATTTGTACTAAAGTTTGTCTGGCTTGTTCTCCTAACTGTTGCAAGGTTTCTAAATTAGAACCGTATATGCGCATTTCAATCGGTGCATCAAAAGGAGGCCCTTGTTCTAGTTGTCTGACAATAGTTCTGGCTGATAGGAAAGCTTGATCTAGTTCAGTTTGCAACTTTTGGGTTAAAGAAGCAGAAGCAAGAGAGTTTAATTGGACTAAAGCTTGAGCGTAATTGGCTTGTTGTTCTTTACCGCCACTCAAATTGTAGTAGAAACGAGGAATGCTTGTGCCTAATAGCCAGTGAACATCTTTGACTTCTGGATGATTAATTATTTGTTGGCGAATTTGTTTAATGAGAGTTTGAGTTTGCGTTAAAGAAGCCGAGGATGATAATTCTAGTTCGATTTGTAGTTGATCGCGATCGGCAGCAGGAAAGAATTGTTGTTCGAGATTACCCATTTGCAGAAAACCCGTAATTGGTATCAATAAAGCTAGGAATATTGATAAAACAGGTTTAGCAAGCATCCATCTTAAGCTGCGTTGATATAAGCGAGTTAAGCTAGGAAAAGAAACACCGTTTTGCAACCATCCTGAAGTGGAAGCAGGGGAAGCAGAGGAGGCAAAGGGGGCAAGGGAGGATCTAGAAGGCTTAGGATGTAACCTAGCAGTTAAAGCAGGAATAATTGTTAAAGAAACAAATAGGGAAGAAGATAAAGCTATAATCACGGTCATCCCAATAGCGCCGACAAATTCTCCCATGCTTCCAGGTAACAGGGCAATAGGTAGAAAAGCAATTACGGTTGTGAGAGTTGAACTTAAGAGAGGAATGGCTAAAGTTTTGACACTATTAGAAATTGCAGTTTTAGCTTTAATTTCTTTTCGTAGTTGATTTTGCATTTCATCGACCATGACGATCGCGTTATCGATTAAAATACCCAAGGCGATGATTAAGCCTGTAATTGACATTTGGTGGAGAGGAATATTTAACCAATTCATCCAACCCAAAACCATTAAAACCGATAGAGGTAAGGCTGTACCAACGATTAAAGCACTGCGCCAACCCATCATTACTACAGTTATGCCAAATACTAAGGCTGCACCGAATATGAAATTGATATTTAGGTTATTAAGTCTTGCCTCAACATAACTACTTTGATCAAAAATAATCGGTAAACCAATGCTACTGGGCAACTCTGCTTGAAATTCAGTAATCTTAGGTTGTGCTGCTTTGCGCCATAAATCAAGCTTTTGTCCTGATTCTACATGAACGGCGATCGCGATACCAGGATAACCATTAATTAAAGCCAGTTCGTTTGCAGGTTCGGTAATTTCTTTACGGATAGTTGCGATGTTTTGTAAGGTGACAAATTGACCATTATTACCAAAATTAATCGTAATTTGTCTAATTCTGGCTAAAGTATCCAGTTATCCTGCCACTTCTATTAATAAATCCTGCTCATTTTCTTCAATTTCTGTTAGTTTGTTTTCGATTTTTTCTGTAATTAAATTTTCGACTCTTTCGGCATCAGCACCAGGAAAAAAAGTTTTCACAATAGCAAAACGTGAAACTAATTCAGGATCTTCTAATCTGGGTAGAGCAAAATAGGAAGAAATACCCCAAACGGCGATTAAAATGATCGTTAAAATTAGTAGACGAGTGTTGCGATAAAACAAAGTAAACATGATTTAAGAATTGATAATTGATAATGGACAATTGATAATTATTCACTTTTTTTTCAGGGCATTATTTATTTGTAGATCGATTACGCTACCGCGTACCTTTCGGATCACCTTTTATCTCTACAAAGTAAATTTAAAATGTCCTACTTTGGATTTATTTTTTAAAATAAGAATATACCTGAGTAATTCCAGCCATCCTAATCGTTTTTTGTATTTGTCAAAGTAATACCATTGATCAATTAGTTTAATTCCTCGATCCCAAGTTTCTATTTCTTTTAAATTATTAATCCCCCATTTAAAAGAAGCATTTGTTTTTGATACAACAGCACTAAGTTGGGTATTCTTGGCAGAAAATAACCCTAGTGAATCAAAGACTATTTCTGAATCGGGAAAATTATTTTTAAGTGTAATAAACAACTGTCTAACTTCTAGTTCGGAAAGATACATTAATAATCCTTCAGCAATAAAAAGAATCTTTCCTGAAGTTATTTCTTTAATTTTTTCAATCCAATCAAAGTCTAGAATAGAATAAGTTAGATATTGAAATCTTTCAGATTCACCAATTAAAGTATCCCAAACTGATTTAACCCTTGGTAAATCTATGCCAAACCAGTGAATTAAATCATTATCCACTCGAAAAAATCTGGTAGATAAACCTGTTCCTAAACTAATAATTGTACCATTAGGATTTTGACTAATAAAATTTTTAACAACTTCATCTATAATTGCTGTTCTAATAGCAATAACAGCTTGATTTGATTCTGAGTCAAATTTAGAAAAATTGTAATTTATACTATCTACAATTTCAACTGATTTTTCATCTTTAATTAATCCATCTTCTTTTTTAGTTTCCAGATTTCTTAGATAAACTGTAATTAAAAGAGTTTCTGATACTTCTTGTAACTCTGAGACATTAATAAGATTATTCACGCTTCTTACTCCTTTTTAGTGTTTTGTTTATTTTGAAATTACATTTTATAAATCTACTTATAAGTCCAATTACACTCGAAATAAAGTCGTATAACCAGGATAAAAGCCAAATTTTTGATAGAAAGAAAAAACTTGTTCATTCCCTGCTGCTACTATCAACTTTTGTTCTGAAACATTATTTGCTTCCAGCCATTGCAAACTTTTTTGCATAAGTTTTGTTCCGAGATTATTACCTTGATATTGATCAAGAACATATAAAGCTTCAACTTCGCCAATGCGATCGCTAGATAAAGAAGTGATACAAAATCCAATTGGATCTTGATGATTGCTGGCATAAACTAACTGAATATGTAGTTTTCCGTCATTGGTTTTTGCTAATAAACCACCGTTGCGCTGACTTTGTAGATAAGCTGCAACACCATCAGCCATTTCTCCAGCATTTTGAATTTGATTTTGAATGAATAATTCCCAAAGATTTTGACAGTATGGTAGTAATTCAATGCTTCCTACTTTAAATTGAAATGAATCTATCATTAACTATCTAGTTGTTTAAATTTATTTGTAATATCTAATTGCTCACTGCTACAAATAGCTGACTAAAGCTGTCATGGGTAGCCAATATCTATCAGTCTGATTAGTTTGATTAACATTTAAACGGGCGATTTGTTTGGGGGATACTTGAGTGGCTGCGGTGGGGGATAGCATTAGAACTACTTTCCTTATGCGCGTTGCGGAATCAACTTCAGGCAAAATAGAACTTACGGTAGACTACTGTCTCAGTCAATTTATCTATTTAGTGGCAATAGAACTGACTTTGGCGATCGCTAATTGCCCATCTTCCATTTTGACAATGCGATCGGCAATATCTAAAATACGATTATCGTGGGTTACTAAGAGAATTGTGCTACCTTGTGCTTTGGCCAAATGTTGCAGTAAATCGACAATATTACGACCTGTTTTACTATCCAGGGCAGCAGTAGGCTCATCTGCTAGGATCAGCTTAGGATGGCTGACTAAGGCTCGAGCGATCGCCACTCGTTGTTTTTGTCCTCCAGAAAGTTTTTCAGGAAAATAATCGAGATATTGGCCTAATTCAACTTGATGTAAGATCGATTCAGAAAGCTGCTGAGCTTCTGCTTTGGTCACCTTATTTTGTAGCTCAATAGACATTTGAACATTCTGTTTAACAGTGAAAAAAGGCAGTAAATTATGAGCTTGAAAAATATAGCCAATTTGGCGACGAACTTTAACTAATTCATTCTCACTACTATCTTTAAGTTCTTGATTAAGATTTACCAAACTTCCTTCTTGAACAGAACGCAATGCACCAATCAGCGAGAGTAGAGTTGTTTTACCTGAACCAGAGTGACCAGTCATGATCACAATTTCTCCAGGAAAAACATCTAACTTAATATTGAATAAGACCTGCTTTTTTAAATCTCCTTCACCAAAGTAATGATTGAGATTATTAATGGCAATTGTAGGCTTCATAAGATCATTCTCGATTAAAAAATATCAGCAGGGTCAGCATCTTGTAATTTCTTAACTGCGGTTGCTCCTGCGATCGCACACATCAAGATAGTAGCAACCAAAACAAATCCTGAACGGTTAAGAGTCATTGCAACTGGTAGTAATGTGGCTTTTTCCAGGACTTCATACTGAATTACCGAAATTAAAAAACCAGGGATATATCCCAAGACGGCAATTAAAAATGCTTGTTGTAATACTATTTTTAAAAGATATTGATTTTTATAGCCAATAGCTTTTAAAGTTGCATACTCAGGGAGATGTTCAGCAACATTAGTATAAAGAATTTGGTAAACAACCACAATTCCTACGACAATTCCTAAGAAAACTCCCAAATTAAAAATAAAGCCGATAGAGGTACTACTTTGCCAATAGGATTTTTCAAAATTCATGAATTCTTCCTTAGTAAAAATAGTTACATCTTTAGGTAAATATTTTTTTAATTTAGCTCCAAAACTTTGAGAATCAGTTTCTTTTTTCAGTCCGATCAAACCAATATTAATAAACCCTTTTTCTCGATTATTAACAATGCGCAAAAAATTAAGGTGACTAGTGACTAAATTACCATCAGAACCAAAAGATGTACCTAGTTCAAATAAACCTACTACCTCGATTTTTCTAGTAGAATCACCATTTCTAATTTCGGTAACAACTGTACTGTTTTCTTCAAAATTGTCAACAATGGGACCGAATTCCTCTCTACCAAAGCGGTCAAACAAAACAGTGTTAGATTTTTTGAGAAGGTCAATATTTTCCTCAACTCCAGGTAAATTCAGAATATTTCTGCGTAAATCAATCCCAATTATATTGATATTGCGCCAGTAAGTTCTATTTTCGGGATTTCGCCATTGACCAGAAGCTTGATAAACTGGTGCAACGTACTCAACTTCCTCAAATGCTAATGCTTGGGATAAGCGACGTTCGGGGAAAGTTTCCATAGCTATAGAAGAAGTAGAGCTAGGACTAATCAGAAAATAGTCTGCTATTAATCCTTGATGTAAACGAATGCTACTATCAAATAGAGCATCACGAATACCCAGTTGCACAAACACAATTACAACGGCAAAAACAACTCCAGATAAAGCTACAATCAAGCGAACTTTTTGATATCTAAGCTGTAACCAGGCGGTAGGTAATTTTTGCATCATGCTAATTTTAAGTCTTAAATAAATAATGAGTCTAATCGAATTTTTAAAATCAACGATTACTTTAAAGTCCTGAAAAGTTTTAAGAAGTTAATCAGAAAAAGCTAATTCACGTAACTGCGTATAATAGTGATGCAAATTAAGATTCAGAGACATTAATCATGACATTAACCTCTAAATTACTCAAACTTTCAACTTGCTTGCTATCTTCTGGATTAAGACGAATTTTAACTTGGACTACCCTCGAATCAACATCGGCAACAGGGTCAGTCCCCAGGATATCTTTGGTACCAATTAACCATCCTTTTTCAGCAACTTTTCCTGTTAATTCATTTTGTAAAATACCATTACTAGTAACAGTTACAGGTTGATCTATTTTTAACCGATAAATATCAGTTTCATAGATTTCAGCAACCACATACATTTGGTCTATTTGACCAAGTTCTACTATGCCTTTACTGTCAATAATTTCTCCCGGTAAAGTATTAATTTCTAAAATTGTGCCATCACTAGGAGCTTTAACATAAGCTAAGTTTAAATTAGCTTGGGCTTTTTGAACTCCTGCTTCTGCTTCTAATAATTCTGCTTGAGCTAATTCTAAATCTTCTGGACGAATTTCCGAGACTGCTGCTAATTGTGCTTGCCCTTCTGTGATTTCTCGGTCAACTGTAGTCACAGTTCTTTGTAGATCTGCTTTGGCTTGGATAATTTTTTGTGTTTGACTAGTAGTTATACGATTGAGGTTAGCTTCTGATTCCTGAAGACTTTCCTGGGCTATTTTAGCTTGCAAGCAGACACCATCTTGCCTAGAAATTGATACTGCTCCATTGGCCAACAAACTTTGATATCGTTGACATTCAGCTTGAGCATTAACTAACTCTGCTTTGATTCTCTCAATGGTGGCATTCTCGACGGAAGTTTCTCCTTGTAGTTGCGCTTCTAAACTAGCGATTAACGCTTTTTGGCTCGGTATCTGTCCAGCTTTCTCCGCTTTGGCTTTCTCTAATCTGGCATTTTGGGCGGCGATCTCTCCAGTTTTTGCTCCTGCTTTTACCTGATTAAGCTTGGCGCGGGCGATCGCAACTTGTGATTCTGCTTGTTTTAATTCTCCTTGTAGACGATCTCGACTATCTAGAATGGCAATTGTTTGTTGGGCTTTAACTAATTCGCCTCTTTTAAACAGCAGTTGTTCGATTCGGGCATCAGCGATCGCACTTGAAACTCTAATTACTTCACCTTTTGGTTCTATATAACCAGTAGCAGCGACAAAATTAGGGATAGTTGGCTTTTCAACGGTATTGGCAGCAGAAGTTCGCGCTGGTTTAGATGTCATCAAAAAATTAGTTACTATTCCCCCAGCGACTACAATAGCCATAATTAAGACTATTGATAATCTTCGGTTTTTATTCAGCGCAAATTTCATGAGATATTTCGTTCGTTCAAAAGCTAATGCTCTTGTAGCTTTAATTTGGTGGGATTGTTTAAAACTCATTTTTTGCCCCATCTGGTAATCAAATGATTATTTAGTATACAATTTAGTTAATAGTCAACAAATTGAGTATTCAATAAATATACATACAATTAGTTAAGTATGTCAAGAAAGAACTAAAATTCTTTTATTATCAATACCGATTACCCTGTACGAACAAGCAGATGTTTGTTTTGGCTAAATAATAAGATGGCACTAACACACGCAATTTTGGCGACTTTAGGAAACGAAGCTTTGAGCGGTTATGACTTGTGGAAGGGATTTACTGAATGCACTAGCCACTACTGGAAAGCTAGTCAACAGCAGGTTTATCGTGAGTTGAGTAAATTAGAAACTCAGGGAGCGATCACCCCAGAAATTGTTTCTCAAGAAAATCGCCCTGATAAAAAGCTTTATCGTATTACCCCAATTGGCAAGGAGATTTTAACCGCCTGGATTGCTGAACCTTCCGAACCAATGGCAGTGAGAGAAGAACTGTTGGTAAAAGTTTTGGCAGCGCATCTTGTTCCCTCAAAAGTAATTATTCAAGAACTAAAACGCCGTCAACAGATACACCAGAAAAAATTAGAGGCTTGTTTAGAAAAAGAACAGGAAATGCTAACGAAATCTCCAGAATTATCTCCCGACCATAAATGTATTTATTTAACTTTACGGCGAGGCATTCGTTATGAGACAGAATGGGTAGATTGGTGTGAAGAAGCGATCGCAGCTTTTCAATCAGCAATTACATAATTAGGAAGAAGGACGAACCATACACCAGTTAGTAAACTTATGCTCACCACTTCCTATAGTCGAATCATCCACTACTTCAAAACCTAGTCGCTGATAAAACCTAACGTTAACTTCTCTTTGAGTCATCAAAATTGTAGGGAAGCCAGAAGGATCAACTACTGATTCAAGTTGATTTTTCAGAACTTTGCTGCCAATCCCACTTCCTCTAAGTTCTTTGGCTACCACCATATTATTGAGATGCCAAACTGGATTTTTAGCGGTTACTCGATCTTTAATCGCATCGAATTCTTCTGTTACTTCTATTACTCGTTTAAAAGTTCTCCAGCCAAATAGAAACGGCATTGTTAGTAATCCTTCTTTTACCATCGACATCAGATTAATCGAGCCAGAATTAGGAGAATGCCAAAAAGCCATCTGTTTAATTTCTCTTTCTCCTGGTGGCTTGTCTGATTCAACTAGCGCAAAACTATCGCCAATAGAAGCTTGCAGATTAAGATTAAGTCTAAATGCCCAATGAATTGCTTTGAGCCTTTTGGATTCATTAGAAGACATGAAGATGTAGACATGGGCAGGATTATCATAGAAAGCCTCTATTAAAAGATCGGTTGCGCGGTCAAAATCTCTTGGCGTTAGCTGTAACGACAAATATTTTTGCATAACTCTTCCATATAGCTACATTATTGATGCGCTTCAATAGTAACAGTATCAACGGTTTCTGCTTTTAGATCGGCAGGAATTTTAAAAGAAAGCGATCGCCTGAGATCTTTTTCTTGATAGTAAATTGTAAACAACCCTGCATAGATATCCGTACCTTTGGGCAGAATTAAAGTATCTGTTCCTGTAATCGTGCAATTATTGGTTTGACAGCGATGTCTTCGACTAGCTTTATGCGAAGCGGTATCCTTTAGGGCGCAATCGTTTTTAAATGTCACCTCGATTACTTGATGATTTTCCCAATCATATTTATTGGCTTCAACAAACGGGAGTGGAAAGGGAACAAAGCCTAAAGCACCGTTTAAAGCACCAGAAACCAGACCATCTTTAACTCTGGTGGTATGTAATAGTTGGATTTTGTTAGCTTGTTTTTGAATCCGAACCCATTCATCATCTTCCCCAGAACGATCTAAATTAAGTTTAATTACCTGGAGTGCTGGTTGTTGACATTGAGAATTAAGAGGAAACTTGTTGCAAAAAGTATGGCGATCAATCTGATAAATTTTTGATTCTGATTTAGTCGCTCTGTAATCTTGGCAGTGAGAATTAAGGGGAAATTTGCTACACAAAGTCTTGCGATCAACTTTTTGAGTAATAGCAGCAGAAACGGCTAGGGAATTAATTGCCATCACCGAAGTTAAAGCTAATGCTAATTTAGTGATAATCTTCATGATTGTGGTTTCAAATTGCTACATCATCAACAATACTGATCAAGATTTTGCTTGCCAATTGTCCACAGTCATTTAAAGACATGACCACAGTCATCTATGCTGAATGCTAAAGATGCTTTAAAGTATTGATAATTCTTCACTCAGGCGATCGCTTTAGTCATGAATATCAATCCAGTTGGTAATTTCTCGCCTACTCTAACTTCGAGAATACGCTATTTAGAATGGCTATTTTTAGCTGTTCATTTGCTGCTGGCGATCACCACAGGTTGCGGTCAACTGCTATTACACCTCACTGTGTATGGAATTTTTGGCGTTTTTAGCTGGATCTTGCCGATCAATCGTCCTTTGAGATTTAGACGAACCTACATATTGTTGGCGATGCTATTGATTGTCTGGGCTAATTTTCTCAATGTCAGTTTAGATTTATTAGTTTATTTGTATATCGCTAAAAGCTTTTTTCTAGTAGGCAGTAAAAACACAATCTATATTACTATCTTGACTGGTATTGGTTGGATTGCCAGTGAATGTTTTTCTGAGATTCAAGAACTTCAACAGCTAGATTCTGTGAGCTTTGAGCCACCCTATGGCTTTGGTACTTACAATCTCAATACGATTCTTATTTTTTCATCAGGGCTTTATGTAGCAGTCAGTATATTTATGATTATTTTTAGTTCAGTAATTGTTGCCGAATCTAAAAGTCGTCAACGAGCAGAAGCTTTAGCCGAACAAGTAGAAATTTTAGCTAAAAACCTAGAAAGAACCAGAATTGCTCGTGACATCCATGACTCTTTAGGACATACTCTCACTAACTTAGATATCCAGTTAAAAGTGGCACAGAAATTACGCGTTCGCGATTTAGATCGAGCTTTTCAAGCGTTAGATATGGCAACGATGCTTTCTTCTCAGTGCATTGAAGATGTAAGTCATGCAGTAAAAACCATGAGGTGTAACGATTTTAATCTTGATCGCGCTTTGCATAATTTAATTGAACAAGTCAGAAATGATTGTACTTTTCGAGTCATGTGGTCAATCAAACTGCCACAATTAACTTTGTCTACCAATCATCAAATTTACTGTGTGGTTAAAGAAGGATTAATTAATATTCAAAAACATGCTAATGCGCAAAGCATTAGTCTTCAGGGATATTCGACAGCGGAACAGGTGATTGTAAAACTAGAAGATGATGGTATTGGCTTTAATTTGCAACAAATCAATTCTGGTTTTGGTCTTCAGGGTATGAAAGAGCGAGTGCAAGCAATTAAGGGTAAATTAAAGATAAACAGTGCCATCGGTAAGGGAACGCAAATTATAGTTACGATTCCGCGATGATTAAATTATTACTAGTAGACGATCAAGATATTTTTCGTCAGGGTTTAGCTGCTTTGCTGACTACAGAAGCAGATTTAGAAGTGGTAGCACAGGCGAGCAATGGCAAACAGGCGATCGCAAAAGCCGAAAAATTACAGCCAGATGTAATCTTGATGGACATTCAAATGCCTATCTGTGATGGGGTTACTGCCACTCGTGAGATCTGCCGACGCTATCCTTGGATGCGGATCTTGGTCTTAACCACTTTTGATGATGACGAATACATTGGACAGTCTCTACAGGCAGGTGCCAAAGGTTATCTCCTCAAGCGGAAACCTGCCGAAGAAATGGCAATGGCAATTAGAGCAGTCAATTATGGGTATGCTCAATTAAGCCCAGAAGTAGCCCCCAAAGTATTTGCTCAGATTCAGCCGATTGATTCAGCCAATGCCAGATATATCGACATCCTTAGTTCCAGAGAATTAGAAGTTTTACAGTTAGTTGGTCACGGTAAAAATAACCGTGAAATCTCTACTACCCTGCATTTGAGTATTGGTACTGTCAAAAATTATATTAGCCAAATTTTACAGAAATTAGAGCTGCGAGACAGAATTGCGGCGGCTCTTTGGGCAAGAGAGAACTTAAGATAAGAATAATGACGGGAATTACCAATTTAACTCTAAAGCAAAATTTGAGTTTAATCTAGTTTAGACTAACGGAAAAGCGAGAGAGAATGAAGGGCAAGTAGGGAAAAAATGAAAACAGCTTAACTAAAATATCGGTCTTCAACTACTTGACCATAATCTAGTTTGATCAGGCGATCGCACTCCTCAAAATATCGATCATCGTGACTAACAGCAATCACAGTTTTTCCTCGGCTTTTTAATTGGGGTAACAGTTGTTTGTAGAATATTTCTTTAAATACAGGATCTTGATCGGATGCCCATTCATCGAAAACATAAATCGGACGATCTTCTAAATAAGCGGTTAGTAATGCTAATCTTTTACGCTGTCCTTGGGATAAATTTGTTGTCGATAATATCCCCTCTTTAACTGTTACTTTATGTTCGATTTCTAGTAAGCTTAAATAGTTTTGTATTTCTGCTTCTCGATTGTCTTCTACTCCTAATAAGCGATCAAATAAATAAAAGTCATAAAACACTACCGAAAACTGCTGGCGATACCATTCACGATTATTATCAGTAACCGCAATATTATTAAACAAAATTTGTCCGCTATCTGGGGTGTACAAGCCTGTAATTAATTTCACTAAAGTCGATTTACCACTACCATTCCCACCAACAATAAAAACAATTTCTCCTGGCTGAAAGATGAGATTTATCTTGTCTAAACTAAACTGATGTTCTTCTCTTTCTCCTCGATAGGCGTGATGGATATCAACTAATTTCAAACTTATCCAATTAGCATCGAAATCAGAACCAGTCGGAAAATCAGGTTCGGTATTTTGTTCAGCTAAAGAAAATCCCAAAGACTCAATTTTTTCTAGTGCTATGCTAGTTTTACTTAGTTCGGGTAGAGTATTTAAAACTGCTCGCATGGGAGTAATTGTATATAAAAAAGTTAAAGTATAACTAGTTAAAACATCATGAGGAATTGACATAATTTTGCTCAAACCAAGCAACAAAATTCCCAGAGGAATAAAAAATAAACCTAATCCATAACCAACAGCAATAGCAAAAGCTTTCATTCCTTGCATCCAATGATGACGGACACTTGCTGCTGTAGCTTTCAAGTCTTCTTGGAAAAAAGTGTTGCGTCTTTGACGGTGTAATTTTAATTCTTTGATACCTTGGGTAACAGTCTGAAAATGTTGGAATAAAACATCTTGCTCATCTCTAGCAATTTTCAATCCTGCTCTTCCTTGATTAGCTATATATTGATAGCTTGAAATTCCCAAAATAATTAACGTCAAAAATAAGAAAAATACTGGTACAGACAACCAACACAAATAAGCAAAACAGCCTAAAATCAAGGAAACATTAACTCCCATTCCCGAAATAGCAATAGAAGAGCTAGCAATCGTATTTACGTCTTCAGTAATGGCTGCTAATAATTTTGGTGTGCCTAAAGTCTCTAATTGACTTAAAGGACAAGCTAAAATACGTTGAGTTAAATCCAAACGAAGATTATAAATGACATCTTGAGATAGTTGAGTCAGAAACAGCCAAGATATAGCCGATGAGATCATCAGTAGTAAACATAAACCAATAAAACTGCCAACCATTACTACAGATACTCGATCTATGTTTTGCAAGATATAATTTATTAACGCAATCAAACCTGCACTACTAGCACCAGTGAATAAACTAGCGATCGCACCAATAACAAACAGTTTTCCAGATTTTTGAAACAAAAGACTGATAATTTTCATAAGGCAATAATTTTACTTGTTCTAGAAAACTCAAGTTACGAATTGCTCAATTTTTTAGAGTAATCAGTAATTTCCACGATGGGTCAATTAGTCCATACTAACCAATTGACCAGAAACAAGTCTTTGCGTACCATCAGCAACGATCGCATCACCTTCTTTTAAAGTTCCTCTGACTAAAACTCTTTCCCCGTCAGTTTCCAAGACTTCTACCAATCTGCGTTCAACTCTGCTGGTATTAGAATTATTTGCCACGACAGCATAACAAGACCATAAATCGCGATCGCTTTTTACTAAAGCCGTGACTAATAGCCAATAGCCTTCGGTAGCAACAGTTTGAGTGATCGGTATGCGAGCCGTCTAGATTACTTTGAGCATTAGCTAAACGTTCTGATAAAGCCTGGGAATTAAAAGCAACTTCATCTAATTGTTCCTGAGAAATTGCACCTTCAGCATAAAGATATTCTCGGCGATCACTCTTTAACTGTTCTAATTCTAATTGTTTCTCTAAATCCCTCACACTTGCTTGTGCTGCTGCAATCTGTTCACTTCTCGCGCCGTTTTGAAGTTCCGCTAGTTTAGCTGCTGCTTGGGCTTTTTGAGCAATTAAAGATTGACGTTGTGCTGCTAAATTACTCGTATCTAACTTTGCAAGTATATCTCCTGCCTGAACGCGATCGCCTTCATCGACTAAAATTTCTACTAATTTACCCCCACAGCAGGGATAATTTCGACAATCTCAAAATATGTTCCCCAAAATAGTGTTTCTCGGAGTTCCTCAATTAAAAATTGATAGTCCTTGATTTCAGATGTTTCCCACATCAAAACGTCTGTGAAACGACCTGAAAAAGCTTCCGAATCAAAGAATCGCATTTTCACCGATGGATATTTTTGGAGAATTGGTTCAATTGTCTGTTTTTGAAATTCAAATCGCTCCTTAACTGGAATTTGCAGCCAAGTTGTAGTTGTCTTGACTAGCATAAAATACACTTGATTTAATTGTGATGTTGACATAATATCCTCCTGATTTATTTAGTAGTCGAAATTTGGCATTGTTTTACTGGTTTCCCTTTGGCTAAGTGACTAGCTGCGATCTCTTTAATCTTTGGAATATCATTGGAATATCATTAAGATATAAATACACGAGAACTAGCAGCATGAAAACCTTAGATAGAATTACTTTTAATCCCGAAGTAATGGGTGGTAAACCTTGTATTAGAGGGATGCGAGTTACCGTAGGAACGGTTGTAGGTCTGATGGCTTCGGGACATACCCCAGAAGAAATTCTCAAAGCCTATCCCTACTTAGAAATCGATGACATTTATCAAGCATTAGCTTATGCTGCATGGCGTACAGAAGAGATTGAAGTTCCCCTAGCTTCGGTATGAAGATAGTTATCGATATGAACTTATCCCCCGAGTGGGTATCCGTTTTTAAAACTGCTGGTTACAAAGCCGTTCACTGGTCAACTGTTGGCGATATTCAAGCTAAGGATTCAACTATCATGGCTTGGGCTGTAAGTAATGGTTACATAGTTTTTACCCATGACTTAGATTTTGGCACGCTGTTGGCAATATCGGAAGCTGATACACCCAGCGTTATTCAGGTGAGAACCCAAAATGTTTTGCCTGACAAATTAGGCAAGATAGTTTTAACTGCTTTGAAACAGTTTAAGTCGGAACTAGAGACAGGAGCTTTAGTTACAGTTAATGAGGCACAAGCCAAAGCTAGGATACTACCTATTAAACGAAATTGTTAATTAGTAGTCGAAATCTGCAATTTTTTTACTGCTTTCCCTTTAGCTAAATGACTAGCTGCGATCGCTTTAACATCCTCAGCAGACAAATTTCCGTATAGATGACGATTAGAAAAAAACAGTTTTTTGAGTTTCATGCGTAATTTATTCGGTAGCCAAGCAAAATCAAGACGATTGGACTGACAAACCAAAACTACTGCTCCCTGTTCACAGCGATCCAAACAACCTGATTTACGAACTTTAACGCGATCGCTTATTCCCAGGCGATCGACTTCTGATTGAAATGTCTGATAAACATCCAACGCGCCAGCATTATAACAACAACCTTCAGGATGGTTTTCAGAACGTTGCTTAGTGCAAACAAAAACACGATATTGATTTGAACTCATAAAACCTCCTCAAATACATCAAAGTAGGGTGGGCAATATTTAAGTTGGAATTTAGAAAGTGCAAAAATACTTTTGCCCACCTTGCCAGGTATAAGCTTTGCTAGAAATTACTCTACTGTTTTCAATATGAGTTATAACTCGCATAAGGTAATAATATGAGTAAATACTTGTATTAACAACTCGCTTTTGACTGAGGTAATTCTATGGTGTCAAAGTCTCCCAGAAATTCTCGTAAACTAAGGCAAAAAGAACGCTCTCGGCTCACCGTCGAAGTAATTTTATAAGCAATTACTCACATTTTGACTGAGAAAGGCTACGATAAAACCAATACAAAACCTTGGGTCTGAACAATTAATAACGAACGGACTTATATGACGGCTCAAGAACTGTTTGAGCAACATCATCAAACCTGTCCTGATATCCAATCTCGAATAATTTTGGAATTATCCTGTTTAGCACTCGCTAGCTATCGAGTATTAAATGATGTCATTCTGGAACAATAGAAATCAATTAGCCTTATAAGTTGCAGCCAGGTATAAGCTTTGCTAGAAATTACCCTACTGTGGTTAATGTGAGTTGTAACTCGCATAAGGTAATAATACGAGTAAATACTTGTATTAACATAGCTTTTGACTGAGGTAATTTAATGCTGTCAAAATCTCCCAGAAATCCTCGTAAACTACCACAACAAGAACGTTCCCGTATTACTGTTGAAGCAATTTTAGAAGCAACTACTCACATTTTGACGGAGAAAGGCTACGACAAAACCAATACCAACATCATTGCCGAACTAGCAGGTGTCAGTATTGGCTCGTTGTATCAATATTTTCCTAATAAAGAATCTTTGATGGTGGCATTAATGGAACAACATTGCCATGAAATTGCCGAAATAGTCGAATCAAAGCTCAATCATTTTTTTGATGAGCCACCAGAAGTAGCAATTCCCGAATTAGTCAAAGCCGTAATTGTAGTTCATGGAATTAACCCCCGATTACATCAAGTTTTAAGCGAAGAAATCCCTCGCTCAGAACGATTAAAAATGCAGCAGACAGACAAACACATCGCCGAATTATTACGAGCATATTTAGAACGATGGCGCGATCGCTTGCAGTCTCAAAATATAGAAATGACAGTATTTATTATCAGTCGTACAGTTGAAGCTTTGTGCCATTCCGTAGTTATCAAACATCCAGAATTTATGAGCAATAATCAGTTGGAACAAGAAGTTTCTAAACTTATAATGTCTTATTTGATCAAACAGCCAGATTAATCTTTTTAGCTATAATTCGCCTATTAATAAAGCTCCATCATCTGATGGATAAGAGGTTTTTCAGTAATAGAAGCAGGAGAGATTTCGATACTCATTCTAAATTATTTTATCGTTACTTTTCTAGACGCACTACATACCACTGCAAATATTTATCAGCCCCAATGTCTAATTCAAAATAATTATCTAATAAATGTTGTGCCTGGGATTCAACTGTATCAAACTGTTCTAATTCTCTGGGGATAATTACTTCCTTTAGTAATAAAAGATTAATTAGTTTAGCTTTTAATTCTTCGGCAGTCATAAACTGCTCAGGTTGATCGGATTCGAGGACGACATAAGCATCCTCTTGATACATGATGGGATCTGGCATGAAACTAAAATATAAGCAAGTTGCGATGATTTCCTATACATTAATTTTGACAATCCCCTGAATCCGCTACGCGCTCATTCAAGAGATTCTTGGTTCATTGACTCAACTTACCCTGACAGGCATTACTGCCAATCAAAATAGAGGTCGAATCTCCCCAAGCGTTTAGGTCTAATTCTTGAACGGGTCGCTCATGGGGGAAACCCCCAAGACCGCGCCCGTCCGCTATTTCATCAGACCAGCTTCCCCAATGCCCTTGGGTAGCTTTTTTAAGTATGTTCAATGAGGCTGCATAGTCCCTATCTAAAACTGGAATTCCGCAGTCACAAACATGAGTACGAGTAGAAAGAGATTTTTTAACTCTTTTGCCACAACTAGGACAATCAGATGTGGTGTAGTGCGGAGCTACAGCAATGGTTAATCTGCCATACTTTAGCCCAAAATACTCAATCCATTTTCTCAGTTGCGACTATGCAGCATCATTGATACTTTTGGCTAACTTTTTATTGCGCACCAGATTTTTGACCTTTAAATCTTCATAGGCTACTAAGTCGTTTGACTGTATTAAACGGAGTGCTTTTTCTTTAGTAAACTCTTCTCGTTGCCTACTTACTTTTAAATGTCTTTTAGCGTATCTTTTTCTAGCTTTGATATAGTTGTTAGACTGCTTTTGATTCTTCCTAAATTTTCTACTTTTTCTTCTGTTTAGTTTATTTAAATGCTTTTCTGACTCGCGATAGTATTTAGGGCATTCAACTGTTTTACCGTTACTATCAGCATATAAATATTTCAACCCGACATCTATAGCTACACATCTTTTAGTAAGTTCTAGTTGTGGTGTGATATCTCTAGGATGAACAAAATAACCATCTGCCCTTCTGACTATTCGTACTCGTTGAATTTGCCATTCTTGGAAATAATACAAATCGCGACTACCAATCAGCTTTAACTCACCAATATTTTTGCTATCAGTGAAAGTTATTCTTTTAGTATCACGATTTAACCTCCATCCTGACTTTTTAAATTCAACTGAACGAGTACGCTTAGAATATTTTGGATACCCTTTTTTGCCAGGAATATTATTTTTGCAGTTAGTGTAGAATTTGAGAATCGCAGTCCAGGTTCGTTCGCAAGCTTGCTGACAAGCTGTGGAGTTTAGGTCTTTGACAAAAGAAAATTCTTTTCTTAAAGCAGTTACGTGCTTATAGATATCTTTTTGCCCAATACCTTGATTATCTTTCCAATATCGAAGACATTTATTGCGTACAAACTGAACTGTACAAATAGCTTCGTCTATGGCTCGAAACTGAGACTCTTTTCCTCTAAGTTTGTATTCTAAAACAAACATCTTGCGTAATCGACCTATCACGTAAAATATAATAACATAATAAGACGGCTTTGTGCATCCCGTCTTTATCCTGTAAAACTAGTTTATTTCCTCATCTCGTAACTGCAATGAAAATCAATCCCAATCCTCTCCTCAATCTCGAATATGAATCTGTGATGGAGAATTTGGGCGATGATTATTATGATCTAGTGGCTGCTGCGGAATTTCCTGCCCATTTTTTGCGTTTCCGCAATGATTCATTGTTACCGTTACTAGGTTTAGATCCAACCTCAGTTACCGATGCGGATTTTATTGAGGCGTTTGGCAAGTTTCAGGGAGTACTTCCTTTTTTAGCCTTACGATATCACGGGTATCAGTTTGGTGCGTATAATCCTTTTTTGGGAGATGGTAGAGGGTTTTTATACGGACAGGTTAGAGGTACAGATGGTAATCTCTATGACTTGGGAACTAAAGGTTCTGGAATAACTCCCTATTCTCGAAGTGCAGATGGTAGATTAACTCTCAAAGGGGGGGTCAGAGAGGTATTAGCAGCCGAAGCCTTACATCAATTAGGAGTAAAAACTTCTCGCTGTTTGAGTTTGATTGAAACAGGGGAATCTTTGTGGCGTGGTGATGAACCTTCCCCGACTCGTTCTTCAGTTATGGTTAGGTTTAGTAGTTCTCATATTCGGTTTGGTACGTTTGAAAGATTACATTATCTTAAACGTCCAGATCTAATCAGCAAATTATTAGATAGTGTAATTGCTGTTTATTATCCCGATATTCCTGATACAGAAGATAAGTACAGCCAATTTTATGCTGCTTTAGTTATAAGAGTTGCTCAATTAGCAGCGCAATGGATGGCAGCAGGATTTTGTCACGGTGTCTTAAATACCGATAATATGTCGATTACAGGCGAAAGCTTTGATTATGGGCCTTATGCTTTTATCCCTACTTATAATGCTCGATTTACCGCAGCCTATTTTGATTATGGTGGACGTTACAGTTACGGCAACCAACCGTATATTTGTAAGTTTAATTTAGAGATGTTGCAGTTGCCTTTAGCTATGATTACAGAACAAGCAAATTTAGAGGCTGGATTAGCACAATTTGATGATTGCTATCAAGAACATTATCAGCAGTTGATGTTACAAAAGCTAGGTTTTGAGCAGTCTTTAGAATTCTTTGGCAATGAATTAATTACTCAAACTATCGAACTATTAAGAGACACTGAAATTAGTTATGCTGGTTTTTTCTCGGAACTTGCTCAAGGATTTAATGATGGCTGGCGAACAGATAGTAAACTAATCTTAGAAAATGCTAGTTTTAGACAGCAAATACCTAATAACTGGTGTAATTTATACCATAAATGCTTAAATACCCTGCCAAAAGAAGATATGAAAATAATAGGCGATCGCCTGAACTCAAATAATCCTCCAACCGCCCTTCTACGCCCAGTAATTGAATCTGTTTGGCAAGCTATTAGTGAAGATAATAACTGGCAACCATTTAATGTTCTAGTTAATCAACTACAAACCAAAACATAATATAATGAACAATTGATAATTATCAATTATCCATTATTAATTATCAATTATTAAACCAGCAACACCCACATTTTTAAATTACTGCTAAAACTTCTTTCACTGCTGCTAGAGTTTTATCAATATCTTCATCAGTATGAGCCAAAGAAGTAAATCCCGCTTCAAACTGGGAAGGTGCAAGATAAATACCTTGTTCCAACATACCGCGATGGAAACGAGCAAATTTCTTTAAATCTGAAGTTTTAGCATCATCATAGTTGTGAACTTCTTTATCTGTAAAGAACATACCAAACATAGCACTAATACTACCCCCAGTAACCTCATGACCTGCTTCTCTGGCTGCTGCTAGCAAACCGTTGGATAGCTTTTGAGTAATTTGTTCTAACTGCTCGTAAGTACCTGGTTTTCTGAGTAACTCTAAAGTTTTAATACCCGCAGTCATTGCTAAAGGATTCCCAGATAAAGTCCCTGCTTGATACATTGGCCCTGCTGGTGCAACCATAGACATAATATCAGCACGTCCACCATAAGCACCTACGGGTAAACCGCCACCGATAACTTTACCCAAAGTAGTCAGATCAGGAGTTACACCAAACTTTTCTTGCGCACCACCATAGGCAATCCGAAACCCAGTCATTACTTCATCAAATACTAGGAGTGCGTCATGTTCTTGGGTTATTTCTCGTAACCCTTCTAAGAAACCAGCGTCAGGAGTGACAAATCCAGAATTACCAACAACTGGCTCTAAAATTACGCCAGCAATTTGTTCAGGATGTTCAGCAAATAGTTTTTTAACGGTTTCTAGGTCGTTATAAGGAGCAGTTAAGGTATTGTTAGTAGTAGATTTTGGCACTCCAGGAGAATCTGGTAAGCCTAGAGTCGCTACTCCTGAGCCAGCTTTGACTAGGAACATATCTGCATGACCATGATAGCAGCCTTCAAACTTGACAATTTTGTCTCTACCAGTAAAAGCTCGCATTAATCGTAAAACAGACATACAGGCTTCTGTTCCAGAATTAACAAAGCGCACTACATCAATACTGGGTACAGCATCAATGACCATTTCTGCCAAGATATTTTCTAAAGCACAGGGCGCGCCAAAGCTAGTGCCTTTTTCTAATGCTTCGTGTAAAGCTTCAATAACTACAGGATGAGCATGACCGCAGATAGCAGGCCCCCAAGTACCGACATAATCGATATATTGATTACCATCGACATCCCAAATATAAGCCCCTTTAACGCGATCAAATACAATTGGTTGACCACCTACAGATTTGAAAGCTCGTACAGGTGAACTAACACCACCAGGCATGAGTTTTTGAGCAGCACTAAAAATTTCTTCTGATTTAGCTGTTTTAAAGGAAGTTGTAGAAACCAATATTTTCTCCTTTAATCAAAATATAAGTGTGTAAGTGAGTATCTTTAGTTTAAAGATATTAGTTTTAGTAAAGACGTAATAATGTCAATGACTTTTTATTATCCTACGGATAGTAGTTGATCAACGCGCCACAATATAAAGATTTTTAAATTTAAAGACTTTTGACTTGTGACTGACCCGTAGCGGTATTAGGGCTGTAAAGTAAACAATAGTAGCAACATACCTAAAACTGTACAGGACAAGATTACTAAAACCCCAAATTGCTGTAAAAAAGCGGTTTTTTTCTCCAGTTTATCTAAACGGGTTTTTAGGTAATAAACTTGTTTTTCTAAGCTAGCATATTGATTTTCTAGAGAATATTGGCTTTTTGATCTTCGCTCTTTACCTTTACTACTACGATTTGTAGATTGTTCATTCGAGCCATTATTTAAATTTTCCAATAACTTAGACTGTTGTAGTATTACTGATTTTAACTGTTCTATTTCCTCAGAATTAGATTGAGATTCACTAACTCTATGGAGATACTTTTCTAGTAACCCAGGCCCTAATTGAAAATAGCCTTTATAAGCCGAATAAATTGCATTAATTAGTTCCTTAGCAGGAGTATTTTTTTTCAAATACCCTTTGGCACCTACTTGTAAGGCAGTATTTAAATAACTGTCGTCATTATGAACACTAATAATGAGAACGCTTGTATCAATAAACTGTTCAGAAATAATTTTAGTAGCAGTTAGCCCATCTAAAATAGGCATTTCGATATCCATCAAAACAATATTTGGTCGATGAATCTTAATTAAATCTAGAGCTTCTTGACCATTGTTAGCACAACCAATTATCTCTAGACTCTCCTCTGCCTCGATATAGCTTCTGAGTATTTCTTGAACTGTTTTTTGATCGTCTACTATTAAGACTTTGATCATCAGAATAATATCGCTTTAAATTAA
The DNA here is from genome assembly GCA_051658085.1 of Waterburya sp. Classification (GTDB taxonomy): domain Bacteria; phylum Cyanobacteriota; class Cyanobacteriia; order Cyanobacteriales; family Xenococcaceae; genus Waterburya. Next base: position 32,274 of record JBOFLX010000042.1, read on the forward strand.
TTTAACTCGTAATTTTAATGCTAAAAACTACATTTATAATTAAGGTTAATATACCATTGATTATAAATAATATAAATAAAAATACTGTATTAGAAAGAATAAAAATTTAAAAATTAGATGAATTGTAATTATAGCGATATTTTTGTAGCTATTGCTACTAATAATATACAAATATTAGTAGATTTTTACAGCCAGCTTTTCCAAAAACAAGTCACTGTTTATCACCCAGCAATTTATGCTGAATTTGAGCTAGAAAAGCTACGCCTTGGCATTTTTAAACCTAAAATAGATCATCAGCAAGAGTTCAATAATTTAGGCAGTAACATGAGCTTATGTATTGAGGTAGAAAATTTGGAACAGGCGATCGCTACTTTAACAAAAATGGGCTATCCTCCTCCTGGAAAGATGATTACAGCTTCTCATGGTTTAGAAATTTATGCTTATGATCCAGCAGGTAATCGTTTAATTTTACATCAGTCAAAGAAATGATAAAAAACTAAAAACCAAGGATAAAGATTATCCCTGGTTATTGATTACTGACAGTTAGTTATCAAAGCTTACAATTAGACTAATTAAAAATAGTCAAACAAACTCAGTAATTAACTTGCTGCACTTTCTGCTGTTACTTCCGTTGCTTCTGTATCGGTAGATTTTGCTGGTGATACCACAGAAACAACAGCACGATCTTGATCATCTAAAACATTAATTCCTTCTGGTAAAACAACTTCTCCCACCTGGAGAAGACTACCAATTTCAAAATTAGTAACATTAATTTCAATGGATTCAGGAATATTATCCGCAGCGCAAGTAATATTCAATTCGTTCATGATTTGTTCGACAATTCCTCCTTCCTTTTCTCCCGCAGCTTTACCAACAATAACTACTGGTACAACAATTTCTATTTGTTGTTTAGCTGAAACAGTAAAAAAGCTAAGATGATTTAAGGTTCTTTTCCAAGGATGAGCCTGTACTTCTCTAATTAAAGCTTTACCCTGCCAGGAAATGTCAGGAATTTTTAGATCAACTAGAGTATTATTAATCGCTGCATCTCTCAATAATATTTGAGCTTCTTTAGCAGGTATAGTCAAAGATATTGAATTTGCTCCATCATGACCATACAAGGCAGCAGGAATTAAACCTTCACGGCGCAAAGCTTTGGGTTTACTCCCTTCAGGTCTAGTTTTACATTCAACTGTGATGTTCATAGTATTTCTGTAACTTGTTAGTAACTAAATATGGTTAAAAATTTTCACTCTCAACAAATTGTGACTATAATTTCTAACTGTAATTGGTAATTTGCTCATCGGCAGTAACTTAGGTTTCCCCAATCGGAATACCATCTGCATCGAGTAAAGCTCTTTTAGGGCCATGAATTGGATCTTCAACAATAATTGTTTGATCACGGCTTGGGCCTACAGAAACAATCGCAATGGGAACTGCCATTAATTCCGCCATAAACTTCAGGTAGTTTAAAGCTGCTTTAGGTAAGTCTGACAACGAACGACAGCCTGTAGTAGACTGTTGCCAACCTGGCAGAGTTTTATAAACTGGTTTACAGTTAGCAAATTGACTGGCATTGCTGGGGAAATCATTAGAGGTTTTACCATCAATTTCGTATGCAACACAGACTTTGATTTCTGCCAATTCATCTAACACGTCTAACTTGGTAACTGCCAGACAGTCTAGACCGTTAATTCGTACTGCATAGCGACCAATTACCGCATCAAACCAACCACAACGGCGACGACGACCTGTAGTAGTACCAAATTCTGCTCCCACCTCTCCCAGTAACTCCCCAACATGATCATTTAACTCCGTGGGAAAAGGCCCTTCTCCAACGCGAGTTGTATAAGCTTTGGCAACACCAATAACTCGATCAATAGTTGTAGGCCCTACTCCTGCTCCGACACAAGCTCCACCAGCGATGGGATTAGAGGAAGTAACATAGGGATAAGTACCATGATCTAAATCTAGTAAAGTACCCTGCGCTCCTTCAAACAAGATATTTTTTTTCTCTTGTACTGCTTGATAAATTTTAAGAGAACTATCCACGACATGGGGACGCAAGAAGTCAGCGTATTTTAGATACTCTTGAATTACTTTCTCTGGGTCTAAAGGCGGTAAATTATATAATTTTTCTAAAATGACGTTTTTATAATTAATCGTCCAGGCAAGCTGCTTCTTTAAATGCTCAGGGTTCATTAAATCTAAAACCCGAATACCAGTTCGCTCTGATTTATCAGCATAAGTAGGGCCAATTCCCCTACCAGTCGTGCCAATTTTATATTCTCCTCGACTTTCTTCTGATGCTTGATCAATCTTGCGATGATAAGGCATCGTTATGTGAGCCGTCTGAGATATATAGAGGTTATCTACTGTCACTCCTAAAGCTTTTAACTGGTTGACTTCTTCGATTAACACTTGTGGATCAATAACTGTTCCTGAACCGATAATACATTCTGTATTAGGATATAAAATTCCCGAAGGAATCAAGTGTAATTTAAAAGTTTTTCCAGCTACGACAACTGTATGTCCTGCATTAACTCCACCTTGGGAGCGCACCACGACATCTGCTGAGCGACTAAGTAGATCGGTTATTTTTCCTTTTCCTTCGTCACCCCACTGGGCTCCGATCACGATAACATTAGCCAAGGGTTTATTTAAAAGCTAAAGTTTACACAAACTATTATTATGGTTATTTGCAGTACACAATGTCAACTGTTGTTACTTAAAAAGTCAGGAAGCGAATGGAATTACTGCAACAAGTAAGAATTATAGACCCTAGCCAAGGTCTAGATCGTCTAGCTGATGTGTTGATTATTGAGGGAAAGATTAAAGGCATCGCTGATCGCCTGACGGACTATCCTTCAGAGACAGACATAACCTCAGGCAATAATCTGATTTTGGGGACAGGGTTAGTAGATCTATATAGTCATAGTAGTGAGCCTGGTTATGAGAGCCGAGAAAGTTTATTAAATCTTGCCCAAGCTGCTGCTGCTGGAGGTTTTACCCAGGTGGAAATTTTACCTGATACTACCCCTCGGATTAATAATAGCGAGGTTTTGGCTGCTCTTAATCAAAAAAGTAGTTATTTAAGTAGCCCTAAATTACAGTTACCTCAGCTAGGTTTTTGGGGAGAAGCTTCTCAAGCTAGCACTAGTAAGCAGATGAGCGAATTAGGAGAAATGACATCTGGGGTGATTGGCTTTAGCGATCGCTTTAATTTGGGCAATTTAAATTTATTTAGACAAATATTGGAATATCTTCAACCTTGGCAGATTACACTGGCGATCGCTCTCAATGATAATGAATTAGCTGGTGAGGGGTCTATCAGAGAGGGGTTGGCTTCAATTCGCTATGGAATGTCAGGGATTCCTGGTTTTTCAGAAGCAGCGATCATCGCAGCAGTCATTGAGATTGTGGCAGCAATTCCAACTCCAGTTCATATTATGCGTGTTTCGACTAAACGGGGAGTCGAGTTAATTGCGGATGCTAAAGCTAGAGGGATACCCATAACTGCTAGCACTACTTGGATGCATCTTTTGTGTAAGAGTGAAGCGGTAGGTAATTATGATCCGAATTTACGACTTGAGCCACCTTTAGGAGATCAAGATGATCAAGATGCTTTAATTACAGGAGTTCAACAAGGAGTTATTGACGCGATCGCGATTGACCATCAAGCTTATACTTACGAGGAAAAAACTGTTCCTTTTGCTTTAGCACCACCAGGAGTTATTGGGTTACAGTTGGCTTTACCGCTTTTATGGCAGAAATTTGTTAGTAGTGGTGTGTGGACTGCCTTAGAGTTGTGGCAGGCTTTGAGTAGTCGTCCTCGTCAATGTCTACAACAACAACCTAGAGCGATCGCTCCTGAACAACCAGCCAATTTAGTTTTGTTTGATCCACAAGCTGTTTGGCTAGCAAGTCCAAATCATCTTTATTCTCCTGCTACGAATAACCCTTGGTACAATCAGCAGATTAACGGTAAAGTAATCAAAACCTGGAATGAGAAATGATTGGTTAGACAAAAATAAAATGGCTATTTTAGGATATTAAGCTGTTACGCATTTAAACTGCATATTATTCGTATCAGGAAAAAACTTTGAAACTCTCTCCCAGTCTCCAAGTCACGCAGTCTCCCAGTCAGTCATAACCAGTAAATTAAATGATTAACAGCTTAAAGCCATACCTGCATAAACGAGCATTTTGGATTGTATTAGTTTTTACTAATCTTAATTTTTACTACCATAATATAGTATTAGACAATATTACTATAAATATGTAACTATTAAAATCAGCAAGTAGATAGTTTGATGAAATTTTAAAACACACTATTGTTGATAAAAATAGAAGTATAGAGTGGCTTAAGTTTAAACCAAACTTAATTAGGATTAATCAAAAAAATTTGATTATATTGTTAAAATGTTTAATAATTGAGTTAGTTACAACTATGCCTTCAAAATAAATGATTTTAGTCAAAAAGTTGTTAAGACCAAACTTACAATTAAACATATCTATAATTATTTTTAGATTAAGTATAGGTTAAAACTATTGATTGTAATCATGTCATTATTTGTCATTAAATAAAAAAATAATTATTATGTAAATAACAGTAATCAAAGCCAGTCATTAAATAGCTCTATTAATAAATTTAAGAAAAATTTACTTCACATCCTATACTTTTCCTTCCCCCTAAACCAATCATAGCCATTTAATGTTTAATTAAGTGGAGTTAATTATTAGATTGCAAGTGAAAATTTATATACCTCTTCTCTATTCTGAAAAAATCAAAAGACCAGATAAAAAGTTTTTCCTTTACACTGTTTTAGGAGAAGATTATCTCATTTTATTACTGTCTTTTACTTACTTTAGTTCTCATCCTTGGTTTAATGCCATTGGTTTATTTTTGCTACAAATAGCTTTTTGGTGTATTTACGAACTTGGTTATATAGAAAATGACATAATAGGTGATAAGTTTGAAGAGAATGCTGTCTTATCTTATAACTATAAAGCTCATCAATATTCTTTTGCTTTATGGCAACCTTGGTTATGGTCTTTTGCCTTATCAGCTTTAGGTATTATTGTTCTCAATAATGATCAAACTTTTGAAAATAGCCTGAGTAATTTATATATTTTCAACAATTATAGTGGCAACTTATTTAATATTACTCAAGGATTAATATATTGGATAGCTTTTTTACTGGTTTTGAGAGGATTATTTCATATTTATAATCAGATCAATAAACAAAGTCGAGTTTGGTTCTACATGCTCTTGCAGACTTGTCGCTACTGTGGCTTTTTAGTCGTACTTACTACTAATAGTATAGGATTAATGCTGCTTGCTAGTACAATTTTGATTCGTTCAATTCAATATATTTTATATCGGTATTTAGGTGGTAAAAATAGTAGTTGGCCTATGGACTTTCCACGCTACTTTTATTGCTTATTAATTTTCCTCTTACTAGTTGGTGTCGTCGCGGTAAATGAGCGTGACTTGACTTTGATAGCTAATAGTCAAGTAGCACTAATTTCTACTTTTTGTGTATCCAGAGGTGCAAAACACTTCCTGCGAGTTTTTAATCAATTTGCATCAGTTCAAGAAGATGGTTCTAGTAAAGTAATTTAAACTAGATTAATTTTGTACAAAAGGTAGTCAAAATTTCAATACAGTTAGCGATCGCGCCTAAGTGAGCAATTTCATAACCGTGGGTATTTTGAGTCGGGAAACTTAAACAAGCAGCCCTAGAGACATGACCAAATTTCATAGCGATCGAAGCATCACTGCCAAAACCATCAATAACGGCTAGTTGTAAAGGAATCTTGGCTTTGCTGGCTGCGTCACGAATTTCGGCATTTAACAATTCATCATAGACACCATAGTTATCCTGAGAAAGTAAGACAGGGGCTATTCCAGGTTCAACGGGATATTCAGCAGCTAGGGGACAAATTTCTAAGGCAATTAAGGCATCCAAAGTTTGATTTTGCGTGAAATACAATGCGCCAATTGCGCCTACTTCTTCTTTGGCTGAGGCGACTAAATAAATATCTACGGAAGGATTAGTAATTCGAGCAGCTAAATCTAATAAAATTGCGACTGAAGCTTTATTATCTAGGGTATAGCTAGCAATATAATCTTTGAGGCGAAAAGGCTGTTTGCGGTGTTTACCAATCACAACTTTTGTACCAGGACGCACTCCATAAGTAGCCAATTCTTCCAAACTACATTTAGTTTCTACCCAAGCATCCTCCCACATCAGAGGTTCATCAACTTGTTGCGCTTTTTGGGGTGATTCATGGGAAACATGACGTGAACCAAAAGATAAAATCCCACTGCTCACTTTGTTATCACCCAAGATATCTACTACACCTTCCCCATATACCCAAGGAAACGAACCTCCTAAACGACGAACTTGTAGACAGCCATCAGGATCAATAGATTTGACAATCATCCCAATCTCATCTTTATGAGCGGTAATAGCAATGGCACTTTGAGAATTCTGTCCTGGTATTTTAGCAATGACGTTTCCTGCCCGATCCTGCCAATTTTCCACTTTTAAAGCCGTAAATTGAGTTAATAAAGCCTGATCAATCTCATTTTCTACGCCACTGGGGGAATGAAATAAAACTAATTCTTGGATTTTATTAAACAGGCGATCGTAATTATCAACTTTGTTGTCCACAGGACTTACACATCATTAAACATTGAACCTTGTTGATAAATGATAAATGATAAATGATAAATGAAGTGACTTCTGCCTTACATAACAGTTTAATAACCTACGAGAACAAAATTTAGTATGAGTGATCAATTCAAAACTTATTTGCTTGATGAAGCTATTAATAGGCGCAAGCAAACTTTAGAACAGGAGCGTCAGAAAACCTTTGAGCAGGTAAAACAATGGTTAGCAGCCAATGGGAACAAATATGGCATTGAGCAAGCTTATTTATTTGGTTCTCTAATTCGTCCCCATCATTTTAGGCAACAATCAGACGTAGATTTAGCAGTAGAATCGATCAAGGCAGAAGATTTATTTATGGCTATGACTGCTTTAGCTGAAGCTGTAGGTAGAGATGTGGATTTAGTCGAATTAATTAAATGCCCTTTTGCCCATCGAATTCGTCAGGAAGGAGTTTTATGGACAAAAATGCTCTAATTGTTTTAACGGCAGATCTTACTACTCAAATGGCAGTCGTCAAATCAATTTCATTATTATTAGAAGAACGCGCGATCGGATTAAGAGCAGACGATCCAGTTCGATTAGAAAGTGTAGCTTATCAACTTCACAATTTCTATAACGCCATAGAAGATCTATTAAAAATGGTTGCAGCACATTTTGAAAACCAAATTTCTGATACTGCTCGATGGCACTCAGTATTGTTGCAACGAATGTCTCAAGAAATTCCAGGTATTCGTCCTGTTGTTCTTTCTCAAGAAAGTTATTTGCTTTTGAACAGTTTACGGGGATTTCGCCATTTTTTCCGCCATGCTTATGGAGTTCCCATTGATTACGAACAGCTTCAAATTAACCTAAATAAAGCCCGCCAACTTTACCCAAATCTTGAGAAGGATTTGAACCAATTTTTTGTACAGCTACAGTAAGTTAATATTTTGTCTAATGTCTACTTGCCATTTAAGAAAGCTTGCTTAAAAAGCCCAATAACTTTTTCGTATTTGCCGTTAATAAAGTTCGACGATAAGCATCAGCAGCTTGTTTAATGATACTTGCTTGGGTTGGATAGGGATGAATAACTTTAGACAGTTGACTTAAACCCATACCACCAATCATAGCAGTGGTAATCTCACTAATCATTTCCCCTCCATGACGGGCAACTATTGTCGCTCCCAAAATTTCGTCTGAACCTTGTTTATGGAGAATTTTTAAAAAACCTGTAGTTTCTCCATCCGCCAAAGCGCGGTCTACTTCGTCAAAATTGATTTTAATAGTATTACAGGCAATTCCTTGTGCTTGTGCCTCTGTTTCGTACATTCCCACATGAGCAATTTCAGGATCGGTATATGTCACCCAAGGCATGACTAAATCACTAAGCTTATCTTGACCCAAACCAAAAGGAGAAAACAAAGTATTTTTAATTACAATACGAGCAGCAGCATCGGCAGCATGAGTAAATTTCCAATTCATGCAAATATCTCCTGCACCATAAATTTTGGGGTTGCTGGTTTGTAGATTATCGTTGACCTTAACTCCTTTTTTAAGGTCATATTCTACCCCTACTGCTTCGAGATTGAGTTTTTCAATATTTGGTTGTCTACCTGCACCAACTAAGATTTCATCGACTACGACTGATTCTTGTCCAGAATTACTAATAAAGCTAATGACCTTGCCTTCTGAACTTTGGCTTACTTCCTGTAATTGACAGTTTAAAACCAAACGAATGCCTTCTTTAATAAATGCCTGTTGTACAACCTCAGCAGCTTCAGAATCTTCTTTATTTAGTAGATGAGAACTATTATGAAATAAAATTACTTCACTACCCAAACGCTGAAAAGCTTGAGCCAACTCACAACCAATTGGGCCTCCTCCAATTACTGCTAGTCTTTTAGGCAATTCTGTTAAAGAAAAAACAGTTTCATTGGTTAAATAGCCAACTGCTTCGATGCCCTTAATCTCTGGTTTGGCAGCCCTTGCCCCAGAAGCGATCGCAGCTTTCTTAAACTTAAGAGTCTGTCCGCCTACGGTAATAGTATTTTTACTGGCAAAACTTGCTTCCCCAAAAAAAACATCAACTCCAGCTTTTTTAGCTGCTAACGCCGAGTCTACAGGGCTAATTGTAGTTCTTATTTGGCGCATTCTTGCCATCACGGCAGAAAAATCAACCTGAAGATTATCTGGTGGTTGAACTCCAAAAGCTAATGCATCCTTAATATCTGCTGCTACTCTGGAAGAACGAATCAAGCATTTAGATGGTACACAACCTACATTTAAACAGTCTCCCCCCATCAGGTGTTTTTCAATCATGGCTACTTTTAAGCCAATACCTAACCCTGCTGCCCCTTTAGCCGTCACTAATCCTGCTGTCCCTGCCCCAATAACCACCAGATCATAACAATCTACAGGTTGAGGATTTGCCCAGTCTGGAGGATGAACGTTAGCCAGTAATTGCTGATTGTATTCATCCATTGGTGTAATGGTTACAGCATGGTCTTGAGTATTCATAAATTTGATACCTATAAAAATTACTGATTAGGCACTAGGCTTTAATTGCTACTTGCTATCTGCTATCTGCTACTTAAGTGATTGGTGACTGGGGACAAGTCAAAAGTCATTTCATTGAACATAGAACATTTTTGATAAATGGTAAATGATAAATGTTAAATGATTTGCTACTTGCTACTTTCTACTTTTGTCACTATTCCCTGTTGACTTTAACTAAGCCTGTTGTTCTTCCCCAGGATTAATAGATTCATCCAAGGCTTTACGAGCAATTTTAGTAATGTAGAGAGTAACTGCTACTGTAGCGATAAAACCAATAATCCGAATTGTCCATTGAGCAATAGGATTAGCATCAGGTTGACTTTCTGACCCAATTGTAGCAATACTTCCTGCAAGAGAACCAATATAAACATACATGATCGTGCCTGGAATTATGCCGACTGAACCCAGAACATAATCTTTTAAAGATACTCCTGTAACACCCAAGCCATAATTCAAAAGATTAAAGGGAAATATGGGAGATAGGCGAGTTAACAAAACAATTTTGAATCCTTCTTTGCCGATCGCCTGATCTATCGCTTGAAATTTTTGATGGCTGGCAATTTTCTTAGATATCAAACCTCTTAATAAATAACGACCAAGCAGAAAAGCTATAGTTTCTCCCAAAGTTGCCCCAATAAAAACGTAAATTGAACCCTGAATCACTCCAAACAATACCCCTGCCCCCAAGGTTAGTACCGACCCAGGTAAAAATGCTACTGTAGCGATAACATAAATTAAGATAAAGACCAGAGGTGCAACAGCACCCAAATTGTCAACCCATTGCAGAGCATTGCGTAATAATTCTTGAGGATGAAAGCCAGCATTAGTGGCGACTTCTTGTGCCTGAACTGGTGCAGCTACCAAAATTATACTGATCAGGATTAATATGTTTAGTTTTAAATATTTATTGATTCTCATGACCGCTGAGAGTTAATCTTGCTTCTACTGTAACTTTATAATCAGTTATCAGTTATCAGTTATCAGTTATCAGTTATCAGTTATCAGTTATCAGTTATCAGTTATTAGTTATTAGTTATTAGTTACCCCTTCTGCCCTCTGCCTTCAAACTTCTGCCTTCGTTTGACACTTTATTTCTGTGCTAAATAAAACTTATATCGCGCTCTCAGTTGTTCTGCATTAAGATTTTTCGTCCAATATTCCACTAAAGCATGACCCAACGCCCAAGCATTCGGATTACCTATCTCATCGTTATCTAATAATAAAGACCACAAGGAACGTAAATCGAAATTATTAAGACTCGGATCATCATTGAGTAACATAAACAAGTCATAAGCCATCTGAAGTTTGCCGATAACTATAGGTGCTTGTTCTACAGGAATTTGTTCTGCTAGAAGATAAGCTAGAGTAGGACTGCCTGTAGTCATAGTGGAGATGAATTGCAGTATAGGACTTTTTAAAAAAGCAGTTAAACCCTGAGTAGTTGCCATTTGGCGAGTATAGCGATCAATGATTTTAGCTGCTGCGGTACTACGGGTTTCTAAATTCCTTAAAAAACGGGCTAAACGGAGTTGTTTCGCTGGTGCGATCGCTTGTATCAATTCTAAAGATAATGCTTCTACACCCCAAGCGGGACGGTTATTGGCTAAATCTTCAGTCACCAGAGGTAATACTAACTCACAAATATCTCCTAATTGTTCGGCTCGATAGATAGTTGCTTCGCGGATGGATATTTCTTTGGGTTTAGTACCTTCCTGCCAGTCATAGGGAGGATTCCACTCACGAATAGGACGCAGACGATCAACCTGAGTAACAATGGCAATGGTACTTAAATCAGGAAGATCTTGTTTTAAGGTTTGTAAAAACTCAAGATCCATTTGTAAAGCAGGATCGAGGGCAGGAGTAACTAATAATAGTAGATCGGCTTTGGCTGCATATTCTAAAACCTGTTCTCGCAATTCAGGGCGATTAACCTGTTCATAACCAGGAGTATCTAATAGGTTTAAAGTTTCTTGTGTCGGGATTTGCCAATGATAGTTTTTTATTTGATCAGTACTGGGTAAAACATCAACCTCTGCTTGATCAGCCTGAAACAAAGTATTAATTAAACTACTTTTACCTGCCCCAGTGCGTCCTACAAGGATAATATTAACAGGCTTTTCCGTAACTACTGTTGGCGATTCGGCAGATTCGAGAATTTCTTTTAAGGTTTTGGTTTTGGCTTGGGGTAAGATAGGAGGCGAAATAACTTCGGGAATCGTAATTGTCTGATCACCATAAAGAGCGATCGCTTGTTGAGCTAGATTTCTTAAGGCTGTTTCTCGGATTAATTGACCTAAATTAATTAATAATTCTTGATTGGCTTGAGCATTAAACTTTCTGGTGGCTTCTTTAGCAACCGCAGCAGCAGGATTCGTTAACCATTGTGACCAATTAAAGGCTTGCACTAATTTACGGGCTGATGGTTCTAATTTACGGTATACTTCGTAAGCTTCATAAGCCTGTCCAATTGAAACTCGATTTAAAACAGGAGATAACTTCTGCATCATACGGTCTGTATCGTCTACCGTACCACGAATTAAACCGTAAGCTTGGGGAATATAAATATTTAGTAAAGGTCGTTTAACTTGGGGATAATAAACATGAGCGATCGCGGAAACTAATTCTTGACACCGTAACCAAAAAGTCTGTAAATCTTCCCAAAATGGTTTATCTGTTTTGGTTTTGGCAATTATTTGCTCTAAAGAGGCGATAATTTGCTGTTTTTTAGCTCCAGAAGTCGACAGTTCTGTTTTTTGTTCCTCTATTTCTTGATTTATCTCCTCCATAACTTCTTGTATTTCTGTTATGGCAGGTTTTGTCCATTTCACTAGTAGCGATCGCCAGCCAGCCAAGACTATAATTATTACTCCCCATATCCAGTTAATCCGCCAATCATGAATTTGCGAACCTGCTGCAACTAATAAAAAGATCACAATTGCAGCAATTGGAAGAATTAAAATTGCCCACTGCCAACGTTTAATACGTACCATTACCTTTTCTCTGTCTTTGCTCTGCTTTATATACTAGCTAGATTTAATAAAATCAGATATTTAATAACAAAGACAACAATAGGGACGCATTTAGTAACACATCCCTATAAAACTGAGAAAAATTAATCAAAGCTATTTAACCAAATCTTATCTAATAAGCCAAAGTTTCCAGCGTTTCTTCTAGATAACGTCGCACTTGTGTATCTAAATCGCTGTCAACGTTAATATCTCTTTCTCTCTGCCAGCTTTGAAAACCAGAGCTTTTAGCGATCGCTTTTCTCAGGCTGTTCCAGATTTCTTGCTCTTGCTCTTTTTTATTTTGCGGGGCAATAATTGAATTTGCCATAGATAACCTTGTTTTTTTTTTACGTTATATTTATTAGTCTAGCTCAACTATAAGTAGAGTTTGTAGTTGCAATTACACAATGCAAAAATTGCAAGCTAATTTAACTATTTTCTGGAGTTTCTGTTTCTGAAGCTAAAAACCAAAGTATTTTGTTAACTTTGATCCCAGGTACAGTAAAATCTTGCTCAATTTGGTCTACGGGGTAGGGTTCAGCCTCGACATAGGATAATTTTGGAGTTAGTAAAACTAGCAATACACTTACAGGTACTTGCAGGAATAAATTACAGCCGAAAAAAGCAATAATGGCGATCGCCAGTCCTAAAATCCGCCACTGGGGTAAAAAACCAACTAGACCAACAGCCAAAGGAGATAAACCATACAATAACCACAAGACCAAAACCATTATCCCTGCTGCAACTAGACTAAATAATTTTTGTTTAGCTGTTTTAAATAAAGATAAGATTTTGCGTTGCTCGTTAGTTAAAGACTCAGCTTTAAGAGAAAACAATAAAATACTAAAAATATCAAAAGGACGCGTTAGCTGCATCCACAATATGGGCAAGATCCCCAAAATAGCTAGTAAAGATAATTCCAAAATATAAGCCCAACTATCCCCCGTCCCTAAACCCAGTAAAACTACTTCTAACAAAGCAGGAAACATCACAATTCCCGCCAGATGAATCCAAAGAAAAGGTTCAGAACGTAAAGTAGACATAAGTAGGGTTGGCTGAGAAAGTTGGTTGGTGAGGTTTGGAAGTCAGAAGTCAGAAGTCAGAAGTCAGAAGTCAGAATAACTGATACTAAAAATTAAGAGGTGGCGAGATTTCCTCGCCATCATTCTTATTTACACTTTAGATACAGTTTAGTTACTACTGAGGGTACGACGCTTAAAGACCAATTCATAAGCCTCAATAATATCTTTTTCCTGCCAATCAGAGAACTTAGATGCGCCGACACCACATTCAAAGCCAGTATTGACTTCTTTTACATCCTCTTTCATCCGCTTGAGTGAATTAAGCTCACCTTCATAGACAACTTTGTTGCCACGGCGGACACGGATTTTGCAGTTACGAACTATTTTGCCAGATAAAACATAGCAACCAGCAACAGCACCACGACCAACTGGGAAGACTGCCCGTACTTCCACTTGACCCAAATGTTCTTCAACTTCTTCTGGATCAAGAAGACCTTCCATCGCCCCTTCAATCTCATCTAAGAGTTTGTAGATGATGTTGTATTGACGAATATCTACTCCTTCTCTATCGGCTGCTTGTCGCGCTCCTGGTGCTAAAGTAGTGTTAAAGCCAATAATTACTGCACCACTAGCTGCTGCTAAATCTACATCGGTTTCAGTTACTTCTCCTGGAGATGCCAACAGAATACGGATCTGAACTTCATTCTGGGGTAATTCCTTGAGAGAGCCAACAATTGCCTCAGCAGATCCTTGAACATCAGCCTTGATAATTAAGTTAAGCTCTTTAAGCTCACCTTCTTGGGCTTGGGCTGAGATAGTACTTAGACTAATACGGCGAGAGGACATGGATTGTAACAAACGGCTATCTCGCTGTTTCACTGCCCGTTGATCGGCAATTGCTCTAGCTTCTTTTTCATTGGCATAAACATCAAACTCATCCCCTGCTTCGGGTACACCATTGAGTCCTAAGATTTCTACAGCAAAGGAGGGAGTCGCAGCTTCTACTTTTGCGCCTGTATCGTCGATCATGGCTCTAACTTTACCCAAAATCGAACCAGCTACAATACTATCTCCTACTCTTAACGTTCCATTTTGAACTAACAGAGTAGCCACAGGCCCGCGATTACGATCCAGATTAGCTTCAATTACTGTTCCTTTAGCAGGGCGATCAGGATTAGCAGAAAGTTCTTCTACTTCAGCTACCAAGAGAATCATTTCTAACAATTCATCTAGATTATCCCCTTTTAGCGCGCTGACAGGAACCATCGTGGTGTCTCCACCCCAGTCTTCAGCTACTAAACCTTGTTCTGTCAACTCCTGTTTAATTCTGTCAGGATTAGATTCAGGTTTATCTACTTTGTTAATTGCTACCAACAAAGGTACTCCTGCTGCTTTGGCGTGGCTAATAGCTTCTTTTGTTTGAGGTTGTACTCCATCATCCGCAGCTACTACTAATACTGCTATGTCGGTTACTCTTGTACCTCTAGCACGCATGGCAGTAAAGGCTTCGTGACCTGGAGTATCTAAGAAGACAATTTGTTGTTTGCCACCATTGTGTTCTACATCTACATGGTACGCACCAATATGTTGGGTGATTCCTCCAGCCTCTCCTGAAGCTACAGCACTTTTACGAATTGAGTCTAGCAAGGTAGTTTTACCGTGGTCTACGTGACCCATAATTGTAACTACAGGTGGACGAGGTTGAAGATTTTCTAAATCATCAGCATCCAACATTTCAGTCTCTTTTGTAGCTGCTGATTTTTCTTCGGGAGTTTCGACAATTACGCCTAATTCTTCCGCTACCACACGTGCCGTATCTATTTCTAAGGTTTGGGTAATATTGACGGCAATCCCTTTAAAGAAAAGACTTTTAATAATATCGGTTTCAGGTGTATTCAGTCTGTCTGCTAATTCTCTAACAGTCAGATTATCAACCAAGGTAATGGATTCAGGTAAGGTGGCTATCTCTTTTCCTTTAGCTTGACGCTCAGTTTTTGGCGTTTTTTCGCTTTTGAAAGCTGGTTTACGAGGTTTTTTGGGACTGCTAGTAGTCGGCTGTTGTTCTAATGATTTTGGTTTTGGTGGACGAGCAGTAGATAAAGTAAACGCTGTATTAACTTGAACAGCATTAGAGTCAGGGTCAAAATCTTCATCATCATCTAATAGTGGTTTAGGCGATCGCCGTTTTTTGGCTACCTTGCCTTTGCCAGCTTTAGCCTGTTGTTCGTCATCATCTTCTTCGTTTTCCCACTCTTTAAGTTTACGAGGAGGTGCGGGACGTTTGAGCCTAGCAATTTTTTTGACCTCTGTTTTTTCGATGATTTCATCGGTATCGACTTCAGTATCGACTAAATCATCAACAACATTATCCTCATTTTCTAGATCATCATCATTCGCTGGTTTGCTAGCTTTAGCTACAGCTTGAATTTTTTGAGGTCTTTGATTTAACTTGGGTAGAGAAGGAGAAGGTATAGTTTTTTTCTTCTTCTCTGTTTCTTCTATTGGTTTCTTTTTCTCTGCTACTTCAACTGTATTTTGAGATGATTCTGATGGGCGTATCTTGGGTTTGGCTGGCAGAGAAATGGAATTTTTATTCCCTGACCTATTGTTATCTGGTTTAGCAGGAGGGCCAGATAACTTAGGAGGTTTGACCGTCGAGGGTTTTAAAACTGATTCTGAAGTTTGCTCTCTGGTTGGAGATGACTTCAGTTCATTGCGGTTGGAATTTTCTTTGATGGAAGAAGGTTGTGTCAAGGATTCAGATGTAGGTGTAGACGTTGATGTAGTTGATTGAGGTCTGCTGGGTGGAGAAACTAATTTAGGAGGTGTACCTAATTTAGGCTTCATAGTTTGAGAAAAGGAATTAGGGGTATCTGCTTTGTGATGAATTGCCAAAATTTGTTGTTTGCGTTTTCCAGAACCTAGAGGGGCTTTGGATTCTTTTTTGGGATTATTGTTATTGTTGTTGATTTTGTCAGTGCGAGGGGATTTTGCTGCCACTGCTTTAACTCTCTCTGCCTCGGAGGCATCAATTGTACTACTATGACTTTTAACGGGAATATTTAATTGCTCGCAAATTTCTTTTATATCTTTGTTGTCCAAATTTAATTCTTTTGATAGTTCGTATATTCTTACTTTGCCGTTGTTCATCCACTATGCCCCTCGGTTGACTATTTTATTGTTATTTGACCATTTGTTTATTCATGTAGTCTTTCATGTTTTTAAGCTTACTGATAAAACTGTTATGACTCTATCAAATAAAATCTAGATTGAAAAATAAGATAAATAAGCATTAAATTGCTATCAATATTAATTACCTCACTACTTTATTTTAGAGAAAAATACAAGATTGTTTTCAAAATCTCAAGTTTTTGCTTCAATAATTTGGTTATTGTCTTTTGACAATAACATTGATCAGCTTAAGCGTTCTTGTAAAGTTTGATAAATATGTTCAGGCACTTTAGCTCTTAAACAACTATTCAGGCGATTTTTTAGTTTGGCTTTAACTAGACATTGAGGATTGGGACAAAGATAAGCAGAGCGTCCCATTCCCTGATCTAATTGCACTTTATGACTTGCTGCCAAGCGAACTACACGCCAAAATGATGTTTTAGATGCTACTCGACGACAACTGATACAACGACGATAATTGATTGGCTTCAAATTTTCTCCTGAATTTTTTTGACTATAAATATTGTGATGCAGTACTTAAGCAAAATTACTTAACTTTCATTTTTGATTGTTTCTGCTGAATTTTCTTCTGCTACTAGAGCTTCAATGGGTTCAGAAACAGTTGGTTCTACTTCTGGTTCGATGTTGGTTTCAACACTTGTTTCAGTTGTTTCTAATTCTTCTTCTTCCTCTTCTACGTTTGCTATTTCTTCTTTAGCTGCTGCTTGAGCAGCCCATTTTGCCATTTCCGCTGCTTCGTCATACTGGTTAATATCTTTAATATCAATTTTCCAACCAGTCAAACGCGCTGCTAAACGTACATTTTGTCCTTCTTTGCCAATTGCTAAACTTAATTGATCTTCAGCTACTAAAACTAAAGATTGTTTTTCTTCTGTATTGGCTAACACAACTTTGTCGATCCTGGCTGGACTTAAAGAATTAGCAATATAAGTAGCTGGATCAGGAGACCATCGAATTACATCAATTTTTTCCCCTCTAAGTTCATTAACTACAGCTTGAATTCTTGAGCCTCTAGCACCGATACAAGCTCCTACAGGATCGACATCTCGCTCTAAGGTGTCTACTGCTATTTTAGTCCTTACTCCCACATGGCGTGAAGGCGGATGAGCTTCTCTAGCTATGGCAACAATACGGACAATTTCTTCTTCGATTTCGGGAACTTCATTACTAAAAAGCTCTACTACTAATCCTGCTGTGGCTCTAGAAACCATTAGCTGAGGGCCACGATGAGGAGTATCTCTAACTTTTTTTAGATAGACTTTAAAAGTGGCATTTGAACGATAGGTATCGTTAGGTAGCTGTTCTCGTTTTGGTAATTCGGCTTCTACTTCTGGTTGTCCCAAAGCACTAGTCACAGCGACAATAGCAGACTGTCTTTCAAAACGAACTACTCTTGCCTGTAGGACTGTACCTTCGAGTTCATTAAATTCTTCTTGGATCAGTTTTCGTTGTTGATCCCGCAGTTTTTGTAGTAATACTTGTTTTGTTTGAATTGCTGCCATACGCCCAAAATCTTTTTGTTCGGGTGTGACATCAACTAGTACTGAGTCTCCTACCTGAATTTCTGAGTCATCAACCTGTTCTCGTACTTCGCTTAAAGCAATTTGATGATCGCGATCTTCGATTTGCTCTTTAGTCACGTCAACAATTACTTTGGTGGTCAAGATTTGAAACCCTTCTTCTTCAACATCTAATTGAACATTGAAATTTTCAAAATATTCTTCACTAAATTCTTCGTTACGCTCTTTAGAACGACGGAATTTTTCATAGCCTTTGATTAAAGCTTCTCTCAAAGCTTCTTCAACCGCACTACCAGGCAAGTTGTATCTTTGACTAATTTCTTCGATGGTTGCCCTCAGACCAGGCAAACTGACTAGGGTCATGTTGTACTCCTAATGGTGAAATTAAAGTTTAAGCTATTGCTGCGATCGCTCGATCTTAATTGCTAATTTTTGAGTCTGGGCTTATTCAGCCTCATCAAGCTGAACTTTGGCAATTAATTCTCGGGGAATAGCGATCGCTTTACCCTTTTGATTTATGTGAACTGCCGTTTCATCCCGATGTTGTAATCTTCCCTGCCATTGTTTTTGGTTTTTGTAAGGAGTAAAGGTTTTGATGGTTACTGCAAATCCCTTAAAGGTTATAAACTCGCGATCTGTAGTTAAAGTACGAGAAATACCTGGACTAGAAATTTCGAGAATGTAAGCACCAGGAATAATTTCAGCTAAATCTAGTTGGGTTTCTAGAATGCGACTCATCTGTTCGCAGTTTTCTAAACTAGTATCCGCATTGGGATTCCGAACATCTATTCTTAAGATTGGCGGATTTTTATTGGTTTGGAACACTGCATCAACTAATTCTAGGTTTAGTTCTTCGGCTAAGGGAGATGCTAGTTCTATAATTTGGTTAACAACGGGATGAGTCATGTAGGCAGAAGAATACTATTTGATAACTAAACAAATGTTACTTTAGCTATCACGTACAATTTTTATTAATTATCTGATGTCAGACAACAAAAAAAGCGGGCTGTCCCCACTTCCATTTTTCTCGTTATCTTTGCAGCCAGAAAGACATTAGTTGATGCTAGCAACTTTCTTTCCTCTAACATATGATACCAATAAATTTTGAAACGCGACAATAAATTCTGCCGACAAACTTAACAACGAGACACAGTTGCTCATTACCCTGTTTAGTATAGTCTAAACTTAGGCAATGAGCCTCCATGTCTCGTTAGGTTAATTAAAAGCTGTTCTTAAGTCTATGCTTGTTAGAACAAACCTAAAGTTAGAGATTTGTCAATTGGGAAAGTTGCACCAATTCCCAACCAGAGAGTCACTAAAGTACCGAACAAGAATAAAGTAGTCGCTACAGGTCTACGGAAAGGGTTTTGAAATTTGTTGACGTTTTCAATAAAAGGAATCAACATTAAACCCAAAGGTACGGCAGTTTGGGCTGCAATTCCCAGTAGTTTACTAGGAACAACACGCAAGATTTGGAATACTGGATATAAATACCATTCAGGTAAAATTTCTAAGGGAGTAGCAAAAGGATTAGCTGGTTCACTGATGATCGCAGGATCTAGAACAGCTAAACTTACTACTAAACCAATAGTTCCCAAGATAACTACAGGGAAAATGTATAACAAATCATTAGGCCAAGCAGGTTCACCATAGTAATTGTGACCCATACCTTGAGCCAATTTGGCGCGTAAAGCGGGATCGCTAAGATCTGGCTTTTTTAAAGTGGACATAGTTTTTTCTCCTAAATTTACCTAGGGATCAGCTAATTCAATGAGCAAGATGATTGCTATAAATATAATTTATCTACTATTTTAAGTAAAATCTATCAGAGGCGATTAGTTGAGCAATTGATAACTATCAATTTATCAATTATTTAATACACCCCTGACAGGATCAAACTGCTCAATTTACAAGGGGCCAGAAATGCCTTGTTTGCGAATCATCAAGAAGTGCAACAGCATAAATACTGCGATCAGCCAGGGTAGAACAAAAGTGTGCAAGCTATAGAAACGAGTCAAAGTAGCTTGACCAACACTAGCACCGCCTCTAAGTAGCTCAACCATTTGATCGCCAACGATAGGAATTGCTGCTGGTACACCAGATACAATTTTCACCGCCCAGTAGCCAACCTGATCCCAAGGAAGAGAATAACCAGTAACACCGAAGCTTACGGTAATTACCGCCATAATGACTCCAGTAATCCAGGTTAACTCACGAGGCTTTTTAAAACCACCAGTAAGATAGACACGGAAGGTATGAAGAATCATCATCAATACCATCATACTTGCTGACCAGCGATGAATCGAACGAATTAACCAGCCAAAGCTGACTTCGTTCATGATGTATTCAACTGAACTAAAAGCTTCAGTGACGCTGGGCTTGTAGTAAAAGGTCATGCAAAATCCAGTTGCAAACTGAATTAGGAAGCAAACTAGAGTAATACCACCCAAGCAATAAAAAATATTTACGTGGGGCGGTACATATTTATTGGTGATGTCATCAGAAATTGCTTGAATTTCCAAACGCTCATCAAACCATTGAAAAGTTTTTGAATCGGTTACTTGTTTAGAAAACATGAAGCCTGTAAATTAGCTAACAAAAAATTATGTATGAATGATTTACCTTATTAACTTCTCAGAGTCTTAATAGATTAAAAATCCAAATTTGGGCTTAAACTTTTGGATAAACAGGACTGCTGTCAAAGTTTTAGGTAGGAGGTGCGTAATTTGTTTTAAGTTGCTCTACACAATGGCAGATAAAACTTAATGTATATGGTTATTGTTTAAGTCCACAGTTAGGTTCGACCTTATATCGACCCTCTTTAAAAAATGTAACATAGCTTTAAGCTATGATGGCTTTATTTAATGTCGTATTATACGTCATATTAGGGTCTGGGTAACCAACCTATCCCCAAAAACCCATGCTGACAGCCTTAAGTAAAAATAAGTTGTTATGATTTTTACTTAACAATTAGTTAAAAATCTCTAAGTTAAAATAATTTAACAAAATTGCCCTATTGATTTTTCCCATGCTCAAAAAAGTTGTTTCTCTGACTCTGTTGGTATGTTTCTGCTTGGTATCTTGTTTGGGATTGTATGTAAATGAAGCTCAAGCTTTTACAGAAGAGCAAAAATTATTGTTACAATCCTGGCGTGTTGTTAATCAGTCTTATATAGACGAAACCTTTAATCATCAAAACTGGTGGAAGCTAAGAGAAAAATATATTAAAAAGCCCTTGCGCGATCGCGAAGAGACTTATACTGCTATTGAGGAAATGCTGTCAAGTTTGGGCGATCCTTTTACCAGGCTGCTAAGACCAGAGCAATATCATAGTCTCCAGGTTAATACTTCTGGGGAACTTTCGGGAGTTGGATTACAGATTAATGTTAATCCTGAAACTAAGCTCATTGAAGTAATTTCGCCTTTGGCTGGCTCTCCAGCAGAAACGGCGGGAATTGAGCCTAGAGATTCGATTTTAGAGATTGATGGCATCGATACCAAAACTATTACGCTTGATGAAGCAGCAGCGAAAATGCGTGGTACTGTAGGAACTCCAGTTTCTTTATTAATACAATCTGGTCAAGACAAAAATACCCAACCACGCACTGTAAAATTAATTCGCGATCGCATTTCTCTCAATCCTGTTTATACTGCTTTGGATACTAGCACTCAACAAAAAATTGGCTATGTTCGTCTCAATCAATTTAGTGCTAATGCTGCTAAGGAAATTGCCCACGGAGTTCATAAACTAGAGCAGCAGGGAGCAGAAGCTTATATTTTAGATCTAAGGAACAATCCTGGCGGATTATTACAGGCTGGGGTCGAAATTGCCCGTATGTGGTTGGATAATGGCACAGTTGTCTATACAGTAAATCGTCAAGGAGCTTTAGGAAGTTTTGATTCTAATGGGGAAACCTTGACAGATGCACCTTTAGTAGTCTTAGTCAATCAAGGTACAGCTAGCGCGAGTGAAATTTTGGCAGGAGCATTACAAGATAATCAGCGAGCTTTATTAGTAGGGGAAAAAACGTTTGGCAAGGGGTTAATTCAATCTTTGTTTGAATTGCCTGATGGTGCAGGGTTAGCGGTAACAGTAGCTAAATATGAAACTCCTAACCATAAAGACATTAATAAACTGGGAATTGTACCTGATGATGTCATATCACAACAGCCAATAACTTACGCCCAAATTGCTACCGAAGTAGATCAGCAATATCAGGAAGCTTTAAAACTTTTAACCTCAAAAGATAATGTGGTGGCAAATGCAGCGTAAAAAGCAAAAGTCAAGCAATTGTAGATTGCCGATTGTAGATTTTTGATTGGCTTTTTATAATCTAAAATCAAGAATCTAAAATCAAGAATCTTTTTGTCAACAGTCAAAAGTAACAAAGGGTTTGCTCTTATTATGAGATAATCCTGGATATAAGAAGTTGAGTTTTCCAAAAAAATATTAAGATGTTTAATTTTACGGGAACAAAACCAAGCAATTTAGGGGTTAAAGATGGTAAGTTAGCAGCCTGCCCTAAGACTCCTAACTGTGTTAATAGTCAGAGTGATGATGCACAAGCTAAAATCGCTCCCTTACCTGCCGTATCTATTGCTGAAATTAAAAAAGTAGTAGAAGGTATGGAGCGTACCACCATTATTGAGGAAACAGATAACTATCTCTACGCAGAATTTAAAAGCAAATTAATGGGTTACGTTGATGATGTAGAATTTTATCTGGATTCTGGAGCGAATGTGGTTCATGTGCGCTCTGCTTCGCGGTTAGGTAAGTCGGATTTAGGAGTCAATCGTCAGCGAGTGGAGGAAATTAGAAGCAAACTAAAATAACCTGATTATCGGGAATAGACTCTGAGGACTTAATGATATTTTTCTCTACCTTTCCCCATGCATAACAAATATCTATCGTCTATTATTAATTGTTAACCGAATGCCTACTACTGCTTCAAGCAATAAATCTCCCTTGGCTGCCATAATTAGAAAAAAACTTCAGGCAGGAGAAAGTTTAGCTAACGCTGATTATAGTAACCAAGATTTATATGCGATCGCTCTTAATCAAGTCAACTTGGAAGGGATTAATTTTTCTGAGAGTATTTTAACCAACGCTGATTTAATTGGGGTGAATCTCAAAGGGGCAAATCTCCGCAATGCTGATCTAAGAGGGGCAGATTTAATCGGAGCGAATTTAACAGGAGCAGATTTAACAGGAGCTTATCTTAGTCGTGCGGATTTGCGTCAAGCTAATTTAAGCAATACTATTTTGCAAGATACTAAGTTGCAAGTAGCTATTTATGATAATGGCACGATTTTCCCCGAAGGATTTAACTATAAAAGTTCTGGGGCTGTAGGGCCTGGTGCTAATCTCAATGGAGCATATCTAAATACCGCTAATTTAAGGGGAGTAGACTTAACAGGGGCAAAAATGATCGGTGCTTACTTGAGTGGAGCAGATTTTACAGGGGCAATTTTAGATGATGTCTCCTTTAGTGGAGCAAACCTACAAAAAGCAATTATGACAGGGGCAAGTTTACGTAATGCTCGTCTGGGTAATTCAGAATTAAAGGGAGTTGACTTTCGGGCTGCCGATTTGACGGGAGCAAATTTAGATAATGTTCAAAATATTGCAGGGGCAGACTTTAGTTTAGTCAAAGGTTTGAGCGACGAAGCACGTTCAGTTATCCTAGGTTTTCCTGCACCAGATTTAACCACTTGGAATGCTTACACTCGTTGTAATACTAGAGATAGTTTAGAATTTAGCGATCGCGACGTTTAATATTGCTTTTACGGTTTCTGGGGTCAACTCTTCGAGGTGTCATACCTCCTAATTGACGACTGACTTCTATAAAGACATCTCTCTGGATATAGGGATATTGCCCAACCCACAAATTTTGTTTGGGAATATAAGCATCCGAAATTTTATTAATACGCCCTAGATCAGACTGATTAGACAAGACTAATAACTCCGCAGTTTGACCAGGTTTGATGTTTTTATAAATTCGTTGCAGGGGAGCTTGAACTTCGACTTCAAAACCTGTTTCATCCCCCAAAACTAGATTAATCCAACGTTCGCGATTTTCAATAATCACTAATTCGCCTCGTTGATTAACTGTTTCCTCCTCACCAATTAATTCCTCAGTGAGAAAGATATCCAAAACTTTCCCACGCCAAAAACCTGCATATTTAAAGCGACGATTAGCAGCATTACGCAGGCTTGCCTGATAGACAGGAAACCATAACCAATAGAGAGCAGCAATTGCTCCTAATAATAGAATTAGAGCCTCTCCTTGATCACCAAACAGAACATCTAAAATTACAACTGCAATCACGGCAACTGCCGAGATTAGTAGGCGATTTAATAAATCAGACCATTTACCCCAGTAATAGTTATATTGTTGTCCTGTAGCAATTAAAGGAATTAACTGCTCTAATTTTTCTCTGGTTAAGGGCTTAAGCATGAAACATTTTGACGTTGATGATTTGGTGTATGAGAGTGATAGTATTACTGTTATTAGCTATTAGCTTTTAGCTTTTTATTGGTCACTCATCACTGCTTAATGAATCTCAAAGGCTACAGTATCTTCTCTAAACCATATACCAAAGAAGATAATTCAGTCACCTTACGAATGGCAAGTAGTACCCCAGGCATATAGCAAGAGCGATCGCTCGTATCATGACGGAGGGTATAAAGTTGACCAGGTGCGCCAAATAGGACTTCTTGGTGAGCAATTAAACCAGGTAAACGGACGCTATGAATGGGAATATTGCTGTCTGCTGTAGCTCCTCTAGCTCCTGTCATTGTTTCTTTTGATTCGACTTTGGGAGGATTAAAGGATTTACCCATTTCTGCTAGCATTTGAGCAGTTTTGATGGCTGTACCACTGGGAGCATCTGCCTTGCGATCGTGATGTAGCTCGATAATTTCTACGTGATCGAAATACTGAGAGGCTGTAATCGCTGCTTGTTGGAGCAAAACTACGCCAATCGAAAAATTAGGAATAATTAAAGTACCTGTGCTTGCTTTTTCGGCAAATTCGCTTAAATCTTTGACTTGCTGGTCAGTTAAACCTGTAGTACCGACAACTGGACGGACACCATAAGCGATCGCGCTACGAGTATTTTCATAAACGCTATCGGGATGAGTAAAATCTACCATCACCCCTTGAATTTTTTCTTGGGTAGCTAATACCAAAATACTCTGTAAATCATTGAGTACGGGAACTTCCAGCGCGCCAATCCCAACAATTTCGCCTATGTCTTGACCTAAATAATTAGGGTTACGGTCAATTGCGCCGACCAACATCATATCGTCAGCTTGCGCTACAGCCTTAATAACCTCCCTACCCATTTGACCCAAAGCACCATTTACTACTACTGGAATCGGTGATTTTTCTGTCATTTCATTTATCATTGATCATTTATTTTAATTGGACTTAACCGATTAACTTTGCATGGTAGGTGTGCAAGCAGATTGTTAGCTAGTTTTTCTGCTAACAACCAGCTCTCTTTCAATTAGTTTGAATTAGGTAAATTGACGACGATCGTCAGAGTACTCAAAACTTATTTTATGTGGGATTTCAACATTGTGTTCATTTTGATTATCTCAAAACAGGAGAGTCGGCAGCAATCCTCTTATCACTGAATTGCTGCAATCGGTTCAGGTGACTAATGATTTCTTGATTGTTGGGATAGACAATTCGTTTAAGACTTCTTAAAGCTAACTCTCAGACCAATCTCACATTAATGCAAAGACAGTTTGCATTAATGAATGAATTCATTTATTATTAATTTCAAGGAGGTTTATCAGAGTATGGCTCGTACTGCCGATCCACAGCGGCGCACTTTTATTTTGCAAGCTGCCCGCAAAATATTTTTACAACAGGGGTATGTTGAGGCTCGGATGGTAGATATTGCTGAGGAAGCGGGTGTAGCAGCAGGGACACTTTATCGGTATTTCGAGTCGAAGGAGATATTGGCGCAAGCACTAACTGAGGAATTCTTTCAGCACCTAGCGAAAGAGATAAGTCCTATTTTGTTGGCGGTGCAAAGCTCTGAAGCTTTGCCAGAGATTATGACAAAAGTGCTGTCTGTCGCTAGGAAATATCGCGATATTCTAACTATCGCTCCTACTAGTTTGGGAGAAGGACGAGGGACGATTGCTCGTTGCCCTCGTCTGCAATTTGTCAAACAAATGGCAGCCATTTTAGAAAAGCTAATGGAACAGGATGTGATTCGCGACTATGATCCTCTATCTCTAGCAGATATGATCACTGCTCTGATTCAGCGTGTTGTTATGGAGAGTTTGGTGTGGGAGAAAGGGGGACAAAAAGATTACGAAGCAACCGTCCTTCAAATGCTTGAACTCGCACTTTTCTAGCCATGCGTAGCACGAGTGGATTCGGTTCTCAAAATTGCTCACATTGAGGTAGACGAGTCATGCAAAATATTGATCGCCATATCTTAACGATTACTTTGCCAAGACTCTCACGAACGACTTGGCTGGGTATTGCTGCCACTTTGATTTCAGGTGGAATTTTTGTTTATGGCTTTTTCCGCTTTCTGGATCAATCTCCCACGCAACCAATTCGGCCTACGCTGAACCAGACGACTCAACCTGTGACTGCTCTTGGCTACCTAGAGCCTGCTCAAGATGGCGTGATTCAGGTAACGGCTCCCAGCACTGCCAATCGGGCGATCATTAATCAACTCTTAGTCAAGGAAGGAGATCGTATCCAATCTGGTCAAGTGATTGGCATCTTAAGCACTCGTAACACTCAACAAGCAGCCGTCACAACTGCTAAAACAGAAGTTAGGGTTGCTCAAGCACAACTTGCTCAAGTGCAAGCAGGTGCAAAACCAGGAGATATCCAAGCGCAGATTGCCGTTGTCACCAGTGCAGAGTCCCAACTCACCAATGCCCAAACTGAGGCAAAACGCTACGAATTTCTCTATCAGCAGGGAGCGGTTTCGGAGGAAGATCGCGATAGTCGTCGGCTCCAGTTGCAAACTGCTGAGGCAAACCTACGACAACAACAAGAAAAGCTGAATAGCGTAGCACAAGTTCGCTCAGAAGACGTCCAAACTGCTGAGACACAATTGGCAAATGCGATCGCACAACTAAACGAAGCGAAGACCAATCTAGAGCTAACCTATGTTCGCGCTCCGCGCACAGGTGAGATCATTCGGATCAACACCTATCCTGGAGAGCTGATCGGGGATAACGGCATTCTAGATTTGGGACAAACCAAGCAAATGTATGTATCTGCTGAGGTCTACCAAAGTGATATTAGTCGAGTTCAAGTAGGACAACAAGCTCGTATCACTGGAGATGCGTTCAAGGGAACGCTGCTGGGAATTGTTAGCAAAATTGGTCGAGAAGTACGCGGACAAAATCTTCAAGATACCGATCCACTGGCTGATGTGGATGCCAGGGTGATTGAAGTCAAAATTCGCTTAAATCCAGTGGACAGTCAAAAAGTAGCAGGATTCACCAATTTGCAAGTGAAAGTCGCGATCAACCCATGAAAAGAAAACGGAAAAATATCCCCTTAGCCTGGTTACAACTGATTCATTCCAAAGTTCGCTTTGTGGTTGCATTAGCTGGAATCGCCTTCGCAGGGATCTTGATCTTCATGCAGCTTGGTTTTCAGACCTCTCTCTACAACAGTGCGGTTAAGGTTCATCAAGCGATCCGAGCGGATTTAGTGCTGATCAGCCCAAAAGCCCGTAACTTCAACAGCATGTCCACCATTCCTCGTCGCCGTCTTTATCAGGCAAGCAGTGTACCAGATGTTGCTGCTGCTGAATCACTTTACATCGAAAACTTGCTATGGAGTCCGCCAGAGGCGCGAAAGAGACAATCTAACCTTTCGGTTCTAGGATTCGATCCTGTACATTCTATTTTTAAGCTTACGGCTATCAATCAACAGTTAAGCAAACTTAAAATGCAAGACTATTTATTGTTTGATGAGGGTACAAAAGGCAGCTTTCCAGAAACTTTGTTGCGCTTAGAAGAAGGCCAGACCGTAATCAGTGAGATGAATCAGCGCCGTGTTTCCTTGGTTGGTTTATTTAGAATTGGCAATTCTTTTGGTACAGATGGTTATGTTATCACCAGTGATTTAAATTTTTTGCGTTTGTTTAGCGATCGCCAAAAAGCAAAAGTCAGCATCGGTTTAATTACGTTGAAGGCAGGCATTCAAGCAGATATAGTTAAACCTATGCTGCAATCCTATTTTGATCGAGGTGATCGAGATGTTAGAGTGCTGACCTACCCAGAGTGGATTGAGTTTGAAAAAAGCTATTGGCAACGAGGCTCTGCGATTGGGTTTATCTTCAATCTTGGTGTTCTGATGGGTTGTGTTGTGGGTGTGGTGATTGTTTACCAAATTCTTTATTCTGATGTCTCCGATCACCTCGCTGAGTATGCCACCTTGAAAGCAATGGGTTATCGCCACATATATCTTTTGAGTTTAGTGTTTCAAGAATCACTCATTCTCGCGACATTGGGCTATATTCCTGGCTTTGTAATTTCACAGCTATTATATGGCATCGCTCGTCAACAAACTCGCCTGCCAATCCTGATGGACTTTCATCGTGCTACTTTGGTCTTCATACTCACGATTGTCATGTGTTTAATCTCTGGAGCGATCGCTGTACAAAAGCTGAAGTCAGTTGATCCAGCAGATGTGTTCTAAAGCGCAATCAATTGTTTAGACTTCAGACTGCTATAGCTTTTTGATAATTTTATATTTTTAACGAAATCATTAGTTGCGTAGCCCTCCATGCACTTGACGATTGCCAGTCATCATCACCACAGTTTGCTTGATTGCAGTAACTTGCCACTTTCCCTCGTTCAATAACAACACATAACTAACCTGTATGGGTTATTTAAATAGAATATTTCTGTATACTACTCCAAATTTATTATTTTGAATCGAGGAAGTAGAGGTATAAGAAGTACTCTCGAACCCTTAAAAAATCTGTAATTCCCAATCGCTACTTGAGTAATTGGCTGACGATACTTATACTGCAAAAAAAATTAAAATATATTTAAATTACTATGAAAATTACTATGTACGATGACGACAGACCAGATTATAAAAGATACCCCAAAGTTCCTTGGGATAGACGAGTAGGAGCGTTTAGCATCGATTTTTCAACTGTTTGGTTTATTAGCTCTTTCTTTGCTTCTAATCTGTTTTTTCAGTGGTTAGTTTTTTTACCTGGTTGGTTAATTCTGCGGGTAATCATTGCCGAGAAAAACTGGGGACAGAGTTTAGGGCGTTGGGCGTTTGATATTAAAGTTATCGATCCACGTTTTAATCGTCTTCCCGATTTATTGAGTTTAACTAAACGAGAAATAATTTTGGGGGTCGGTTCAGCTTTGGCGATCGCTGGCTTGCAAAATTTCACCAGTGGTTTAGCGATGCTATTGTTACTCAGTCCTTTAGCAGTGGATTGCTCTCTGGCATTAATAGATGACGAAACTAATTTAGCTGGTCATGATCGTATTGCCCAGACTTTTTTAGTCCAAACAGAACGAGGTTTTTCTCTCGACTTAAGAATTAAAAAAATATTTGGTCAAATTCAAGGTCGTATGCGAAAATAGTAAATTGCGTGTCGATATAAGTAACCGTATAAATAATACCTAAGCAATAAAGTAAAAATCATGGCAAGCAAGAAGGGCGTTCGCATCATTATTACTTTAGAATGCACTGAGTGTCGTACTAACACTAACAAGCGTTCTCCTGGTGTATCAAGATACACTACCAATAAAAACCGTCGCAATACCACAGGCAGAATGGAATTGAAAAAATTCTGCCCTCATTGCAATACCCACACTATCCACAAAGAAATCAAGTAATTTCTACTAACAATTTATCCAAAAATCATGGCATATTACCGTAAACGTCTTTCTCCCATTAAACCCAGCGATCCTATCGACTATAAAGATATAGAATTGCTACGTAAATTTATTACCGAAAGAGGCAAAATTCTTCCCCGTCGGATCACAGGCTTGACTGCCCAACAACAGAGAGATTTAACTGTAGCAGTCAAAAGAGCCAGAGAGATCGCTTTATTACCTTTTGTCAACCAAGAAGGCTAAAGCTAAACCGATATTTTACGTCTAGTGTGAATTAAACATCTCAAATACGAAGCTGGTGGAACAAGGAAAGCTGATTGAGTTCAGAGTGCAAGGAGAACGCCGTCTTGCTGTTGTCGAGCGACCAGAAGGAAAAAAAGATTGGATCGTCATTGATGCTGGGGGACAGTCCCATAAAATACGTCCTCAAAGAGTCGAATACACAGTAGAAGGTGTTCTCTATAAGCCTGCGGAAATCGCCAGCTTTTTAAAGTCAGTAGAGTCTTATTTAGATCCCAGCAGCTTAGAAATAGCCTGGGAAATATTAAGCGAAGAAGGAGGAACTGTAACACCTTCCCAGATGGCAGAATTGCTCTTTTCTGATCAAAGTTCTGAACTGTGTTATGCAGCCCACTGTCTTCTCAGTCAAGATAAGATTTATTTTAAACAAAAAGCTGACCACTATGAACCTCGCTCGGCAACACAGGTAGCAGAAATTAAGCATCAACTGGAGGTTCAAGAGCAAAAAACTCGCGAAAAATCAGAATTTATTACTCATATCCGCCAAGCTTTGGCAGGAGAATCAATAGAATGGAACGAGAGCGATCGCCTGCGCTTAGAATCCATTGAAAAACTAGCTCTTCAAAGCGATAACTCCTCTAAACTAGCCCAAGAGATTCTACAGGAAGTAAACAAACAATGTGATTCTCAGGGAGCGTTTCAATTATTGGTAGAGATAGGATGGTGGAGTAAACATGAAAATTTGTTTTTACGTCGCAGTTCTTATCCGCTAAACTTCTCGAAAAAGGTATTTGATGTGGCGCAGTCTCGTCTTCAATTAAATTCTACTTCCGACGCTGAAAACCGTTTAGATTTAATCCATCTCAAAGTATATACGATTGATGATGAAAGTACTACTGAAATTGATGATGGTTTAAGCATTGAATATCTGGATAACGGTACGGTTAAAATTTGGATTCATATAGCTGATCCTACTCGTTTGGTTGTGCCAGGGGATGAATTAGATTTAGAAGCTCGCCGTCGTAGTACTAGTCTGTATCTACCTACAGGCATGGTTTCTATGTTCCCCCCAGAATTGGCAACAGGGCCAATGAGTTTGGTACAGGGTCAAGTGTGCTGCGCTCTTAGTTTTGGGGTGATTTTAGACCCTACAGGTGAGATTCAAGAATACGAAATTCACCCCAGTTTAATTAAGCCTACCTATCGTCTGACCTATGAAGATGTAGATGAAATATTACAACTAGGCATACAAAATGAACCTGAAATTGCTGATTTAGCTCAACAATCTCAGTTAAGAAGAGATTGGCGAAAAGCCCAAGGTTCAATTCAAATCAAAATGCCAGAATCGATCATTAAGGTTCAAGATAATGAAGAAGTAACGATTGAATTGATTGATAGTTCACGTTCCCGTCAATTAGTTGCGGAAATGATGATTTTGGCAGGACAGATTGGCGGAAAATATGGCACAGAGCATAATTTACCTCTACCCTTCAGAGGTCAGCCTCAACCAGAACTACCATCTGAGGAAGAACTACTGAAATTACCAGCAGGGCCTACCCGTTTTTGTGCTTTGCGTAGTTGTATGCCTCGCAGTGAGACTAGTATGTCCCCGATCCGTCATGCTAGCTTGGGTTTAGCCAGCTATGTTCAGGTAACATCGCCGATCCGTCGCTATACAGATTTACTGGCACATTTTCAGATTAAAGCTCATTTACGAGGTGAAGAACTTCCTTTCTCTCGCGAAGAACTCCAAGAAATCGTTTACAGTGTTGGGAATTCTTCTTATGAGGCAACCTTGGTAGAGCGTCAAACTAACCGTTATTGGGGGTTAGAATATTTGAGACGTAATGCTCAATGTGTTTGGAATGTATTAGTTTTACGTTGGTTGAGGGAAGATGAGAACTTGGGTTTAATTTTACTCGAAGACCTAGGTATAGAATTTCCTCATCGTTTTGAGCGTTCTGTGACTTTAGGAGAACGTTTAGAGATGCAAGTAACTCGCGCCGATCCCCAACGAGATGAAGTTAGATTTCGGGAAGTTACAGAAGCAGAAATCCAGGCAGCAAGTAGTGGTTTATAAACTGTAGACCCTACCCATTTTGAAAATTAAGTGGTTGTACAAAATTAATTTCCTGGTTGATACAGGGAAAAGCTGAGATTAGGCGATCTTCGGGAGTTATTCAGTTGCGGTGAAGCACTTAGCTTGGTTTTAAGCTATCGAAGTTTAATTGCCATCCAGAAAAAACCATCAATACCGCCTAAGATGCTGACAACCAAGCTGCCTCCAATGATACGGTTGAAAAACTCCTGATTGCTAATTCTCTTCTCTAATTGCTCGGCTTTAGTGTTTGTAGCTTCAATCTTTCCCGATACTTTTTCATCTAATGTCCTGATTTGTCCCGACAACTTTTCGTCAATTGCCTCAATTTTTCCTTCGATCTTGGCTTGTCCTACTTCTAATCTGCCAAGACGATCGCCTATTGTTTTTAGTTCCTGTCTGATTTGTCCTAATACTTCTGCTATATCAGTCTGGATAACTGGATTATTCATTTGATCTACTCCTATTAGATCAGACATGGTTTAATTTGATTATTTATTCCTTAGCAACAGTTTTGTTTAGACTCTGAATTGTCAGTTGAATACCTAATAAAAATAAACCGACAGCAACAAGTGCAAAAACTCCAGTTGCTAATGCTACAACTCCCATAACCAAAGTTCTAACCGCAGCAGTTATATTAATTACGAGAGGATTAGTCCCAGTAACGGTTTTGGTAGCATAAGTTTGCACAATCGAATTAAATAATAAATAAATAGCATAAGCAAATCCACCAGAAATAATAGAAGAGAAAAAACACTTTAGGGGAGTCACTTGATCTTCTTGAGTATCTGGAGTGATATCGGAGTTTGTAATGGGTTCAGTTGATGTATTTTCCTTCATTTAATTAATTTCTGATTGGTGATTGGTGATTGGGGACTAGTGACTGGGAATATGCTATTTACTCATTTACCTAAAAAAACTTGCTATCTGCTATCTGCTACTTGCTACTTTAGTAACTGGTAACTGCTAACTGCTAACTGTTTTCCCAGCGTCCAACAGCTTGACCAACTATACTTAATTCTCCCATTAAACGTTCAAAACTATCAAAAGTTAAAGACTGAGGCCCATCCGAGAGAGCTTTAGCTGGATTAGGGTGAACTTCAATCATCAGAGAATCTGCACCTGCTGCGATCGCTGCTTTTGCCATTGGTGGAACGTATTGTGCTATACCAGTACCATGACTAGGATCGATCGCGATCGGTAAATGTGTTAAAGAACGTAATACGGGTAAAACTGCTAAATCGAGAGTATTACGGGCATATTTTTGGTCGAAAGTCCGAATTCCACGCTCACATAAAATCACGTTATTATTACCCGCAGCTAAAATATATTCTGCTGCCATTAACCATTCGTCAATGGTGGCGGACATACCTCGTTTTAAAAACACAGGTTTATCTTGCGCGCCGACTTTTTTGAGGAGAGGGAAGTTTTGCATATTCCTCGCCCCTACTTGCAGAATATCGACCACTGTAGCGACTTTATCGACATCAGCAGTATCCATTACTTCAGTAATAATTCCCAGTCCACTGGCATCCCTAGCAGCAGCTAGTAATTCTAAAGCACTTTCGCCATGACCTTGAAAGGCATAAGGAGAAGTACGAGGTTTATAAGCACCTCCACGTAAAAAACTAGCCCCACCAGCTTTAACCGCCTTGGCTGTCTCAATAATCATGGTTTCGTTTTCTACCGAACAAGGCCCTGCAATAATTACTACAGGATGATTTTGTCCAAAAGTGATATCGCCGTTGGGAGTAGTTACAACTACATTACTATGTTCACCATGACGAAACTCTAAGCTTGAACGTTTATAGGGTTTTTCTACTCGTAACACTTCTTCAATCCAGGGGCTAATTTCTTTGATTTGTAAAGGATCAAGAGATGCAGTATCTCCTACCAACCCGATTACAACTTTGTGTTTGCCGATAATCTTCTCAGGAGTCAGTCCCCATTCTTGTAATTCTGATTCTATGCTTTGAATTTCCGCCTCTGGAGAACCGACTTTCATTACCACAATCATTATTTATAACCCCAAATCATTGAAAAGTTACTTTATCAGCCGTACATCTGTCATAGTAGTCAATTTTTCTAGAAACTGGAGTGAAATTAATACTAATTTTCGACGTTGCTAATTTTAAGTATGAAACTGATAAGAAAACTGTTCGTAGTGAAGCATTGCGGTCTTGGGGGTTTCCCCCATGAGCAAATGCTGAACCCGAAGGGCTATAAGCTCTAAGCTTTTAATTAAAGACATATTACCCTGTTGTCCTTATGAAATATATTTTGTTTTATAAACCCTATAATGTATTATGTCAGTTTACTGATAATGATAACGATACTAAACGTCAGACGCTTAAAGATTATATCTCTGTTCCTGGGGTTTATCCTGTAGGTAGATTAGATTTAGATAGTGAAGGGTTATTATTATTAACTGATAATGGACAACTGCAAAATCGGTTAGCTAATCCTAAATTTGCTCATCCTCGTACCTATTATGTGCAAGTAGAACGTATTCCAGATCAATCTGCTTTAAACAAATTAAGAAACGGTATCAAGATTAAAGATTATATAAC
Organism: Waterburya sp.; assembly: GCA_051658085.1. GTDB lineage: Bacteria > Cyanobacteriota > Cyanobacteriia > Cyanobacteriales > Xenococcaceae > Waterburya. The sequence continues at coordinate 67,005 of JBOFLX010000042.1, forward strand.
TCGCAAAGCGAAAGTACGTCTATTAGACAACGAACCTGATTTATCACCTCGAATTCCGCCAATTCGCGATCGCCAAACTGTTCCTACTTGTTGGTTGGAAATAACTCTGACTGAAGGACGTAACCGCCAAGTAAGAAGAATGACTGCTGCGGTAGGTTTTCCCACTCTGAGATTAGTTAGGGTTTCTCTTGGTAGTAAACCACAACAAATAACCTTAGCAGGTTTACAACCTGGTCAATGGCGTAAACTAACTGCTCAAGAAATAGATATGTTACTCAATTTCAGATAAATTAAGATAAATATACTTTAAATTTTAATACTATTTAATATTAGTTAATTTAAATTAAATATATAAACAATTAAAATAAAAAATACAATTTGTTTAATATAAAGCAAAATAAATTTACTAACAAATACGTTTCAATTAGAAGAGATGTAAATATACTGAGAAAAGAGACAAACAAAATAATATTGTCTCTGCAATTTATGTAAACAACATTTAACTACATATAATCTATGACAACTACCATCCGTCAAGGTGAAAACTATAGCGCGTGGGAGAAATTTTGTCGTTGGATTACTGACACTAATAACCGCATTTATGTTGGTTGGTTTGGTGTTTTGATGATCCCCTGTCTCCTTGCAGCTACTATCTGTTTTATCATTGCTTTTATAGCAGCCCCTCCTGTTGATATCGACGGTATTCGCGAACCCGTTGCTGGTTCACTAATCTACGGAAATAATATTATTTCTGGTGCAGTTGTTCCCTCTAGTAATGCTATTGGTCTACATTTTTATCCAATTTGGGAAGCAGCTTCTTTAGATGAGTGGCTATATAACGGTGGCCCTTATCAACTAGTTATTTTCCATTTTCTTATTGGGATTTTCTGCTGGATGGGTCGTCAATGGGAACTTAGTTTCCGTCTAGGTATGCGCCCTTGGATCTGTGTAGCCTACTCTGCACCAGTATCGGCAGCGACAGCAGTATTCTTAATCTACCCATTAGGACAAGGAAGTTTCTCCGATGGAATGCCTTTGGGAATTAGTGGAACATTCAACTTTATGTTAGTATTCCAAGCAGAACATAACATCTTGATGCACCCCTTCCACATGTTAGGTGTAGCTGGTGTCTTTGGTGGTTCTTTGTTCTCAGCAATGCATGGTTCTTTGGTGACATCTTCACTGGTACGGGAAACAACGGAAACTGAGTCATTAAATTACGGCTACAAGTTCGGACAAGAGGAAGAAACCTATAATATTGTGGCTGCACACGGCTATTTTGGTCGTCTAATCTTCCAATATGCTTCCTTTAACAACTCCAGATCACTACACTTCTTTTTAGGTGCTTGGCCTGTAGTTGGCATTTGGTTTACTGCTATGGGAATTTCCACTATGGCATTTAACCTCAACGGCTTTAATTTTAACCAGTCTATTCTTGATTCACAGGGACGTATAGTTAATACTTGGGCAGATGTCCTTAACCGTGCCAACCTCGGTTTTGAAGTAATGCACGAACGTAACGCTCATAACTTCCCTCTAGATTTGGCTAGTGGTGACGTTACACCTGTGGCGATGACTGCACCTGTTATTAATGGCTAAAGAAACGTTTGTATTCAATCTTTAGCTTAACCGTTTCAAATATGTAAACAACGCTCTTTTTAGGAATTAGGAAGGGCGTTTTTTTATATAGCCGTACAAAATTAGCTTAGGACAATTAGGGTGATCGGCTCGAAGGTAGTAGGTAGTAGGTAGTGGGTATTAGTAAAAAAACGTCCTAACATTGTCTAGTATTGCTATATATATAGCCGTACAAAGGTACAGATATAAGCAAAACATCTGCTGACTGAAGTTCACTGATCAACGCATCAGATAAGACTGTAGCACTTTTCATAACTTCTGTATGTTAGTCTTTGGGAGTATAAAAACCAGCGATCGCTATATCAGCAATATGTGGTACTGGTGTTTTAACCAGATCGCGAATTACAACTTGATCTGAAGGGTATTTTTTGAGCCAAGTGGCTTGGAAATAGTCAAAGGTCAAAAGTCAAAAGTCAAAAGTAAGAAGCTAGAAGTTTTGCGAACAGGATTAAATATGGATCTTTTATCAAATCTGCAATTGATGAGTCAGTATAACCAGTGGATGAATCAGAAAGTTTATCAAGCAGCTAAACAATTGAGCGATGAAAAAATTAAGCAAGATCAAGGAGCATTTTTCGGCTCGATTTTAGCAACTCTTAATCATATTTATGTAGCAGATATTATCTGGCTCAGACGTTTTGCTCAACATTCTAGAGAATATCAAACTTTAAATTCTTTGCCCGAATTGTCTAGTTATACTGTTTTAAATCAAATAGTAGCTGAGTATTTAGAAACTTGGTATAAATTAAGGCAGGATTTGGATATTTTAATTATTAACTGGTGTCAAGAAATTACAGAAATAGATTTAGCTCAAAATCTTGCTTATACTGATACAAAAGGAAATGCTTATAAGAAGAATTTTGGGCAATTAATACAACATTTTTTTAATCATCAAACCCATCATAGAGGGCAAGTTTCGACTTTATTGAATCAACAAGGAATTGATTTGGGAGTTACAGATTTACTCAAGATTATTCCTGAGCAGTTTTGAGTTGTTATAGAAATCCACAGATGTAGCCGTCAGGCTTCTTCCTAAACTTTTGACTTTTGACTTTTTACTTATTTTGCGCCATCTTAAACATTTTCTCTGTTACTGCCATACTCATCAAAGAGCGTAACAATAAAATAAACCAAAAACTTGCAAAACAAAATAAAGCGATCGCGACACCTTTTAACTGACCAACTAATAAGACTGAACCTGATAATAAGCTAAATCCTGCTAAACAGGTGTAGATTAAACTCTTAATTCCTAACTGGATTTGCTTGAGCGATCGCTCACTTTCAGTAGATCTAACTTTGACTTGTAATTCACCTAAATCTAAGCGAGATTCCAAGCGCATAATTGATAGTTGAGTACGGTTAGGTTGCTTGAATTTATATTGAATAAAATCTTTAGTTTGTCTGGCTAAAACGTTCAACAGACTACCTTGTTGTTGAGAAAAAGCAATTTGTTTTAAAAAAGGTTGGGCTGCTGCTAATAAGTTGTATTGAGGATCGAGGGCGCGAGCAATACCATCTAAAGTAGTTAAAGACTTAACAATAAAAGTCATTTGGGGAGGAAGACGAAATGGCTGCTGTTCAAAGATTGAATAAATTTCGTCAGTTATTTGTTCAAAAGCTCTTACATCTATGGGTTTATCGCGGAATTCTTCTAACATAAAAGCAATCATCCGCTTAACAGGGGTCATATCGGCAACAGGCTCAATTAACCCCATATAAATTAGAGTTTCTACTACTTCCTCAGTATCATTTTTTAAGACAGCAAAAAAAGTTTTAACCATCTGATCTTTGGCGATGGTTTTTACTTCTGCCATCGTACCAAAATCATAAAAAATAATATCCCCCCGTTGACTTACTGCCATGTTTCCTGGATGGGGGTCGGACTGAAAAAAACCGTCTTCTAAAAGTTGTTTTAAATAACAGGTAATCCCAAGTTTAATTACTTCTTTTGTATCAATTTTATTGGCTTCTAAAGTCAGCCGATCATCAATTTTAATTCCAGGTAAATATTCTAAAGTTAAAATTTTAGTAGTAGTATATTGCCAATAAACTTTTGGTACAGCAACTCGTTGATAAGTTTTAAAATTACTGCGAAAGCGATCGGCATTTTTACCTTCGTGAATATAATCAATTTCTAAATATAAAAGTTCAAAAAACTCGCGATAAATTGCTTCTAAATTAAATTTTTTTAAATCTTTTATTAAACGATTAAGCCATCTTACTAAGCGGTGTAAAATCTCAAAATCTAGGTTAAATAACTTTGCCAAACCAGGTCTTTGTACCTTAACAACTACCTCTTCACCTGTGTGTAAGCGCGCTTTATGAACTTGACCCAAACTAGCAGCAGCGATCGCATTCGGGTTAAATTCAGCAAATAGCATGGTTACTGGTTTACCCAATTCTTGTTCAATTACTGCGATCGCTAAATCCGAACTAAAGGGTGGTACTCGATCTTGTAGTTGACTAAATTCTTGAATATATTCTATGGAAATTAAATCAGCACGGGTTGATAAAGCCTGTCCTATTTTAATAAAAGTTGGGCCCAAATCGAGAATATTTCTAACCAACCATTTAGCTATACGATGTCTACGCCTAGAAGAATTATTGCCAGTGAATTTATTCCACCATAGAGAAAACAAGAGTTTAATAGTAATGCCAAAAATTTTAGCTTGACGCAAAAATGGCGAATAAGGATAGCCCCCTAGAGATTTTTGAGCTAGATTTCGTTGTGTGAGCTTTTTGCTTTTGTGCCATTTCATAAAAAGACGTTGCTGATTTAAAGTATAAAATCGAAAGTAATAGTGTTCTTAGCTATTAGCTTTTAGCTATATGCCTTACGGCAGCTACGCCTGAAGCTCTTAGCTTTTGATAAACATCTTTTTTTAGATTATCAAAGTAATTAATTTACTGTCATACCTCGATTTAGCAACGTGCATAAAAATTTTGACTTTTGGCTTCTGAGCATTCATCGAATATTAAACATCGTTGATAAATGTTAAATGATTAATGATCAATGAAATGACCTTAACTAATAGCTGGTTGAAATTGCGGTAATCTCAGCACAAAAGTAGTCACAAAAATAGTCTCATCATCTGCTAATGGTTGACTACTGACTTCAATCGTACCATTGAGATGCTCAACTAAATACTGCACTAATGTAAGACCTAAGCCAGTTCCAGGTACAGCACGATCTGTTACCCCTTTGCCACGTCGAAATTTTTCAAAGATATGAGGAAGTTCTTCAGAAGTAATTCCTGCACCATGATTGGTAATAGCGATGACAATTTCTTTACCTTTCAAATTCATGTGACTAGCTACAGAAAATTCAATTGCCGTATGAGCATCGGCATATTTAGCTGCATTTAGAAGTAATTCATTAAGAATATGTTCCAAACTTTCAGGATCGCTATGAATTTTTAGATTAGTCTGGGAAATAATAGTATTTAAATCTAACCCTTTTTCTGGTTGCCATTTATCAATAAAAGCTTGAGTGAGATGATTGATAGTTGGTGCTAAATCCAGTTCTTGAGGACGATAAGTTAATTCTCCTGATTCTACCTGTTGGAGAGTCAATAAATCTTTAATCAGACTATATTCACGATTCCATTCTTGCTCCAGAATATTTAAATATTTTTCGCGCATAGCAGGAGAAATTTCTGTCTGACGTAACATTTTAATCGCCATTTTCATACTGGTCAAAGGTGTTTTTAACTCATGACTCATGCTGTTCATAAAGTCATCTTTTAACTCGTGTAATTTTTGTAGCTGCTCAATGTGTTGACGCATTTTGGCTGACAGTTTTGCCTGGACATCAAGACTTGATTTAAGTTGAGCAGTACGTTCATCAACTATTGATTGCACCTGATTTAAAGTTTGATGATGAATAATGGCGGTACTAATTTGGACGCTAATCCAATCGATTAAATCTAACTCATCTTCTGACCAATGACGAATCGAGTTATGTTGACAAACCAAAAATCCTAAAACGACAGCAGGATCAGTTTCACTAGTTTTTTTCCCCATTAAAGGCATCATTAATAAAGCCGAACCCTCAGATTGGAGGGGCGTGGGAAGCTGATCAGGAGAAAGATCGGGGAAAGAGGTTTGGGAGTTAAAAAATAAACATTCGGGAGCATTTTGCCAGGCTTGTTGGCACAAATTTGAATCATGCAAATTAAAAGCTAGTTCAGATTGAGAGGTTAAATTCTCAGCTTCAAGACTCCAGTAAGAGGCAATCTTGACTGTACCTTTAACTAACTTTTGTCGCCGACCTTTAGCTATTAAAGGATTCTGATACTTCAACATTAAGAGCATCCCTCGATCTACCTGGAGAGTAGTACAAATTTTGGCTACACAGATATTAAAGAGAGATTGGGGATGAGAACTTTGATTAATTTCTCGACTGAGATGTTTGAGTAGAGATTGATATCGAGCTTTGGTGTGAGCTTGTTGTTTGAGTTGTACCTGAGAAATTGCGATCGCCATTGAATCTGATATGTTTGACAATAATTCGTATTCAGATTGAGTCCACTCAGAAGACTGGGACTTGAACAATAAAATTAAACCGTTAGTCTGATCCTGATATTTAGTAGTGACTCCTAGCCAGCTTTTAGTTGGGAATAGTTCTGTTAATAAATGCTTGAGCGGTTGCAATTCTGTAGACAAGACTCTGTCAGTTAGGAAAGATGAGGCATAATCATTATGATTTAGCGTTAAATACGATAACTGCTGCACAAGTTGACTTTGAACTTTTGGCGATAAACTGGTATTTTTCGACTGCCAATCGCCAATTTCGTTCATACTTATGTAATTAGCTGGAGCAGAAACCACAATGCAAGCATCTACCAGCAATAAATCACCGAGTTTATTGGCTAATTTTGACAGGATGGTCGAACTATTAGAACTTTCAAGGATGACTTGCAGGATACTACTGCCGATCTGGTCAATCCTAGATGTGTGTTCCATAGTTTTAGACACTTCTCGCTTCTCCATAATTGGGTGTGAGATTAGATTAGGTGATGATTTGCATGAATTCTTAAAAGGTTGATTCATCATAATCTCAATTATTATTTCCTACAGAGAGACAAGACAGATTGATGATACAGCCTATAACTGACTCTCACAGAACTAGCATTCCCATTTTCTTTTAATTTGTATCAGAGTCACTTTTTTTCTCGGAATGTAGATTTAAATTGGTTTTTGTTAGCTTTTTTCTACTTTATAATCTAGTTTAGAAGCAATTGGTTATATTTAGCACTTGTAGGATTACTCACAATCATTAAAAATGCTGGAATCCTTTAGTTATATTTAATATTTCTGGCGTTTTAGAATTATTGTTGTCTCGTAATTGAATTAAAGAACCTGCCGTAATTTTGCCAATAATTGCGGAATTTACCCCTAAATCTTGAACTAAATTAGTAGCCAAATCTTCAGGTAGAGATAAAACTAATTCAAAATCTTCTCCTCCATAAAGTAACCATTCCCAAGCTGTTTCTCTGGTTGTGAGTTTGCTTAATCCCGAAAAGATTTGTAAACTTTTTCTGTCAATTACCGCACCAACACCACTACAACGACAAATTTGCAGGATCGCATCTGCTAAACCGTCACTACTATCCATCCCCGCGATCGCAATTTCTGGAGGCATTTTAGCTAAATATGGCAGGACATCTAATCTCGGCTGAGGTCTTTGGTGAGCTTGGAGCAGTCTTTCTCTCTCTATCGGCAATAAATTATCTCCGAGGCTGGGATCAAGCAATAATTCCAATCCGCCTCGCGACAGTCCATGTAACCCCGTAATGACAATGGCATCTCCTGGTTGAGCGTTAGAGCGACGAATGGCTTTTTGGGGAAACACTTCACCCATAGCAGTTATCGCAATCGTAGTTACAGACGAACGACAAATATCACCACCAACTAAAGGAGTTGAATAAACCTTTAAACAAGCATCCATTCCTTGATAAAGCTCTTCTACCCAACTAACTTGCTTATCTCCTGGTAAAGCCAAACCGACAGTGATCCCCAGTGGTGTTGCTCCCATCGCTGCCAAATCCGATAAATTAGCAGATGTAGCTCGCCAACCGACATCAAAAGCACTAGTAGTGCGATCGCTAAAATGAACCCCATCAACCAAAACATCAGTAGTAACAACTAAAGATTTATTGGGATCAGTATCCAAAACTGCACCATCATCCCCGACAATCTCTGGAGGACAAAATTTTTGAAGTTTGGCTAATAAACCTTGTTCACCTAAATCCTTAACGAGAAGAGGTTGGTTATTCATTGAACATTGAACATTGAGCATTGAACATTGAATATCATTGATAAATGTTCAATGATAAATGATCAATGAAATGACTTTTGATCTCTGCCCTAACTGCCCTAACTGTCCTAACTGCCCTAACTGCTCTAACTGATTTCCTCACCTCTAACTGAAGTTAAATAAGAATCGAGAGCTACTTGAGTGGAAATTAAATCTTCAGCTACATAAATTTGCTCTTTACTAATTACACCTAGAACTTGACGTAAATTATCTGGTTTTACAACTGGCAACAAGTATAAACCTCTAGTTCCCATACGTTCTAAAGCGTAACTAATTGAGTCTTCGGCATAAGTATAGAGAACTTCTGAAGTACAAATATCTTGTAATTGCGATTGTACTTCCTGCACTGTATCCAAAGTCTCCCTCTCTGTTACTTCCTGTTGTAATTTTAAAAGATTGCGTTTAATATCAGTTAGAGTAACAATACCTACTAATTGTTGCTGTTCGTCGATGACCAGAGCAGTATGACACTTACTACTTAAAAGTTTTTGACCTGCCTCAACTATTGATAAAGAACTCGGCAATGCTAGATAAGAGTTGGACATCATCTCAGCTACAGACATCTGCCCTAACAATTCTCGTTCATCTTGTTTTTCCAGATTCATACCCATTTGCTGAAGATTTAAACCATCAGTTGCTTGTTGAGAGCGAATTAAACCAATAATCCAGACACTAACCCCTACCGCAGCCATCAAGGGGAGGATAATCGAGTAGCTTTGAGTAAGTTCAAATAGAAGAGCGATCGCGGTTAAAGGGGCGTTAACGCTAGCTGCCAGTACGGCTGCCATACCGACAATGGCATAAGCAGGAGGTGGAGCAATTGCCAATTCGGGAGATACTACCACAGCTAAAATATTGCCATAAGTTGCTCCCAAGCAAGCCCCTAAAAACATGGCTGGAGCAAAAACACCACCAACCAAACCACTTCCCAAGCTAATAGCTGTAGCGAGTAATTTGACTATTAACAGCCAGCCTAACAAAGCCAGAGAGAATTTACCTCCTGTTAAAATTTGTTCCACAGTCCCATAATCAACTCCTAGAACTTGAGGGAGTTTTAAAGCGATCGCTCCTAAAATTAGACCACCAATTACAGGTTTAATCCAGATTGGTAAAGCTCCTAACCACTGTAAACCGACAATTTCCCCCCGAAAACTAGCCTGAGCTAATTTAATACTCTGAGTGTAGATAAAAGCTACTAAACTGGCTAATAAACCCAAGCCCAAGTAAAAAAACCATTCCCAATGACTAACAACTTGATAAACTGGTAATTCCAAAGCAGGATGAATACCCAAAATCGAAGAGGCGATCGCTGCACTAATAAAAGCCGAAAGTAAAATCAAACTAGCTGCGGGAGTTGTAAATGCTGTCCCCAAAACTACTTCTAAGGCAAAAAAAACCCCCGCGATCGGGGCATTGAAACCTGCTGCTAATCCTGCTGCTGCCCCAGCACCTAATAATAAGCGGTATCGTTCTTTTGATACCTGAAATAGTTGCGCGAGAATCATCCCAATATTAGAGCCAATTTCCACACTGGGACTTTCTGGCCCTAAAGAAGCCCCTGTACCCAAGGAAATAGCTGCTGCTAGCATTTTAAGTGCAGGTCGCCAAGGAGCAATTTTTTGCTCTCTCGTATTGCTGATTAAACTATAAAAATCTTGACCTAACACCTGGGGAAACAGCCATTTCATCAGACCGACAATAAAGCCTCCCAGAGTTGGAATTAATAATAAAGTCCAACCTCCCCAAATTGAGATTCTTCCCAGTAATTGTTCAAAACTAAGGCTGCGACAAAGTTCGATTAAATAGCGAAAAAAAATGACTACCAAGCCAGAATTGACTCCAATAACCAAGGCGACAACGAATACCAAGGTTTCGGGAGTAAGTTGGAAGCGATTGAGTCGGTCTGTTAAGTATCCTGAAAGGGAAAAAGTTATAGGTTCTTCTGGTAAAAGTACCTTGGGTTCAATATCGATATTGGTCATGAAAAGATTTCACAAGATCACCAATCATAATTCTGAGACTAGTGTCTAATTATAAAGATAGCTTAATTAGTAAAAATAAACATTATGAATCATCACTTTGCCCTTAATCTGTAGCAAAATGACTTGTGGAAGATTGATTGTATGTGGTCAGGTGGGCAATAGTATTCTTGAATTTGAGTTTTGCCCACTCTACTAATCGAACAGTAACCTCAACGTAGAAAACAACTAACTAACCAAAAAAGACAAAAAGTCACGGCTGAAGCAAATTGATCTCTACCCATAACAGCTATACTACTACCTTCACCCAAGACTAGATTAGCTAATCCTGTACCGATCGCAATACCTGCAAATAGAGCAATAAAACTAATTAAAAAAGCCCGTCCAGAACGTCCTTCCTTACGGTTGAGAAAATAGATATTAGTAATAAAGCCTAAAGCCATTAACAAAGGGATAATAGACGCGCCTGTGTTCTGAGAGAATACAGCGATCGCTGATAGGGTCAAGAAAATCCCTGTGGGCCAGAGAATATCAGCTTGGGAAGGGCTATCTATTAGATCTTGTAGCCAAACATTGCTATCATCATTAGTAATTTGTGGAAGTTTTAAGGATTTTTCCACATTACGTTCAGGAAAGCGAATTTTTTCAGGTACTTTGATTTTGCCTTCTTGTCTTAACCGCAAACGATCCATAATAATTGAGTCGTATGCTATCTCGAGTCTTTCGATCACAGCTTGATCATTACCATATTGATCATAAATTCGTTTTTTAGCAGCTTGTATTTCTTCAAATGAAGAATTTTCTGTGACCCCAAGTTGTTCGTAGGGATTTTGTTCGCTCATCTGTTAACCTGCTCTATATATCGATACTATTAATTTTAAATTTTTCAACTTTACTCTTTCGACTTTTGTTAATAAACTTCCCAGAAACCAAATGCTGGCCCAATGAATCTCACCGTCAACCAAACAGCGATCATGACTCCAATACCAATCCAAGCTCCTTTACTGGTTAGTTTAATGAATTGTTCTGATTGAGCTTTGGTAATAGGTAGCCAGGGCAGAATTCTTTCAGAGTTTTTCCCATATTTGTTTCCCAAGACTTCTTTACGGCGTTTTGATTCTCCCATAAGATTAACTATTGATTGTCAATGTAGTTATGGGTCGATCATAGCGTTTTCTGGTCAAGCAAGAAACTAGTTTTTTATTCTGTTTATTATTAATAATAATGATATCTTCGAGAGTTGTTTTTTGCGATTTTGATGGCACAATGACCACCCAGGATACTTTTGTCGGTATGCTAGAAAAGTTTACTCCCCAAGTAGCTGCTAGCTTATTACCGATGATTTATAGGCGAGAAATAACTCTTAAAGAGGCAGTACAACAAGCTCTAGGCTCAATTCTTACTGCTGATTATCCTAACATTATTGAATATATTGCCCATCAGTCTATACGCCCAGGGTTAAAAGAATTTTTAGATTTTCTTAATTATTTGGAAATTCCCCTGGTGGTTATCTCTGGGGGTTTGACAGGTATGGTTAAGGCAGTATTAGAACATCAGCAGTTAATCGAAGGGGTAACTGCAATTTACGCAGGAGACGTTGATCTATCAGGCAAGTATTTGCAAGTTTATTCCCTAATTGAAAGTGAGACGGAATTAGTTGCAAAAGCCCAAGTAATGGGAAAATATTTTGCATTGGAAAAAATTGCTATTGGTGATTCAGTAACTGATATTAATATGGCATTAGCTGCGGATTTAGTTTTTGCCCGCGATCGCTTAATGGGCTATCTAGAAAACGAAAACAAACCTTTTATTCAATGGCAAGATTTTTTTGAGGTGCAAGATTATTTAGCTGTTCATTGGGCAATGAGTAATGAGTAATGAGTAAGCTGTTACGCATTTAATTTACTGGTTGAGAGAGGAGTCAGGAGTCAGGAGTCAGGAGTCAGAATAAGGGTTTACAGCCTAATTTACCCGAAGAATAATACACAATTTAAATGCGCTTTAGCTTATTAGCTAAAAACTAACAACTAACAACTAATAACTAACAACTATTGAGAAATTCTTATGGCTAAATTTGTATTTATTACTGGTGGGGTAGTCTCCAGTATCGGTAAGGGGATCGTGGCAGCTAGTTTAGGTAGATTATTGAAGTCGCGCAACTATTCTGTATCGATTTTAAAACTCGATCCCTATATTAATGTTGATCCTGGTACGATGAGTCCTTATCAACACGGAGAGGTATTTGTGACTGATGATGGGGCGGAAACAGATTTGGACTTGGGACATTATGAACGCTTTACTGATACTTCAATGTCTCGTCTGAATAGTGTGACTACAGGGTCAATTTATCAGGCGGTAATTAATAAAGAAAGAAGAGGTGACTATGACGGTGGGACAGTTCAAGTAATTCCTCATATTACTAACGAAATTAAAGAAAGAATTCATCGTGTTGCTAACAATACTGGTTCGGATGTGGTAATTACTGAGATCGGTGGCACAGTTGGGGATATTGAATCTTTACCTTTTATGGAAGCAATTCGTCAGTTTCGTAAAGATGTAGGCAGAAATAATGCCATATATATGCACGTTACCTTGATTCCTTGGATTCCTGCTGCTGGGGAAATGAAGACCAAACCTACTCAACACTCAGTTAAAGAATTACGTTCGATTGGTATTCAGCCAGATGTTTTAGTTTGTCGTTCCGATCGCCCTTTATTTCCTGGAATTAAGGAAAAAATTGCCGAATTTTGTGATGTTGAAGTTAATTCTGTAGTGACTTCTCTCGATGCCAGTACCATTTACGAAGTCCCACTAATCTTAGAACAAGAAGGGTTAGCCCAACGTACTATAGAATTATTACAGCTAGAACAACGTCAACCAGATCTAGAAAATTGGCGTAATTTAGTGATTAAAATGAATTCTTCACGAACTACGGTTGAAGTAGCGATCGTCGGTAAATATATTCGTCTGACTGATGCCTATTTATCAGTAGTAGAGGCTTTAGGACATGGAGCGATCGCTGCTGATTGCGAAGTTAATATACGCTGGGTAAATGCCGAAGATATTGAACTTTACGGCGCAGCCAAATATTTAAATGATATTAGTGGTGTAATCGTCCCAGGTGGGTTTGGTATTCGGGGGGTAGATGGCAAAGTGGCAGCAATTGAATATGCTCGTACTGCTAAAATTCCCTTTCTAGGCTTATGTTTGGGAATGCAGTGTTGCGCGATCGAATGGGGACGTAATGTTGCTAAACTGCAAAATGCTAATAGTTCAGAGTTCGATCCCAACAGTCCCAACCCCATCATTAATATTTTGCCAGAACAACAAGATGTGATCGATCTCGGTGGCACAATGCGTTTAGGTACTTATCCCTGTCGTTTAAAAACCGACACTATAGCTTATTCTCTATATCAAAATGAAGTAATTTATGAGCGTCATCGTCATCGCTATGAATTTAATAACGCTTATCGTAGTTTGTTTTTAGAAACAGGTTATGAGATTAGTGGCACATCTCCTGATGGACGTTTGGTCGAAATAATTGAGATGCCAGATCATCCATTTTTTATTGCTTCTCAGTTTCATCCTGAATTTCGTTCTCGTCCTAACAATCCTCACCCTCTATTTTTAGGCTTTGTCCAAGCAGCTTTGAAGCAAAATAAACATACCGATGAAGCATCTATCAAGATTTCAACTCCGACAGTTTAATTATCAGTTATCAGTTACTTTAGTAGGTAGTAGGAAATAGGAAATAGGTAAAAACTCCTGACTCCTGACTCCTGACTCCTAACCTTCACAGTTAACTAACCTTTATTCACTCTACCTACATTATTACCAAAAATAACCAGGTTCAATAGTAGTTTGACGCTGTTGGGGATTGTATTTGAGTAGGTATTCTTGAGCAATAGCTTCTTGTTCTCGCAATAAAGTTACTTCTTTTTCGCCGATTTCTGTATCAGTAGAAAGTAGAATTACTTGGTGAGATGCGGTGGGGAAATATCGCTCAACTAAATTATGACGATGGGATGAGTCTAATCTGCCGAGGGGAGTGTCAATGGCGATGGGTAAGTTGCGTCCTGATACTCTAGCTAGTCCCCATAAAAAAGCGATCGCCAGTAGTTGTTTTTCTCCTGCTGATAATCTTTGTTTGGGAAATAATTGCCCCTGATGATCGTATAGTTCTAAGCGAAAGCGATCGCTGTCTATAGTAACACGATTTATTAAATTGGATTTATGTAAGAGATAGAGAAAGCAATCTTTGACTTCGGTTTCTAATTTATTGAGTTTTCTTAGGGTTAGTTTGGCTTTAAATAGTTTTAAATTTTGTTGGACTTTAGTAGCCGATGTAATAATGTGTTCGTCGTTAATTTTATCAATTGCCTCTTCACTATAATTTTTAAGTTTACGGCTTAGTTCTTGTTGAATACGTTCAATTTCTTTATCTAAATTTTCTGCTTGTTCTTTGGCAATATTATAAGCAGCTTTAGCTTTAGTTACTGCTGTTTGTGTCTTTTCAACTGCATCAATTAGTTTTTGATAATCTTCAGGAGAAGCTGCGATCGCGAGTTTGCTTTCGGTCTGATTTATTTGCTTTTCTAGTTGATTAACTTGAGTAATATTAGCCTGTGCTTGTTTATTTTGTAGTGGCAAGCGTTCATTGGTAATAGTAATTAATTGCTGTAATTGTTCTGGGGTTAAATTTAGAATATAATCTGGTTTTATGGAATCAGCAATAGTTTGATTTTCTTGAGCAATAAAAAATTTAATTTTATCAATTGATTCTGCTGATAAAGTGATTGTATTTAAGTAGTCTAATAATTTTTGATCCCTGGCTGCTATAACCTCTTGGGCTTGTTGAAATTGCTGAGATTTAATTTCCTGCTCACCTTGAGCAATCGCTGCTGATAATAAAGGCGTAATTAACCTCAATGGTAAACTACTATCTGCCAGATTTATTAATTCTTGTCTTTTAGTTTCGATCTGACTATTCAAATCTTCTAACTGAGTTTCAATTGATTCCCTTTCCGCAGCAATTTTACCTCCTTCTTGATTAAATTTATGACGAGTGCGATCGCATTTTTTACGAGCTTGTTCTAATTTTTGTTGTAATTCTTTTAATTGCTGTTTGGCTTCTTCGTTAGCTGTTTTTTTAGCTACTAACTTTTGTTCGAGTTCTTCAATTGTTAATAATTGAGCTTTATTCGCTATTTCTTTACGTTTACGATTAACTAAAACTTCTAAATCTATCGCTAGCTTTTCTGCTAATTCTAACCCCAATAAATTATTAATTGCTTCTATCACTGAAGGAGGAGGAGTATCTAATTCTGCCAACTCTTTGATCTGCTCTCCATCAAATAAAAATAAATTAGAAATACCCAAAGGTAAAATATTTTCTATATATTCATCCCAATTTTTTTCTAGATTACTATCAAAGCTATCTTCTCTGGCAATACTTAAACTGTCTTTACCATCTTGAGGGTTCTTCTGCCAAGCACGAATAATTTTAAACTGTTGCCAATGTCCCTCAAAAATTTGCTCAAAAGATAACTGTATTTGGGTAATATCTGCTGAAGTTGCTTGACTATTTACCGATTGAGTTAAAAACTCACCATAACCTAAATTTCCTCTAGAAGAACATCTCGCTCTTTGTCCATATAAAGCCAACCGAATCGCATCCATTAGAGTGGTTTTACCTCCACCGTTCATGCCTCCTAATAAAATAATGGGACGGATACTATCATTACTTTTTGGACGTAAATCAATAGTATGCTTACCCGCATACACACCAAAATTTTCAATAGTTAATTCCGTAAAAATCATTTTAAATTTTGTTAATTATTGATTGTTGATTGTTAATTGTTAATCGTTAACAGCTACAAGCTTTAAAGTATGTCAAATAATGATTATTAAACTATAAAACAATCAAATAAATTAATAATTAAACAGCAACAAAACAAAAAAAGGAGGGCGCAAGCCTTGCGCCCCTACTTCTGTCTTCTGACCTTTTTCTAAAATTAATACATTGAGTGAGTGATAGCTAACTATAACGTAACTTTCTTCCACCCTACAGTCTTACTACCAATACGGAAAATAACAGAATGAGCTAAACCTAGTGTGGCGATCGCCTGAGAAATTAAAAGAGCGTGTTCTTGATCTAAATTAAATAAATGAGGGCAATTGGCAAAATCAATACATAAAACAGTCGAATTTCCCCAAGGTTCACGAAAAATCTTAGTTTCTTGAGGTAGAAAATTAGCTAAAGAGCGAAATCTAGCCAGAGCAACTTGCTCAAAATTAGCACTCGTACAATTAAGCGGTGATTCCATATTTTCCGACTCCTGCGATCGGCAAAGAAAACTGTCAACGGTACAAATGACCGAAGCCTCAGTTACCCTATATAGGGTAGCACTTACTATTTTTTAAATGTTGTCTTTGATGTTTTATTTAATAAAAATTTCCAGTTTTTAGCTATGTAACTTAACTTACATATTTTTTCTTGCAAATAATACTGATCAACAAATGGCAGTTTTTGAGTAATAACTCCTCCAAATCCATATTGTGCCAATTAAAAACCTGTAATAATACTCAGGAAATAACGAGCAAGTTATTACACCATGATATTAAGTGTGGTGTTTGGAGGATCTAAAAATTGTGTCTAATAACTTTGTTATGGTGGGGAACCGACTGTTTACGGCTCTAATGCTAGTCGCTCTATTAATTGCTTGTCAAGAAATGCCTGAAAATAATAATTTCGGCGACATTCAAATTGAACGCCAAGCAGATTAACAAGAGTTCATCTACAATTTACAATCAACAATCTACAATTGCTTGATTACTGCTGATTTAAAATTTAAAAATATTAAACAAAGTTAACTTGGCTTACTTAAGCTACAGTGTTACGATGATTAATTAATAAATCTGGTTTAATAGCTCCTTTTTCCGTGATAATCGCGGAAATCAGATGAGCAGGAGTAATATCAAAAGCTGGATTATAAAACTCTACTCCCTCAGCACAAATAGCAGTATCATTTACGTTAGATATCTCAGTAGGATCGCGCTCTTCAATCGTTATTTGGTTACCACTAGCTAAATCAAAATCAATAGTCGAAAACGGTGCTGCAACGTAGAAAGGAATTTGGTGGGCTTGGGCTGCGATCGCCAGGGAATAAGTCCCAATTTTATTAGCAACATCCCCATTAGCAGTAATACGATCTGCCCCTACTATAACTACGTCAACCATCTTATGTTGCATACAGTGAGCAGCCATACTATCAGTAATCACAGTTACGGGAATATTTTCTTGCACACATTCCCAAGCAGTTAATTTTGCCCCTTGTAAACGAGGACGGGTTTCATCAGCATAAACTCTGGCTAGACGTTTCTCTCTCCAAGCAGAACGAACAACCCCTAAAGCAGTACCATAACCCGCAGTCGCTAATGAACCTGCATTGCAATGAGTCAAAATTCTTAATTTGTCTGGAGTAGTAGGTAAAACACTCAAACCATGATCACCGATCGCCTGACAAGTTGCCAAGTCTTCAGCTTGAATTGTCTGGGCGGTTTTTAATAAACTGTTTTTAATATTTTCAATACTGCCGATCTCTTCATAAGCAGTTTTTAACATCCGAGAAATAGCCCAAAATAAATTAACTGCTGTTGGACGAGTTTGACGTAACAATTCAGCAATTTTTTCCAGGTGTTCTAAAAATTTAGTGCGATCGCTTGTCTTAATTTCTGTTGCACCTAAATACATTCCATAAGCTGCTGCCACACCAATAGCTGGCGCACCTCTGACAATCATAGTCTTAATAGCTTGTGCCATATCAGAACTACGTTTAATTGCCACCATACTATATTCACCTGGTAACCGAGTCTGATCGATTAAAAATACTTTGCCATCCTGCCAAACAACAGGATAAATCTGAGTAGAGGTTAAGTTCATAGAGAGTTATACACAGTCTTATTTACTTTTCTATATTATGTACTAACTGCCCTAACTGTTCTAACTGCCCTAACTGTTCTAACTGTTCTAACTGCCATAACTGTCCTAACTGCCCTAACTGTTTCAGCATCTTCTTAGCCAAATTCATACCATCTTACCTATATCCTATGAAGGGAGTTTAAAACCTCAAGCAAACTTGAAATTTACTTTTCAACGAATGATGTCAGTTTAAAATTGGCAATATTGGTCATTTTTATCTAAAAGCGAATTGATTTACAATTTTATCGTGATTTTACAACGTATGTGGTACTGGAGTCGGCAATTAACACCAGAATATTTACAATCATGCTGTGCCTCACCAGATTTTTTTGGGAATAATAATCTTACAGATCATCATCCTGAGATCATTATTTTTAAATCATAATAATTACTTTTTGATTCATCTAACTATTATTTAAATCTAAGATAATTCCCATGACAGCCCAACTAATATCTACACTATCTACCGAATTAAATTTAACTAAATTACCTGAACACGTTGCTGTAATTATGGATGGCAATGGTCGCTGGGCAAAAAAAAGAGGTTTTCCCAGAATTGAAGGACATCGGCGAGGTGCAAATACTCTCAAAGAAATGTTGCGCTACTGTAAAAATTTGGGAATTAAAACTTTAACTGCCTATGCTTTTTCGACTGAAAATTGGGGTCGTCCTACAGGTGAGGTAAACTTTTTAATGACACTATTTGAGAAGCTTTTACAAAAAGAATTAAGAGAGATGGAAGCTGAAGAAGTATGTATTAATTTTATTGGTGATATTACTCCTTTACCTCCATCTTTGCAACAAGAAATGTATCATTCTATGGAGCGTACTAAAAATAATCAGGGCGTATTTTTTAACGTAGCAATTAATTACGGTAGTCGCCACGAAATAGTTAAAGCTTGTCAGAAACTGGCTGAAAAAGTCCAAAGAGGAGAATTAACTTCTGATCAGATTGATGAAGGTGCGATCGCTCGACATCTTTATACCTCAGCTAGTTCTGATCCCGATTTATTGATTCGTACTAGTGGAGAAATGCGCTTGAGTAACTTTTTATTATGGCAGCTAGCTTATACAGAAATCTATGTTACAGATACTCTGTGGCCCGATTTTAATCAACAACAATTTGATCGAGCTTTAATGTCTTTCCAACAGCGCGATCGCCGTTTTGGTACAAAAGTTTAGTTAATTCAAATCAGATAATTAATACTACTAAAACTTAGGAAAGTCAAGATACAACTCCTAAGTTTTTTTATTGTAAATAACTTTATTTAAATTTTAAAAAGCAGTAATAATACTGAACACAATGATTGATTTTTTAGACTATATTGCAAAGTATCTACATCAGATAAATAGTTGTTACCAAAAATTAATTAGTAATAACTACTGAATACTTTTTCCGTGTGAGCAGTGAACGGTAAATTATTAAGTCTCCTCATAGCTTTATCTAACCACAGGAGATTTCATGAGACTTTCACTATTATTAACACGTCAGTTCGACGAAATCAAAAAACGGCAGGAGGGAGAGCAGATAAAGCTTTGGGTTCTAAATCAAGAGAGGGTTTATGAGGTAAATAAGAGTAAGCAATTAATCCAGCCATCAGATTGACGAGAAAATTCCAAATA
>JBOFLX010000043.1:0-25842 GCA_051658085.1 Waterburya sp.
ATTCTCCCTGGAAATTTGCGTCACTGTAGAATCTCCATGTTTTATCATTAGCGACAGTAATCGAACCAGTAGCATCGTCGAAACCAAACTCAGTTAAGTCTTCGATTGCTTTATTACTCCCAAATTGAACTCCTTCTAAGTCTGCTTCGGAGTATAAAGTTACATCTGTAACTTCTAACGCTCCACCAGAAATAGCAGCAGCAGATTCAGGGGAAATATCTTCTACAACTGCGATATTATAGAGAGATTTGAACTGGTTGTTGCTCTTAGACATTGTTTTTTTTCCTAATAATTTTAGTTTACTTTAGTTATTTACCAGGCAAAAGTTAATGAAATAATTAGTAGTTGGTCAATCAACTTTTGCTTTGGTTTTTAACTATCTTTATAGTAAAATTTAGAGTTCAATAAAACATCCAACAAAGGTCTTGAATCTCTATCAACTAAATAAATAGACTCTCTAAGACTTTAGTTGTTTAGCCAAGTAAATTTTCTATTACTAAAGTTATAAGCTGTTACGTATTTAAGTTACTGCTTGAGAAAGGAGTCACTTCATTTATCATTTAACATTTATCAACGAGGTTCAATTCGGGCGCTCAACATTCTGGAAGGTAAAAGTTTAAATTGAAAATATTAAATTAAAAGAAGCTTCACGATCGCACCATTACATTTGTCATGTATGGTTCATGGTTCATAGGGAATGTAGACATAAAAAAGCGATCGCCCTCATTTGCGATCGCAGTAGGATTTAATTTTAATATGATGAAGAGATTCAATAATTTGATTCAATTGGTCGGTGGTGATAATTGTGTCGTGTTTGCTATTAGGTTTAGAGAATTGTCGATCCATCTCATTCCTGAGCAAGATAACACATAGCACGAAAACGCAGCCCCATTAATTGCTCGTACAAAGGATTTAGTTTGCATAAGGTTTGATTTAGGTTTGCAGAGTTAATTTTCTGGAGAACACGTTTGAGCGTTTTGACTTGGTAAGGTTTGGCATCGCTGTTATCTTTGCCAGATTGAACAACAGAGACGGGGTACAAAGAATGTCGCCAACTGTTGTGGCTTTCCTTACCTCGTCCATAGAGCAAAATAAAGCCAGCATTGGATAAGCGTGATTTGAGAACTTTAATTTTCATAGGAAATAAGGGTAGTTGAGGCCTTTGAAGATCAAACTAAGTAATCTTTAGAGCTAAAAGCTTTTTTTGGTAAAAATAAGCGCGATCGCTCTTTATAAAGTGAGATCGCTTACTAGTTTCAATTTTTAGAGCAGAATTTCACCTCCTAATACATAGGCTGATTAAATAATTAGTAGTTAGTTAATCAACTTTTGTTTTGGTTTTTAACTATCTTTATAGTAAAAAATAGAACCACTAAAAACATCTGAAAGAAGTCCCTAATCTTAATCAACTAAATATATATACGGCTATAGCACTTTAGTTATAGTTAAATCGCTACCAGATTAGCTGCAAACCAGACACAAAAAAAAGACTCTTTGAGAGAAGAGCCTTGCTGAAATATTCTAGTCATAGAATTAGAGTGTGGTTGCGAAATAAGTTGGCAAAATTCAGTGTATTAAATCTAATAATTTTATTGAGTAGTGGGACTGTAAAAGTAATAATCGGCGGTGTAAGGCACGGAAATTTCCGTATTTTGGCGATCGCATTTATAAAGTGCGATCGCGCCTTAATTTCAATCTTGAATATTTGGTCTAGAAGCTAAAATCTATTGAACACCTTCATCTAGAAACTTATACATCGCTTTGTAGGTTAACATTCTTGTTTGCAAAACAAAGTTTTTATTTAGACTAACATACAATTTAAACATAGAAGGAGATCGCTCTACCTATCCTACAAATAATTAGCTTGACTTACTTAATATGACAAATGCAATGTTTCAGTCTTGATATTTATGCGATGTGGAAATTTATTCGCTTTTTTTATATTCTTAGGTATAAAAACCCTTCTTGCTCGATTAAAAAATGAAATTATTTTCTGCTTATCGACGAGTTTGGCAATGGTTGTTACAGATCGCTTTGCTATTTATATCTTTTTTATTAATTTTTATTTGGCAGCGATGGGCAATTCCCAAGCCCTCAAAGCAACCGCTCGCCCAGCAAATAGAAGTAAGTCAAATAGAAGAGCCAATTCAGCCGATTCCACTCTCACTTACCTTTAATCCAGACAAAGTTCATTTAGGCAAACAGCTATTTAAAGATGTTCGCCTTTCCCAAGATAATCAAGTATCTTGTCTCAATTGTCACAAATTTAATCTGGGTGGGGCAGATTATCGCACTCATTCTATAGGAGTACATGGAGAAGTAGGTCAGGTAAATAGTCCTACTGTATTCAATGCTCGTTTTAACTTTCGATTTAATTGGGATGGTGAATTTGAAAATTTTACCGAACATCTCGAAGCACTGTTAGTTAATCCTGAAACAATGGGTCTTGAGTGGGACACATCGCTACAAAAGCTAAGTCAAAATCCTGAATACTTGCGCTCGTTTAATCAAATTTACCAAGATGGGCTGACTCAAAATAATGTCGTGGATGCGATCGTCGCCTATGAAGAATCTCTCTACACACCCAATTCTCGTTTTGATCAATGGTTGCGAGGTGACAAAACTGCACTGACAACAACAGAGCGAGAAGGATACAAAATTTTCAAAAACTATGGATGCGTGAGTTGCCATCAGGGAATAAATGTTGGAGGCAATATGTTTCAACGCTTTGGCGTAATGGGAGACTATTTTGCAGATCGCGGTAACATCAAGCAAGCGGATTTGGGACGCTTTAATGTCACTGGCAATGAAGAAGACCGTTATGTATTTAGAGTTCCCGGTTTGCGAAATGTGGAATTGACTGCACCTTACTTTCACGATGGTTCTGCTGAAACCCTAGAACAAGCGATCGCGATTATGACCAAATATCAACTTGGTCGTCCGCTTGAAGCCAAGCAAATAGATTTAATTGCACAGTTCTTACGCACTCTTACGGTTGAATATCAAGAGCCAACATGATGAATTTTACCAAGCTAAAAAGACTTTTTAAACTCGAAATAACTGTAGAGCGAAAACCTCTTTTAAAAAGGTTATTTTCACCGAAAAGTTATTTTCTAGCAGGGGTAATTCTGCTGCTGCTCTTTTTTGGTTTTAAGTCTCGAGCAATTAATTTTAATCAGCATAATCTTTACTCAAATAACGTGCAACACATTCAGGAATTAGACACTCGTATCAATCTCAATGTCTTGCAAGCGCGAGATGGATTACTTAACTACTACGATCCCATCGTTCAAGATATAGCAGAGTTAAAGCAATTACAAATAAAGTTGCAGCAGATACCTAGTTTTGTCGATTCTAGGGGAAGAGAAGAACTAAGACAAATGCTGCAAACTGAGATTGAACTTTGGCGAGAAAAAGAGAACATTATTCATAAATTTCAATCAGAAAATTCTGTTCTAAGAAATTCTCTTGTCTATTTTCCGATCGCGATCAATGATTTGGTGACAAAAAAATCAACATCAACGGTTCTAGCAGAGCAATGTAATTCTCTACTGCGAAATATTTTACTATTTAATCTCTCTAGTGATAAAGCTTTAGCCAACCAAATTGAAGGTGACATCAGACAAATTCTCTCAATGAACCAAGGTGAGAATTCTGAAGAAATAGAGATTGCGATCGCACACGCCAGGAAAATTTTAACAAATCAAGTTCGAGTAAATAAGTTAGTTAAGGCGATCGTCACTTCTAGTATTGCCAAACACAGCGAAACACTCAGAAAAACTTATGAGATTTACTATCAACAAGCACTCAATAGCACCAGTAACTATCGGCTTTGGTTTTATTTACTGTCAATTGTTTTGTTAGTAAGCGTTGCTAGTTGGATTATTCTCAGAATTAAAGCTTATGCTGCTGCTACCAAAATAGCAGAAGCTAAATATCGCAGTATTTTTGAAAACTCCGTTACAGGAATTTTTCAGATAACATCTGAAGGTCGTTATCTCACTGCCAACCAGAGATTAGCAGAAATTTTAGGCTATGAATCGGTCGAGGGATTAATGGAATTAACCGATCTTGATCAACAGCTTTATCTTTTGCCACAGAGAAGACAAGAATTGCTCGATTTAGTCCAAAAACAAGGAGCAGTCACGGATTTTGAATCTCAGATTTATCGTCAAGATGGTACGAGTGTCTGGGTTTCAGAAAATGTTCGTCGGGTGTGCGATCGCCGTGGTAAATTACTTTACTATGAAGGTACTGTCACTAATATTAACGATCGCAAACAGGCAGAAATAGCTCTCTCTGCTTCAGAAGCAGAATTAAAATTATTATTTGCTGCTATGACCGATACCGTTATCGTGTTTGATCGCGAGGGGCATTATCTTAAATACATTCAGAATAAATCTTTGATTTACAAACCCACTGTCAAGCGTATTGGTAAAACTGTCAGGGAAGTTCTACCTAAAAAAATTGCCAATCTATTTATGGGAGCGATCAAACATACCCTCAACTCGTATCAGGAATCTAAAGACTTAGCCGAGATCCTTCAAAATTGTACGCAGAATCCAGACAAGATTAGCGTTGAGTATTCTTTGCCCATCAGAGGTAAAAAAGTTTGGTTTAGTGCTAATGTTTCCGCCCTAGACGAAAATACAGTACTTTGGGTAGGTCGCGATATCAGCGATCGCAAGAAAAAAGAAGAACTTTTACGTCAAGCAGAAGCGTCTCTGAAAGTTGCTAAAGAAGCTGCTGAAGTTGCTAACCGCGCTAAAAGCCAATTTCTCTCCAACATGAGTCACGAACTACGGACTCCTCTCAATGCGATTCTAGGTTTTACTCAATTGTTGACAAAAAAAGGATTTGCCACTTCACAGCAAAATGAATATCTCAACATTATTAACCGCAGTGGCGAACATCTACTGACTTTAATTAACGATGTGTTGGAAATGTCGAAGATTGAGGCAGGTAGAATTACTCTCAATGAAAATGAGTTCGAACTAGACAGTCTGTTAAGCTGGCTCAAACAGATGTTTAAGCTTAAAGCTGAATCTAAAGAACTACAACTAAACTTTGACCTGGCAAGTGACCTACCTCAATATATTTGCACCGACGAGAGTAAACTGCGTCAGGTATTAGTAAATTTGTTAAGCAATGCGATTAAATTTACCAGTAATGGTAGTGTGACACTTAGAGTGAAGTCAGAAGTCACAAAGGGCTTGCCTGCATGCAGGCAGAAGGCAGAAGTCAGACGTCAGAAGTTAGAAGTTTCCCTTGCTTCCCCTGCTCCCTCTGCTCCCTCTGCTCCCCCACATCTCCACACCCTTATTTTCGAGATAGAAGATACTGGTGTGGGTATTGCTAGCAACGAACTTGAAAATCTCTTTAAACCCTTTGTCCAAACTGAATCAGGTCGCAACTCCCAGGAAGGAACGGGTTTGGGATTGCCCATCAGCCAAAAATTTGTACAGCTAATGGGTGGAAAAATTACCGTTAATAGTAAATTAGGAGAAGGAACTTTGTTTAAGTTTGACATCCAGACTAGTGAAGTTGAGGCGATCAAGTTGCCAGGGAAAGAACCGAGTCAACAGGTCATTGGGTTGGAAACTGGACAGCCAAATTATCGAATTTTAATAGTAGAAGATAAGTTAGAAAGTCGTCGATTAATGATTGAGTTGCTCTCGAACGTTGGTTTTGAACTAAATGAGGCAAGTAATGGTCGAGAGGCGATCAAGCTTTATCAAAGTTGGTCGCCTCACTTAATTTGGATGGATCTCCGTATGCCCGTAATGGATGGATACGAAGCAACCCGACAGATTAAAGCTTTAAGTAAGGAAGAACCGCCGATAATTATCGCTTTGACGGGAAGTGCTTTTGAAGAAGAACGTTATACTGCTTTAGCAAAGGGCTTTGATGACTTTGTGCGTAAGCCATTTCGAGTAGAGACAATCTTTACCAAGATGAGCGAATACTTAGGAGTTCGCTATCGCTATCAGATATCCCAGTTGAATGGTACTGACGTACAGAATAAATCGGTTGTCTCCCAAAACATACTGCTTGAATTAGATAAGATAAAACAGATAATGGCTGAGATGCCTGATGACTGGGTAAAACAATTGAATCAAGCTGCGACTCAAGTAAATGCCAAAAAAGTTCTCAAAAAGATTGAGCAAATCCCACAGCCCAATCCCGCTCTAGTCAATTCCTTAATCGATTTGGTTGATCGCTTTTGTTTTGAAGAAATTATTTCAGTTACACAACAACAATAAGCTAATCGTCACTAGTAGAACGTTTTAAGTTTCATGTCGATTCCACGCTTCATCACTAAACCTGTCAGCAGACTTTCTTTGCGAACCATTTTAATCGTTCCTTTCGTCTTGCAAATTCTGGGAACAGTCGGACTGGTAGGATATTTTTCGTTTAGGAATGGACAAGAGGCAGTCAACGATCTCGCTAGCCAAATTCGACGCGAACTCACTAATCGGATTGAAGAAAAGCTGAGAATCTATACCGAAGCTCCCAATGTTATTAATCGTCTCAATGCCAGTGCTTTCGCCCAAGGGAATATTGATGTAGACAATGCCAAGGGTGAAGACAAATTCTGGCAGCAAATTAATATTTTTCCCTCTACGAGTTTAATCTATTGTGGTAGCGAGTCAAATGGAGCCGTATTCGGAGTGGGCAGACTAGCAGGGAAAAATTCCTTACGATTTTGGGAAAGCAACCCCTCAACAGGTAATATTTCTCAATTTTACCGTTTGGATTCAAAGGGAAATCCCACCCAACTTGCACGCAAGGATACCAGAAAATACGATTCTCGTCAGCGTCCCTGGTATAAAGCTGCTGTGAAAGCAGGTCGATCCACTTGGAGTGAGGTTTATTTAGATTTCATCACACAATTACCAACGGTTACAGCCAGCATTCCCATCTACAACACGCTTGATCGCTCTTTAAAGGGAGTTTGTGCAACAGATCTTTTCCTACCTCAAGAAATGAGTCAGTTTCTCGGAAGTTTGAAGATTGGTAAGACTGGGAGTGCTTTTATCATGGAGAGGTCTGGACTATTGGTTTCTACCTCTACCAAGGAGCCAATGACTGCCAATCTAGGCTCAAATGCCGAACGTTTACCAGCGATCAAGAGTGGAAATACCACCGTGCGAGCAACTACTAACTATTTACGCGATCGCTTTGGTAACTTTAGAACAATCCAAGCCCCCGAACAACTAAATTTCAGCATTGATGGGAAACGGCAATTCGTCCAAGTGTTGCCCTTCAAGGATCGATATGGTTTGGATTGGCTGATCGTCATCGTGATTCCAGAAGCTGACTTCATGGAACGAATTGATGTAAATACTCGAACCACCATCTTACTGTGTATTGCTTCCTCCTTCGTGGGAGTTGCCATCTGTATTTTGACTGCACGGTGGATTACTCGTCCTTTAGTAAACTTAAGTCAATCAGCTAAGGCACTTGCCAGAGGCGATTGGGGTCAGACTGTAAAAATTTCGCGCTCTGGCGATCTTGGAGAATTGGCAACATCATTCAATCGCATGGCGCAAAAACTGCAAATCTCCTTTGCTGAGATGAAAGACTTAAATGAATCTCTTTCAAAGAGTAAGAGCCAACTAAAGCAATTTCTAGAAGCAGTGCCAGTTGGCATTTCTGTTCATGATGCCACTGGACAAGTCTATTTTTCCAATCACACGGCAAAAGTTTTATTTGGCATTGAGAGAAACCCAGACGCTACAATTGATCGCCTCAGCAGCGTTTATCAAGTTTATCAAGCTGGAACTCCTGGTCTTTATCCTGCGGAGCAATTGCCCATCGTGCGATCGCTCCAGGGAGAGAGGGTAAAAGCCGACGATCTTGAATTGCATCAAAGTGAGCGAATTATTCCTCTAGAAGTTATTAGTACCCCTATTTTTGATGAAGCCGAGCAGATTGTCTATGCGATCGCTGTTTTTACAGATATTACAGAACGCAAACAAGCCAAGCGACTTTTAGAGGATTATAACCAAATGCTCGAACGGCAGGTTGCCGAGCGGACTCTTGAATTAGAACAAGAAATTATCGAACGCCAGAAAGCTGAAGAAGCAGCGCAAGCAGCAAGCCTAGCTAAAAGTGCATTTTTAGCACACATGAGTCACGAACTGCGAACTCCCCTCAATATCATTCTCGGTTTTACCCAGTTGATGATTTTGAAAGGTTCTCTTACACCTCAGCAACAGGAATACTTAGAGACGATCACCCATAGTGGCAAACATTTACTGACTCTGATTAATGACGTGCTGGAAATGTCTAAGATTGAAGCTGGTAAAGTCACGCTTAATCAAAATAATTTCGATTTCTACGGTTTGCTAAATTCGCTGGAGCAAATGTTTAAGCCAAAAGCCGAATCTAAAGGGTTAAAGCTAATCTTCGCTTTAGCGGATAATTTACCTCAATGCATTCACACCGACGAAGTAAAATTGCGTCAAGTATTAGTTAACCTGTTAGAAAATGCGATTAAGTTTACCACTAAAGGTAGTGTAACTCTAAGAGTTAGGGGGCAGGGAGCAGGAAGCAGGGAGCAGAAAAACAGAGAAACAGAGGAAAATAAGCTACAAATAACAAAGAATAAACAACAAACAACCATTGACTTTGAAATTGAAGATACTGGTACTGGTATTGCTGTTGAGGAAATTAAAAATCTGTTTGATCCCTTTGTCCAAACTCGATCAGGCAGCAATTTTCAGGGAGGAACGGGATTGGGTTTACTGATCGCTCAAAAATTTGTATGTTTGATGGGGGGAAAAATTGGCGTTAACAGTCGAGTTGGAATTAGTACAATCTTTTACTTTGAGCTTCCCATTCAAATAGTTAGAGCAGAATCCAAACAATTGAATATCAGCTATGTTTATTGTTCTACCCAGGCTTCTAATGACGATACAGATTCACTCAGTACGTCTCGCGAGCAATTATCGATGAGTTTGGAAGAAATGACAGAATGTCTAGCTCAAATGCCTGTGGAATGGGTACAACAATTACATCAAGCTGCTACTCAAGTAAATGGCAGACAGATCGAAACATTAAGCGAGAAGATATCTCAGTCTAACCCACATTTAGCTAATGTGATCGTTGAATTAGTCGATAATTTTTGTTTTGAAGAAATTGTTACAGTAACACAACAATTTTTTGATTAGTGAGCAAGCATAATTAAGCGATCGCTGTTCGTAGCTCCGAAGCTCCAGAGCTATTAGCTATTAGCTTTTTAAATTTAATGAAATGTGACGATGTTAAAAAATCATACCTTGATTCATCAACGCCATATTAACGCTACATTTTTTTTCTGATCATGATGTCAATATTACGATTTCTGACCTCTGACTCCAACTGTTGCTAAATAAATTCCCCAAGTGGTTGGGTTTTCGGCAAACTGACAATAAGTTTGGATATCTTCAGCAGTAATTATACCTGTAGCTATATATTTTTCTGCTAGTTGCAGTGCAGATAGTTTCATCATGATAGCAACATCTGAACCACCTGAAGATATAGGTACATCGTTGTTTATTTGTATTTTTTGTAAGCCTAAGTTTTGCAAGAATGAAGGTAGCTTAATTCCTAAATCATAATCTAATCCTCGATTAATAAACATCTGACAAATAGCTTCTTTAACTTTATTAAAGGCTTGATGTTCATTTGAAGTGCCAGCAATGAATTTAAGAGCGGAAAAATCTGGTTCTTCTAACACTAGCCAGCCATTGGGCTTTAGCCAATTGAGCATTTTAGAAATGATGGTCTGATAGTCTGCTAGATGAATTAAAATATTGCGAGCATGAATTAAATCAAAACTATTATTAGCCAAAGTAACCTGATTAATATCACCTTGAATTACTTCTACATTTGATAGGGATGTATCTGCCACAAAACGAGTATCAACATCAACTGCGGTAACTTTACCTTCTGTGCCAACTGTTGACGACATCCACTTCATAATTGAGCCTGCACCTGCGCCTACTTCTAAACATTGCCATCCTTTAGTTAAACCAGTAGCAAGCATGAGCTGACGACTAGCGGGATCGGAGATTTTTTCTATTAATTGTAGTCTTTCTAATTCAGAGGTAAATTGTGTATCAGTAAAGATGTATTTTGATTCTGCCATTTTTAATTAATATTTTTCATTTTTTTCATTTTTAGAAGATATCTGCTGGATCGGCTGAGTGAAGTTTACGAGTTGCGATCGCTCCTGAAATACCACACATTGTAATCGTCATAATCAAGACGGTGACAGCCCTAGATACTGGTAATACTATAGGTAAAGCCGTTGCTGCTGCGGTTAATTGATATAAACCTGCTGCGATCGCGACACTAGGAACAAAGCCAATAATTGAGAGAATAAGTGCTTCTTCAAACACCACACCAAGTAAATATGAGTTTTTATAACCCATTGCCTTAAAAGTAGCGTATTCTGCCATATGGTCGTTAACATCAGTGGAAAGAACTTGATAAACAATTACTATCCCGACAATAAAGCCCATCATTGTCCCCAAGGTAAAGACAAAACCAATTGCAGTACTGCTTTGAATATATTTTAGTTCGGCATCAACATATTCTTGATAGGTATAAGCCTGAACATCATCAGCAAGGTAATTATTAAGAAATGTTTTTACTTGTTCTGGATCGCTATTATTTTCGAGGTCAATTACCCCAAAACTAACTAATTCTGGCTGTTTATTGGAAAAAAGGCGCATAAAGGTCTGCTCGCTGGTAATTAATGCCCCATCATCCGCAAAAGAAGCCCCGACTTTAAACACACCAGCAATAGTTACGGTAGTGCGATCGCTTTCTGTCGTAATGGTTTTTCCCTGTTGGATTTGACTGATAACTTGGTCATATTCTCCTCTAGAAGCCTGATCAAATAATACCGTATCGGGAATTTTGAGTTTATCTAATTGACGATTAACTTCTGGTAAATCAAAAGCAGGTTTAGCTGGATCGAAACCAACCACCGTCATCGAGGTTTTTTCCTTAGTTTGGGGGTTACGCCATTCAAGAGAACCAACATATACAGGTTCAGCCGACTCTACACCTGGTACATCCATCGCTTGATAAAGTCGTCGGCGCGGAAAGGTATAAGGTTTATTGAAATTAGTTGCTTGAGTACTAGTTAAAACTATATCTCCCTTAATTTTGCGCGGATATTGAGTATTGGAGGTATACAAGGCATTCATAAACCCCAACTGCATAAAGATTAAGATGTCTGCAAAAGCAATTCCCGATAACGCAGTTAACAGTCGAAGCTTGTCATGCTTGAGTTGCAACCATCCCAAAGGAGTGCGGTTTTTTAAAAATTTAAACATTTTTTGTTAATGGTTAATTGTTGACTGTTGATTGTTAATTACTCTTTTATGCTTCTTGCACGTCTACTATTTCTTCTACTGGGCGCAAGCCTTGCGCCCCTACTACTTTTACCTATTACCTATTACTTATTACTTATTACCTATTACTTTGCCCCGACAGATCAATCCTGACATCCACCAACAAATTAGTTAGTCCTGCTACCTTCTTACTAGACTCTGGATCTAACTTGACTTTTACCTCTACTACCTTGGCATCAATGTTGGCTGTCGGATCTGTATTAACTACTTCTTGTCGTTCAACTTCTAAACCAATGCTATCTACTGTACCTGTTAGTTTTTGAGGCAAAGCACTACTGGTAACATTAACTGGCTGTCCTAGTTTGACTTTCCCGATATCGCTTTCGTAGACTTCTGCCACAGCATACATCTGGCTGGTTTGCCCTATTCTGACTATCCCCTCATCACTAGCAACTACCTCCCCAGGGCGAGTCATGATTTTAATTACTGTTCCTGCTTGAGGAGATTTAATATATGCCTGATCTAACTCTGCTTGGGCGGTTTGAACTGCTGCTTTTGCCTCTCTAACTTCTGCTTCGGCTACGGCTATATCCACTGGACGTACTTCCGCGATTTTATTTAAAGTGGCTTTGGCTTCAGCAAGTTGCTCTTGTTGTCCTGATTCAATACGATTTAGGTTTGCCTGGGCTTCCTCTACCTGTTCTTTGGCAGTGGCTAAAGCTAAATATTTACTATCTCTTTCTGAAGCGGATATTGCCCCATCTTGATACAGGTTTTGATAGCGTTGATATTCTACTTGAGCATTATTTAATTCTGCCTGCATCCTGGCTACCATCGCCGTTTGCGCCATAATATCGTTACTACGTTCAGCTTCAATACGGGCGATCGCTGCTTGTTGTGCCTGGATTTCTCCTGTTTTTGCCCCTGCTTTAACTAAAGTTAAATTTGCTTCGGCTACTCGTACCTGTTCTTGTGCTTGATTTAACGATGCTTGCAGGCGATCGCGACTATCTAACACGGCAATTACATCACCTGTTTTAATCGGATCTCCTTGTTTGACTAACAATTCTTCAATTCGATTTCCTTCTGATCCAGAGGAAGCAGAGATCTCAATGATTTCCCCACTGGGTTCTAATCTACCTAATGCTGTCACTGTTTTTATTTCTGGCATTGCTGGAGGCGGTACTTCTGTTTGAGAAGTATTAGTAGAACTTATTTTATATACTGTTACGCCACCCAGAATTAAAGCCAAACCAACAAGGATAGCAGGTAGGTTTTTAACCAGAGGTTTAGATGATTTATTTTGTTTGTCTGTAATGTAGTTCATGGCGATTAACTTTGCTTTCGACTAAACCGTTTAGTTTATCTAACTAATATTTTAAAACTAAACCAAGTAGTTTAGCAATTAGAATTAATTAAAAAATTTTTCTATTCAACTACTACCAATCCAGTTTCCGACTCAGCATTAACTGGAATACGAAAGGTAATAGTTCTAATTAGTTTTTCCTCTATGTATTCGAGAGTAAAGATTCCTGCACGGATATTCATCTTTTGTGGCAGATTAAGAACGTCTTTACCTGAAATAGTGCAGTTGTTGATGTTTTCTTCCTGATTTAATTGACAGTTATCTGGTCGAAAAATAATCTTAGTCGTTTGACGATCTGTCCATTGTGTTGGATACACACTAAAAGGCACAGGAAAAGGAACAGCAGCATCTACAATACCGTCTAAGGCTTGACCAACATCCCCATTAGTTTGTCTGGTGTACAGAAGTTTGACCTGATTACCTTTTTTGTCAATCCGAATTCATTCGTCTTTTGCACCATAATCTTCCAAGGATATTTTGATAATTTCAGGTTTACCTTCTAAACAGCGAGAATTAAGAGGAAATTTCGCACAGAGAACATTCCAGTCAATTGTTTTGATACTCGTGTTAGCTATAGCTGGCTGACTTATAATCCCATTCAGGGCAATACTGATTAACCCAATTAAACTAATTTCTAATAAAACTAAAATTTTTGCTGTCATGATTGATTAACTGGCGATCGCTTAAACAAAATTAAATTGATTAGAGTCTGCAAGGCTAATCTCTGTTGGTAAAATTCCTTCTACAATGCCAATCAATTCTGGGTTTGCACCATCGTTAAAAAATATAGCTGTTCCTGATGGCGATCCACTGGGTGATGTGTTTAAAGAGTATTCATTTGCTGAACCAGTTAGTTGTATCTTGTCATCATTACTAAAATCTGTAATCAAAGCATAGTCATCAATTCCTGTTGTAGTAGTATTGCCGTCATTATAAAAAACAGATGTAGTCTTATCTGTTAGAACAGTACCTAAAACAAATGTGTCATTACCTTGATTACCAGTTAAGATATCAACTTCACCAAGTCCAATCTGCGATTGGGGGACAAAAGTATCGACTCCAGTTATGGTATCTTGACCAGTACCGCCCAAAACCGAATCATTACCTTGTTCCCCATTAACCGTATCATCCCCACTATCACCAAAGACTAGATCGTTTCCAGTAGAACCAAAAAGAGCATCATTATCTTGCTCACCATTTAAAGTATCATTGCCATCAAATCCAAACAGTACATCTCTGCCACTACCACCAAATAAATTATCTGCACCATCATCACCATTTATTCTGTCATCTCCTGCACCAGCATCAAGCTGATCATCACCTTCTCCGCCATCAAGAAAGTCATTGTCAGCACCACCATTAATAGTGTCATTTCCAGAAATACCTAGAACAAAATCTGTCCCATTTCCACCAATAATTTGATCGTTGCCAAACCCTGCAACTATGCTGTCATCACCTCTACCAGCATCTATTTGATCATTTCCACCAAAAGAAGTGTTGATAGTATCGTTACCAGCAAAGCTAGTAATTACATTGTCACCTGTAACACCCAAGATAATGTCGTTATCTGATGTACCGACTATAGTAAATCCAGGTAAAAGATTATCTGTCATAATAATGAACCAAACCTCTGTTTATATTGACGAACTTAAAAATAACGTAGTTGCACTTGTAAATTAGTTTTTGCACCTGTAACCAAAACACATTTAGCTTTTAGTTGAATCTTAGAAAATACAACTTGACTAATAAATCAGTTATTTTCCATAATTCGATTGAGTAAAACATTCAATTGCTGTCGTTCTGCCTGAGACAATGAACTAAAGATTTCTGCTTCTACGTTTGCAGCTATTTGTAAAGCTTGTTGATAAATTTCTCGTCCACTGTCGGTTATTCTGATTGCATGAGCGCGTCGATCGCTTGGATGTGGGGTACGTTCTACCAATCCCCGTTTTTCTAAATGGTCAATTAATTGAACCATAGGTGCGCGATCAATCTTCATTCGTTCCCCTAACTCAACTTGCGATTGAGCATTTTGCTGAGAAAGCCAAAAAAGAATCCCAAAATGTTTGGAATGTAAATCGAGATTTTTTAAATTTTTGTTGAAAAGGTCGCGAGTTAGTTCTGCTGCTTTGATTAATAATATGCCGTTCCACTTTGCCAAAATTGGATGTTGTGGCAAAAAAGGAGAATGGTTGTCGGTGCGTTTGTTCAAGCCGATTATTACTTAACATTGCGGTTATTTTAGCATTTTTACTTTATCTAAGATATTGTTACTCTAACATATTGTTTAAATAATAAACAATATAAAAACTAAACTATATGTTGGCGATTAATGTCTCTACGA
Organism: Waterburya sp.; assembly: GCA_051658085.1. GTDB lineage: Bacteria > Cyanobacteriota > Cyanobacteriia > Cyanobacteriales > Xenococcaceae > Waterburya. The sequence continues at coordinate 15,062 of JBOFLX010000043.1, forward strand.
GTTGAAGCTAAAATCTTTTTGTTAAGAGCCTGGTTGATTGACAAAGCTACCAAAAATCTTGATGATAAACCATAGTCTTAAATTTTATTGATATAAATCCCATTGTTAAATTATTTAACCAATTGGGGAAGTATATAAATATAGGTCGTTAGAGAGTTAACGTGTTGATCATACTATCAACTTACTTGGGCTTCAAAAAATCTAAACAAGTTCCTCTTCGTTTAATTCTGGTCGTTCCTTTTGTATTGCAAATCTTTGCTGCTGTTGGTTTGACAGGATATTTATCACTACGCAACGGTCAAAAAGCGGTTAATGAGCTTGCGACACAATTACAAAAAAACGTTAGCGATCGCATTGATCAACATCTTGATAGTTATTTAGGCATTCCTCATCAAATTAATCAACTTAATGCACGGGCGATTAATTTAGGCTTAATTGATACTAAAGATCTGCGTAACTTTGGGCGTTATTTTTGGCAGCAAATGCGTACGTTTAAAGAGTTTGGCTATATCAACTTTGGTAATCCTCAAGGCGATTTTATTGGTATTTATCGCGCTCCTGACGATAGCCTGAGAATGGATTTTATCGAGCAAGCTTATTTGGGTAAATATTACGGTTATGCTACCGATGCTAATGGCAATCCTACTAAACGGATTATCGAAGATCAATTTGATTTTCGTGTTGATAACTGGTATACAGATGCCATTAAGCATGGTCGTCCTTTGTGGAGCGAAATTTACACTTGGGATGATGATCCTTCGATTATCTCTGTTTCAGCTAGCTATCCTCTCTATGATCAAGACAAAAAGCTGATTGGTGTCATTGGTATTGATCTAGTTCTCTCGCAAATTGGAGATTTTCTGAAACAATTACAAGTTAGTCCCTCAGCCAAGACATATATTTTAGAAAGAAACGGGTTAATAGTTGCAGCTTCAAGTGACGAAAAATTTTACACAATCGAAAAAGGTGAAGCCCAGAGGATGAAAGCTTCGGCTAGTAAAGATCCGACGCTGCGCGCAATTTTTACAGATTTAAATCAACGGTTTGGTAGTCTCAATAGTATTAAAAATGCTCAAAAGTTAGAAATAGCGATCGCGGAGCGTGGGCGTAGCTCAATCGCAGGCAAGAAAACCTTTGTTCTCGTTACTCCTTGGCAGGATAAATACGGTCTAAATTGGTTGGTTGTTTCTGCCATTCCTGAAACCGATTTTATGGCGCAAATAAACGCCAATACCCGCACGACTATTTTATTGTGCTTGGGAGCTTTGGGAGTAGCAACAATTTTGGGTATTTACACTTCACGCTGGATTGCCAAACCGATTTTACGATTATCTCAAGCATCTGGCGCGATCGCCAGTGGTGATCTTGAGCGACGAGTACAAGTTCGAGGTATCAATGAACTAGGAACTCTAGCTGATTCCTTTAACCACATGGCACAACAGCTACAAGAATCCTTTACTGCCCTTGGACAAACAAACGCAGAATTAGAAACTAGAGTAGAGAAACGTACTGTAGAGTTAAAAGTCGCCATAGAAGCAGCAGAAAATGCCAAACATACTGCTGATCGCGCTAATCAAGCTAAAAGCAATTTTTTGGCTAATATGAGTCACGAACTGAGAACACCATTAAATGGGATTTTGGGTTATGCACAAATTCTCCAACGTTCCAAAATGACTAATAGCGAAGATGGCAAAGGATTAGAAATTATCTATCAATGTGCTTCTCATTTACTCACTTTAATTGATGACATCCTTGATATTTCTAAAATTGAAGCCCAGAAAATGGAACTTCAGGCGAAAGAATTTCATTTTCCTAGCTTTCTCCAAGGAGTAGCAGAAATTTGTCGTATTCGTGCCGAACAAAAACAGATTGCCTTTATCTTTCAAGCTGATTCGCAATTACCCGTTGGTATTAGTGCCGACGAAAAACGTCTACGACAAGTATTGATTAACCTCATCGGTAATGCGATTAAATTTACTGATCTAGGAGGTGTAACTTTTAAAGTCAAAAAATTAGCAACATCATCAAAATTATCTTCGCCCAAAATTCGCTTTCAAGTCAAAGATACAGGTGTAGGAATTGCAGAAACACAAATTCACAAAATCTTTCTGCCTTTTGAACAAGTAGGCGATACAGCAAGGATGGCTGAAGGAACAGGATTAGGTTTGGCAATCAGTCAAAAAATTATACAAATGATGGATAGTAACATAAAAGTAAAAAGTCATCCCTATCAAGGTAGTGTATTTTGGTTTGATGTCGAGTTACCAGAAGCAAAACAATGGGCAGATACGAATAGAATTGGTACTGGTGGCAAAATCATTGGTTTTAACGGCAACACCAAAAAAATCTTAGTAGTAGACGATCGCTGGGAAAATCGTTCTGTACTGGTTAATTTACTTAGACCAATTGGTTTTGATGTAACCGAAGCAAATAACGGTCAAGAAGGATTAGAAAAAGCTATGGCGATCGCTCCTGATTTAATTATCAGCGATTTAGTCATGCCTGTGATGGATGGTTTTGAGATGATGCGCCAGTTGCGAAAATCGCCCCAATTGCAAAATATTATTTTAGTAACCTCCTCTGCCAGTGTTTTCGAGATTGATCGCAACAAAAGTATTAATGCTGGTGCCAATGAATTTTTACCCAAACCAGTGCAGGCAGAAGTTTTAATGGAAGTGCTGCGAGTACATTTACAATTGCAATGGATTTATGAAGCAATTGATGCTAATCTAACTACTCAGATTAATTTAGATACTTCGTCGTCAGAAACTGCATCGCCAAATACAGCAACAATGATTGCGCCTTCAAACACCGAACTATCCCGATTATATGATCTCGCCAAACAAGGAAGTCTTGATGAAATTCAAGAAATTGCCGAGCAACTACAACAATTAGATCCTAGTTTCCAGGCTTTTGCTCAAGAATTAATCGATTTAACCACCAGTTTTCAAATAAAACAACTTCAAGAATTTATCGAATATCATCTCGCTAGTAATTCTTCCTAAATAACAGATTTTTCACTACTTTCAAAAAGCAGAGGACAACAGTTTTACCCATTACCCATTACTCATTACTCATTACTCATTACTCATTACTTCCTCTGCCACCTTCTTCAGCTTCCGTAATTATGGATAACCAAAATACTGGTGTAATTTTAATCGTCGATGACAACCATACCAACTTGGCAGTATTATCTAAGGTGCTTAAAAGTGCTGGGTTAAAAGTTAGAGTGGCAGTTGATGGTGCAAGTGCGATCGCTCAAGTCGAATATGCCCCACCAGAATTGATTTTGTTAGACGTTAAAATGCCTGGTATTGATGGCTTTGAAACTTGTCAGAAACTAAAAGCTAATTCTCTTACCAAGAATATTCCGATCATTTTTATGACTGCCCTTGCCGATACTGAACATAAAGTAAAAGGATTATCCCTGGGCGCAGTAGATTATATTACTAAGCCATTTCAAGAAGAGGAAGTATTAGCTAGAGTTAGAGTTCATTTAAAGCTGCATTTTTTAACTTGCAAGGTGATGGAACAAGCTGCTGCCTTGCAGAAAGCCAATCAACAACTAATGTTATTAGCTAATTTAGATGGCTTAACCGAAGTTGCTAATCGTCGCCGTTTTGATGAGTATCTCGAACAACAATGGGAGTTATTGGCACAAAAACAAGCACCAATTGCCTTAATTCTTTGTGATCTTGACTATTTCAAAAGTTACAACGATTTTTATGGTCATCAAGCAGGAGATGATTGTCTTAAACAAGTAGCCTCTACTCTTAAATTAGCTGCCAAACGTTCAGAAGATTTAGTCTGTCGCTATGGTGGGGAAGAATTTGCCTTAATTTTACCCAATACCGATTTTCAAGGCGCAATTAGTGTTGCTCAAGCAACGCTTACCGAAGTGAAAAAGCTTCAAATTCCTCACGCGCAATCTTTAGTCAGTCCTTACGTTACCATTAGTTTGGGTATCAGTTGTCAAATTCCCAGCCCAGATTTTCAACCAAAATCCGCGATCGCTGCTGCTGATGCTGCTTTATATCAAGCCAAACAACAAGGACGCGATCGTTTTTACTTAGATAAACTTTGTTCACAACAATTAAAATCAAATCATTGCCGATCTGCTTAACATCCTCCCACCACTAAATCGATTAGAAAATCAACATCGCTACTATCGTTTGATTCTCCTCGTGCGACCGATCCAAATACTCTAATGTTTGGTGCGTGGCAGCTTTTAGCAATGGCGAGAATTTCGTCTCGGTAAGTTTTTAATGTTTCTAGTTTCATAGCAAAAACATAACTTCCTTTTTTCGTTATTATTCAATTGACCGACTTACCTTTAGTAAATCCCTCATGCGTTATCTTTATTGGCTGGGATTAATCATTGTTGTCTTCTTGACTATCTTGATTGCTCCTAATACCTACTATTTATATATTATCGGCACGATCGCCATAACTACCCTAGTTGGTGTGGGTCTAAATATCCTCACAGGACTGTCAGGACAGGTTTCTATTGGTCACGCAGGGTTTTTTGCTATCGGTGCTTATGCAGGTTCGTTATTGATGACTAAGCTGCACTGGAACTTTTGGTTAGCTACCCTGATTGCTTTAATTATGGCTGCGATCGCAGGAATTATTTTAGCTGCACCAGCCTTACGAGTTCAAGGGCCTTATTTGGCGATGGTAACAATAGCTTTCGGTATTATTATCGACCGTGTGCTGGTGGAATGGGTAGATTTAACGGGAGGGTTTGGAGGAATTTTTAATATTCCTAAGCCTAGGTTATTGGGTTTACAACCAGCTTTAAAAGACGTAGTTTTTATTGCTTGGATTGCAGCGATCTTGGCTTTGATGGCTTTTGCTGCCTTGAAAAATCATCCTTGGGGACGAGCTTGGCAGGCGGTACGAGATGATGAAATTGCTTCTACTGCTGTTGGTTTGAATGTATTGAGTACTCGTCTAATTGCTTTTGCTGTTTCGGCAGCTTTTACAGGCTTAGGTGGAGTGTTCTTTGCTTCAATTGTCGGGTTTATTAGTCCTGATAGCTTTACTTTTCAGCGTTCGATTCTCTTTTTATTAGTAGTTATTTTAGGTGGGTTAGGAACAGTAGCAGGTTCGGTAGTAGGAGCGATCGCTTTAGTAATTTTACCTGAGTTGATCAATGATTTTGCGGAATATCAATTATTGGTATTTGGGATTTTACTCTTACTGACTTTGTGGTTAACCCCAGAAGGAGTAGTCAGTTTTTTGCTCAAGCGTTTAAGTCGCTCTCAACCTGTTTATCCACCATCAATGTCTTTAACAGATTTACCTCCATTGTTAGTTAAGCATCAAAATAATCTGCCACTGGAAGTCAAGCAAATGACCATTAGTTTTGGTGGAATTAAAGCCGTAGATCGTGCGGATTTAACTGCTCAGTCAGGGACAATCACAGCAGTGATCGGTGCTAATGGTGCAGGGAAGACTACTTTACTCAATCTGTTAACAGGTTTTTATCGTCCTGAATCTGGTAGTGTTCGTTTAGGCAGACTCGATTTAACAGGTAAAAATACTTTAGAAATGGTTCTGGCTGGCTTCAGTCGTACTTTTCAGACAACTCGTTTATTTAATTCTCTGTCAGTATTAGATAATCTAGGAGTGGCGTATGCTGGCAACAAGTTGGGTAATATTATTACTGCCCTCTTCGGTCAAAATAAACGCAATCAAGCTTCAACAGACGCTAAATTAATCGAACTACTGGCTTTTGTCGGTTATCGAGGAGATGTTAATGCTAGTGCTGACAGTTTAGCATTTGGCGATCGCCGTTTAGTAGAAATTGCTCGTGCCTTAGCAACTAATCCCCAAGTATTACTTTTAGATGAACCAGCAGCAGGCTTAGGACAACAACAGCGAGCTTGGTTAGCTAAGTTATTACCTCGTTTGGCAAATGCAGGGATTAAGGTCATTACCATTGAACATGATATGAATCTGGTGATGGAAATTAGCGATCGCGTGGTAGTTTTAGATCGTGGTCGAGTAATTTGTGAAGGAACACCAGCCCAGGTACAGAGAGATCCCCAAGTTTTAGAGGCGTATTTAGGTGTAGGTAGTCGTAATGCAAGTTATGTCGCCCCTCAAAATACCCCAGCAATTTTAGCTGTAGACAATTTGACGGCAGGATATGGAGAGTTAGAAGTTTTAGAGCAAGTATCTTTAGAAGTCTGTCAGGCAGAATTAGTAGCAGTTATCGGCGCAAATGGCGCAGGCAAAACAACCCTACTAAAAAGTATTGCTCAATTATTACCAGCCCAAGGCGGTCGCATTCTCTTTCGTGGTCAAAACTTAACTAAACTTCCAGCCCAACAATTAGCCCGTAAAGGTGTCGTCTTAATTCCCGAAGGCAGACAGATATTTACTCAACTATCAGTTAGAGATAATCTACGCTTAGGGGCATTTCACCGTCGTGATGCTCAAATAAATAGGGATATTGAACTAATGTTAGAGCGTTTCCCTGCATTACAAAAACTCGAACAACAACAAGCAGGTTTACTATCAGGCGGAGAACAACAGATGCTAGCGATCGCTCGTGGCTTAATGGCTCGACCACAAATATTACTTTTAGATGAACCTTCCCTCGGATTAGCACCCCAGTTAGTTGCTTCTCTTTATCAAACTCTAGCTTCACTATGTACTGAAGGGATGTCAATCTTATTAGTAGATCAAATGGCTCAATCAGCCTTAGCCGTTGCCCATCGTCTTTATGTACTCGAAACAGGAAAGATTGTTAAAACAGGTACACCCAAGGAATTAAGTCAAGATCCTACGATTACTCATTCTTATTTAGGGACATTGTTAAATTAAAAACTATTTGATTCAGGCGATCGCTAATTCTTAGGTTTTTTGGTAAAGTTTAACCAAATGCGCGGAATTCCCCATCCTCTCTTGAGCAGGTTGGGGATGGATAGCGCGCACGACGGAGGTACAGAGTCGGGCAATTTAGGTTGATAATTTAAAAACAAAATCTTCATATAATAAAGGTTTTAGCTGTTTTATAATGTTCTCAAGCGGAGATGATTAGATGTAGGTGCTGCTCCCGAACTATCCGTTGTATAAATGTCTAAGTAGCCTGTCAGTCTTGCTTTTTAGAAATACTGATAGCCTCGATGAGTACCGCTGGCTACCAATTTTCAGCTAAGTACGAGAGTGAGTAAACAAATAGTTATGGGTCTGCGGAAGGCGGACTCCTGCCTGTTGAGGCACTGTAAGACCAAGAGTAGCTTGCTGCTGGAGGCAAGAGCCTGTGAAACGGGAAGCCCGAAGGACGAATAAAACCGTCTCTGAATTGAGTTGATTTTGGGAAACCCCAATCTCAGCAAAGCAGATTGGGGTACTTCATCATACCCGACTTTTACCCTAGGAAATAACGATGCGACTAAACGAGATGCTGTTTGTGACACTGCGAGAAACTCCAGCAGAAGCAGAAATACCCAGCCATCAATTATTACTCCGTGCTGGCTATATTCGTCGTATTGGTAGTGGACTCTATGCTTATATGCCTTTGATGTGGCGAGTACTGCAAAAAGTTTCTCAGATTGTGCGAGAAGAAATGGATGCAACAGGAGCGCAGGAATGTTTGTTACCGCAGCTACAGCCAGCGCAGCTATGGCAAGAATCAGGACGTTGGGATACTTATACCAAAGCGGAAGGGATTATGTTTTCGCTTACTGATCGCAACGATCGCGAATTGGGGTTGGGCCCTACTCATGAAGAGGTAATTACTACTATTGCTCGTGAAACTATTCGTTCTTACCGTCAATTACCGTTAAATCTGTATCAGATCCAAACTAAATTCCGTGATGAAATTCGTCCTCGCTTTGGTTTGATGCGTGGTAGAGAATTTATTATGAAAGATGCTTATTCTTTCAACGCTGATGAAGAGAGTTTAAAACAAACCTATCAGGCAATGGATCGAGCCTATCGCAATATTATGACTCGCTGTGGGTTAGCGTTTCGCGCTGTAGAAGCTGATTCGGGGGCAATTGGAGGTTCTGGTTCACAGGAATTTATGATTCTAGCAGACGCAGGGGAAGATGAAATTCTCTACACCGAAGATGGTAAGTATGCAGCCAACGTCGAAAAAGCTGTCTCTCTACCTCCAGATCTAGCTGAATCACCTTTTAGTAGTTATGAAAAGCGGGCAACTCCCGAAACTGAAACTATCGCCAAATTAGCAGAAGTGGCTCAATGTTCGCCGACAGTAATAATTAAAAACGTATTGTATGAAGTAGTATACGACAATGAGATGAGAGTTTTGGTTTTAGTCAGTATTCGTGGCGATCGCGATGTCAATGAAGTCAAGCTGCAAAATGAGTTGACTAAACTTGCTCCTCAATATGAAGCCAACACAGTAATCTATTTTGGTGTTCCTGATCCTACTTCCCAGAAAAAATGGGCAGCCAAACCTCTACCTTTAGGCTATATTGCCCCCAATTTAGCAGATGAGTATATTAGTATTTCTCAAAATGTAGCCAAGCAGTTTTTACGTTTAGTGGATCAAACGGCTGTGGAGATCAAAAACTTTGTTACTGGGGCAAATGAAGTTGGTTATCATGTTTTTGGGGCAAACTGGGGCGATAATTTTCCCCTACCCGAATTACAAGTAGATATCCAAAAAGCCCAAGCAGGCGATCGCGCTATTCACGATTCCAGTCAGACTTTAATCAGTGCGCGAGGAATAGAAGCAGGACATATTTTTCAGTTGGGTACTGAATACTCAGAAGCAATGGGTGCAACCTTTACCAACGAAGCAGGTAAAGCAGAACCTCTATTGATGGGTTGTTATGGCATTGGGGTTTCTCGCTTGGCACAAGCAGCAGTAGAACAATCTTACGATCAAGATGGTATTATTTGGCCTGTGGCGATCGCTCCTTATCATGTGGTGGTGATTGTACCTAATATCTCTGATGCAGAAAAAATGGCTGTCGGAGAACAACTCTATGCAGAATTTAAACAAGCAGGAGTCGAAGTCTTATTTGATGACCGTAAAGAACGAGCAGGAGTTAAATTTAAAGATAGCGAATTAATTGGTATACCTTATCGAGTAGTTACAGGGCGATCGCTCTCGGAAGGGAAAGTTGAAGTTGTTAAACGAGCGACTAAAGAATCTCAAGATATACCCTTGGACGAGGTAGTAGCTACTATCAAACAATGGATTGAACAAGAAACTTAAAAATGTCTGGATTACGTGTATGTCGCACAATCTATGACTCACCGAGCGATTGGATTTTTGACCCTAAGATATCTGATCATTGTATCAACCTTCATATTGCCAATCCAGGTAACTTGGAGAGACGTTTAGAACGGCGACTTGACGGCGACAAAACGAGTGAGCGTTTGACTTACCCAGGTACATTCACTTTTGTACCTGCTTTTCGAGAATCAGAATGGCTGTGGGAAGGAGAGGTTGAAATATTAGAGATCTATCTTCCCTCTGGGATTTTAGAAACAATTGCTATGGAAGATTGTGCTTATACTTCTCACAGCATTACACTCATTGATCGCTTTGCCATCCGAGATTTGCTTTTAGAGCAACTTGTTCTAACTTTTTATGCAGAACTAGAACGTCATAACTCAAATAATCGTCTCTATCTAGAATCTCTGCAAAATCTCATCGCAGTTCATCTATTGCAACATCATTGTTCTGTTAGGGTTTCAGATATTTCTATTTCAGGAGGATTATCTAAATCCAAATTGCGACAAGTTCTTGAATATATACAGGTCAATCTTGATCGCGATTTAAGTTTAACAGAGCTTGCAGAATTAGCTCAACTAAGTTCTCATCACTTTGGAAAACTCTTTAAACAAAATATGGGAGTTTCTCCACACAAGTATGTTCTCAAGTGCCGTATTGAGAGAGCAAAAGAACTCTTGATTAACAGACAAATCTCCGTTGTTGAAATTGGTCAGTTAGTTGGTTTTTACGATCAAAGTCACTTTACGAATGTCTTTCGTCGATATACAAACTTGACACCTCGACAATACCGCAACCAATTTTAGACGTTGGTAATTGAAAATATGAAGTACAAAGTGTCTCTTTTCGTAGCTATTAGCTTTTTTGATTCAATAATAATGTCACCATCTCAAAAATCATACCTATATTTACCAAGGCTCAATTTTAAAACTGCATTTCCAAACATCACCAGATTTTCCAAAATACAAGGAGAATCTACAAGATTTAAAAGATATTCATGTTCTAAGCTATTTCCAGTCTCATTTATACAAAGGTGATCTTTTGGATATGTCTAAAAAACTTGCGCTGTTTGGGGCAAATGGCATGGCTGGTAGTCGTATTGCTACCGAAGCACTAATACGAGGACACAACTTAACCGCGATCGTTCGCGATCTATCAAAATTATCTTTATCTTTCACAAGTCCTACTACATTTATTGGTCAAGTCGTTGTTGGTAATGTTCTTGATCCTGCATACGTTGCTAAACTTGTTCAAGGTCATGATGCAGTAATTAGTGCTGTAGGCCCAGGTGCTGACGAGGGTAATAATCCAGTATTAGCAAAGGATGTAATCAAAGCAACCCATTCTCTAATTGCAGGATTAACTCGTGCAGGAGTTCGTCGTTTGATAGTCGTCGGTGGTGCAGGCAGTCTTGAAGTAGCTAATGGTGTTAAATTTGTCGATACTCCAGATTTTCCAGAGATTTATCGTCCAGCATCCCTAGCTCACTGCGAAGCACTCCAGATCTACAAAACTTGTGATTTAGATTGGACATTTATTAGTCCAGCAGCATTTTTTG
>JBOFLX010000044.1:0-131375 GCA_051658085.1 Waterburya sp.
TATTTGGAATTTTCTCGTCAATCTGATGGCTGGATTAATTGCTTACTCTTATTTACCTCATAAACCCTCTCTTGATTTAGAACCCAAAGCTTTATCTGCTCTCCCTCCTGCCGTTTTTTGATTTCGTCGAACTGACGTGGGGAAAGGGGAAAAGGAAAATTCATAATGTTTAATGAATGGTCAGGAGTCAGAATTAAAAAATTTGACAACAAAAAATCGATAGAATTTGACTGGCTAATGAAACTATACTCTGTCAGTAGATTATCTTATTTCCATCAGGTGAAATGCTGAAAGAAGAAAATTGGCAAGCAATACTAAATCGTGATCGCGCTTATGATCATTTTATCTTCTATGCCGTAACCTCAACGAAAATCTATTGTCTACCTTCATGTCCTGCACGTAAACCTAAAAGAGCTAATGTTTTAATTTTCAAGACCTCTCTTGAAGCTGAAGAAGCTGGTTTTCGTCCTTGCAAACGTTGTCTTCCTAATCAAAATTTACCCAAGCAACCACAGATAGAATTAGTTGAGCAAATATGTCGCGAAATTGACCAAAGAATTGCAGAAAAACTTACTTTGTCTCAACTAGCTACTCAGTTTAATCTTAGCTCTGCTTATCTTCAGCGCACGTTTAAAAGCATTGTTGGTATAACTCCCAGACAATATGCAGAAGTATCTCGTCTAGCTCGATTTAAACTGGAACTTACACAGGAAGACAATGTAGCTCAAGCCGTTTATCAAGCAGGATATAACTCTAGCAGTAGCTTGTACGAAAACATATCATCCAAGTTGGGCATGACTCCGAAAGTTTATCAACAGCAAGGCAAAACAATTCAAATCACCTATACCATTGTTAATGGTACTTTAGGATATTTATTAGTGGCGACAACTGATAAAGGTATATGCTCGGTAAAATTAGGCGATCGCTCTAAAACATTAATACAAAGTCTAACTGAAGAATTTAAACAAGCAACAATTGTTCGAGACGATCAAAGTCATCAAAATTGGATTAAAAAAATTCTCAATCTAATTACAGGCACAGAATCAGATCCAGATCTACCTTTAGACATTCGGGGTACAGCATTCCAACAGCAAGTTTGGCAAGCACTACAAAAAATACCTTATGGTGAAACTCGAACCTATACTGAAATTGCCCAAAATCTTGGTAAACCTAAAGCAGTTAGAGCAATTGGTAATGCTTGTGGTGCTAATCCAGTCGCTTTAATTATTCCCTGTCATCGTGTAACTCGGAATGATGGCAGTCTTGGTGGCTATCGCTGGGGAATTGAACGAAAACAAACATTAATTGAGCAAGAACAATCAAATCTTTCAGATAAAACTCTTAGAAATTAATAATTCCAGTCTTCGACAGTTAATGCCCAACGTTCATGATCGCACCATTCTCCGTTAATCATTAGATATCGCTTAGAAAACCCCTCTTTAGTAAATCCAATCCGCTTTACTAATTTGATTGAATTGGTGTTTTTAGGTTGAATGTTTGCTTCAACTCGATGCAGATTAAGAGTATAAAACGCATGATTAATAGCTAAACAAATACCCTCTGACATGAAACCTTTACCTGTAAAGTCTGCATAGGCATAGTAGCCAAGATAGGCACTTTGAAGAGCTTTGTAAACAATTTGATTCAGGTTGACGACTCCAATTATGTTTTGATTAACTTTGTGACAAATTAATAATCCTTCAAAATCTTTATTTTGGCAGCGATTAATGTAGTCTTGACAATCTTCCTTGGTAAGTGGTGGAAAAACCCAAGGAAAATGTAATTCTCTGCTTTTGTGATTCAAAGATAATAATTCTTGCCAATCATCTTTAACAGGCTTTCTAATTAAAACACGAGGTGAAGTCAAATTCCGCATAAGAACAAACTTATTTCTTACTTCTTACTTTCTCTAACTTTTTAACATTGCATTTCAACAGGATTTAATACTACATGAAAATATCTAATTTATTTGAATTATTACTATTAGCTGCGGTTTGGGGTGCATCTTTCTTGTTTATGCGTATTGCTGCCCCAATTTTAAATCCAGTTTGGTTGATTGAATTACGAGTATTATTGGCAGGTTTGGTTATGTTACTGTTATCCATTCGTTTAAATTTGCTACGAGAAATTCGTCAACAGTTAATACCTTTATTTATCTTAGGTTGTATTAATTTAGTAATTCCGTTTTTATTATTTGCTTTTGCTGCCTTATACTTACCTGCTGGGTTTACCTCAATTCTCAATGCTACTACACCTCTTTTTGGTACGATTATTGCTTTTTTCTGGTTAAGAGAAAAGTTAACTTTAAGTCAATTTTTAGGATTAATTTTAGGTTTTGCTGGTGTAACTATACTAGTTGGCTGGACAAATATGGAGATTAATAAATCTTTTATTTGGTCAACTATTGCTGGGTTATTAGCAGCTTTAATGTATGCGATCTCAGCTTCCTATGCCAAACAAAAATTATCTCAAGTTCCCCCCATAGCAATTGCTACAGGAAGTCAATTAAGTGCAGCAATAGTTTTATTACCACTCACTCCCTTTGTCTTACCTACCGCGCCACCCTCAACAGAAGTCATTTTGATGGTTTTAGCTTTGGCTTGGCTATCTACAGCCTTGGCTTATATTCTTTATTTTCGTTTGATTAGTAATATTGGTGCAGGTAAAACTTTAATTGTTACTTATATCAGCCCTTTTTTCGCCATGTTTTTCGGAGCGATAATACTAGGTGAACCAATCACTATCTCAATGATTTTAGGCTGTGGTTTAATCTTAACGGGTACAGCGATCGCTATCTATACGTGAATTCGCGAAATATTACTTAAGTAAGAAAAGCCAGAGTAACTTTAACTTTTAAAATGTTTTTTAATCTAAATCGAGGTTATGCAGATAATGCTTTTTCTAAACGTTGATTAACTGCATCCCAATTAACCACATTCCACCATTGCTCTAAATATTCATCCCGCTTATTTCTATAGGTAAGATAATAAGAATGCTCCCAAACGTCATTGCCCATAATTGGATACATTCCCTGCAACAAAGGAGTGTCTTGATTGGGAGTACTGAATAGTTGGAGTTTTTTATCTTTATCCATAGCCAACCAAACCCAGCCACTGCCAAACTGGTTCATACCTGTTTCATTAAATAGGGTTTGAAATTCAGCAAAACTACCAAAGGTTTTCTCAATCTCTTCGGCGATCGCTCCTGTTGGTTCACCGCCAGCATTGGCAGCCATAATTGTCCAATACATAGTATGGTTTATATGACCACCAGCATTATTACGAACTGTTTTTTGAATATCCTTGGGTAGATTATCAACATTTGCGAGTAACTCTTCAGCACTTTGACCTTTTAATTCTGGATACTCGTTAACTGCTTTATTTAATTTTTCGACAAAAGCACCATGATGTTTATCATGATGGAATGTCATCGTTTCCTTACTAATATATGGTTCGAGAGCTTCATAAGCGTAAGGAAGAGGAGGAACTGTAAACGGGCCAGAATAGGTTGGTTCATCTTGGGCAAAAACACTACGGTTCTGATTAGAAATGCCTAATACAGTAGTACCAGTAGCAGCACCAATAAGATATAAAAAGTTACGACGATTAATAGTCATGATAAGTATTTAACTATACCTCTACATTGCACTTATAATACTTTACCATTCTTAATATTTTTAACCTAATTAACTATTTTTTGTAGCTACTGTTAGGCTCTTGGAAATAAATCAATGGATGTGAATAAAATAGCGATCGCCGACAAGACTTGTAACTGACTAGTAGTACTATTATCGGATGTAGAAGAAGATAAACCTGGATTGACAGAGTAAGAAAGGTCTACTTCTTTAATTTAGCTGTATACTTTGTGACGCACCCGTGGGGTAAACCCACACGGGCTTCCTACTTCGACGACACTTGACTAGACAAAGCAATAGCTGTGTCCCCGACAGAGGTATCTCCATAGGCTAACACCGTCCGTCCGACGGCTAAGAGATTTTTGGCTGCATTGTAGTCCCTCAAGTTTTGAGACCCACAAACGCAAGTCCATTCTCTAACAGCTAAAGGAAGTTTATCTAGTACGTGACCGCAAGCATGGCATCGTTTTGATGAGGGAAACCAACGATCTACTTGTACCAAAATTCTTCCATACCAACTAGCTTTGTAGTCTAGCTGTCTAATTAATTCGCCCCAAGCAGCGTCAGCTATTGATGAGGCTAACTGGCGATTTTCAATCATATTCTTAACTGCCAACGATTCTGTAACTACAACTTGGTTCTCGCGTATTAATTGAATCGTTAATTTATTCAGAAAATCTTTTCGACAATCGGCAATCTTGGCGTGTAATTTTGCTACTTTAAGTCTTGCTTTGTCTCTATTTTTAGACCCTTTTTGTTTTTTAGCTAAACGCTTTTGCAAGATCGCTAGTTTTTTTTGATATTTCTTCCCGTATTTCGGATTGCCAGAAGCAAACCCTTTTGATGAAACAATAACATCTTTGATGCCTAAATCGATAGCGACTTGTTCATTATTTGATGGAAATTGCTCTATTTCTTCTTCAACCGAAAAAGAAACAAAATACCTATTAGCAGAATCTTTGCTAACTGTAACTGTAGTGGGAACTCCTGTAAACTGACGATGCCATTTAATTTTTAATGGCTGTTTCATCTTCGCTAAGGTTAGCTTTTCTCCATCCCATTTAAAGGCATTACTAGCGTAGCTAGCAGACTGTCGTGAGCGTTTTTTTTTAAATCTAGGATATTTGGCTCTACCAGAAAAAAAGTTGAGAAAAGCTGTATTTAGATGTCTTAACGCTTGCTGCAATGGAACAGCAGTTACATCTTTTAACCAGCTAAATTCAGGATTCTTTTTCAGGCTCGTTAACTGATTAGACGTTTCCTTGTAAGACATCTTTTGCTGATGTTGATAGTAAGCATCAGTGCGAAATCTTAAAGCCCAGTTATAAACGAATCTACACGAACCAAAAGTTTGCGCTAACTGAATACGCTGTTCAAGGTTCGGATAGAATCTATATTTATATGCACGTCTAATCATCATAATGCTATTGTACACCATGTTAGCTATCGGTGTAAAATATGATTGGTCGCGCTCGTTTTCATCCCATATCCTTTAGGGTATGGGTATTCTCACTCGCGTTTTATAAATAATGAACCCAACCTTTGAGCGACAATTAATTAAGTATCAAAATCTCAAAGAGATTTTACAAGATACTGTGGAAACAGCTAGGGAAATTCTCAAGTGCGATCGCGTTATTATTTATAATGCTAGTGATTTACCCAAAGCAGGAATTATAGCCGAATCTGTTGATCAAGACTGTACTTCTATTTTAGGAAAAACTATCCACGATCCTTTTTTAGAGGGTGATTATCTAGAGATGTATTGTTATGGTATGTCTTTAACCATAGATAACATTTACTCTTCAGATGTTAATAAAAATAATTTAATCGAGCTAGAAAAGTTGGGAGTCAAAAGTGTCGCAGTTGCCCCAATTTATATTGACAATAAATTATTAGCTTTTTTAGTTGCTCATCAATGTTTTCAACTCCAGCCTTGGGGGGAGAAGACAGTTGACTTGTTGGCAGCCAAAGCAAGTGCAGCAGGAGAATCTCTGGCAGCGATCGCCGAAACTGAGGAATTAAGAGATTTAAACTTAGTACAGCAGACAACTTTCATTGAGCAGGAAAGAAATAGGTTGTTTGCTGAAATTAAGAGCAAGATAACTGAACAACTGGAACAAGAAGATATTTTGCCAACTATAGTTACAGAGATACGTCGGCTACTGAAATGCGATCGCGTTCTCATTTATAGTTTCAATAATGCTAATTATGAGGCGGTAGTGGCTGAATCTGTTGCTGATGGCTGGACTAAAGTTCAAGAGCAATCCACAAAAAATTCACATATTGCTGCTAAATATTTAGAAGCAAATCGTGATGGTCAAGTCCTTGTTTGGAATAATACTCATGACACAGACCCTCCTTCTTGGTATCGAGAACAATTGGAAGCTTTAAATGTTAAAGCTGGCTTGATAGCACCGATTGCTCAGGAAAATCAACTATTTGGGCTATTGATCGTTCATCAATGTTCAGATATCCGCAGTTGGCAACAACAAGAAATTAACTGGATAACTCAAATCGCTAATTATATAGGTAATATGCCAGAATATATTAAAATCTCTCATGGTAAACAACAAGAACAATTAGCTGAGGTTCAAAAACAGCTTGAACAAGAACGAATGTGGATAAAGCATTTTGGTGAGGCACTACAGCAGATTCGCCAATCTTTCAAAATCCAAGATATTATGGACTCAAGTGTTCGGGAAGTACATCGAATTTTAAATTGCGATCGCGTCTTGATTTACGCCTTGCATCAGAAGGTTTATGGGAAAATTGTCGCGGAATCTGTTTCTCCTGGTTGGACAAAGGCACAAGGAATGGTGATTAAAGATCCTTGCTTTGAAGCCAGATATCTCGAAAAGTATCGTGAAGGTAGAGTACGTGTTTGGGACAATATTTACGAAGCAGGTATGAGCAGGTGTCATATTGAACAACTGGAGAGGTTAGAGGTTAAGGCAAATCTGGTAGTTCCTATTATTCTTGAAGGCAGGTTATTTGGTTTATTAGTCGCCCAGCAATGTTCTAATCCTCGGCAATGGCAGCCATCAAAAATTCTTTGGTTAACTCAATTTGCTGCACACATAAGTTTTACCCTTGATAATGCCCAATTATTAGCTGATGCCCATCGCTTACGTCAGCAGGCAGAATCAGAAAAAATGTGGACTGGATATTTTACTGAGACAGTACAACAAATTCGCCAATCCCTAAAGTCAGAGGATGTTCTCAAAGCTAGTGTTCGGGAAATACGGAGAATTTTAAATTGCGATCGCGTTGTCTTTTATGCTCTCACTCAAGATAATTATGGCAAGATTGTCGCCGAATCTGTGGCTCATGGTTGGACAAGAGCAGAAGGAAAAATCATTAAAGATCCCTGCTTTGAAGCTAGATATCTCGATCAGTATCGTGATGGTAAAGTCCGTGCTTGGGAAAATATTTACGAAGCAGGTATGAGCCAGTGTTATGTCGAGCAATTGGCAAAATTGGACGTTAAGGCAAATCTAGTCACACCAATTATCAATCAAGGCAAACCATTGGGTTTATTAGTAGCTCACCAATGTTCTGATACTCGCCAATGGCAACAGGTTGAAATCCGTTGGATGAGTCAAATTGCTATCCAAGTGGGTTTGGCTCTCGACAATGCTCACCTGTTAGCCGAGCTTGAACAATATACTAAAGATACTCAAGAAATTATAAATCGTACAGCTAACAACAGTTCCAATATCCAGCGTACAGTTCAAAATGTCACAGTGGGATTTGAAAATCTGAGTAATTCTTGTCAAGATTTTGCTGCAACTATCGAGCAAGTCAAAGATTTGAGCAAACAATTAGCTCAACAATCAATGGGGATGACTAGATCTGTAAATCTCAGTCAGATTGGAGTCGACAACCAAAATTCCGTTGTTGAACTGTCTGATCGGATTTTTTCTTTGATGCAAGAGCTATTCGAGGCTACGGCAAAAATTGATCCTCTATTTACCAGTATAAAAACAGAAATCACCACCAAAACAACTTCTCTCGAATCGGAAACAGAGCTACTAATGAGTGGAATTAATGACTTTCAAACTGCTAGTCAGAAGTTAGAGCAGATTGTGGCTTTAAATCATGAATTAAGTAACTTTACTCAAAACATTTCTGATTCTTTAGACACTCAAATAAAAGGTTCAACCTTTGCTAAAAATTCAGTTCATGATTTAACAAATATTACCAAACGAATTTCTCAACAATCCTTGGCGATAATTCAATCTTTCAATCAGCTATTTTTAGGGGAATAAAAGATGAATTGGGGATTGGTGATTGGTGATTGGGGATTGGTGATTGGTGATTGGTGATTGGTGATTGGTGATTGGGGATTGGTGATTGGTGATTGGTGATTGGTGATTGGTGATTGGTGATTGGTGATTGGTGATTGGTGATTGGTGATTGGTGATTAATTGCTACTTCCTATTTCCTATTTCCTATTTCCTACTTCGATCATTGCTCACTGATATAGAGCTTTGATCAAAGATTCACCACCAAACCTAACTACATCACTACAGGGTAGTCCTGTTAACTCGGTGGTGGACTCGATCGCTTGTTTGGCAGTACCAGTATCCATACCTACGGTATTCAGGGCGATCGCTTTTACTTTTACTTCTCCAAAAGTTCCCCCAGCACTGGCTACGGTTTCGTAGAGTTGAATTACGTCTGGTAATGGAGGAATTAAAATATCAGGTAAATCGCGAATATGTTTTGCGCCTGCACGATGAACCAGAATCAAGCCTGTTGGCTGGCTACCTCGAATTAACGGTAAAGTAGCGGTAGAGCCTGGGTGTAGAAGCGAGCCTTGTCCTTCGATCACAATTAAATCTTGGTCTTTACCTAAATCCAAGACAGTTTTTTCCACTGCCCCTGCTGCAAAATCGACTCTTACAGCATCCAAAGCAATTCCTTGACCTGCGATCGCAATTCCTGCTTGTCCTGTGGCAATAAATTGGGCTTTGATTCCCTGCTTTATGGCTGCGCGGTGTATTTCTAAACTCGTAGACATCTTACCAATTGCCATATCTGTGCCGACAGTTAAAATTCTTTGAGCAGAGAGCGATCTCGCTAAGGCTTTGCCAATACTTAACCCAGGAGGCTCTTGACGAATATCCCAAATCCATTGTCCAGGCTGCAATTGAGTATACTGAGGTGCTAGTAAAGTATGTAAACCATTAACAATTGAGATCCCTGCATTAATGGCAATTTCTATCTCTGCTTGTAAACTAGCTGGCAGTTGACCACCTGAAGGAGCAATACCAATCAACAAAACATCAGGTTTATATTCCAAGGCTGCTTGTACATTAACAACAATTGGTACATGACGCTCAATACCTGTTAACTCAGCTAAAGATTCCCCTGCACAGGCGCGATCAATTACCGCTACGATTTCTGTCTGACTATAACGCAGAAAAGCCAATCCCGTTTTACCATGATCACCCTTAATGCCGTCTTCTAACAAAATTGCCACACGGTTTTTAGCTGTCAGCACTGTATTTTACTCCTAGCCCTGGTTGATGATTGGGTAATAAACGTCCTGCTTGCATAATTGCACCCCGAAAAGGATCATCTGTTAAATTTAAATGACTGTCTAGGTCTAAATAGTCTGCCAAAGGAGCAAGATGAACCATAGCAGTATTTGCTAGGCTACTATCGGAATAACAGCCAAACATAATCTTTAAATTACAGGCTTTAGCAATTTGAATAGCTTGCATCGCTTCGGTTAATCCACCCGTTTTCATTATTTTAAGATTAACTCCTGCTACTGAATCAGCTAATCGCAAAATATCTGCACTATTAAAACAACTTTCATCGACAAAAATTGGCAGGGGTGAGTTATCAGATAAAACTGCCAGTTTGCTATCTTCTGTTACTGGCAAAGGTTGCTCAATATATTCCACTTTTTGCTTGGCTAGCCAGTGAGTCATATAAACCGCATCATTAAACCGCCATCCCCCGTTAGCATCAACAGTCAGCCTGACATGGGGATCAACCTGACGAATTGCCTGCACCATCGCTTTATCGGCTGGAATTCCTTTAGGGCTACCCAGTTTAAGCTTAACCATTTTGACATCTAGGGTGTTTTGCCAATCTCGTAATCTCGCAACTGCTGCCTCTGGAGAATTGATCCCGATAGTGACCGAAATTGGTACAATGCGATCGCGATTTAAGCCCAAGATTTGCCATAGTGGTAAACCAGCTTTTTTACCCAGCCAGTCATAGAGAGCCATGTCTATTGCTGCCTGAAGATTGGAAGCTATTTGTAACTCTTGCAGTTTTGCTCTAATCTCCTGTCTTTGTAAAGGATGGAAAGGCTCTAGTTGGGGAATAAGCTGTTCTAGTTTCGTTAGTAATTTAGCTGTATCTTTAGATTCTGCTTGAGAAATAGAAAACGGTGATGCTTCTCCCCAACCTTCGATCTTGTCTTGTTGAATACGTAACCAAATATTTGTCGTTTGGGCGGTTGTCCCCCGACTGATCTGCAAGGCAAATTTCTTATGAACAGTAAAAGTCTCAACTGTTAATTTCATCTCAGTATGGGTTGAGGCAATTTCAAGGTTATGAAAGCTATAAGCCCTAAGCTTTTTAAGCCTATCAGCTTATCCCGAATTTAAGTTAATAAATAGAAGCTCATAGCTTTTATATCTTAAAATTTAGAGAATAAACTTTAATTACGCTGATATATCTACCAGAATTTGTCCATCTTCAATCTTAGTGGGAAAAACACCTAAAGTTTTCTCAGATGACATTTTGCCTAAGACATTACCCACTACAGGCGGGAAAGGACACCAAGATTTGACATTCCCCGTAGCTAAATCAAACTCGCTGCGATGCCAAGGACAGACAAGTGAACCATCTGTGGTTACTTTGGCTTTTTTCAAGGGTAATTTTAAATGAGGACAAATACTATCGACTGCATAAATATTTCCTGATTCATTTAACAACAAAAGCGAGCGCTCTGCGAGTTTAACTACTTGTTTTGTGCCAGGTTTAAGAGCATCCACTGCTAAAGCTTGAGTCCAAGTCATGTTTAATTCTCCTCTATTTTAAATGTAAGTTTTTAACTCCAAGTCTCTTTAAAACTCAGATTCCCTCACTAAATTATTAAGTAATTTGGCTGGAGTAGAATTTTTAAGTTTAGAAATATGTACTGATTAGGCACTAGGCTTAATTAACCTATAACCTATAACCGCTTGACAACGAAGTCATTTCATTGATCATTTAGCATTTATCAACGATATCGAATGCTCAATGTTTAATGTTTAATGTTCAATGATTTCCCGCCGTTAACTTTAAATTAATAATTGACAGTCCTAAAATTCCGAGAAATAAAACCAAACCAATGGTACAAGCATAGCTAATATCGAGATCTTGAAATGCTCGCTCATAAAGATAATAAACCACAGTTTTTGAGCTATTTCTTGGGCCTCCTTGGGTCATAATATATATTTCTTCAAATACCTTGGTTGCCGAAATTGCCGAGATGACTGCTACCAATAATAAATAAGGGCGCATTAAAGGAATAGTAATATCAAAATGCTTCTGCCAACTATCTGAGCCATCGATCGCTGCTGCCTCGTATAATTCTGGAGAGATGGCTTGTAGTCCTGCTAGATAAATTACCATGTAATAACCCAAACCCTTCCAAATAGTTACTAACATCACACTCCAAATAGCCAACTTGGGATCGGTTAACCAAGGTATACCTTCAGTTACACCAACTTGTTTAAGAAACTGATTTAGTAAGCCGTTTTGGGTATAAAGAGCTTTCCAAGCTATACCTGCTACTACCATTGAGATCACGACAGGAGTATAAAAAGCAGTACGAAACCAATTGATTCCTCGTAATTTTTGATTGACAAGAATGGCTAACCCCAAAGGCACAATCACTAAAATTGGCACGACTCCCACTAAATATAACAGCGTGTTTCTAATCGTCTGCCAAAAAACCTCATCCTGCCATAACCTTTGAAAATTTTCTCCCCCTACCCACTCAGGAGCTTGAGTAATATCATAGTTGTATTTTGTAAAACTTAAAGCAAATGCTTGTATAGCAGGGAAAAACACCGTTAATCCCAATAGGGCGATCGCAGGTAATAAAAATAAGTAAGGTACAATTTTTGGTGGAATAATTGTATTTTTAGACATTTATAGTCATTCCAAATAGAAAACATAGGTTTATTAGTACTATTTGTCATCACTCATCCTTCATCCCTCATCGTTTTGCCAATTCCATAGAAATAATGGAAATTAATTGGAATGACTATACATTTTAGGTACAATTCCCAGGCGATTAGCGTGACTTGGGGAAATCTTAGCTCAACTTCTTAGAAAAAAAGAACGAAAGCAGCCAAAAATTTTCTGCATTATGATAAACTGTACATAAAAAATGTACATAAAAAATGTTTCCAATTACAACTTCTTATACCGATGCCAGAAAAAATCTAGCTACGTTATTAGACCGTATAGAACAAGAAAATGCTGTGGCTTTAATTACTAGAAGAGGGCATAAAGATATTGCTATTTTGCCAGCAGAAGAATTGACTGCTTTGCTTGAAAGCTTACATTTATTACGTTCTCCTCGTAATGCCGAACGTTTATTTGCTGCTTTAGAGGAATCTGTAGCCAGGGATAATCTAAGTGACGAAGCGATCGCTGATGAAAGCTTATTTGAATTGATAGATGACTGCCAAGGATAGGAAAACAATCTTTAACAAAAGGTTTCGAGAAGATCTTAAATGGTGGTACAGACAAGATAAAGCTAAGGCTGAGAAAATCTTAGATTTAATTGAATCAACAACCGAAGATCCATTTCGGGGCTTAGGAAAGCCAGAGCCTTTAAAGCATATAGCCAGAGGAGTTTGGTCGAGAAGGATTACTGGAGAGCATAGATTGGTTTATCGCATAACTGATAGATTTATTGAGTTTTTGCAAGCTCGATATCATTATTAAATTATTTATTGTCTAGGTTTAACTTTAGCTATAATTATAGATTGTGTATAAAACGGAGGTTATCAATGTCTCGCAGATGTCAAATAACAGGCAAAAAAGCCAACAATGCAATGGCGGTTTCTCACTCTCACCGTCGCACTAAAAAATTGCAAGGTGTAAATTTACAGTGGAAAAGGGTTTGGTGGGCAGAAGGTAATCGTTGGGTAAGATTGCGCTTATCTACTAAAGCGATCAAAACTTTAGAAACTAAAGGCATTCATGCAATGGCAAAAGAAGCAGGTATTAATTTAAATAAATTTTAAGGCGTTGCTTATTTAAGTAATGACGTACAAAATAATACGGCTAATAGCTATTAGCTCTTAGCTGTTAGCTCTTAACTTTTAAAAAACCACAACAGAAAAAACCGAAGCAAATTGACTTGTTAACAATAAGTTCAAATAATATCAAAGCCAGAAAAATCTTAGTGAGAGAAGCTTCTTGAAATAAGAATTTAAATTTCAAGCCCTAGCTAATCGACATTCGGCAAGATCTCGAATTAAAGTCACTTTCGATTGAATATAGTGATGAGCAGCATTTAGTTCAGAGGCAGTGAGAAATACTTGCGTCTCTAATTGTGTTTGTATTCGGCTTACGAGTTCGGAATCGCTTAGTTCTAAGAGAATGCGTGTCTGTTCTAAGAGAATGCGTGTCTGTGTCTGTTCGACAATAAGCCATATCCGCCGTAAAGTTGAAGAATTAAGCATAATTTTTCTTTTACTGTCAATTATTGTTAATGGACAGTTTCAATCTTTTCGTTACTATCTTACACCCAAAAAATGCAAATCTAAAGAAAATCTTAAGATAATTGCGGTACTATATCTCTCCAGCACTTTCATCTACTGGTAAAGCATAGTAAGCAATACCTTCAAAATTATAATTAGTTAGATTTTTTTGAACAGCATTTTTTTCTGCTTCATTGGGAGTATAAAAATGTACTCCTTTAGTACTTTCATAAAAACGATAAACAGGAATTGAACCTTCTACTTGGGTTGCATAAGCATAGAATTTTACCCCTTCAAATTGGAAATTAGGTAAAGTTTCAATAATCGCGTCTCTTTCTACTTCATTGGTGGTATAAAGATGCACCCCTGTAGAGGGATTAAAGAAACGGTATACTTCTTGACCGCCTGTGAGGGGATCTACGGTGCGATATGATGATCCTTCAGAGTTATAGTTTGGTAAATTTTGCTCCACATTATTCTTTTCTGCTTCATCAGCAGTATAAAAGTGAACACCTTTTGAAGGCTCAAAAAAGCGAGAAACTACAGCTTCTTCATTGCTAACAATACTTATAGGGTTTTTATTACCCGCAATTTCGATATCATCTTCACTGATATTTAGATTGGCAGCTAGTTGAACTATTTCTACATCATCTAAAGATAAAACGCCTGTGTCTTTATTATAAATAGGAGCTTCCGTTCCTTTTAAGCCTTGGATGAGAATTGTGTCTTCTCCTGGAGCAAAATCAGTTATTTCGCTAATTGTAATTCCTAATTCTTCCAAACTTTGAGGTTCGCCTGAACTAGCTGTTGCTCTAGTAAAATTAAACTGAAAAGTATCTTTTCCTGCACCACCAGTTAGAGTACTACCGCCATTTTCGGCAATTAACCGATCATCGCCATCGCCTCCTGTGATGATGTTTTGTCCACTGCCAGCATCAATTAGATCGTTGCCAGCTTCTCCCGATAATTGATCATTACCAGTATCACCAGAAAGAGTATCATTACCAGCACCACCTGTGATCGTATCTGCACCATCAAAACCACTCAAAAGATCATCTAAGTTACCGCCTCCAATTTGATCGGCGTTTTCTGTACCTTCCAGTCGATTTGCTTGTTCTTCAATACCTTGAATATCAAAACCACCATCTGGTAAAGGGTTTCTAACTGTGGGGGTGGTAGGGTTAACAACAGTAGACATCTTGAAAAAATGTATTATAGGTGTTTTATTATTCAAGTGAATAATATCACAAATATCTCAATATAGGCTAAATAATCAAAGACTAATTTAAATATTCAACTTTAACCCAACCCAATTGAATTAAACCCCTCTATTAACTTCGGTGCAACTCCTGCTTGCCAGTTACCTTCACAACGGCGATCGCTATTTAAAATTAAACGTAGAGAATAATTATGGGGATAACCCTCAACTTCCATCCAGAGAAGATTGGTTTCGGCTTCACAGCTAATTTTTTCCTCGTCCATCAATTCTGCGTCCATTTGGCTCATCGTCTCGACTAGCTGATTTAGTAAACGCACAAAATCATTGAGTTCAGCTTTAGTAAGCTCGATCGCCCATTCATCTGCCCCCACTAAACCTTGATATTTTGAGCCATGAGGATGCCAACCAATACGCCAGCCATCCCCACTTTGCATAAAACGTTCCAAATCGCTTAAGTTTACGGAATTTTTAGATATTGTTAGTCGCCAATGATTTCTGGTTGGGTTAATTCATCAGACATTTCGATAATTGCCCGAATTACAGGTTTCATGGTGGGATCATCGAAGTTTTCTAGTTCTTCGTAGCGACGGCGTTTGGCACGATTAGCAACTTGAACAGTAATACGATAGCGATTAGAAGCAGCACTGACTAGTTCTTCGGAACGATACATGATCTGAGAGGAGTTAAAAGAAGTTTTCCTTTTCATTAATAGCGACACCTTATAGTTGAATATTGGCAGATGCAGTAATAACCGCAATTTTCTATCTTAGCAAATAGATACATGGATATTTTTTGTTAAATTTGAGGGGATTTAAGAGTAGTAATCAATAATAACCACCAAGGGATTTTAATATTGGGTATGAATCCTGCATACTTTTGCAGTTGTGGTGACAAAAAAGGCAATAAAAAGCGTAATGAACGTAAGGAAACAGGGCGTTCGCCATCTTGATCTACTAAATTATACTTCTCTGCCAATTCCGCAACTACTTTGACTTTGCCTGTATGTTTTATTAAATCTGGTTCGGCTGCGAAAGCTGCGATCGCTCTACCTGTAAGTAAAGGAGTTTCCCAATTGTAGCCATTACCAAAATTTGCTTGAGAGTCTTCAGGAGACATTTCTTCAGCAAAACGAGAGATATGTTCTGTCCCGACAATTCCAGGCCAAATAGACACTGAGGTAATGTTATCTGGTTTTAATTCTACTGCCATATCCGTAGCCAGGCGATCGCAAGCTGATTTTCCTGCACCATAAGCAACACCAAAGATATAAGACATCCCTCCCCACGAGGAGAGCGTACAAATAAGCCCTTGAGAATGTTTACTCATTAATCGCGCTGCATACACACTAGCTACATAATGACTACGCAAACCAACATTATTGACTGTATCCCAAAGTTGAGGCTCATGATGCCAAAAAGGTTTACCATAGCTATCTCTTAAGGTTTGCACCCCAGCAAAAACATTATTCACCAATATATCTAATTTTCCTTGTTCTGCCTGAATTCGCTCAAATAATAAACGTACTTGTTCATCGTCACTATGGTCTAATTGCACAGGATAACAAATTCCGCCTGCTGCTTCTACAGCTTGTTGGGTTTCCTGAAGAGTCCCCGATATGTTATCTCCTCCTGTAGATTGCTCCCAACTACGCCCAGTAATATAAACCGTTGCCCCAGTTTCCCCCAAACCAATGGCAATACCCTTTCCTAAACCCCTGGTTGCTCCTGTAACTAATGCGATTTTGCCTGTAAGATATGTCATTCTATAACCTATAACCTATAACCTATAACAACGAAGTCAGAGGTTTTTACCTTTTACCTTTTACCTTTTAGTTTTTAGTTTTTAGTTTTTAGTTTTTAGTTTTTAGTTTTTAGTTTTTAGTTTTTAGTTTTTAGTTTTTAGTTTTTAGTTTTTAGCTTATTACTCATTACTTGTTAAAAAGCTTATTCTGATTTGTTTTTAATACTGGTATTACGAACCAGCCAATAGCTTGCAGCCAAACAGATAATTGCTACTCCTAAAGCAATCAAATGTACATTAGAATATTCTTTAAAATCAAAGATAATTATTTTACGTGCCACAGCGATTAAAGCAGTAACAATAACTAATTCCACTTGGACAACGTGCTTTTTGAGATAAACAGTAATATTTTCTAATAATTCTAAAGCAATTAAAAGATTTAAAAAAGAACCAAAAAGTTTAATTAAACTCTTGTTATAAAAACCTGCGGGATCTTTAATTATATCTTGTGTTAAATAGAAAATTAGATCTCCTAAAGCAATCAAGATCACAACTGACAAGGTTAACGATAAAACTTTGGCTACCAGCTTTTCGATCCAATGAAGAAAAATTAGATAGCTATCGTCGGTTGTTGCCTCTTTGAGTAATCCAAACATTGTTCGTTTTCGCTTGGTCATCTTCGTTTATAAATGACTAATTGATTAATTTTCAATCCATAATCCATCATACAAAAAAAGCGATCAGTACCTTTAATTAAAGCGATCGCTTTTTTACTAGTGCGATTATTCTGCTTTATAATTTTTTGCCCATCTACTTAGCTTGTTAAAATAGCATCCAGAATTAAAACTGGTTGAGGAGTAATTAAGTGATCGCTAAAGGTTTATTTTCGAGATTTTGTTTATTTTTAGGTCTAACAATTGCCATTACTGCTTGTAATAATCCGACACAAACATCTAATAGCCAACAAAATCAAAATAGCAGCACGCTAAAATTACTTTATTGGCAAGCTCCAACTATTCTTAATCCCCATCTCTCTACAGGATTTAAAGATAGTGAAGCTAGTCGTATTACCCTCGAACCTTTAGCTAGTTATGACAACAAAGGTAACTTAGTTCCTATCTTGGCTGCGGAAATACCCACTTCTGAAAATGGTGGTATTGCTGCCGATGGCAAATCTGTCACCTGGAAACTTAAACAAAATATTAAATGGTCTGATGGTCAACCTTTTACTGCCGAGGACGTAGTTTTTACTCATCAATTTGTCAGCAACCCTAAAGTTGGAGCGGTTTCTGCTAATACTTATGAAACAGTTAAAAATGTTGAGGCAATTGATAAGTACACAGTTAAAGTCAACTTTAAAGAAGTTAATCCTGCTTGGTCATTGGTATTTATTGGTGGCGAAGGGATGATCTTACCGAAACATATTTATCAAGCCTATAACGGAGCTAATGCTAAGGAAGCTCCAGCCAACCTCAACCCAATTGGTACAGGAGCTTATCAAGTGGTAGACTTTCGACCAGGAGATACCGTAATTTATGAACCCAATCCCCAATTTCGTAACATCAAGCAATTAGGCTTTACTAGAGTAGAACTAAAAGGTGGTGGTGATGCTACTTCTGCTGCCAGGGCAGTTTTACAAACAGGGGATGCAGATTTTGCCTATAACTTACAAGTAGAAGCTCCCGTCTTGAAAGAACTTGCATCAGCAGGACAGGGAAAAGTTAATTCCAACTATGGAGCTTTAATGGAAAGAATTATAATTAACTTCAGCGATCCCAATAAAGTTGCGCCGTCTGGAGAACGTTCGAGTGTCGATTTTCCTCATCCATTTTTGAGCGATCGCACTGTACGTCAAGCTCTTGCTCTAGCAATAGATAGAGACACTATCGCCCAACAGCTATATGGTATTTCAGGTAAAGCCACTCCTAACTTTTTAGTTGCCCCAGCCGAATATGTTTCATCTAATAACAAGTACGAATACAACCCAGATAAAGCCAAGCAGTTATTAGATCAAGCTGGCTGGAAAGATACCAACGGTGATGGTATTCGAGATAAAAACGGTACTGAAATGCAGATGGTGTTTCAAACTTCAGTTAATCCTCTACGCCAGAAAACACAAGCAGTAGTCAAACAGGGTTTTCAATCTATAGGAGTGGGAGTAGAACTTAAAAGTATTGATCCTGGCGTTTATTTTTCTAGCGATACTAGTAACAACGATACAGTCGAACATTTTTATGCGGATTTGCAAATGTATACTTCAGGTAACACTAGTCCCGATCCTGGTGCTTATATGAATTACATGACTTGTAAACAAATTCCCCAAAAAGCAAATAACTGGTCAGGAGATAATAATTCTCGCTACTGCAACCCTGAATATGATCGCCTGTGGCAACAAGCCAGTCGTGAACTAGATCCTGCTAAACGCACCCAATTATTTATTGAGATGAATGATCTGTTAATTAAAGACTCTGTGGTCATTCCCTTGGTACATCGAGCGGATGTTGAAGCTTTTAGCAATAGTCTGACAGGCTATCAAACCACTGCTTGGGATATGCGGACTTGGGACATTATGAATTGGAAACGTATTAGATGAATAAAAAACCTTCTAATATAGCCGATAAATATTTATTTATACATTTTTTGAGTTTGTTAAACATTCTGCATTAAAACTGATTTAACTGGTTAAGCTTATTCTTATTGAACTTGGCACAAATAAAAGGCGATTTGCGAAGCATAGCCGTAGGCATCGCCAAATAGCTTAATCGCTGTTTCCAATAATTTTCAAGGATTAAACAATTAAAAATATCGAGTTGGTCAATACCAATTGTCTTGATTGGTGGCAACGTTGGAAAATTAAAGACTTTCGTTAGAAATGCTCTTGGCAATTTTTAGAAAGAAAACATTTGTCAAATGAAAAATTTTTTTTTATTGATCAACGCTGCCTTTAAGCGTTTAAACTTTATTAATTTCTGGTCAAAAAGCTGGAGAGAAGGCAATAGTCGATCTCGATTACTAAAAAGTCGAACATTTGCTTGGCTTTTTTGTCTAAGTTTATGTTTAAGTTTGAACCTTTCTGCTTGTAATGCCAAGAAATCAACAGCACCAGGAGCGACATCTACATCTGATTCAGCCACTGTCAAAACAGTTAGGATTGGTTATCAAAACTCTGGCGTGTTTTTCTTAGTTAAAAATCGCGGTGGTTTAGAAAAGCGATTAGCACCAATGAATGTAAAGGTTGAGTGGTCAGAATTTACTTCTCCCACTCCGTTAATAGAAGCATTAAGCACGAAAAGCATTGATATCGGACAAAGTTCTGAGGCAGGAGCGGTGACAGCTCAAGCAGCTAATGAAGATTTAGTAGCTGTGGCTAATTCTCGTCCTAGTCCGCAAAGCATAGCTATTATAGTTCCCTCAGATTCTCCTGTTCAAAAGATAGAAGATTTAAAAGGCAAAAAGATTGGCTTCAATAAAGGTTCAGCAGCTCAATACTTGGTAACGCAAGCTTTACAAAAGTCTAAAATAAGCTACTCAGACATCAAGCCTGTTTTTTTACTACCGCCAGACGGAAGAGCAGCATTTGAGCAAGGTAGTATCGATGCTTGGGCAATTTGGGATCCCTATTTTGCAGCAGCACAAAAGGAATCTCAAGCGCGAGTACTGGTCAATGCCAAGGGATTGAGTCAGTTTCGTGAGTTTTATATAGCTTCGCGTCAATTTGCTCAAGAAAATCCAGATTTAGTCCAACAGATCATCGCCGAAGCTCAAGTAGTAGGTGATTGGGCAATTGCAAATCCTCAAAAAGTAGCACAGTTACTCGCTCCAGAATTGAAATTAGACGTATCTACTCTCGAACTGGCTGAAAGTCGCAAAACTCGCTATGGAGCGCGACCAATTGAATCTGAGGCAATAGCAGAAACTCAACAGGTAGCAAACCAATTTTATCAACTCAAACTAATCCCGAAGGAAATTAAAACTCAAAATATGGTCTGGTTAAATCCGCAACAAGCAGAAAATACCAAATAATAAACGATCAATTACTCAAAAAGATGTCTAAACAACTTCAAGCACCAAAGCTGGACACAGTAATTCCTTGGGTAGTCCCGATTGCGCTGCTGGTAATTTGGCAATTCTCAATACAGTGGGGTTGGCTTTCTAATCGAATTTTACCAGCCCCAACAGATGTAATCAAAGCAGCATTTCAACTAGTCATTACTGGTGAATTATGGAGTTCCCTAATTATTAGTACTACTCGTGCGTTAATCGGTTTTCTCATCGGCGGAAGTCTGGGATTAATTTTAGGCTTTCTTAACGGCATTTTTCGACCAGCCGAAGCAATTTTGGATACTTCCGTACAAATGTTACGCAATATACCTCATTTAGCCATGATTCCTTTGGTGATTCTCTGGTTTGGTATTGGAGAAACAGCCAAAATTTTTTTAGTATCAATAGGGGTTTTATTTCCAATTTACATCAATACTTTTTATGGAATTCGTGGTGTTGATGTCGGTTTAATTGAAATGGGTAAAGTATATGGACTCTCATTTTGGCAACTTCTCTGGGAAATTATCTTGCCTTCGGCATTACCATCAATACTAGTAGGAGTTCGTTATGCTTTGGGAATTATGTGGTTAACTTTAATAGTTGCCGAAACCATCGCTGCTGATTCTGGTATTGGTTATTTGGCTATGAATGCCCGCGAGTTTATGCAGACTGATATAATCGTGTTTAGTATCTTGATGTATGCAGTATTAGGGAAACTAGCAGATTCAATTGCTAGATGGCTCGAATTCAGACTTCTTTGTTGGCATCCTGGTTATCAAAAATGAAATCTAAAATGAAATCTAATTATTCAGGAGCAGCCTTAAAACTGCTAGATTTAAGCAAAAATTTTGGAGCTTTGTCAGTTTTACAACAAATAGATTTAGACATAGCTCCTGGAGAATTCCTGGCTATAGTTGGACGAAGTGGCTGTGGCAAAAGTACTCTCTTGCGTCTAGTGGCAGGATTAGAGCATCCTTCTGATGGAGGTATGTTAATAGATGGGCAACCTCTTCATCAACTCAATAAGTCCGCGAGAATGATGTTTCAAGATGCGCGATTATTGCCGTGGAAAAGGGTGCGTGAGAATGTGGCATTAGGCTTATCAGGTAACTGGCAATCAAAAGTAGAACAAGCTTTAAAACAGGTAGGATTAGCAGAACGTGCTGGTGATTGGGTAACAATTCTCTCTGGTGGTCAACGTCAGAGAGTAGCTTTAGCCAGAGCCTTAGTGAGCCAGCCACGTTTATTATTATTAGATGAACCTTTAGGCGCACTGGATGCTCTAACTAGAATTGAGATGCAATGTTTGCTGGAGAATCTATGGCAGCAGGAAGGATTTACTGCTTTACTAGTCACTCATGATATTGAGGAAGCAGTTACTTTAGCAGATCGAGTCATCTTGATTGAAGCAGGTCGTTTAATTGAAGACTGGAATATTGGCTTGTCTCGTCCCCGTCATCGTGGAGATCCTGCTTTTAATGCTATGATTGACGAAATTCTCAAGCGAGTTTTATACAAGGCTTAGAGTTACTAATCTATAATAGATTTGCTTTCTGCTCAGATTGCCTATGAATTAAACAAATTAGGAATAAATAAGAGCGCTCGCCTGGTAGCTATAGTATCTAAATCAGTTTGGTTATGGCGTTTTCTACTCCTCTCAGTCCTAAAGCCTAGAGCCTCGTCCCGTAGGGACGTTCAAAGGAAGAATAAAAATAAATTTACTACCTTTGCCCAGTTCACTTTGTACCTTAATAGAACCCTGATATATCTGGGAAATTTTTTTAATCAAAAATAAACCAATTCCCTGACCAAATCGAAAAGAAACAAAAGGGTCAAAAATCTTATTGATATTCTCCTGTTTAATCCCAGCACCATTATCTTCAACAATTAAATTTATTTTGTTATCTACTAGCTTGGTTTGAATCTTTACTACGGGAAAATATTGCCCAGGCTCGTTATCTCTCAGGAGTGGGGATACAGAATAAAAAGCATTATCTAATAAATTCTCTATTACTATTTCTATAGCTGCTTGATCTATTTTAATATTTTTTAGTTGACTATCATAATTTTCTTGCAGACAAACTTCATACTCATATTCATTTTCAGCAACAAACTTAGCAACAATATCTGAGACGAATAAATTTATATTAGTTGTTTCTAAGACATTAATTCGATTCAAACAACTAAAATTAATAAAGTTTCTAATTTTTTCTCGATATCTTTCAATTCTAAATATTTGCTTTTCGATGTTGACAGACCTTCTCCTGATAATGTCTAATTTTTGAACAGATTCTGTCACGGTTATAAGAGCTTTTTCAGACTCTGAGCTACTTTCTAAACTAGAATTTAATTCTCTAGTAATTAGATTAATCCTATTATTGCTAGAGGTCATTGAAGATAAGCGATTGCCGAGATTATGATTAAAATCAGTGATAAACGCCTCTAACAAAAAAATTCTCTTTTGTTCTTTTTGTTTATATAAATAGTAGTTGACGAGAAAATATAAGCTCCAAATACAACCAATAGCTGTCGTAATCGGAATCCAATATCCGTTTGAAAAAGCAATAATATTACCACTAAGTAAAATTATTGTTAAACAACTTGTATATATGAAGGTAAGAAAATATAGTTTAATTGTCCGCAGCTCTTGATTTTTATGAATCAAATAAACGGTTGTTCCTGATGAAGCCACTATCAATATTAGTACAATTAATTGAGGAGCGGGATTAATTAACAATCTCTCTTCAAATGCTGCATTAACAATTGAACTAGCAACTTGGGCAACTATATAAACACCATAGGTTATTGATTGATTCCAGCGATTGAGGGGGGTAATGTGGCGATCTGCGGTTGATGTTGAGACATTGCCAATTAAAACTATTTTATCTGCAAAGAAATCTCTTGGAACTTGATTATTAAGAACTTCAAGAACTGAAATACTTTTAAAAGCTGGTTTTCCTTTGCGCCAATTAATTAAGATATTAAAACTATATTGATCATTAGCCAAAGCACCAATAAAAGATTTCAAAGGTTTTAAAATAATCTCAGTTTGCTCAAAAAAAATCTTCATTGAATTCTGCTCGACTCTGGTTGCTGAAAAATTGAGAGCAGCTAAATATTCATATCCTAACCTTGCTCCTAAAGATGGCAATCCAGCCGAAATACCCTGCTCATTTAGTTGTGGATAAATATAAGTTCTGCGGATAACTCTATCTATATCTACAGGGATATCAGAAGCAGCAGTTTGAGTGTGTTGAGATAGAATATCAGGTGGATTAACTATGGGTTCAATTACTTTTTCAATCCCAATAAGATTATTAGTTGTGTCGAATAACTCCCTCAAAGAATTAGAAGCTTGAATGTTTTCTTCATCAGATAGCTGAGGTGAACTTACAGGAATGTCTCGATAAATATCTAATCCAATGATTTTCGGCTGTTGTTGTTCAATTTTCTTAACTACTCTTGCCAGAGTGTAATCAGAAATTATGGTTTCTTTTAGTGATTGAATACTTGATTCACTCCACTCGACTATTACAACGCGCTCATCAGTTGATTCAGTAGGGCGAAGTAAAAAATTAAAATCATAAATTGCTAATTCTAATGGCTGTAAGATTTTGCTTAGATTTAAAATCACTGTAAAGATAGCAACTGTGATTGTGCAATAAAATATTAGTTTGGTAGAGGATTTTGCCAAAAACTTTTTAAACCTACTAAGCCTCATCAATTTAATTTTAGATTGTGTTTATTAGTATAATTTTCAATCTTTGAAATTAAAACTGAAAAGTAACTTTTGTAAGAAATTTGAGTTATTTTGAACAGATAAATTTAAAGCCTCGTACCAGAAACCGTTTTGAGCGTAAAACATGGCAACTTCTAAATCAGTATCAATACTTTGTAGCTGATTTCGCATTGTCGGAGATAAAGGACTAAGTTTAACTGAAGAACTCAAGACTTCTTGGGATTGGTTATTACTATTGCTATTTTGGCATGGTATAGCCACATACCAAAGATAGATTTTTTCAGGCTCAAGTTTGATAGGTTGAGGCAAGTCGATTTTGGTAATTCCTTTTTGTAACAGTGATAAATTGACTTCAACTATGGGCTTGGCTACTTGAGGATTGACTAAAGTAAATTTTGATGGTGTTTTCTTGCTCAGATTAGATTTGACAAAGAAAGAAGGTCTAGTAAGAGAAGTTTTATGTGCTACTTCGGCTTCAGGAACTAGTAGTGTAATTGAATTTTTAGGTAACTTATTGTGGCAATTAGAACGTGAACCACTTCCTATAGTACGTCTTTGTTCGACTCGTTTCGGTTTTTGGGAAGAAGTATAATTTCCTAGCGAGCCAGATCCAGCTAGAGCTTCTGTTGCCAAAAGAATAAGGGAGAAAAAGCTAATTATCAACAGGTTAGATATGATACCTTTTTTAACCATATAGATAGAGTGTTTAAATGGAATATGTAACCAATAAAATTCTATGTCGATGACGCGAGTAACGCAAAATTACATTACGAAGATAAGCTATTGATCTTTCTCCACTCTCAACTCTCTATATTCTTATTGACAAAAAGCGTAGTCCCTTAACTTGTCACGAATGGCAATTGGTAATTTGCTTTATTGAGCTAATTTTTGAGGCAAGGTTTTAAACTTTTTGTTAATAGCCTTGCAGAATCGTTCCATCTGCTCTCTAGTCATAGTTGGTTCGGCTTGTCCGTGTTCCCAACGCCGTATTGTTGATACTGCTACTCCGATTTTAAAAGCTAATTCTTCTTGAGACAACTTTGCACCTTTTCGTAATTTTTTAAATTCGGTGTCTTTTGAATTGATTGGCTTGCAAGCTCTTTTCATGTAAGTTATACATACCATGAGCATTCATGTATAAGAAGGAAAAATGTCAAATAAATATAGCTTGGCAATTTAACTCCCTACACACAAACAGGGTAAGTCCTCCAATTGTTATGAGTTAAAAATTTGATGTTTTTTGAGTTTGCCAGATTAGTTCTATCTGTTACCTGTTTTTCAAAACGCGCCAGCCAAGTACTTTTTTTGAGCGTAACTGGGATTAGATTAAGTCTAATAAAACTAGTACCGTTACGAGGAAGTCACGCATTCAAAGGTCAAAAGTCAAAAGTTTTTAATCTTAAGGCTTTCAACATTTTTAAATGATCGCTTTACTGATGCCTACGTCTACTATGGTTTTTCTAGTTTATGGGTAAATAGATAGTAATTTTGAAATTATTATAACCGATATTTCGCAGTTAAATTAAAAGAGAAAAAACTTTACCATTTAATGAATGGGTTTAAAGTGGACTCATTTATGACGCTGAGGATTCAATAACGCCGACATCTACTAAATACGCAAAATTGTCGTTTCTTTCCTCAACTCCCAAAAATTAATTAAATCTAAACATTTTTGATAATCAGGTTCAACAATCAAACTAGTGCATTCGAGCTGATGTATGACGGATAAGATAGAAGGATGAGGAATAAAGCAGACAACAATATTGTCTTGCGCATTCGTAGTAATTTGAATTATTCGCTCTATCGATTCCATTAACATCAGATCCTCAAGATCTTGATGCTCACTGAAAAAAGTCAGGCTCGACATATAACGACGCTGGAGTTGGAATTGCCAATGTTCAACAGCAGGAAAAGCTAGGTAGAGAGATATTTTTGCTGGTAACTGCTCATCTAAGTTGGTCGAATTGGGATCAGCACACAATATTCTGTGACGATCTAATTGCCAAGAGCTTAGTTTGGGAATTACTTTAATGATATTTTGTTGGGCAGAGGTAGTTGGAACTTTAGCAATTTCGTTTTCTGCCAGATGAGAATCAGTAGATGTGTTGGCTTCAATAAATTTATTTTTGATTTGTTTAACTATCTTTAATGAAATCTTCTCTCCTTCCTTGGCTCTGGAAATAGCTTCTTTTTTGGCTGCTTCTGGAGTTGATGAAGCAGATAGTTCGTATAAAGCACTTGGAATAATATCTAGCCCCAACAAATTGTCGTCTTTAAACTCTTTAGCCACTTTCATATATCTTTGGGCTGTACGTTCGTTCCAATTAAACTCTAAATTCAGCCAAGTAATAAATTGTCCGTAATTCAGCTTTTCTTTGATATCAATTAAAGTTTGACCTATATTCAGGGTATCTTGTACAGTTCTTCTAAATAAACTTTTGATTATACTAGTTTTTTCGAGTAAATAATCTGATAAATTCTCATCAAGAACTGAGTAATCAAAATTTTTATGTTGCTTAATATTATTTTTATTAACGTCTATTAGTGAGGCTTTATTAATAGCATTTAAATATAGCTGCTTTCGATGTCTGATCCCCTCTGGCTTCCCGAAAAAACCTGTAATATTGTTAAAATCTTTAGCTTTATTTTGTAAATAGGATTTCGTTACTTGGGCAGAGTAGACAACAATGTCTGTGTTTTTATTGAGCTTATTTATTTGAGGAATTAGTGAAACACCCCATTCCTTGTAATTATCTTGTTCTTTATATAAATCTTTACTATTTTTAGGAATTATTAAATCAACAAAACAGATAGCGATATCCAAATGCTCTTTAATTATTTCTAAAGCTTCTTCATAGTTAGAGGCAAACAAGGCTAAATCTTCTGAAACTCCAATATCTAAGACAAAATCTTCTCGATCATCTCTATTAAGTACTAATTCGTCATCTACCACTAAATATTTTTTCTTGGTTGATTCTGGTTTTAATAGTACTGTAGGGGACATTTTTAATACCTCGCTTGATGGGAATTTAAGAAAAAGGTTTTATAACAACTTATCACTGCTGACTGCTCACTGTTAACATGAGTAGCGCAAAATTATTTCGATGCTGCAAACTGAATATAGCTTGTGGACAAGAACACCCGAAACTGATGTTTTACCAGTCTGTCGCGAACTTGGTATTAGTTTGGTTGCTTATTCCCCTCTAGGCAGAGGTTTTTTAACAGGTGCATTTCAAAAACCTTCTGATTTTGCTCCCGATGATTTTCGCGCTCATTCACCCCGCTTTCAAGGCGAGAATTTCCAACGCAATCTAGAATTGGTTAATAAAATAAAAGAAATAGCTACAGAGAAAAACTGTACTCCCGCACAACTAGCTTTAGCTTGGTTACTCGCTCAAGGAGAAGACATTATCCCCATTCCAGGCACAAAAAAACGCGATCGCGTTACTGAAAATGCCCAAGCAGTCGAAATTGAATTGAGCCAGCCAGAAAAAGAACGTATTGAAGCAGTGATGCCCTTAAATGCTGCTGCTGGTAAGCGCTATCCAGAAGCAATAATGGATACTGTTAACCGTTAGATTAATAAAAATATTTTACTAATAAGATTAATGTTTTTTTCATCGTATCACTAATCCTTGTGCGATTGGGCGTAGCCCACGCTGCGCGATCGCGAGAATTAAAGAGTTTTTAAAGATCGCGATCAATACTCATGATGTTTCAATCAGAGTAAAATACAACTTTAGTAATAGAGAAATTTACTTAGTTGAGTTACTAAAGTTACAAAGAATTTATTTCTAAAGTATAGGTGCAACTCAAGACGTTTTTCAGATGTTTTGGCTCTTTTGAATCTCTAAGATAAAGACAGTTCAAAAGCAAGTAAAAGCAGAAAATTATTTCAAACATTGAGATTAATGACTGTTGTTTTCTTTCTAAGAACTTCAAATTAATTTAAATTCAGGAGCCAAATAATGTCTCATCTCAATAATCAAGCTGGAAAACTCATTACAGTACCCTGTGTTGAAGATCTAAGCTATGAAAATGCTGTCACCGTTGTTGGTGGTACTGGCTACTGTCCTCCAGAAGGTATGAAACCAGATGTAGTTCTTTATACAGATGAATGTCGTATGGGAACTTCTTTAGGAGTTAATGAAGCTGTAAACGATCTAAATAAGTATAATTTTGACAACAAAGTTTCTTCAATTACAGTTAATAATGACAAAACTTGGAGATTCTATGCTGACAAAGATTTCTCTGGTGCATATATCGATGTTCAACCAGGAGAAAGCCTAGATAAACTAACTGCATTAAACGATGATATTGAATCGTTGAAATCTCTTTAAATTTAGCTTTTCAAGCTAACTCTTTATTGTCCAACAATATAAACTAAACTTGCTTAATGCCTTCTCAACAAAGGCAAGCAAACCTCAAACTTCTCCAAGCTAATTGTAGGGTGGGGAATACTCCACCTTACTTTTCTTCTCTACTTTTGTTAGTAATGGTGATTAAAATGAAATATCAAATTTTTTTACAATATATAGTTCTTAATATGTTTTTATTAGTACAACTAGAACTTCCTGCTTCTAGTTTTGATCTTCAGACTCAAAATAATCAAATTCCTACTTCTACTTTTACTACCTCATACTAAATCCGATTGACAGAAGTTATTTATTTAGGCTGACTTGGGGACTAGGAGAATAGGGGATTGGGAGATTAATAAACACTTATGACTTGATTTTTTAAGTAACCTATACGAAACGGATTTAGTATTAAATAGATTTTAGGTGTTGCCCCCAGAGATAATATCAATTGACTGGGAAACTGATAATTATGAATTCTAAAATACAAATTGAAGTTAAAAAATTAAAGCTTCATCTACAACAATATCCTCAACAAGCTAGTTCACTAGCAATTTCCCATTTTGAGGACTATCTAGTTCTTGTTTTTGAATACAAATTACTCGAAACAAAAATCCAACAACTTCAACAAGTAAATCCTGATAAAAAAGCTTTTATCACTCACTATCCTTTTGTAGAAGCTAACCTGAGTTTAGAACAACAATTGAGAGTCGAGAAATTTAAAAGATTCTTAGCTAGAAACACAGATAAATCTGAATTTTGGGCGATTACCTATTTTCACAAATATTTAATTCTGGCTGAATTATATCGTCAAGCTGAAGTCCTTTTCTTTTCTCTTCAAAGTTGCTTATCAAATCAAATCAAAGATTTTTCGTAGTAAGTTGGGTTAGTGATTATTTTATTCGTATATACCAAAGCGATCGCCTAACTCAACAACATCAAAATAATTCTATAGGAAAAAATAATGCTAAAGAGTAACAATTATTTCAATTCTCTTCATAGAATTAAATATACTTTGATTTTGATCACTGGTTTGGGCTTAATTTTCTTATCGATTATGGGTGTCAAAGTGACTCCTTCTGATAATAAAACTGTATTTTCTAGCAATCAGTTACAACAATCTTTAATTCGACAATCATCTCAACATTCTCTACTTTTGATTGTTTTTACTTTACCTGCCTGGCTGATA
Organism: Waterburya sp.; assembly: GCA_051658085.1. GTDB lineage: Bacteria > Cyanobacteriota > Cyanobacteriia > Cyanobacteriales > Xenococcaceae > Waterburya. The sequence continues at coordinate 29,646 of JBOFLX010000044.1, forward strand.
GCAGAGAAATTAATTGTTGAAAAATTAGTTCAAGATTGGCAGAAACAAAAAAAAAATATAGCTACAGTTGCTGATAAAAAAACTGAGACGGCAACTATTTTTAGAGCAATTCCTGATTCTATGTTGCGAATGACCAGAGAAGGTATCTGTCTAAGTTATATTCCTACGAAAGAGGCTGGCTCTTTTGTCATTAAAGAAGAAATTATTAACAAAAATGTAACTGAATTTTTAGATCCAAAGATCGCTCTACAATTTATTAAATCTGCTCAGTTATCTCTAAAATTTGGTTTAACTCATTTTTATCGTTTTTCCATACCACTGGATCATGGGGGACAAAAATACTATGAGGCTCGCATCATTGCGATTGGAACTACAGAAGTTTTGATTATGATTCGTGAGTTAGATGGTTTTGAGGAAGCCTTAGTTAAGTCATCACAGTTATCATCACTTGAGCAAAATAATTCACTGCGTTTACTGAATGAGTCAGAATTGGCGGAATTGATAAAATCTACTCTGATAGATGATCTAGAAGAACTTAACTACGATTTGAAAGTCGATTTTAAAGGTAACTATAATTCTTGTGGTAGTAAATTGTGGCGTTGCTGAAAAGTAATAATAGCTACTGTACTTAATAAATATGAGAATTACCATGACTTTAGTCATAGAAAAATTCACTACTTATTTCAGATGCTTTTGATAATTTTATTTTTTATGATCGAGATAGTTAAAAACCAAAGTAACAGTTCATTAGCTAGTTACTAATCATCTTAATAACTATTACTTGGTAGATAACTAATACAACTAACACGAACTTTAAGAAAACATACTCTTGCTATTCTTAGTAAGAGTTTTTTTTTGATAATTTAATCGTTATTTTTGATTAAATTTTGATTAAAGCGATCGCTTCTAATATTTTGGAAACTTGTGCCTAAAATCTAATAAGTTCGTCTTGCCGTTGCTAACCGAGAAATAATGCTGGTAGCTAAAACCAAAAGTACCAAAATGAAAGCTGCACCCCAGGCTAATTCCTGCTGGTTTTGAAAAGGTACGATCGCGAAATTATAAACCAACACCGCTAAAGAAGCAGTAGGTTCAACTAGTTTATTATTCCAATCGGGCCAAAACTGAGTAAATAAGGCTGTAAAGAGTAGTGGGGCAGTTTCTCCCGCAGCACGAGCGATCGAAAGAGTTACGCCTGTAACAATTGCGGGTAAAGCAGCAGGTAATACTACTTGTAAAACTGTTTGATATTGATTTGCCCCAATACCAACTGATGCCTGGCGTACTTCTTGGGGTACTAGTTTCAGGGCTTCATCGGTGGTACGAACAATAATTGGCAACATTAAGATAGCTAAAGCAAAACCTCCAGCCCAAGCAGAATAGCTTTTAGTGGTTAATACGATCGCACTATAGGCAAATACCCCAACGATAATTGAAGGTACACCACTTAGTACATTAGTCGCAAAGCGAATCCATTCTGCAATTTTTCCTTCATTAAATTCTGAGAGGTAAATCGCTGCCATGACTCCCAAAGGGACACTAATCAATGCCCCAATACCAACCATAATTATTGTTCCGACAATGGCATTCCCAAAACCTCCACCATCTAACATAGGAGGTGGGGGTAATTGAGTTAAGACAGCAGGGGAAAGAGAGCTAATTCCTTTAGTTAGTAAATAGATCAGAATAATAAATAAAGGAATAATTGCCAGCAAGGTAAATAAGCCAGCAACACCACTCATAATCAATCCGAACAAAGTTCGAGGGGAAGTTGGATTACGCTTGAGACTAAATTCTTCAAAATCTGTTGATTGGGGAGTTGTTTGTCTAGTCATTATGTATATCTGTGAGATCTTAAATTCTTTGTAATCTAGTTACTAATAATTGAGCTAAAACATTGACTACCAGGGTAATCAAAAACAAAATTAAAGCTGCATACATTAAAGCGGATACTTGTAAACCACTAGCTTCGGCGAATTGATTTGCTAGTAGAGAAGAAATCGTATTAGAAGGCTCAAATACATCCAAGCTTGCCTTATTAGAATTGCCAATCAACATAGTGACTGCCATTGTTTCCCCTAAAGCTCGACCCAAAGCCAACATAATACCGCCAATAATACCTGAAGAAGCAGTAGGTAAAATTATTTGTAAAATAGCTTCCCAACGAGTCGCCCCCAAACCAACTGCAGCTTGACGCAAACCTTGATCGACATTAATAATCGAGTCACGAGCAATAGCAGCAATTGTGGGTAAAATCATCACTGATAAAATCAAGGCAGCAGGTAACATTCCTGGCCCTCTAAGGGGGGTAAAACCTTTAAGAAAGGGAATTAAGACAAAAATTCCCCACAGTCCATAAACTACACTAGGTATGGCTGCTAAAAGTTCCACCATAAAAACCATGATTCTTTGTAAACTTGGGTGCATATAGTCTTCACTCAGGAAAATAGCTACTCCCAAACCAATTGGTACAGAAATTGCTAAGGCAATAAATGAACTAACCAAAGTACCGTAAATTGGGGGCCAAACCCCATATTGCTCGTTTACAGGATTCCAACTACTAGTAGAAAAAAAGTTGAACCCAAACTCTTGTATCGCTGGAGTGGCTTTCATTCCGACTTGAATGGTAATCCAAATTAAAACACCTGCGATCGCCAATGCTAAGATTTTGGCTAGCCAATAAAAACCACTATCTAAAATTCTTTCAATCCCAGAACGTGGTTCTATTCTCGGTTCATAACTGTTATCCATAGAGTTTTACTAATAACTATTACTTGATTTAAATATGTTTTAATATTCTACTGGTTGTAATCAATTCTGTTAATTACTTAGTATTTTTCTACTCTACCGTTATTAAGCTTAGGTAAAGCATAAGTTATCATACTCAGTTGATTAGCCTTAAAGGTCTAATTTACGCTAGAGTCTAAAAGAAAAAGCTTAAATTTAAAAGGATTTATCAACCATGACTTTATCAGTTGGCACAACTGCACCTGCTTTTACAACTACTGATGATGAGGGTAACAGCGTTTCTCTCTCAGATTTTCAAGGAAAAATAGTTGTTCTTTATTTTTATCCTAAAGATGATACTCCTGGATGCACAAAACAAGCTCAAAGCTTCCGCGATAATTTTGCTGAATATCAAGATAAAGATATGGTAGTTCTTGGTGTCAGCATGGACGATCAAGCATCCCATCAAAAATTTAAAGAAAAATATGGTTTGCCTTTTACGCTTTTAGTTGATAGCGACGGCGCAATTACCAAAGCTTATGATGTTGATGGTGGTGGCTATGCTAAACGCGTCACTTATATTATTGATGGCACTAGCACAATTGTGCGTGTAGATGACCAAGTTAATACTAGTACTCACGCTAGTGATGTTTTAGCAAGTCTTGGTTAATCAACATCAGCGATAAGCGATAAATACAGCTAGGACAGTTAGGTCAGTTAAAAACGGCTCTAACTGTTATCACTGCTCTAACTAATTATGGCTTAATCGTGAAGATCGCACTCCGCTTTAAACCCATTCATTAAATGGTAAAGATAATATTAGGATAGGTTTTGAATAGTGAAAATACAACGCACAATTCACTGGAACAAACTGGCAGAGATAAAAGAACTAAAAGAGTTTTTTGAAGAAGATTTCCAAGGATTTAAAAAGCTTATAGAAGATAAGATTGAAGATTTGGAACAATTTGCCGATAAAACTTTAGATAAATTTGCCAAGTTGCGAGTACTAGAAGTAACCAATGGTTGTACTCAGTGGGCATTTCGTCGTGGCGATCAAGAATGTTTATCGATAGAACAGACTCGTGAATGTATGAATCTAGTCATGGGTTTTATGAAACGGACAGAATTATATTTTCCGAGTGAAGGTCAAATTGAATTTGAGAATAAAGAAAAAGAATATGTTAAAGCATTGCGATCGCTCTACATAGATGCATTTAAAAACAATAGTAGAGAGTCCGAGAGAAAATTCTACGCATCCTCTACAGCCCAGTTTATTGTTTGTGGACATGAAAGGATGCAGAGAGCTATGACATTAATCAAGCAGGATTATCAAACTCTTTTTTCACCTTATTATATTGAACGGGGACAAAAGTATATTGCTCCCTATTTAGCAGGATATGAACAGTGAGCCGTGCGTAGTTAAATATTCATCATCATCATAATTATCTTATTTTATAGGATTTAATTTCTAAGACAGCCCCGATCATCGCCATTGTCATGACATCTTCACGAATTTTACCTTCAATTTCTACTGTAATACCTTCTTGTTTTAATTCAGATGGTGGATCTTTGAGTTCGTAAGTCGTTCCATCATCTGTCACCAACGCCCACACACCAAAGCCAAATCCCTTTTTCTCAATTTTGCCTGTCACTTTCATTGTTGTTGCCTCATTAATACAGACTTCTCTTGTGTGAAGGATGAATTACGAATTATGAAGGATGAAAATATTCTCTCATCCTTTATCCCTTTCAAAATCAGGCTCTCTGTTTTTCTCTTTGACTAGCTAAATATGCCAAACCTAGACAGAGAATAGCGTTGACAAGTAGATAAGTACGAGCGATCGCGCCACCGCCTAAAAGCCACAGATTTGGATCGACAACAGCACTAACTCCCAAACAAGCAGCTACACCAATACTAGAACCGATCGCAAACCATTTTAGGCTGGGATGCCCTATTAATAAAATAATCAAAGTTAAGGGAATGACCACACTCGCGAACAAAGGATTAAGGCTGGAATTACCTAAAACAACGTTCCCCAACTCAGGAATTGAGCTACCAAAGAGACGCATCGGCCATTGAGGCAAATCAAAGATATATAATCCTTGGAGGAAGAATAATCCTGCACTACCAAAAATTAAACCGCCGTTTAAACCCAAAGTCATAGGTAAATAGTTGCGTAAAAACCAAGCTAATAAATAAGAGCCTAAAACCATACCTAGTTTTGGTAACAAAGCAACTGCACCACCATCGAGCCAGAAGCCAATATTGAGATAACCACTCTTACGCAGCCAACGGAAAAAGTCATTGAAAGTAATCTTACCTTTGAGAGCTAGTTTAACTGCTGCTCCAGCATCTAAATGTCCTGCACCGAAATGATTGAGATGATCTTCTTGGACTTTGCGCGAAGATTGTTTGAGGATAGCTGAGACTTCGTTAGGATCTTCGACTCCAGTAGCTCTAATTAAAGCAGCTACACCAGCTACATGAGGAGCAGCCATACTTGTGCCTTGAAAGCCAACAAATACTGATTGTCCAGTACTAGGATCAACAGTATTCTGCAAAATTTTACCTGTTTCACTACCACCAGGGGCAGAAATATCAACTCCTGCACCAAAGTTTGAATAGGATGCTTTATGTCCAGCAGCATCGGTGGCTGAAACACTAATTACGTCAGGATAACGGCTAGGATAGGAGGCAGAATTACGGGCTTCATTACCAGCAGCAGCGACGATGACAACCCCTTTTTTATGGGCATATTTAATCGCTTCTTCCATCATGCTACTAGCACCGCCACCACCTAAACTCATGTTGATTACAGTCGCACCATTATCGGCAGCAAATTTAATCGCCTCGGCAATATCAGCAATTGTGCCTCCACCGCTACCAGATAAGACTTTGAGGGGCATAATACTAGCTTGGTAAGCAATTCCTGCCACACCATAACCATTATTAGTTGATTGAGCAATAGTTCCTGCTACATGAGTACCGTGTCCATTGTCGTCACTGGCATCATCTTTATCGTTAACAAAATCATAGCCTGAAACAAACTTAGTGAGTTTTAAATCTGGTACTTGACTTACGCCTGTATCAATTACTGCGACAGTAGTACCTGCGCCTTTGGTTTCATCCCAAGCTTGCTCAATATTAATATTCCGAAAGTTCCACTGTTTACTATAGTCAGGATCGTTAGGCGTTTCGAGAGTGTGATATAAATAATTAGCTTCAATATACTCTGTATCTTTACGAATCGGCGATCGCCTTAACTGCTTAAGAATTTTTTTGTCCCCTTCGACAATATAAATGCGATCATTAATCGAAAAAATACTGTTGAGGTTAACTTGTTGATTATACTGTTGAGACAGCCCTTGAATTTCTTCACTGATCTTGGCGATCGGTACTTCTTCTTTAAAGTCTAAAATAATTGAGTTAAATTCTCCTTGTTGCGCCAGTCCTTTGAAATTAAGTAGGGCAAACCCAATCCCCAGTATAAACAGGCACAGCACCACTAGTTTTTTCATGGCTGATCCAAATTACTTTCTTTTAGGATAGCGCGGGAAGCTGAAAATTGTGTTCTTTTAAGGCGTAGATATAGGTAGGCTCAAACGTTTTAATGTCCCTTGATAATATCAACCAAAATTAGCTTACAAATTATTAATTGTTATTGACTAAATCTTGAGGACTTACTGCTTTTATTCCTTCAATTTGATAACGTTTAAAATCTTTGACATTAAAAGTTACAATGTAATCCAAGCTATGAGTTTGCATTGCTGCAACCAATCGAGCATCATGAACTTGCACTCCCTTAACTTGAAAATCTTTAACTAATCTTTTCCACTCTGAATAAATATTTGAATTATCAGGAATAACAAAAAAAAGACGCTCAAACAAGCGTAAAAGTTTTGCAGTTTTTTCAGTGTCCAAACCCAAGCCATTTTTATCACTAGGACGAGTCGCAACATTCCAAAATTCGGCACAGTTTTGTGGCGTAATATATAAACTATGTCCTTGACTACGAAGTACGCGAATGACAGAGCGAATAATTGGATGTTGAGGATGATTGCGGTCTGATAATCTCAGCAAAATATTAGTATCAACTAAATAATTCATATAGCAATCAGTAATTAGATGTAAGACAAATAATAATTTAACTTCTGTATTCTGCCTTCTGAAGATAATTTGTATTGCTATAGTTAAGGATGATCTTCGTAAATTCCAGCACGACTAACTGCATAATCAGAAAGAGATGGAGTTGAGTCACCAACTTCTGTTAATATTTCTTCGATTATTTGCTCACTCTCCTCTGGAGTTAGTTTTGTTTCTAAATTTATTTGTGATTTTTGAGAATTTTGATTATCTTGGTAGGGTTTAGAACGATTTTTAAATTGAAGATATTCAATAAAATGCACCAGTTCTTCTAAAGAATCTGGAGGTAACTTTTGAATAAAAGACAATATCTCTTCAGGAATATATTTAGCTTGGCTCATTATTAATTACTGATTATTAATGAAGGTTGATGGTTGATTTAGTAACTATTAGATATGCTTGCTCTAGGCTATAGGTGTTACTCATTACTCATTACTCATTACTTATTTAAAGGTTATTTTTTAGAGTTGACATCTTTTATGGTACTGCCAATTCCTTGAATGATACCTTTGCCAATTAATCCTAAACCTTTACCAATTACTTGAGTCAAAACAAAGACTACAGCACTACCAGCGAGGGAAATAAATTGGCGAACTAAAGGCGCGATCGCGTCACGGGTTTCTATGACTATTGTGGTTAGCCAGGGAATACCTTGTAGTTGTTCTAATTCGTTGCGACGAGGAGCATAAATAAACATAGTTCTAATTGTGCCGTTGCTGAAGACAAATAAACGGTGACGACTTTCAAAGATATTTTGTGGTTGAATAAGATAGAATTCTTGGCGGTATTTCCAAGAGAGTTGATTACGAAAACGAGCTAATTCGCGATCGCTTTTGTATTGGGATTTATAGAGTATATATTTTAAAGTTTCTAAATCAGCAAAATTATTTAAAATTACCTGCATCACACTATTAGCTAGGTTAATAATTAAGTTGTGTAATAAAAATTCAATACGGGCTATTACTTGCGGATCATCAGCTTGATAAATTAGATTGTCAACAGTAAAACTTGGTTTACCTAATAAGTATTCTAATAATTCAGGAATTCCGTAAATATAGTAAAAAATATTTTGATTGATTGCTGTGAAATCTAATTCTTTGAAGACATTTAAATTTTGTTCTTCTTCAATTGTTAGTTGACCATAATATTTAGAAAAAAAAGCGTTTAATGTCCATGACCAAAGAGCTTTTAAATAAGAAGTATAATTATGATCTAAACTATTAGCAATAGGAATTTCGGCAACGGTTTCACTTAAACGTTGTAAAATTAGATGACATAAATGCTTTTGAATTTGAGGCTGAAGAATATCAATTTCTAAAGCTATATTGGTTCGATTAATTAAACCTAATTGAATATCAGTAGCGACTCGTTCAAAAATCGTTTTGTTAGCAGAATCAGCAAAAACTGGTAGGGGCGTTATTTCTGTCGGAGGGGGGAGAGCAAGTTGTCCTGACGTTGATGGTTCAATTGCTTGAGATGTGTTTTCTGATAGCTCAATCTCTTCTGCCACCAAACGCTTAGAAAGCCAGCGTGCCGTTAACAATTCTCGTTTACGACCAACTAAAAATACACGTTCCCAATCAGATAAATTAGGATTAGTTAACTGCTCATCAATACTTTTAAGAGTTGCTTCTAACTCCAATCTTCCAGTTTTACTGATATTAGCTAAAAATTTCTGCCATAGCTGAGGTTGAAAATTTTTAGTCTGCCAATAAGTAACTCCATAGGCAACGCTATGTAAACCTTCAATCAAAGTATTAATACCAGAACTGCGATCGCAATAACCTTTGACTCCCCAATCTTTAAGTTTGGCTAGTTGTTTCGGGGCATAATTAGGAGTTAGGACAAATAAAGGTAGCTGTGGATATTGCTGTCTTAATTGATGACAAAATTCGAGACTGGTGACTTCGGAAGTAGAGTTATGAGAACTAATACCAATGACCAAAACATTAAGAATCAAGCCTTGAGTTAATTCTCGCCAAGTATCATTACTAATATTGCCTTCACCAACAATCTCAAAATTATTATATTGTGCGATCGCTGCCCGTAAACCCAAACGAAAGATCGAGTCATGATCGACAATAAACAGTTTAATCTTGTCTTTGGTCATATTTAGGCGATAGCTCGGCAATTCAATTTAACTTTTGGGGGGAATGTGAGTTGAGAAGCCCACTCTGTAATCAAAGATTCAGCGTTGGGAGTATGTCACAATCAATTATATTGCCCAAGTCCGTATCAAACTAGAACAACAAGGTATAATATTTGTTTCTAACCAATAAATTAATAAATTATTTATTGTGTCTGAATCATTAAGCGATCGCTATTTTGCCTTAATCGACCAAATTGTTGACCTGACTCTTCAGGGAAAAATTAGCTCCTTTGAACGAGTCTATCGAATGTTAGAAGCATCTGTAGAGCCTGGGACGGGAGAAATTTTAGAACGTTGTCTTAATCAACGCCTGGAAGCTACCAAAGCACAATTGGATACCAAACTGAAAGCAGCTAGAGTTTTGAGAGCCTTAGAAACCATTGAAAAGCAGTGGTTACGTTGGCAATCAGAAAATCAAGTTAATGAAGATATTTCCGAAATTACTCAAAGTATTTTAACTGTTGATCCTGAAGACTATTTCTTAGCCATAGTCGATGTGATCGATCCTAATCACGATGAACCTTTCACCAGCGAGCAGTTGCAAAAATTAGCTGAGAGTTTAAAAGCTGCTGCCAATCATCAAACAGATCTTACTCTTGCTCAAAATTGGCAACAATTGTCTATAGGTATAACCACAGGTTTGACATCTTTTACGGCTTTAGAGGCAGATCTCGTCAGTTGGATGTATACCACAGGGAATGATTTTTCGGGTTTTGGGGCAGAAAAACCGAATCCTTGGCGTATTTGGGCGCAAAAAACCTCTAGTCCTTTACCTAAACAGTTATTTCAAACTTTAGCGCAACAACAGCCAGTAGCCACCTTAGCTCAAGTAATTAATAATCTCGAACTACGAGCTTTGGTAGAGTTAGCAATCCTCTTGCAATACATTCAGCGAGGGTTGGTTAACTGGTTCGATCAACAGCCTTATAATTCTAAGTTTGGTAGAGAACTTTCTTATAGCACCCTGCTAACTTTTGCTTCGATTTGGTGTGAATTGTGGCAAGTATTTATTGATAGCAAACCTGCCATAGCTGATGGTTGCTTTTTAATGATGTTGCAAATTCTGCGAAGTTTTGCTCAACGAGATGATTTTCCGCTTTATAGTGGCGTATTTGCTTCTTTTTCTGGAGAATACTTACAAGATACTCTGGATTATTTTGACGAACCTTTACAGCAAATTGAAGGCACAGAAGAAAAAGCTCGTATCTTAACTTTATTAGGCTATTCCCAACGGACAATTGGCGCGTATGAGAAAGCTCTCATCTTTCATGAAGAAGCCCTACAAATCGCTATTGAAGCCGATGATTATCCTTGTGAAATTGCTAATCTTAATCATCTCAGCCGTACCAACGTTAGCTTAAAAAACTATAGTGAGGCAATTAACTACAGTCAGCGAGCGATTATTGCTGCTCGTCAAGTAGGGGATAAATTAGGAGAAGCTAATGCTCTAGTCAATTTGGGTTATGCCCAAGTGTTAACAGCACGACAGCTAGAAAGCATGGCAGCCGAAAACTATAGCGAAGCCATTCGTTATCTCGAACAAGGAGTAGAATTAGCCCAAAAACAAGGAGATTTACAAAGTCAAGCCTTTGGTTACAGTAGCTTAGGTATCGCCTATGTTATTTTAGAACAACCAACCGCAGCGATCGCAGCTTTAACTCAAGGAGCAGAATTAGCTCAATATTCCCGAGATGTCTATCTCCAGGGATTAAGTCTTTCTTATTTAGCACAGGCTTACTACAGTATCGAAGATCGCTCCGCCGTCATTGCCTATGGCAGTTTGGGAATGTATCTACTCAACCAAATAAACTGCACAGAATGGCGACAAACAGCAGGATTACTCTCCATTCTGCAAGGACAAATTGGACAAGCAGAATTCCAAAATCTTTTGGCACAAAAGCGATCGCAAATTATCGCCCTCATCGGTGTCGATGGCTATGACTATCTTCCAAAATTATTAGAAGAATATAAACAGAATTAACGCTTGATATAACAGACATTTCGCAGGTAGGTCAGCAGATTAAATAATATTTTTGGCAGGCAGAGCCGAGAAAACGTAAAATCCACAAACGAGCATCAGTAAGATTAGACACTTGCTGTTGATGATTGAGATCAACCAGATGAACAGCCTGGAAACATTGAAAAATCCATTGCTAAAGAAATTGTGATGTACCCACTTCATCTTAAAACAACAAACCGTCCGTGATGATTGGTTATAATATGCCAATTACTAAAGTAAATAACAACTAACTCATGCTGAATGGAATCAAGCAAAAAGGAATTGTTAACAAAGAAGGAAAAATAGAATTATCTGTACCTGAATTGCCAGAAGGAACGATAGTAGAAGTAATCTTATTAGTTGAACCTACTACAGAAGAAGATGAAACTACTTATTTACTGAAGTCAGAAGCTAATAAAAAACATCTTCTTCAAGGAATTGAAAATGTTAAAAAAGGAAATTTGATTTATGTAGATTTAGATGAATATGAGAAAAATAGCATTTGAGCCAGATGCGTTTGAGCAATTAGAATATTGGAGAAAAACAGACCCTAAAATTCTCAAAAAAATTTTTACTTTAATTAAAGATATTCAAAAAGATCCTTTTTTAGGAATGGGAAAACCAGAACCTTTAAAATATGAATTACAAGGCTATTGGTCGAGGAGAATAACAGATCGACATCGTTTAGTTTATCGAGTAGATAATGATTTATTAGTTATTTTATCTTGTAAATATCATTATGATGAATAATTAAATATTATAATTTTTAATTCACATTAGACGTGTAACAGTATCAATTAACTCAGGAATGTTAATTGGTTTAGATAGATGTTTGTGAAATCCTACGTCTAAAGAGCGTTGTCGATCTGTTTCGCCAGCATAAGCAGAAAGAGCGATCGCAGGTAAATTTTTTCCTTGAGGTAGTTCGCGAATTTGAGTCATCAAAGCATAGCCATCCATTTCAGGCATCCCAATATCACTAATAATCAAATCGGGGGTTGATTGGTTTAAAGCTTGGAGAGCAGCATTGGCTGAGTTTACTGGTATAACTTCTGCACCTTCTTGTTCTAAAACGAAAGTAAGTATATTTCGCGAGTCTATTTCATCTTCCACTACTAAAATTTTCATCCCTTTAAGGCGATTGGCTTTTACTGGTTCATTAACGAGATTATTATCTGGTTGCTTGAGTGTCAGTGTATTGATGAGTGGTAATTGAACGCTAAAAGTAGCCCCATTGCCTTCTCCTGGGCTGATTACTGATACTGTACCTTTATGTATTTCTGTTAAATGACGAACAATTGCTAGTCCTAAACCCAGTCCTCCAAATTTGCGAGTGGTAGCACTTTCTGCTTGACGAAAGCGATCAAACACATAGGGCAGAAAGTCAGGCTCGATACCTTGACCTGTATCCTGGACTTGAATTTCGGCTTTTGTACCAATCCGCTGTAGTTTAACTGTTACTTGTCCTGCCTCTGGGGTAAATTTAATCGCATTAGAAAGTAAATTCCAAACGATTTGCTGTAAACGTCTTGCATCCCCTGAAACTTGTCCGACATTAGGGTTAAACTCGGTTTTGATTTGAATTGATTTGGCTTCGGCAGCTAATTGTACCGTTGCTACTGCCGATCTGATAATAGATTCTAGATTAATTGCACTTATCTTCAGATCTAATTTACCGCGCAAAATACGTGAAACATCTAAGAGATCGTCGATTAGCTGTGATTGTAATTTAGCATTACGTTGAATTATTTCGATTCCCTGTGTAACTTTTTCTACGTCTAACTTCCCTGTAGCAATTAATTGCGACCAACCTAAAATAGGATTAAGGGGAGTACGTAATTCATGGGAAACGATCGCCAGAAACTCATCTTTAAGTCGATTGGCTTCAATTAAATCTTTGGTTTGTTGTCGTAATTTTTCTTCTAATTCTTTTATCAGGTTAATATCGGTATTTGTACCATACCATTTGATAATTTCTCCCTCTTCATTACGTAAAGGTCTGGCTCTCCCCAGAAACCAGCGATAAGCTCCATCTTTTCCACGTAAACGAGCTTCAAGATCGTAATTTTTGCCCGACTGTATTGAGTCATTCCAAGCTTGCTCTACCTGGGGTAAATCTTCTGGATGAATAATACTTGACCAACCATCAGCTTTGATTTGCTCTAAACTAACTCCTGTATAATCCTGCCAGCGTTGATTGATGTATTCCATTTCGCCTTCTACTGATGCCGTCCAAATTTGCTGGGGAATTATTTCGGTAATTAGTCTTAGTTCGTCTTCACTTTCTTTTAATGCTTGTCTGCTGGCTTCGCGATCGCTAACATCAATACCAGAAGGAATTAAATACTCTATTTCTCCGCTAGCATTAAATACGGGAACAATACTAAAGTCAACCAGAATAAATTTATTTTCTCCCACTTTCGCAAGCAGATCATAGCGTACACTTTCGCCTTTAGCTGCTCGTTGAATAGCATCTTCTAATTTCGCTTTTGTTTCTGGATCGTTAGACCACCAATAAGTTTCACAGAATTTGTGATGTAATACATCTTCTAGCTGCAAAGAAGCTAAATCTAAAGCTACTTGGTTAACTTCAATTACCTCACCATCAGTAGTTATTACGCCTGCAAAAATAATTAAACTGTCGAGTATTTTGCGCAAACGAGTTTCACTATTACGTAACGTTTCTTCTATTTGTTTGCGATCTGTAATATCGAGGTTGATACCACTCATACGAATCGACTCACCCTGATCGTTACGAGTTACATTGCCAATGCTCAACACCCAGCGAATTCCCCTTTGAGGATGAATAATACGATACTCAGTCCGCAATTCAGTCACTTGACCTGATAAAATTTGTTCGATTTCTTGCTTCACCCTAGCTAGATCTTCTAGATGTATTAAATTTCTCAAATCTTGATAGGTAAGTAATTCTGTTTGAATATTGATTCCATGAAGATCATAGTTTTCTGGCGACCAAATAACTTTTCCTGTCGATATTTCCCAGTCCCACGATCCTGCCTTAGCACTTGAAAGTGCTAGCTTCAGCAATCTTTCATTTTCCTGTAGCCGAATTGCTGCTAATTTAGTGTCGGTAATATCGCGAAAGTAGATTGATAATCCGTGAATAGAAGGATAAACAGAAATTTCGTACCAGCGATCAAAAGGAGGATAGTAGTATTCAAATCTCGTCGCTGTTTGTTCTTGCAAGACTCGACGATATTGGCGTTCCATTTCTGTCCCCAATACAGGGCTAAATTCTGACCAAATGCTTTTACCCAACAGTTGTTCTTGAGATTTGTACAATATCCGTTGGGCTTCCTGGTTTATATAAGTAAAGTTAAAATCACGATCAAGAGTATAAAAAGCATCGGTCATGCTTTCGAGAATATCGGTAATACGACGATTGGAATCGAGTAAAGATTGTTCTGTTTGTTTGCGATCGCTAACATCTTGTAATGTTCCCATCATGCGCACTGCTTCGCCGTCTTGGTTATAAAAGCCTCTACCTTTTGCAGCCATCCAATGTACACTACCATCTGGCCAAATAGCGCGATATTCGATGTTATATTCAGTTTTGTTGCTTAAAGCTTGCTTGACGGCTGTATCAGTGCGCTCACGATCTTCGGGATGCAAAGTATCAAGGAATATTTGGTAACTCATTTCTGCATCAGGAGCGAGTCCAAACAAAGCTTTACACTGTTCTGTCCATTCCAGCTTGTCATTAATTACATCCCAAAACCACATTCCCAAACTAGAGGCTACTGTTGCTAGTTGTAATTTGAGTAAGGTTTCCTGATGTTGAATACGTAGTTGGTGTTCGGCGATCGCTTGCTTAACTTCTAAGTTTAGTTTTTCACAAGTCAATTGATTTTTAACTATATAATCTACTGCCCCTAATTTAAGAAACTGTACTGCTGTATTTTCATCTCCCTGTCCAGTTAAAACAATTACTGGAGGACGATTTTCACTCTTTTGTTGTTGCCATAAATTCAACCATTCTAAGCCATCCATATCAGGCAACAAATAATCTAATAAAATCAGATCTGGTTGATATTCTTGAGCTATTTCTAAAGCGGATTCTCCTGATTCTGCTTCCAAAAATATATATTGATTTTGAGGATCTTTTTGAAGATATCGCCGATACATGACTTGATCTTCGGGATTGTCTTCTACAAACAGAATTGTTAATTGTTCTGAGGCTTGATTTGAAATTGCTTGAGTTGTTTTTGAGGCTGCTGTTACTACTTTTTCACTTTGATTGCTAACCTCGGTCAAACTGATTACCACAGCGTTAGCTTGACTACTATTAGCTGGAAATAAAGGTTGTGTAGCGATTGATAGCCAAACCACATCTCCATCTGGTTTATAAAAACCCATTACCACATTAGAAATAGCTTGTCCAGTTCTTAAAGAAGTAATTCCAGGATGAGTTTCTGCCTCAAAAACTGAGCCATCTTGATGTATAGTCTGCCAAGGTGGGTCAAAATAATTGGCTTCAATCAATTGTTTGGCAGTATAACCTAAAATTCTTTCTGCTTCGTGGTTGCAACTTTGAATATAGCCATCGGCAAGCTGAAGGAGTATCCCTACTGCTGTGGTTGAGTTAAAAGCGCGATCTGGATCTATATTCATGTAAATTATAAATACTTTAACTACCGCAAATCTTCATAAAATTCGTTTTTTGTTTTGTCTGCGATCGCGCAGTACCTTTATGCAAAATTAGCTACAATTTGCCCATAGTTTGAACTCAGTCTCGAATTATACTATTCATCTTGTCTTTATAACTTCTATCTTAAGATAGACTGATGTTACTGCATAATGTTTTAAGGCTTTTAGCCACTTCTCTAAGCTAAAGCGCATTTACAGCCGTTTTCATTTGAATAGACTACGTTTTTAATTAGTTAGTTCGTAGCTTTTAGCTCTTAGCTTTTTTGAATTTCATTGTTGTGGTCTACTCATTTGAAAAGCGCAGTAAATTGTGTATTATTCTGTTAATAAACTAGGCTATAAATTCTTGTTCTGACTCCTGACTTCTGACTTCTGACTCCTCTCTCAACTATTGATTTAAGTGTGTGACAGCTTATCACTTAAATTAATTCAATTTGATGCAAATTATTGTTAGTCATCAAGAACAATTAAGAGCAGGATCAAATGACGAGCATTTCATGTAATGATAAGAAACTGCTTCTCTAAAATGAATTGAGGTTTAAATAATGGCTCATCTTAGATTGGGCGACACTGTCCCTGATTTTACTCAAGCTTCTAACA
Organism: Waterburya sp.; assembly: GCA_051658085.1. Taxonomy (GTDB): domain Bacteria; phylum Cyanobacteriota; class Cyanobacteriia; order Cyanobacteriales; family Xenococcaceae; genus Waterburya. The sequence goes on from JBOFLX010000044.1 coordinate 45,933, forward strand.
TGGGGGATATTTCCTTCTATGATTGGGCTGGAGATAGCTGGGTAGTTCTTTTCTCTCACCCTGCTGACTATACCCCTGTCTGCACTACTGAGTTAGGTGAGGTAGCCAAACTCAGATCAGAATTTGACAAACGTAACGTTAAAACTATTGCCTTGAGTATTGATGATGTGGAATCCCACAAAGGCTGGATTGGCGACATCGACGAAACTCAAGGAACAAAAGTTGACTATCCTATTTTGGCAGATGCGGACAAGAAGGTTTCTGACCTTTATGATATGATTCATCCCAATGCAAATGCTAAAGTTACTGTCCGTTCAGTGTTTATCATTGACCCTAACAAAAAGTTACGTCTTACTTTAACTTATCCTCCCAGTACAGGTCGTAATTTCCCCGAAATTTTGCGGGTAATTGATTCTTTGCAGCTAACTGATAACTATTCAGTAGCAACTCCCGTCAACTGGAAAGATGGCGAAGATGTGGTTGTTGCTCCAACTATTCCCACGGAAGAAGCTAAGAAGAAATTTCCTAAAGGAGTCGAAGAAATTAAACCTTACTTACGAATGACTCCCCAGCCAAATAAGTAAAATTCAATTCTCAATTATCATTTGATTATTGTAGTAAACATTCAGGGTAGATAAAATCTACCCTTTTTTATTGAAAATCTTTATTTAAATTTTTACTTGCTACTTGCTATCTGCTATCTGCTACTTAATGAAGCCAATAATCTGTGTGTCCTAACTTAATATTGCACGACCTCTTCAAAATATATTAAGTCAATTTTGATCTGAATCACACCTTTTTTAAGCATCTACTTTTAATTTATAAGTACTGTATTAGTTAATCTATATTAATAAGCAATTGTATTTTACAAGAAGAGATAAATATATCAAATATAGCACTACGCATTTAGGTTAGGACATTCTTTTAACTGCTACTTGCTACTTGCTACTTGCTACTTTCGAGCCAATCACCCTCACTGTCTTAACTTAATTTTATACGACTATAATTCGCCTAATTTAAATATATATTGATTGCCAAATAAATTTAAAATGTTTTACGAAATGCAATTCAAATCAGGAGAAATAGCTCAGTTAACCAAGACTGATTTTTCCTGTGGCTCTCTACAACTTTTAGAAAGTATACATAGTGCTGAAATTATTTTTGATGACAGCAACAATTGCTTATTTTTTAATGCTGCTGCTGAACAAATATTAGGCGATCGCTCGGATATTTCTTTGATTGGTGATTGGATACGTTCTCAAACTCAAGATAATTCTCAGGAATCTCTGATATTTACAATACAAGACTTACCGTTAAATATAGTAACTATTGATGAGCAGAATATCGACGGAATAGAGGTATTATTAAGCAAGTTAGAGGTATCTGAGGAGTTTGGGCAACAATTAAACAAATATAAATCTTTGAGTATTCGTGAACCTAAAATTAAGCCTAATTATTATTCTGCAAAATTAGAAGAAACTCCCATAGAGTATTTAAATACAACTGCCGTTAGCTACGATCAACTAACAGGATTACCTAGCTACAATTTATTACTTGAATATATAGAACAAGAAATTAATTTTGCTCGTCAAAAACCAGACTATGAATTTGTAATTTTATTTATTGATATTGATCGTTTTAAACTAATTAATAGTAGTTTGGGTAGAATTTTGGGCGATCGCTTATTAATAGCAATTGCAGCCAGATTACAGAAATGTCTACGTTCTCAAGATTTTATTGCACGTATGGGCAATGATGAATTTGCGATTTTATTGAGTAATGTAGAACATTTAGAATATGCCACCAATGTCGCCGAAAGAATTTATCGAGAAATGAGTATACCTTTTAACCTTGAAGGTTACGAGGTCTTTATTGAGGCTAGTATTGGAATCGCACCAGGCAACCACGAATATACTAGACCAGAAAATCTTTTAAGAGATGCGGAATTAGCAGTATCAAATGCTAAAAGACAACATAAATCTAATTATCAGATATTTAATCTTTCTATGCGTGGTAGAGCTTTAACTTTATTACAGTTAGAAAATGATTTAAGAAGAGCAATCAAACGCGAAGAATTTATCCTACACTATCAGCCAATTATCTCGTTAGCAGATAATAAAATAAAAGGCTTTGAAGTGCTAGTACGTTGGCGACATCCCGACAAAGGCTTGATCTCTCCAGGAGAATTTATTGCTTTAGCAGAAGAAACAGGCTTAATTATTCCTTTGGGTTTTTGGGTACTAAAAGAAGCCTGTAAACAAATGTATCTTTGGCAGCTTAAGTTTGGTGGTTTAGTTGATTGGAAAGTTAGTGTTAATATCTCCAGTAAACAATTAGCACTACCCAATTTTATTGCTCAAATCAAACAAATTTTATGGGAAACAAATTTAAATCCTCATAATTTAAAATTAGAGATTACCGAAAGTTCTTTAGTAGAAGATGCTCAATCAGCAATTATAACTTTAAAAGAGTTAAAATCCTTGGGAATTGAATTATCTTTAGATGATTTTGGAACTGGTTATTCTTCTTTAAGCTATCTACACCAATTTCCTTTTGATACGCTTAAAATTGATCGTTCTTTTGTTAATAGTATTGAAAATAATGTTGAAAAATTAAGTATTGTTCGAGCTATTGTTACTTTGGCTCTTAATTTAGGAATGAATACTATTGCCGAAGGAATTGAAACAGTCAATCAATTAGCCCAATTAAAAGCGTTAAAATGTCAGTATGGTCAAGGATATTTTTTATCCAAACCTCTAGATAAACAAATTTTAGAAAATATAATTGCTACTGAAATTGCTAATCCCAAAATAACAGCTTTAGAAGATTATAATTCTTTGTGGGATGAACACTTAGCTAGAGAGCAACTTGTGTTCCAGATTGCACAACTTCGTCAAGAATTAGAAGAATTAAAACTAGAAAAAGTTGATTTAGAAATTATGTTAGATACTACTACCGAACACGCAGATATGGTAGAAGCTCAACTACATAACGAAATTTGCGATCGCCAAAAAGCTCAAGCTGCTCTACGTCTAGCAAATCGAGAGTTAGAAAAGTTAAGTGTCTTCGATAGTTTGACCCAAGTAGCTAATCGTCGTCGTTTTGATGATTATCTGCTGCAAGAATGGCAGAAGTTAAAACAGGAACAAGTTCCTTTAGCTTTAATTTTATCTGATATTGACTACTTTAAGCTTTATAACGATACTTATGGTCATCCCATTGGGGATTACTGTCTACAACAAGTTGCCTTAGCTATTGAATGTGTCATTGAATCAACCCCAGGTTTAGTCGCTCGTTATGGTGGCGAAGAATTTGGTATCATTCTCCCTCACTGTGATGAGATACAAGCTTTGAAAGTAGCGCAAAAAATTGCCGTTAATGTTAATAAATTAAATATTACCCATGAAAAATCGATTGTTAATGAATATGTCACTATTAGTTTGGGTGTACATAGTTTAATACCTAATTCTGAATCTAGTCCTGAATTATTGATTACTTTAGCTGACAAAGCACTGTATGAAGCCAAAGAGCGAGGTAGAAACCAGGCGTGTTTATATACTTGAATAAGTTAATTACTAGTGAGGAAAAGCCGATCTTGTAGGTTGGGTAGAGCGAAGCGAAACCCAACAACTCATTCCATACCAATTAAAGAATCAAAAACCAAAGGTGAACTTCCCCAGTCAGGATCGTAAACACCACGCTGCACGTAACGATGAAAACTGGAATATTGCCAATCTTTAGGAGACGAAACCAACCCATGCTTTACAGGATTGTCATGAATATAATCAACATGATGGTTAAAATCTTGCTCATCTCGAATCAAATGTTCCCAAAAACGCCTTTGCCAGATTGCCTTTTCCTGTTTACCTTGTCTAGAAGCTGAAACTTGTCCTTGATATTGAATATCGCATCGACGGCTAAACCAACTTTTAATTAAACGCCAGCGAGTAGAAAAATCTGCATCTTCTGGCGGTAATGTCCATAAACAATGAAGATGGTCGGGTAAAATTGCAATGGCATCAATGATAAATGGATGTTTTGTGATTACTCTTTTGAATGAATCTCGTAACAAGTTAATGTTTTCTGGTTGACACAAAATAGGACGACGATTATGAGTAACAAGAGTAAAGAAATAGGTGCTTCCTGGGGATCTTGCGCGACGATATTCCATTATTCAATGATAGTTATTTTTTGTTGGGTTTCACTTCGCTCTACCCAACCTACTAGTGCTTTGATTATAATATTTTAGTTTAGTTTTTTTTGTTTTATAAAATATAATCCTGACTAAATTTTAAACGTTCTTGTTCTAGTTGCTTAATTTTTTGAATCGCCAGACAATTTTCTTGGGCATAATATTGGATTATTTCCACATCACTTTGATTACTAGGGTCAAGATTATAGAGTTTTTCTTCACAGTAAATTTGGCGTTTTTGGTAGTTAACTAATTCTAAAGAAGCGATCGCTTTGGCGATTTGAATATCTGCTCGAAAAACATCTTCTTGGGTTTTTTCATTTAAATTGAATAGTCTAGTGATTTTAATCATCTTTTCAGGAAAATCTAGACTACGATTGTGTAATTCTCTTAATAAAGGATTATCATCTCCTGGTGATGAGTCGGGGATTTCAGCTTCAATTGTAATTATTTGTTGCCATAAGAAACGATGGGCAGTCAGATGAAACAGTAAATCTTTGGCTTCTAACTGAGTGATAATTTCTTCTCGATATCGGTCATAGTGAATATAAATTCGTAGCAACAAAGCTTCTGCTTGCTCTAATAGTTCGCTTTCAGGATTGGTAGGAATTGTAAAGGCTGGTTTGTCAAGAGAAGTATTATTTGACTTGTTTTTAGGAGAGTAATTATTCTGATAACGAGGACGAGGGGATTTAATTTGTGATTTTAGGGTAGCTAAATTCTGCAAAACTAATCTAGCATCACCTTGACTCAGTAATTCAGCACAATGAGTTAAATAATGGTTGCGTTGATTGGCATCCTGTAATTTATTCAGTAATTTAATCATCCCTGCTGCTACCTGTTGAAACTCATCGGCAGCTTTGAGATTTTTCCCAGTCATTAAACGCTTAATTAACCAATCTAGCCATAATGGTGCATCTGCTAAAGCCTGATAATATAATACTGCGCCATCGTCTCGGCTTTTAATAAACTCATCTGCATCCTTGCCATTAGCCAAGTTTAGAATACGTAATTGCACGACTCCACCATAAACTAAATCTTCGACTTCAGCGATCGCTCTTTCTGTAGCCTTATTTCCTGCATTATCGGCATCAAAGTTAAGAATTACTTGTTTTGAAGGGGTAAAGCGTAGTAATTGTTTCAATTGATCTTGAGTAAAGGCAGTACCCAGAGATGCAACCACATTAGTTATCCCTGCCTCATGCAGAGCGATCGCATCAAAATAACCTTCTACTACTATGGCAGAGTCTTCTTGGTTAATACTACTACGAGCTTGGTCAAGAGCAAACAGAGTTTTACTTTTATCAAATAAAGGCGTTTCAGGCGAGTTAAGATACTTCGGTTGATCTTCCTCTTTGAGACTACGGCTACCAAAGCCAATAATTCTCCCCTGTAGATCCATAATCGGAATCATCAGGCGATCGCGAAAAACATCATAATAACCACTACCAGTTTTTCTGGGTTTAATTAATCCTGCTTGTTCGACAAAATTTACAGGATAGCGTTTAGTTTCCACCAAATAGCGATAAAGAGTTTCCCACCCCGCAGGCGCGTAACCTAGCTGGAACTTATTGATAGTTGCATCTTCAATCTTTCTTTGCGATCGCAGATATGCTAAAGCCGTTTCTCCTTGAGACTGATGTAAAGCGTGTTGGTAAAAACTGGCTGTCACTGCCAAAATTCTATATAATTCTTCCCTAACAGTTAACTGATGCTGAATTTCCTGTCTTTCTTCTGGTTCAACTGTTTTAACTTCAACCTGATATCGACGCGCTAAATCAAGAACAACTTCTGCAAAAGACTGTTTACCAATCTCCATCAAAAACTTATAACTGTTTCCCCCTGCACCACAACCAAAACAATAATATACCTGCTTATCTTGACTGACACTAAAGCTGGGAGTCTTTTCATTATGAAAGGGACATAAACCTAAAAAATCCTTACCTCGCTTGCGTAAAACAATATGTTCTGAGATGACATCGACAATATCAACTCTTTGTTGTACTTCTTCAATCGTATCTGGATGAAGTCGGGGAACTTTCACTCGTATTGCGTTAACTTGAATAATTGATCATTCATCCCATTGTAAAAAATAGGCGTACCCAATGCAGAACATTTATTCTTATCGGACAAGCGATCGCGCTCTGGCTAATCTTCGGCACGCCAATAAAATCTTACTATTTTTATCAACGTTTCAGTTTACAACTCAAAAACATAGAAAGCTACACCACTATTGCCTTCCGTAGAAAAATGGGGTAAGTTTTCCCGAATGTAATTAATTTCGTTTTGGTCTACGGTAAATAAATGCGCTCCTGATTGACCATTCAGCATTCTATATATTGGTATAGTTTCCATATCTGCTGGCTCTTCTTCAAAGGCATAATATTTAATACCTTCAAAATTGTAGTTGGCTAGATTATCCTGAATATAATTTTTTTCAGTTTCATCCATTGTGTACAGGTGCGCTCCTGTTTGAGTGTTAAAAAAACGGTACACAGGCTCAATTCCTGGCAATTCTTCTCCCGTCAAAGGATCTTTATTATCCGTTAAAACTGTATACTTTTCAGCTTCATAAGTATAACTTAATTCGCCTGCACTACTTTTGTCCAAAACTGTTTGAATTTCGTTGGCATCACTTGTATAAAGATGAAATCCCTTTTGGTATTGATAAAAGCGATGAATATTAGAGACAGGTAAGCCATTAATCGTTCTTCCTGTTTGCGGAATTCCATTAATGACAGAAAAAATATACCTACCTGCTTGGTTAACATTACTGGCTTTTTCTAATTGCAAAAGCTGTTGATTATTACCAGACTGAGGGATTTCCTGAAAGTTTTCGCCATCTGCTGCGGAATAACCCACACGAGCATATTCAGTATCTGAAGCTTCTCCTACTGTCCATTGAATGTCTTCATAACGAAACTCCATTTGGAAGTTTTCTGCTCCCAAGTCTCTTAAAATAAGTTGAAAAGCATTTGGGACTTGTCCTTCAGGATACACTCCCACATCATCCCAAGTAATGGTTACAGTATTGGCTGCTGGATCTAAATCCCAGTAAACTAAATTAGAACCTGTAGAATTACCTCCTGCTGAGGCGGTAAGACGCTCTAAAGATGTATCAACATCAGCAAAAAAAGGAGCAATAATGGGTACTCCAGTATCGCCTGTAATGGCAAAAGGAGTATATTCGCTCAGAGAATCATTAAAAGTAATGTTGCCATTGTTATTAACGTAGAAACCTTGATAATTTGTCCCAAAAAAATTGAGACCGTTTTCAAATACTGAAGTGATATCAATAAATTCTGTTGAGTCATCATCATTCCTGGATAAGGAATTTTCTCCAAAGCCAGCTTCTCCTCCAAGACCATTAACTAGAGGCGCAAAAGCATTATTTTGATTATCCATATAATTTTTGGTTGAAATCTATACTTTTAATATTTCCCAAAAATCAATAAAATAATTCATTTATAGTTCGCCTGCTATATTCGTTTTCTTTACATGAGTTTGATTACCTAAAAAGGTGTAAACTATGATTTTTAAGTCACTTTTTATAATTAAGTTAATTAAAATAGCCAGTTGCTCATCTTTCAAACTTTAGTCTATGCAAAAATTACCAGTTTTATTATCCGTATAGTAAGGAGAGAAAGAACAGCAATTACATATGATTATTACTTTTTACTCTTCTTAAGTGATCATAAGTCAATTTAATTATGTTCTAACACCTAAATTCCCCAGTGAACATCAATAACCAATTGACTAGAGAGTAACCTATAAGCTATTACTAACAAAAAACCAATTCTTTGGCTGCAAGAGTCATAAATAACAACTAACAATCAATATGAGCAAGTTTAAATTTAAACCTAAACCCCGTACTTACAATTCCAAACGTCAAGAATTAGAAGTAGATCCCATACTGATGCTTATTTTAGCAGCAGCCATATTTATAGTTACTTATGGTGTAGTTGGTTTAGTACCACCAATTAGGCAATCTTATACTGGTGTTTTACTCTTTGAGAGAGGTTTTATTCAAGCCATAACCGTTTCGTTTGGTGCTTTGGTAGTAGCATTTACGATTTTAAAATTTTTGTCGTTACAACAAGAATCTACGGCATTAAGCAAAATTTGGATTGCCGATCATATTCCCCTAGATCAACCCCAATCTCATGAAGTCGATTATTTTCAGCAAAGATTAATCAAAGATGGTAATTTAGTTGCTATTCGGTGCGGACGGGTAATCAAAGCCTATACAAAAAGTGGCGATCGCACTACTGCCACTGAATTTGCTCTTGATGATTCTGCTTTCTATGTCACTGCTTCAGAAGCTTCTTATTCTATTCCCAAGATCTTCGGTTGGGCAATTCCGCTGTTGGGTTTTATTGGTACAGTTGTTGGGATTAGTGGTGCAGTTAATGGCTTCACGACCTTTATGGAGAACTCTACAGATGTAGAACAGATTAAAGAAGGTGTAGGTCAGGTAACAAGTAACTTAGCAGTAGCTTTTGATACAACTTTATTATCTTTGTTTCTCAGTGTATTAGTGATGATTCCTTTGGTACTAGTAGAACGCTATGAAACCAAGTTACTACTAGGGATCGATATGTTTATTAACGATAAACTATTACCCAGACTCAAAAAGGGTAATGAACAGTTAGATTTAACCAGTATCAACCAAGCTGTTGAAGGTGCAATTAGAGAAAATTTTCCTGAACCTCAAGATTTAATTGAGCCTGCCCAAAGTTATGCTGAACTAGCTGCTAGAAGGTTATCATCAGGATTTCTAACCGAGATCAGTAAAGTACAGGATATGAGTTCTAAAGTAATTGCTCAAGTAGACGAAGTTAGACAACAAGCACATAGCGATCGCCAGGAATTTCTGGATTTCTTTGCTCGGCAACAACAAACAAATCAAGAACTGGTACAGCAAATCAGGTTAATTGTGGATGAAATTAGAAGCAAAAATATGGCAGCAGCCCAAGATCTTAATGCTCAAACTCAAGGAATTAGTCAACAATTAGAAAAAGCAGCTCAAATTTTAGAAAGTCGAGTTAGCTCCTTAGAATTTACTACTCAGAAAATAACTGATTTTCACCAAGTACAGCAAGGCTTAGAGAATAGTTTTACTCCCCTAGAAAGAAATAATGCTCAACTCGAAGCCATTTTAGAAGGAGTGAGAGATAATCTATCTCAACTTCAGCCCATCCTCAGACAACTTAACAAACCTCGTCGCATTACCCTAGTAGAACAAGATAATGGTAGAAATTTTGAATTTGAATAAAAATAGTCAAATGTAGTCATTTATAGTTCTTCTAAAAAACTAAGAAAGCCGTATGTCTAGGCGCAAAACCCATCGCAAACCGTCAACAGAAATAGAACTCTTTCCTTTTCTTTCAGTTATTGCCTGTACTATTGGTACACTAATCCTATTAATTATTATCTTAACCACTCAAGCTCTTGACCCCCAAGAAGCAGTAGTAGTAGCCCAAACAGGTGGAGGTGAAGATGGAGAGAAAAAAGCAGCTAACAATATAAAAAATAAAACCCCTGTTTACATTGAATGTCGTCAAGACGGTTTTATACTTCATCCCAATAAGCAATTTGCACCCAGGGCAGATATTTATGATGAACAATCTGCCCTAAGAAAAACAATTGCTCAATTAAAAGCTAATAAAGAAAAGCAGTATCTCATTATCATTTTGCGCCCAGATGGATTAGAAATGTTTGATAAACTTCGGGTACTAGTATTTAAACAGGGAATAGATATCGGTTATGAGCCATTAGAGTTTGGCTTAGAACTCAAAATTGAAAGTTAAATAATCAAAATTACATAATTCATGAGAAATAGAACTAGGCGCAGAACTCAACCTGTTAGTGGAAATTTAGATTCTTTTTTAGATACTCTTACTAATACCGTTGGCGCATTAATTTTTATAACTCTGTTTGTTACCCTCATAGCTACAGGTAGTAGCCGTCCTAAAACCAAAATCACGATTCAAACTCCTTTATTCTCTACCACTAAAAAAGAAGCAATTTGGTTTGAAATTAAAAATAATAAGATAAGTCATTTAAATTTACGTCAAGTACGTGAAAAAGAACTGGAATTATCGAGCAATATGCCCAATTGCAATAAACCCAATACTAATTCCAATTCCCCAGACTATTTGGCTAGTCAAAATAACTATCAGTCCTGCATGATGAGTATTTTAGGTCGTCAAAGTAATTTTAGAGTCAGTACTAAGAATTACAATGTTAAAACGGTAGATGATGGAGTATCGCTATTATTTGAGCCTGTATCACCTAACATTGGCGAAACCACTAAGCAACTAACAGCAGCCGAGTCTGAATTTAAACAAGTTTTATCTCAATATAATTCTGATAAAGAGTATGTACTATTTATTGTCCGACCAGATAGCTTTGAAGCTTTTCGCGCAGCTAGAAAACAAGCTTGGGCTGATGGATATCAGGTAGGATGGGAACCTCAGCCTAATAATTTAGGAATTAAAATCAGAACAATAGTCGGTTCGGAACTCCCTGGTGGTATATCTGTTGGTACACAGTAGTAATCTGTCAATTTTGAATTATAGAAAAGGGAACTTACTTGTTTGTTCCCCAATTTCGAGTCGTCTGAAGGAATTGCCAAGCTTGTTAGTAATATAGTATTAATTGAAGAATTAGTCAACTTTTAAGCGAATTAATTTTCAAAGCTATATATAAAGATACTTACAGTTATTATTAAAAGTATGTATTTGCCAAACATGGTCTTTTATATTATTCTTAAACACAGACCGAACGGTCTTAAATTAAAATTTAATGTCCAAAGCCGAACAAACTAAAGCGCGTATAATTCAGCAAGCAGCAGAGTTATTTAACCAGCAAGGTTATGCAGGTTCTTCTATTGCCGATATTATGCAGGCAACTGGTTTAAAGAAAGGAGGAATTTATAATCATTTCAAAAGTAAAGATGAACTGGCGTTAGCAGCGTTTGATTATGCAGAAAGTCTTTTGAGTAAAAGAATTTGGAGTGTGGTGAAAACTAAACGAAATGCGATTGAACGGTTACAGGCACTAATAGCCAGTTACCTAATTTATATCGACGATCCGCCAATTATTGGAGGCTGTCCAATTTTAAATACAGCCATTGAAACCGATGATACCGATTCTCCCTTACGCGATCGCGCTTTACAGGCTATGAATTCCAGTCGAGGTTTGATTGTGCGGATTATCAATATAGGGATTAAAAAAGGGGAAGTGCGATCAACTGTTGAACCTGATACTGTTGCCACGATTATTTTTTCAGCTTTAGAAGGAGCAGTTATGATGAGCAAACTGGAACGAAATCCTATTCATCTAGAAATAGTCGTAGCGCACCTGCAAAGTTATATTCAGACTAATCTTGCCTAAAACGCAGCTAAATTTTTTTGACTCAAAAAAGACCGATCGGTCTAAAAATTTAATTATTAATCTCAAATGAAAAAAAAACCCTTTGAAGTAGCACTAAACTTACCAATTAAAACCTATGACATCGATTTTGCAGGAATTGTCAGCAATATTGTCTATATTCGCTGGTTAGAAGACTTAAGATTGACAATGCTAGAGTCTCATTTCCCTCTAGAACAGTTAATGTCAAAGGGATACTGCCCAACTGTTAACTCAACCGAAATCAAATATCAAAAAGCTTTGCGGTTAGGCGATCGCCCTGTAGGTAAGATGTGGATGTCTCAATTGGGGCGTTTACGCTGTACTTTACAAGCTGAGATTTGTATTGGGCAAGAAATAGCTGCTACCGCGACGCAAGTGGGATTTTTTATGAGTTTAGAAACTATGCGTCCAATGGCTATGCCTGAAGAATTAAAAAATATTTACGCCGAATTTAATTGATATTTTGCAAGTGCTGCTTGCAATTTTTTGAAATAGTTGTTATTTTGAAGATCTAAAGCAAGTGTTACTTGCAAAAACCTTGATAATTTTGGAAAAACACAATGAATTTATCTCTACAACTGTTATTTCATGGTGCAATTGTCCTGCTAATCGGTTCGTTATCAGGAATTCCTTACGGTTCAGCTATTACTCAGAAAAAAGACGAAGAAGTCATTAGGGCATGGCGAGTAGCTCATTCAGGCCTATCAATAGGTGGCACGACAATGATTGCTTTTGCTGCTGCGATTTATCAGCTAGAGATTAATGCGGTAAGCGAAGCTATGCCGAAGGCTCTCGCTTTATCCATTTTGGTTTGGTCGTCTGTTATTTCTGGTTATGGATTTTGTATCGCTTTGACCTACGGTGCTTGGGTAGGGCATCGTGGACTTTCTATTGGTAAAACCATTGAGAACAAAATTGTTTACTTGGGCAATATGGTGGGTGCTACAGGCTCTTTAGTTAGTACCTTGGCACTGATCTTTGCTTGCTTACAATCGATGAAGATTTTTAATTGAGAAGAATTAAATTCATGCTGCAATTTTATTACAATCCTCTATCTCCATTGTCTCGTCGTGTTTGGATTGCTTTATTAGAAAAAGAAATTCCGTTTACACCGATAACGGTCAATCTTAAAGAAGGAGAACAGTTTAAGCGAGATTTTCTAGCAATTAATCCTTTTCATCATGTCCCAGTACTTATAGACGATGGTTTGAGAATATTAGAATCTCTGGCGATTTTAGATTATTTAGAATGTAAGTATCCTCAAAATCCACTGTTACCAAAAGCTCCATCGCAATTAGCTAAAGTCAAAATGGCGCAAATGGTAGCTAGTAGTGAATTATCTTCTTTGGTGATTCCGTTAATCAGTGAAACAAAAGAATCATCACAATTAAAAAAAGCAAAACGCAAAATTACCAGAATATTAAACTTTTTAGCCGAATTATTAGCCGATGATGCTTATTTTGGCGGAGATACTTTATCTGTGGGTGATATTGTGACAGGAGATGCAGTGATTCTAGTTGGCAAATTAGGTTACGAGCTAAGTCAAATTGAGCAGATTGCTAGGTGGAGCGATCGCTTAATGCAAAGAGAAGTATGGCAGCAAACTCAACCTAACGATGAACAGGTAGAAATATTTAAACAAACAGTACAAGAATTAATTAAATTACAAAGCAAAAATCAAATTATTAGCAAGGTCAAGCAATCATCATAATCTCTACTTTGATGATTAAAAGAGTTTTGAAATTGCTGGCGATCGCTTTGCTTGATTGATCTATAAAAATAGGAATTTAAATACAGGATGTAAATACTAATGTCAAAGATTACAAATAATTTGATGGCGATCGCCTGTGCATCGGGAGGTTTTAAAACCATATTTACTCATGGTGTATTGAGTGCTTTTGAAGAGGCAAATATCAAGGCAGATGCTTATGCTGCTGCTTCAGGTTCAGTAATGTCTAGTGCTTGGGCAGTTATCGGTAAGGCTAGAGAGTCAGGAATGAATTATTGGCTGGAAGGTTTAAAAGTTCATCACCAGACTAAAAGTATGAGTCAGGTATGTCTGGGCGGAATTTCTTATTTTAATGCTAGAGGTGGCAAACAGCTTTTTGAATCGAATCAGCCAGATTTCTATATTGCTACCAGTGCAGTAACTAATCAGGAAGCTGCGGAAAAAACACAAGGGAAACAAGCAAGAAGATTAGGTAAAAAGCTATTAGTATTGGCTGCGAAACAAGACCGTAGTTGGGTGAATGAACATTTACAACTCGATCTTTTTAGTACTGCGATAAAAAACAATTTAACCCTTAATCAAAATAACTTTCACGAAGTAACTTACGCTTCCAGTAGGATGCTACACGCTTGGGATGTTCCTGCTTGGATTGATAAAAAGCCTTACGTCGATGCTTCCTATACCTGTATATGTCCTGCATTGGAAATGGTCGAACAAGGATATCAAACAGTAGTTGCCATTGCTGCTGAACCAGGTAAGCTTTATCGCGACTTGTTTCGGCTAGAAGTTATCCCCGATCAATATCAACAAGTACCAATACATTTAATTCAACCAGATATTGATCCTAAAGAATTGGGAGTAGACATCATCAAAGCTACACCCGAAGGCTTAAAAGCAGTCTATCAAAATGGTTTAGACAAAGGCAGAGAATTTTTAGCGTAATTACATGACAACTATGGAGGATTTAACCAATGCAGCAAGGTAAAACATGGTTACTATCAATTGTAATTTTGAACATTGCTATTACCAGTCTCCACTACACTGATAACGCCATTTATGTTCGTGAATATCCCGAACCTGAATGGTTTACAACCTCTGGTGTATTAATTACCTGGGTGGTCATGACTCAGATTGGAATCATCGGTTACTGGCTTTATAGCAAACAACTATTTTGGTTGAGTTATTTTCTGTTAGGTATGTATGCTGGGACGGGGTTATCTAGTTTTGCCCATTACTTTTATGGTGAATTGTCTCAGTTTTCGGCAAAAATGCACCTTTTGATTTGGACTGATGTAATTGCAGGACTATCAGTAGTAGCATTTATTATTTGGTCGGCATTAATTGCTCAAGAATGGCGTGTTAGCAAGGAGATAGAAGAATGAATACAGCTAAAACTAATCAACCTTTATTAATTACAATTGCCATCAGTCACTACTGCGAGAAAGTTCGCTGGGCATTAGATAGCTTAGGGATAGATTATGTGGAAGAAAGCCACGCACCACCATTTCACAGACAATATACATCCCGTTATGGAGGCACAAGCGTACCTGTTTTAGTAGTCAATGACAAGGCATTAACTGATTCTCAAGATATCTTGCATTATCTAGATACTATTGATCCTAATCAGCAACTTTATCCCCAAGATCCAGAATTACGCCAGCAAGCAGAAACCTTAGAAGAGTTATTTGACCAGAAATTAGGGGTAGCAACGCGCAATTGGGGTTATTACTATGCAATCCAACAACCCTTGAAAATTGCGATCGCCTGGGGGATAAATGCACCTTTGAGCGAAAAGATTAAATGTATTATCGCCTTACCCAGAATACCTGGGTTACTCGGGCAGTATTACAACATCACAGAAGCCAGCAAGGAAGATGCTTTACAAGATATTAAAGAAGTTTTCACGGTAGTTAACCAAAGACTATCAGGTCAACAATATCTAGTAGGCGATCGCTTTTCCTCAACAGATATAACTTTTGCTGCCTTAGCTTCTCCTGTTATTTGTCCTGAACATCATCCTTTTTATAACTCTCAACTAGCAAAATTACCAACAGAAATGGTTGCGTTAGTAGAAGAGTTACGAGCAACTCCCGCAGGTGAATTGGTTATATGTATGTATAGACAGCATAGACAGTGATTTTAGTTATAATCACGTTAAGAGGAAACTGCTATCAAAAATTACAATGGTAACTACTATTGATATTGGAACATTAATTGTTTCGACTCCAGATGTTGGCTATGGTCGTCCACGAATTGCGGGAAAAAGATTTTCTGTCGGGCAAATAGCCACCTTAACTAAAGAAGGTTTAACCCCTCAGCAAATAAAAGATGAATATGATTTTTTGACATTGGCAGAAATTCACGCAGCTCTTGCTTATTATTATGCAAATAAAGAACAAATAGAACAATATTTTGTCGAAGAAGTAGCAGAATATCAACAACTATTAGCTCAGTATCAAACTGACGAATTACAGTGAGTAAAATTCGTTTTTATATTGACGAAGATGCTAGCAGAAATTCTCTCATTATAAATTTACGTAATGTAGGGATTGATATATTAACTACTTTTGAAGCTGAAAATCTTGGTCTTATTGATTCAGAACAATTAATTTGGTCAACTAACCATAATCGTGCAATTTATACTTTTAATGTTCAAGATTATTGTCGATTACATAAAATATATATGACTGAAGGCACAGAACACTCTGGAATTATTGCTGTAGCTAGACAAAGTTATTCTGTAGGAGAACAACTAAGAGGTTTACAAAAATTAGTTTTATGTATGTCTTCAGAAGAAATTAGAAATCAATTAATATTTTTGGGAGCATATATTTAAAATCAAAATCTTATTTTATAAATAGATTTGAGTTATAAATTTCAAAATAGTTTATTAACAAATCTAGTTATTAATAATCAGTAATTAAGATCATGCTGCAATTTTATTACAATCCCCTATCTCCCTTATCCCGTCGTGTTTGGATCGTTTTATTAGAAAAAGAAATTCCGTTTACACCGTTAATTGTCAACCTTAAAGAAGGAGAACAGTTTAAGCGCGAGTTTCTGGCGATTAATCCTTTTCATCATGTCCCAGTAGTTATTGATGATGGTTTGCGAGTATTAGAATCTTTGGCTATTTTAGATTATTTAGAATGCAAGTATCCTGAAAATCCTCTACTGCCAAAAGATCCATCCCAATTAGCTAAAGCCAAAATGGCGCAAATGGTAGCTAATAGTGAATTATCTTCTTTGGTAATTCCGTTGATTAGTGAAACAGAAGATTCACCGCAATTTAAAAAAGCAAAACGTAAAATTACTAGAATCTTGAACTTTTTAGTTGAATTGTTAGCCGATGATGCTTATTTTGGTGGAAATAGTCTATCTTTAGGTGATATTGTGGCAGGAAATGCTGTGATTCTAGTAGGCAAATTAGGTTACGATCTTAATCAAATTGAGCAGATTGAAAGGTGGCGCGATCGCTTGATGGCAAGAGAAATTTGGCAGCAAACTCAACCTAATGATAAACAAGTAGCCATATTTAAACAAACAGTACAAAAATTAATTCAATTGCAAGGCAAAAACTACATTGTTAGCAAAGTAGAGCAATCATAAAGTGACCTCCTCCCGACGTTGATGCAAGCATACAACGCGGACTTCCCTAGACTCACGACTGGAAAAATATTCGGCTTTATAATGTCCGAAGGCATGATTTTCATCAGGTGGTTTAGCTGCATAAGTAACTGCCCAAGTAGCAACGATCGCTGCAACCAAATTGACAATCGACTCTGCTGCATCTGAAAGTAGTCCCACCGAACCAGTCAAGAAATAAGCTCCTGCTTTAAGAGCAATTGTTAAGATAGCAGCCCCAATCGATAGGAGGGTGTAAAATCGAGCCGATTTGTTTTCCATCAGTTGTAAGCTTAGTGAGAAATTACCTCGCGTTAACTAGTTTGTGGGTAATTAACAGGAGTGTTTGGGATCAGAAAAAAGCAGATAGTAAACTGAAAGTAACTATACTTTTCAGAAAATTAGTCCTATGTTTAGTTTAGAAGAATTATTTCTTTAATAACGCCAGGTAATAGATTTTATGCTTTTCGTTGCAAGTAGGCTAACAGTTTTAAACCAGGATTTATAAGACTTATGAAAGAGTTCTACTCTATCAATCGGATCTAATATGACATTAGCAGGATCGTTCTAAACGGTTACATTCCCAAATCTTAGTTTTTCAGAAAACCCTAACTATTAAGTGTTAAGCAAAATAGGGAATATTAATAATAGTTGTATTTTTTGAGCATGAATGCTGATTAACTAGATTATGTCCAAAGTTCAATCTCTAATAAGACTATTAATTATTGTCTCGATTGTCAGCTTTTGTATTATTATCAGCCAAAATCACAATTTTCTTGGGAGTAACAGATTACTACAACCTAAAACAACAGAGCCTACTATAACCGTTGATCAATTATCTACAAAGCCTAGAAATACTCAAAACAATAATACTCAAACTTCAAAAATAGCCAAGCCAGATTTACAGATAGAGCCAAAATCGAAAGAGACAAAACAGTTACCGACTGCTGATTCTCAATTACCCATTGCACAAAAAGCAAAAACACCAATCATTAATGAACAGGCATATAAAACCACTTCTACTTTTGAGCAATATAAACCCAAATATACAATCGCAGCTATCCATCCCACTAACTTTGGAGATCGCTATAGTCATGATATTTATGGTAAGCCTTTAAATAACCAACCTCTGGCTGTATTACATGAAACTGTTGGTTCGCTTAGTAGTACTATTAACACGTTTAGAACCCCCAACAAACATGACAGTCATCAAGTTAGCTATCACGCTTTAATTGCTTTGGATGGAACTATTATCTATCTCGTCCCTTCAGATAAACGGGCTTTTGGTGCAGGTAATTCCGTGTTTGAAAGTCCCTCTGGTATTGAATCAGTCAAAACTAATCCTAATTTGCCACCATCAGTAAATAACTTTGCTTACCATATATCTCTAGAAACTCCACCAGACGGACGTGGAAATCAATCAACCCATAGCGGTTATAGCGATCGCCAATATCAGTCTTTAGCTTGGTTACTAGCTATGAGCAGCATCCCAGATGAACGCATTACTACTCATAAGGCTGTAGATCGTTCAGGTCACAGATTTGATCCTAGAAGTTTTGATTTTGCTAAATTTTTCAATATTCTTCATACTTATCGTCAACTAAGCTAGACCCTAGAGTGTGGGGTAGTTCATTATAAAAAGGAGACAAGATTGCTCCTATCTCCTAGTTAATTTATTGAATGAAGTTTAAGTAAGAGTATTTAATTTGACTTAATCTTATACCGCAGGATTGAGTAAGCCCAATTCCGCGTACAGATTGCTTAATTCTGATAAATATTGTTGCTCTAATTGATTAGCAACACCATTCCAACTAAATTTAGCTTCTACTCTCTTTCTAGCATTGTTTCCTAACTGTTCACGCCATTTCGGACTAGACAGGATAGAGTTAATAGCCTGAGCAAAAGCTGCCTCATCTTGGGGTGGAACTAGTAAGCCAGTTACTTGATCAACAACTGAGAATTTTAAACCACCTACATCAGAAGCAACGACGGGAGTGCGCGCAGCCATAGATTCAATTGCTACTAAACCAAATGGTTCATAATGACTGGGGACAACACAGACATCCGCAGCAGCATAATAAGAGGCTAAATCTTGGTGTTGAACTCGACCAGCGAATTTAGTAATATCTTCAATCTCTAATTCCTGAACAATATTGGTAATGCGCTCTTTTTCTTGACCATCGCTTTCTCCAGGAGTATAGCCACCGACAATAATTAACTTCAAGTTTTGGTGGGATATGACTTCTTCTCTGGCGATCGCTCTTACTAAAGTTTCAATACCTTTACGTTCGTCAAAACGTCCTGCATACATAACCACCTTATCTTCTGGATTTATACCAAGTTTGGCTCTTCCTGACTGGCGATCAATGCTTCCAAAACATTCAATATCAGTACCACAAGGAATAACGGTAATATTGCCTTTGGTTGATACGAGCGATCGCATATGTTCTTGCTCTTGAGGAGAAGTAGCAATGATCATATCTGCGGTTTCTAAACATTGCTTTTCTACACGGAGACGGGTTTTGGCTATTAGAGGCACAGTAGTAACGGAACGATATTTAACTGCACCTAATGAGTGATATGTGTGCAAATGTCGGACAGTCTGGATTTTTTTTATCTCCATCCCAACCCACGCGGAAAGCCAGTAATTGGTATGGATAATAGGATAAATGGTTTTTTGTTGATGCTGGAAATTTATAAATGCTTTAACAAATTCTGGTAAATATTGGAATATTTTTTGTCTCGGAACAAACTTTTGAGGGCCTGCTGTGAGACGAATTGTCCGACAGTTAGGACTATGTTCAACAATCTCTGGTTGATTTGCGTCGCTGCAACGAGTAAACATATCTACTTGCCAACCTTGGCGCGCTAGGGCTTCTCCTACTTGTCTAACGTAGACATTTTGTCCGCCCGCTTCTTCTTTCCCAATGTTTACAGCAGGATCACCATGAACAGAGATCAGAGCAACTTTTCCTCTATTTTTAGATAACATGACTGTGGGATTATGTTTATTAATCTAAAGTTATATAGTATGGTTTATTGAGTTAAATCCATTGTATTGATGCGCTTATAAAAGTACATCATTCTTCCGTTATAAATCTATAGTTTAAAAATCAAACCGTATCTTAAGATTTGCTTAATAATTATTGAGAAATTGTTAAATCTATCTCTTCTAAAGAATTTTATTGTTAATAAGTATGTAATTAATAATATTAAAAGACTTGTTTTAAACAAATACAACTCTTTTATTCTAAATTTCAGGCTCTTTTATATCATTAGCAATGAATTATAATTTATAAAACCTTAAATAATTGTTCCTATTGCTATTCTATGTTCCAGTCGATCCAAAGCCATCAATCCCTCTAGCTGTAGTATCTAATTGATTAACTATTGTTAGTTTTGCCTGAATAAATGAAGCAATAACCATTTGAGCAA
Organism: Waterburya sp.; assembly: GCA_051658085.1. Classification (GTDB taxonomy): domain Bacteria; phylum Cyanobacteriota; class Cyanobacteriia; order Cyanobacteriales; family Xenococcaceae; genus Waterburya. The sequence continues at coordinate 66,329 of JBOFLX010000044.1, forward strand.
TTTTCATACCTGGAAGGACTTGAAACGGTTTTTTGCCGAGATTGATTAAAATAATACCGATTTCTCCGCGATAACCAGCGTCGATTGTGCCAGGAGAATTTAAAACAGTAATTGAATGTTTTAATGCCAAGCCACTACGAGGACGAATTTGGGCTTCAGTGCCAAAAGGTAAAGCGATCGCAATTCCTGTATTAATTAATTTGGTTTCCCCTGGCAATATTTCTTGGGCTTCAACTGCAAATAAATCTAGTCCTGCATCCCCAGGATGACTATAGCTAGGAATAATTGCTGCTTCGTTAAGTTTGACAATTTCAATTTCCATTAAATATAAACTCCTAAATTTGGGCAAACTAGGAATATGTTAAAACAATTACTCTCAGTCTTTTTACAATCTCGTTGTCCTTGTTGCCAGCGAAACACTTGTGACCTTCTTTGTGATTATTGCTTACAAAAATTAACTAGTCATGAATTTTCAGCAAGCGATCGCCGTTATTGGCAAGGGGATCTGCCTGTATTTGCTTGGGGTAAATACGATGGACAACTCAAAAGAGCGATCGCTTTAATGAAGTATCATCAACAACCAGATCTAGGTAGAATATTGGGACAATTACTGGCTAAAGCTTGGTTAGCCAGTGGTTTGATTAAACCTCAACAGCAAGTAAGCGTTATTCCCATACCCTTATATAGTCGAAAATTTAAAGATAGAGGTTTTAACCAAGCAGAAATAATCGCCCAGAGTTTTTGTCAAGTGACTGGATATAGGTTAGATTCTCAAGCATTGATGCGATTCAGAGATACTAAGGCAATGTTTGATTTAAGTCCTGAAGCGAGAATTAATAATTTACAGGGGGCATTTCAGTTAGGACATAGGCTACCAAAATATCCTGTTCTATTGTTAGATGATATATATACTTTGGGAACTACTGTTAAGGAAGCAGCCAGAACTTTACGCCAACAACAGATTAAAGTTATTGGGACGGTGGTAGTAGCTAAAACCAGTCAACATTAAACATTAAACATTGAACATTAAACATTGTGAGGGCGTAATTTGGAGGTCTCCTCCAAATGTTGACGAAGTCAAAGCAGCACTGTTCCGTTTAGGAACTGTGAACTTTGACCGCCCGAATTGAGCATTCGATATCGTTGATAAATGGTAAATGATCAATGAAATGACTTCGTTGTCAAGCGGTTATAGGTTATAGGTTAATTAAGCCTAGTGCCTAATAAAATAAGTAATAAGTAAATAGCTTATTCCCAATCACCAATCACCAGTCACCAATCACTAATCACCAAAAATCAAGGTTTTCTTAACCAAGTTAAGAGTTGTTATTATGTAAGATACTGGCAAATAAAAAGCTTATGGCTTAGAGCTTACAGCTAAAGAACGAATCACTTGATTTTTTAATTCACACTAGACCTTTTTTATGAATGACAATATTTATGAAGTTGTTATCGTCGGTGGTGGTGTTTGTGGCACGGCTTTACTCTACACTTTGAGTAATTATACTAATATTCAAAATATTACTTTAATCGAAAAAGAATCTGATGTTGCTTTAATTAATTCTTATACTAATAGTAATAGTCAAACTCTACATTTTGGTGATATTGAAACTAACTATACTATAGCAAAAGCTACTAAAGTTAAAGCTGGGGCAAATTTAGTTAAAAATTATCTTTTAACCAAAGATAGTACTCAGGATATATATACTAAATACCATAAACTAGTATTAGGAGTTGGTACAGAACAAGTTAACCAACTAACCAAAAGATATCAAGAATTCAAACAACTTTTTCCAGCTTTAAAATTACTTGATTCGGCAGAAATAGCATTAAAAGAACCCAAGGTTTGGGAGAATCGTGCTACTGATGAACCAATTGTTGCTTTATTTACTGAGGAAGGTTACACTGTCGATTTTAATCGCCTAGCTAAATCTTTTCTTAATCAAGCTGTAGAAAAATCGGCTAAAAATATCAACTTTTTCTTTAATAAAAAAGTCCAAAAAATAACTCGAAACAATGATCTTTATCAAATTAAACTTAACAATCAAGCTATTCAGGCAAAAGCCGTGGTAGTGGCAGCAGGAGCGCATAGTTTATTATTTGCGAAATCTTTAGGTTATGGTTTAAATTATGCTCTACTAAGTGTTGCTGGCAGCTTTTATTTTGCCCCTAAATTGCTTAACGGCAAAGTTTATACAGTACAACGCGAAAAGCTTCCTTTTGCTGCGGTTCATGGCGATCCTGAAGTCCATAATCAAGCGATCGCTCGTTTTGGCCCGACTGCTAAAGTATTGCCAATGTTAGAACGCCATAAGTATTCTAGCATTATTGAATATTTCCAAACGGCGGGCTTAAGTAGCAAAGCTGTTCTTAGTTTCCTCAAAATTCTATCCGATCCCGTTATCTTAAAGTATATTCTCCTAAATTTTGCCTACGATTTTCCTATTATTGGCAAACGCTTATTTATACAAGAAGTAAAAAAAATTATCCCTTCAATTAAGTTAAAAGATCTTACTTATGCTAAAGGCTATGGTGGAGTTAGACCTCAAATAGTTAATCTCAATACCCAAGCTTTGGAAATGGGAGAAGCTAAAATCACAGGCGATCGCATTATTTTTAATATTACTCCTTCCCCTGGAGCATCTACTTGTTTACAAAATGCTTTAGATGATACAACCAAAATTATTGAGTTTTTAGGTGATAATTATCAGTTTAATCGTCAGCAGTTTTTAGCCGACTTAGCCACTACGTCGGTTGCTAAGTAATGAGTAATGAGTAATGAGTAACACCTAGTGCCTAGTGCCTAGTGCCTAATAATAATCAACCATCAACAATTAACAATTAACAATGAACCAATATGAAAATCAAGCTAAAAATCTGGCGACAACCTAACCCTGAAAGCCCAGGAAAATTGGAAGAATATGCTGTAGATAATGCTCATCCGAGTATGTCTTTTCTTGAATTATTAGATGTCTTAAACGAACAACTGATTAAAAACAATCAAGAACCTGTAGCTTTTGATAGTGACTGTGGAGAAGGCATTTGTGGTTCTTGTGGCTTGATGATTAATGGTGTGGCTCATGGAGAACAAAAGCAAACTGCTGTATGTCAGCTACACCTAAGAAGTTTTCAAGATGGCGATACAATCACTGTAGAACCTTGGCGTGCCAAAGCTTTTCCGATAATTAAAGATTTAGTAGTCGATCGCTCGGCGTTTGATCGAATTATGGCTGCTGGTGGTTATATTTCAGTTAATACAGGAGCAGCCCCCGATGCGAATTCTCTACCTGTAAGGAAAGAAAATAGCGATCGCGCTTTTGATTATGCTGCTTGTATTGGTTGTGGTGCTTGTGTTGCAGCTTGTCCTAATGCCTCTGCATCTCTATTTACTGCTGCTAAAATATCTCACCTATCTTTACTACCTCAAGGACATCCCGAAAGGCAACAACGAGTCTTAAACATGACTGCACAAATGGCACAGGAAGGATTTGGTGACTGTTCTAATCACGGCGAATGTACTGCTGTTTGTCCTAAAGGTATTTCTTTAGATGCGATCGCTTCTATGCGTCGGGAATATATCAAAGCTATTTTTAGCTAAATTGATACTCAGTTATCGTAATGACCACCAATAGCAAAAATATAGATATAGCGGTTGTCAAATTTATAAATAATTCGATCCTTTTGAGATAATCTTCTTGACCAAAAGCCTGAAAGATTATGCTTGAGAGGCTCAGGTTTGCCAGTACCGACACTTGGATCTTGACGCAACATTTCTTTGAGCAATTTACCAAGATTTTTATGTAGTTTTTTGTCTTTTTCTCGGAGTTCCTCGTAAATAGCCCAAGTATTACCTTCAAATACCAGTGATCTCATTCAATTCCTCATCATTGGGAGAATAACCACTGTTTTGTAGATGGGTTTTAGTTGAGTCAGCAATTTGCTGCATTAAACTCTGATTTTGCAGCACATAGAGGGTTTCTTGCTCTCTCTGCCAATCTTCGGCACTAATGACTACAAAATCTTCTCCATTACGTCGTGTAACTTTTAAAACCTCGTGTTGACTAATTACCTGCTCAACAAAGTGTTTTAAATTTTCCCGAAACTGATTAACACTAACACTATTCATTATTTTTAAATTTGTACGGTATTCCCGTACATTATAAGTTAATAATCAAAGATCTAGTAGTTGATCGCTCGGCATTTCAGAGTGAATGTACGGCTATTTGTCATAAAAGGATTTTTTTAGATGCGATCGCTTTCATACGTCGGGAATATACTAAACTTAATAACTTTTTTTATCACTGATAATAAACGACAAATAACCCATTTTGATAGTTATGGAAAATATGACGGGGAAATGAATAAAGGGGAATTTTATCTCTATCCCGCAGAAATTTCTGGTTTTACTTGTTGGCAAACAATTGATGAAACTCTACATCTAGTTATTAAACCCGACTTATTACGCTCAGTAGCCACAGAAACAGAATGCCTCAATCTAGATCGAATTGAACTATTGCCAGTTTTAAAAAAATATGACCCTCAAATTGAACAATTAGCTCAGTTATTATTTTCTCAAATGCAAAATGATGAGTTGGGTGGAAGGTTGTATTTGGAATCTTTAAGTAATATTTTTATTATTCATTTATTACGTCATTATTGTGTGTTCAAACCAGTATTTCGCCAATATGCCAAAGGATTAGCTCCTTACAAACTCCGCCAAACTCTTGACTATATTCATGCTTATTTAGACCAAGATTTAAGCTTAAAAGTAATGGCACAGCAGATTGGAATGAGTCATTGCTACTTCGCTGATCAATTTAAACAGGCAATGAGAATTTCGCCACATCAGTATGTTAATCAGCAACGTATAGAAAAAGCTAAACAATTGCTCCGAGAACAAGGGCGATCGCTTGCTGAAATAGCCTTGGAATGTGGTTTTGCCAGTCAAAGTCATTTGAATAAAGTGTTTCGTAAATATGTAGGAACGACTCCTAAAAATTACCAAGACCAACTGGGTATCTAGGCAGAATTAATTTAACATTTGGTTGAGTAATAAGTAATACTAGCGATTACGCTAGTCGTGTACGCTTGTGCGATCGCTTTAATAAGTTAACAAATTCCAAAGAATAGACAAAATTTCAAAAGATTGTTGAAGACTAAAACCATTAAAAAAATCTAAAATCGATTGGTCAATAGATAAAAAACAAAAACCGCAAAATGATGAACTATAGAAGCATTTATTTACTAGCAGCACTGATCGGTGGTGCTATTTTGCCTGTTCAGGTTGCTCTTAACACTCTTTTAAGAGGTTATGTTGGTCAGCCAATGCAAGTTACCTTTATTTCATATTTTGCTGGCACTATCGCATCGCTAATTATTTGTTTATTGGCTCGCTATTCTCTTCCTACTTTAACTTCCTTGTCTCAGACATCGTGGTGGATGTGGGTAGGAGGTTGTTTAGGAACTTTGTATGTTTGGTCAACTATTTTTGCTACACCTAAGATTGGGGCAGGATTGACATTGGCACTTACAATTGCAGGTCAAATGATTGCAGCACTTTTTCTAGATCATTTTGGTTTGATCGGACTGACAAAATACCCAGCTAGTCCACTACGCATAACAGGAACTGTCTTCGTCATTATTGGGGTTTCTTTGGTTGCTGCTCAAAAATGAGTTGGCACTATAGGTTGTTTAGCTAAAGTAGGAGAAATGCGATCGCTATCAGCCATAAGCGAGGGCTACGAATAGGGTTTTAGACACTTATTTAGCTTATATCTTAGAGCTTAAAGCTTATAGCTGGATAAATTCCAAAGAATAGACAAAATTCCGAAAGTTTGGAGAAGATCAAAACTCTAAAAAAACTTAATCTTAATTTAAGATTGCTCTGCAAATATACATTAAATGAAAACAATACGTTCGAGAAAAAATAGTCATGAAAAATATTTTTCAGCCTGAAGATACAGCATTGTTACTGATTGATCACCAAATTGGCACAATGCAATTGATTAAAAACATCCCTCTAGATGTGGTCAAGCGACACACCATAGCCTTAGCTAAGACCGCCAAAATCTTGAATATGCCTGTGGTTTTAACCAGTAGCCAAGAAGAAAATATTCAAGGTTCACTTTTACCCGAATTAGAGGAAATTTTACCTGAAGCCTTTGCTGCCAGAGTTAAAAGGGCTGGAATTGTCAATGCTTGGAACGATAAGAACTTTTACAATGCAGTCGTGGCAACAGGTCGCAAAAATTTGATTATGGCTGGTGTGACAACAGTGTTTGCTTGGTATTTCCAGCAATTGATGCTGTTCAAGCAGGTTACAATGTACAGGCTGTAATGGATGCTTCAGGTTCACCATCAGATTTAGCTGAACAAATGTCACGCAACCGTATGGAAAAAGCAGGAGTTGTTCTGACTGCAACCGATACTATCATGGCAGAACTTGCTCAAGATTGGAGTACACCAAACGGACAACCAATTATTCAAGTTCTATTTCAACACGTTTTACCTGCGATCGCCTAGTCTTTCTCAATAACTCTATGTTTAATACGGGTTTAGAAACTTGGTTTGAATTACCAAAGCGATCGCCGATGGTTATATCCCAGCCTCTGAACATCTACTAATCTCCATATTTAGAGATTCAAGAGCTAGTTCCTAAAGCAAATCTTTCAACGAGAGATGGTCAATTATTTACTTGACAAGTCATAGTCGTTATGAGTATGATTTAGATGTTGAAAATCATAAACAAGTAAGAAAAAACCGAGTAAGGAGTAAATACAACTCATGAGAGACACAGTACCAAACGTAATATTTAAAACAAGAGTACGTGATGAATCTGTTGAAGGGCCTAATCCTTATCGTTGGCAAGACATGACCACAGAAGACATTTTTAAAGGCAAAAAAGTAATCGTCTTTTCTCTTCCTGGCGCATTCACTCCTACTTGTTCTTCCACTCATTTACCTGGATACGAACAACACTACGAAGATTTTAAAGCTTTAGGTGTAGACAAAATTGTTTGTGTGTCAGTTAATGATGCCTTTGTAATGTTCCAATGGGGTAAACAACAGGGAGTAAACAATGTGTTTTTACTTCCCGATGGTAACGGCGAATTCACTCGCAAAATGGGGATGTTAGTTAATAAAGACAACCTGGGCTTTGGATTGCGCTCTTGGCGTTATTCGATGGTAGTTAACGACATGAAGATCGCAAAAATGTTTATTGAGCCAGATTTCGGCGATAACTGTCCTACCGATCCTTTTGAAGTTTCTGATGCTGACACTATGTTGGCTTACTTAAAAGGCGAAAGCAAATAATGGCATAAATCATGTAGGGACATCTAATCAAATGTTCCTACGTAAATAAATACAGACATGGGAACAATTTATCTTGGTACTCTTGCTTCTTTAGGTGCAGGTTTGGCTACCGTAGTTGGAGCTTTACCGATTTTATTTACCGCCAATTTAGATAAAAAATGGCAGAGTATTTTATTAGGTTTGGGTGGAGGAGTAATGCTAGCTGCCACAGCCTTTTCTTTAATTGTCCCAGGCGAAGCAGCAGCAGTTAATCTAGGTTATTCCGCAGCCGAATCCGCCTTAGTAATTAGTATTGGCATGATTTTAGGTGCTAGTTTACTATGGTTAATGCACAACTACTTTCCCCACGAACATTTCAATCAAGGTCTAGAAGGCAAAGTTAAAGTCAACCAAAATTTTCAACGCATTTGGTTATTTATTATTGCCATTACGATTCATAATTTTCCCGAAGGATTAGCAGTGGGAGTAGGTTTTGGCGACGGTAGCATCAGTCATGGATTACCGTTAGCACTGGGAATTGCTTTACAAAATATGCCCGAAGGTTTGGTAGTTGCTTTAGCATTAAGAGAGTTAAACTATTCCATCAAATATGCTTTATCGATTTCGTTACTGACTGGCTTAGTCGAACCAATTGGCGGATTAGTTGGGTCAAGCATTGTCAATTTTGGTCAGTTTTTCCTACCTTGGGGAATGGCGATCGCAGCAGGTTCAATGTTATTTGTAATAGTGGACGAAATTATCCCTGAAATAGATCGCGAAAGTATTGCTCAAGAAGGTACGTTAGGTATCATGACTGGATTTGTAGCAATGATGTTTTTGGATATTACCTTCGGTTAGTTGAATTTGGAAGGTTAAATTTTTTAAACTTAATAAACACTAAGGAGAACTAAATCATGGTTTCTACTGTTTCTAAACAAAAGCTTTACAATACTCGCATCGACTTAGCTGAAGATATTCGAGTTAAGGTAATTGAAATCTTAAACCAAACTCTAGCAGCCACTCTAGATTTAAAGACTCAAACCAAACAGGCACATTGGAACGTCAAAGGCATGGACTTTTATCAGTTACATGAACTGTTTGACGAGATGGCAACAGAACTAGAAGAATATGTAGATATGGTTGCCGAACGAGTAACAGCTTTAGGGGGTGTAGCAATGGGAACAGCCCGTATTGCTGCTGCGGAATCGATTTTACCTGAATATGCTCTAGATGCTGTATCTGGGGCAGATCACGTCACTGCTTTAGCCGATCGCTTTGGTGCTTATGCTAAACACGTTCGTGAAGCTATTGATAGTACCAATGATTTAGGAGATGCAGATACTGCCGATCTATATACCGAAATCTCTCGCAATATTGATAAGCGTCTCTGGTTCTTGGAAGCACACTTGGTTTAATCCTTTTATCTATTGACTTTTTGCTGATCAATAGCTACTAGTTACTAGCAATTAGCCTATCTTCGGTATAAGGAATGGTAAATACCGAACCTTTGGTTTACATTCCACTTAAACTGTAAGGTAGGCGTTTTACATATTATCAATTATGACAGATACAAAAGGTGCAGACGCGGTAGATAAAGCGATCGCACAAGGTCTTGATTTGGACGGTTCTCCTATCCCCTCTAATAAATTAGCTTTGTATAATAAAGTTATGGGATTTGAGGCAGGAAGACAAAGAAGCGGTGTGATCAATACAATGCGTTCTCGAATCGTAAGAATTGGTGCAAAACATTTACCTCAAGCTGAACTTAATCAAATGTTACTAGATGCAGAATTTCCTCCTTTAAAAGATAAAGAGATCGCTTTTTACTATGGCGGTAAGTAGAGAGGTAGTAGGTAGTAGGTAGTAGGTAGCAGGTAATGGCTAAAAGTGAGGCATCGCAGTCTTGTTAGTTTCCAACAAAGAGCGAATGCCGTTTGCGTAGCACCTCCGTAGGAGAACCCGAAGGGCTAACAGCTAATAGCTAAAAACCAAGATATATCGCATTACTAATTAATTGATTACTTCTATATATCTCTAAAAAAACAATTGAACTTAAAAACTTAAAGCTTAAAGCTTAGAGCTTATAGCTTAAAAAAATGGAGTATATAAAAATGAGTTATGACTTTGATTTATTTGTGATTGGTGCAGGTTCAGGGGGTATTGCTACCGCTAGACGTGCTGCCCAATATGGGGCAAAAGTAGGAATTGTAGAAAGCGATCGCCTGGGAGGAACTTGTGTTAATCGGGGTTGTGTTCCTAAAAAGCTAATGGTCTACGCTTCTCATTTTCCTGCTGCCTTTGAAGAATCGGTTGGATACGGTTGGACTGTGGGCGAAAGTAGCTTTGATTGGCACAAAATGATCACGGCTGTTAATAACGAAGTGACTCGTCTCAACGGTATCTATCAAAGAATGTTAGATAATTCGGCAGTCCAATTATATCAAGGTCATGGTAAATTTATTGACTCCCATACGATCGAGATTGGGGACGAAAAAGTTACTGCGGAAAAGATTTTAATTGCCGTAGGGGGAAGACCTGTAAAACCAAATATTTCTGGCATCGAACACGCAATTACTTCGAGAGAAATATTCCATCTTCCAGAACAACCCAAACGCATAGTCATTATTGGTGGTGGCTATATTGGGGTTGAATTTGCCTGTATTCTTAATGGCTTAGGTTCAGAAGTTACAGTAGTCATTCGCGGTGAAAAAATTCTCACAGGTTTCGATGAAGATATCCGCGATGAAATTCAAACAGGAATGCAAAATCATGGGATTAAGATTATTAATAACTGTGATGGCGATCGCATGAAAATTGAGAAAACCGATGCGGGCTTAAAAATTACTGTTCCTACCAAAAATAACGAGGAAGAAACAATTATTGCTGATGCTGCCAGTCTAGCTGCCACAGGTAGAAAGCCAATTTTGGAGAATTTAGGTTTAGAAAATACCAAAGTGGAAGTGGTCAATGGTGCAGTAGCAGTAAATGAATATAGCCAAACTGCGGAAGACCATATTTACGCGGTTGGAGACTGTACAGATCGAATTAACCTCACGCCTGTAGCAATTAATGAAGGTCGGGCGTTTGCCGATACCCATTTTGGTGGACAATCACGACAAATGAGCTATGAAAATATTCCTACGGCAGTGTTTACTACTCCCGAAGCAGCTACCGTGGGTTTAAGCGAAGCGGAAGCAAAAGAAAAATACGGGGATGCTGTGAAAGTATATCGCAGTAAGTTCCGTCCCATGTACTATACCTTGCCTGATAAACAAGAAAAAACCCTAATGAAGTTAATTGTGGATACTAACACTGATAAAGTGATAGGCGCACACATGGTAGGAGATGGTGCAGCAGAAATCATTCAAGGAGTAGCGATCGCTGTTAAAATGGGCGCAACTAAAGCCAATTTTGATGCCACAGTCGGTATTCATCCTAGTTCGGCGGAAGAGTTTGTGACGATGCGATAAGCAAGGGCAGTTAGGGCAGTTAGGACAGTTAGGGCAAGTTAAAGCAGTTAGGGCAGTTAGGGCAGTTAAAGAATGCGAAAGTTACTCTTCTTACTGTTCTTACTTACGGGGTGACAAGCAACTGTAAAAGACGATGAACAGTAACGGATAGCGGAAAAATGGTAAGAAAAAGGGGTCAAACTAATTGAGAAGACCCCAAAATCAAAATTCGGGCGATCAACATTCTGGGGAGACCCCAGAATTACGCCCTCAAAATGTTGCCAGAATTCTATCACAAATGTTTGTCAAAGTTATTAACTGCTAGACAATATGCGACCTTAAGAATAATAGTAATAATCTTACAAAGTTATCGAACAATTCAAATAGAAAAACTGGCAGCACTCTTACCCATACCAATTAAATATGAGAGTCGTCGTCGTCACCTTCAAAGATTTTTAGTACTACCACAACTAACACCAAAATATATTTGGTTTCCTATTCTCAAAAAGTGGTTAAAAGTTAATCACAAAAAAAAGAAAAAATGTTATGTAGCCATAGATAGAACCAGATGGCAAGAGCGAAATTTATTTGTAGCCAGCTTAATTGAAAATAAAAGAGCAATTCCGCTACATTGGATGTTATTAAATAAAAAAGGAAATAGTAATATAGAAGAGCAAAAAAGATTAATTAAAGCAGTTTTAAGATTGCTTAAAGGATATGAAGTAGTAATTATTGGAGATCGGGAATTTGGCAATATTAATTTAGCTGACTGGTTATCAAAGCAACGCTGCCAATACGTTTTAAGAACTAAAAGTAATAAGTATATTCAAATTGGACAACAAAATTATCAACAATTACTATCCTTGAATTTAAAACTAGGTAAATCTTTTTACTTATCCCAAGTTAAATTTACTAAACAATTGGGATTTGAGCAAGTAAACATAGCTTTTTATTGGAGCAAAACAACCAAAAAAAAGAGAGAAAATGAAGGATGGTATTTAATTACTAATTTATCTAGTCTTAAAAGTGCCGTCAAAGCATATAAAAAAAGAATGGGCATAGAAGCTATGTTTAAAGATTGTAAATCTGGCGGTTATAATTTGGAAAAATGTCTTGGAACAGACAAACGTTTATTATCTCTAATTTTACTTATAGCAATTGCTTATACTTCAACGATTAAAAAAGGTAAAAAAATAGCATTTATGGGAATTAAACAATATGTTTGTCGCTTAAAAGAAAACTTGAGAAACGACAAAAGACATAGTAATTTCTGGGTGGGTTTATATGGTGGATTATGGGTTGAAACCTTTAAAATGTGTCACCATTGGGTTGAACAGTTAATGATACTAACTCTTAATAAGCTACCTTTTTATCAAAAAGGTCTTAGAGCTAAAGAGCTTATTCAGTCAGCTTTTTGAATTGGCTGTCACCCCGTGAGCTGTTCTTATAGCTTATAGCTACAAACAGCCGACTTATCGGTTTCATATTTTAAAATCATCAACGTCAAAAAAATAGTGTCGTCGAACTCTAGCGATCGCACTGAAAAACAGTACAACCATAGAAGCCAGACGACACAGTTTTAGTCTGTTAAATAAATATTGGTAAATACCGCCATTTATTATGAGATTTTGTCTTAGTAAGCAAGACCCATACTGCGAGTAGTTTCCGCTCCTAAATAGACACGGATACTCAAAAAGTCGGTAGGACAAGCCGTTTCACAACGTTTGCAACCTACACAGTCTTGTGTACGAGGAGAAGCGGCAATTTGACCAGCTTTACAGCCGTCCCAAGGTACCATCTCCAATACGTCAGTAGGACACGCTCTAACGCACTGGGTACACCCAATGCAAGTATCATAAATTTTGACGCTATGGGACATTAGAATATAAGCTCCAACTGCGAATGTTCTTTGATCGTATTCTAGATATAATCAAGGGCTAGTTTACCCTATGGGGATATTCTCACTCGGCAAAAGACCAGATAACTTTAAATTCTGTAACAACTTGAGCCGATTATTTGCTGATTTATTTAATAAATTTAATATTTCTTAAGTATGAACACTTTTAGACGATAGGTTTTAGACCCTTTTTTCCTTCGGTTACAGACAGAAAAAAAGGCAGGGTTTTCTTCTATCTCCGTACTCCTGCCTTTCTTGATAATTAAACTTAGCTTGCTAGCTCTAGCGATCAACTGAACCCATGATAATATCTACACTACCGAGAATGGGCATGATATCGGCTACTTTGACTCCCTTGAGTAATTCTGGGAGAATTTGTAGATTATTAAAATCAGGGGCGCGGATTTTCCAACGCCAAGGGAAGACACTATCATTACCAACAATAAATATTCCAAGTTCACCCTTACCACTTTCAAGACGAACATAGTGTTCTCCTGTAGGAATTTTGAAGGTAGGAGCAACTTTTTTCGCTATATACTGATATTCAAAATCATTCCACTTCGATTTGCGACCTTCAGCTAACCTTCTAGCTTCTAAGTTTTCGTAAGCACCACCAGGAATACCTTTTAATGCCTGACGAATAATTTTAACTGATTCGCGCATCTCACGAACTCGAACTAAGTAGCGAGCAAAACAATCTCCCGCAGTTTCCCAATGAACATCCCAGTCAAAATCATCGTAACATTCGTAATGATCTACTTTCCGTAAGTCCCACTTGACCCCAGACGCTCTCAACATTGGCCCTGATAAACCCCAGTTAATTGCCTGATCACGAGTGATAGTACCGACTCCTTCTACACGACGGCGGAAAATCGGGTTGTTAGTAATTAGTTTTTCATATTCGTCAACTTTAGGCTCGAAGTAATCACAAAAATCACTACATTTATCAATCCAACCATAGGGCAAATCTACTGATACTCCACCAATACGGAAATAGTTATTATTGATCAATCTTTGCCCAGTAGCAGCTTCCCAAAGATCGTAAATCAACTCCCGTTCACGGAAGATATAGAAAAAGGGAGTTTGTGCGCCCACATCTGCCATAAATGGCCCTAACCATAATAAATGATTAGCAATGCGATTTAACTCCAGCATGATTACTCGAATATACTGGGCGCGTTTTGGTACTTCTATCCCTGCGAGTTTTTCAGGTGCATTAACGGTAATTGCTTCATTAAACATCCCAGCAGCATAATCCCAACGGCTGACATAGGGAACATACATAACACTTGTACGACTTTCCGCAATCTTCTCCATTCCGCGATGAAGATAACCGATGACTGGTTCGCAATCGATTACATCTTCCCCATCAAGAGTCATAATGAGACGTAAAACGCCGTGCATTGAGGGATGATGCGGGCCCATGTTCAGAATCATGGGTTCGGTTCTAGTTTCTATTTGTGCCATAAATCAGCAATATTTCTTTTATTAAGAAATTTATTTATTTTTCTCTCTACATATTTTAAACGTTTAGCTGCTATCAAATCCGTTTTGGTTTATAAAACCGCTATAGTTAAAAGACCAGAGTAATTTTTCAGAGAGTTGAGGAAATTTAAATTTTGGTTGCTATTAACAGCCCCATTGATGCCAATTTACTAAAGCCAGCGAGATATCTAGGTAACGAACTAGGTGCGGTGCATAAACCTTGGACAGATGCCGAGGTGCGTTGGGTGCTGACTTATCCCGAAGTCTATGAAGTCGGGGCATCTAATTTGGGTCATATTATTCTTTACAACATAATTAATGCTCAACCACAACAGTTGTGCGATCGCACTTATCTTCCAGCCCCCGATCTATCAACTAAACTAAGATCTACTAACACGCCTTTATTTGCCTTAGAATCAAAGCGATCGCTACTAGACTTTGATATTTTAGGCTTTAGCTTGAGTTATGAATTAGGGGCAACCAATATCTTAGAAATGCTCAGTTTGGCTAATATTCCTTTAACTTGGCAGGAGAGAGACACAGGGGATTATCCTTTGATTTTTGCAGGGGGACAAACCGCTACTTCTAACCCTGAACCTTATGCGGATTTCTTTGATTTTATTGCTTTGGGAGATGGGGAAGAATTATTACCTGAAATTGGGTTAGTAATTCGGGAAGCTAAGGCAGCAGGATTAAGCAAGGCAGATCTGTTATTAGATTTAGCCCAAGTGCCTGGGGTATATGTGCCTAGATTCTATGAAATGGCGCAAGATGGCTCTGTACATCCAATTCATTCTGATGTTCCTAAGCGAGTATTACGTCGAGTAGCGACTCCTATTCCTGCCTATTCGATTGGTTTAGTGCCTTATGTCGAAACCGTACACGATCGCTTGACAGTAGAAATTAGAAGGGGTTGTACTCGTGGTTGTCGCTTTTGTCAGCCTGGGATGTTAACTCGTCCTGCAACGGATGTTGAACCAGAAAAAGTAGTAGACGCGATTGAAAAGGGAATGCGGGCAACTGGCTATAATGAGTTTTCTTTATTGTCTCTCAGTTGTTCTGATTATCTATCATTACCTGCGGTGGGGATGGAAATTAAAAACCGCCTCAAAGAAGAAAATATATCTCTTTCGCTTCCTAGTCAACGAGTAGATCGTTTTGATGAAAATATTGCCAATATTCTTGGTGGCTTAAGACAGTCTGGGTTAACCTTTGCCCCTGAAGCTGGTACTCAAAGGCTGCGAGATGTAATTAATAAAGGCTTGACTAACGAGGAATTGCTGCGAGGAATTAAAACTGCCGTCGAACAGGGTTGGAATAAGGTAAAGCTCTATTTTATGATTGGCTTGCCTGGAGAAACCGATGTAGATGTGATTGGTATTGCGGATACTATCCGTTGGTTGCGCCGAGAATGTAGTCAAATAAATAGTAAACGTCTTAATTTTAATATCACCATTTCCAACTTTACTCCCAAACCTCATACTCCTTTCCAGTGGCACTCGGTATCTACGAGCGAATTTAAACGTAAACAAAATCTCTTACGGGAAGAATTTCGGCGTATCAAAGGAATCAAAGTTAACTATACCGATGTGCGGATCTCGGCAATGGAAGACTTCGTAGGTAGGGGCGATCGCCGTTTAGCTTCAGTCGTCAAACGTGCCTGGGAATTGGGGGCTGGGATGGATTCCTGGTGGGAAAATTTAGATAAAGCCTATTCCGCTTGGGAACAAGCGATCGCTGAGACTGATTTAACCTGGAAATACCGTCAGGTGGAAAATGGTGAGTGGAATTTATTTCAAACTAACAATACAGAGTCAATTACTGATGCCACAGACGCGCCCTTACCCTGGGATCATCTTAATACAGGTATTGATAAACAATGGCTCAAAGATGACCTGAAAAAAGCTTTAGAAGCTGCTACTGTCCCTGATTGTGCCTTTGATGGTTGTTCTCATTGTGGTGTCTGTGGTACAGATTTTGGACACAATATTGTCATTGAACCACCTGCTATACCTAAGTTTGAGGGACACTTTAAACCTAACCAGCATAAAGAGCAAAAAATCAGAATGTGGTTTGGGAAAGTTGAGGAAATGGGGTTAATTAGCCATCTTGATTTAGTGCGTTTATTTGATCGGGCTGTTCGTCGTGCTGCTTTACCTGTCTCCTTTACAGGGGGATATCATCCCAGTCCCAGAATTTCGATTGCCAATGCTTTATCTTTGGGTATTACTAGCAATGGTGAGATTGTGGACTTTGAATTAACTGAACAGATTGATGTAGATGAATTTCGTACTAGATTAGCTGCACAATTACCAGCCAATATTCCCATTTATCGAGTTGAAGATGTAGAGCTAAAATCGCCTAACGCCAGCCGTTTAATGGATCAAGCAGAATATCTCATTACAGTGCAGGTGATTGGACAAGAGAACATAGAGCCTGCAACCTGGCAACAGTGGGTTGACTCAATTAATAATAGTCAAGAAATACTTTGGGATAAAACTACCAAATCTGGTAAAAAACAAGAAATCAATTTACGCGATCGCTTGTTCTCTCTTTCTGTAGAATCATTAAACACAGCACCTCAGACGGCAGTACTCCGTTTTACTGGTAGCTGTCGTAATGATGGCACTAATTTATCCCCAGATAATCTCGTCTATATGTTAGAGCAGGTGGCAAATATTGAATGTCAATTACTCCAAGTTCATCGTCAACAATTAACTTTAACTAGCTAATAGCTAACGGCTCTGAAGCTCATAGCTAAACGCGAAGCGGTTTAAAACATTAATCCAATTCGCTATTTTGTTCGCACGCGCCAATAGAAACCCAAGTGCTATGAGATGTTCCGTCAGCCTCACAATAAAATTCTTTTTTCCAGATGGGGGCATTATGTTTTAGGGTATCAATAGCATAGCGACAGGCTTCAAAAGCTTCGGCACGATGAGGACAACCAACCGCGACAATCACACTGATTGCACCAATTTTCAACTTACCGACACGATGATGAATGACAATCCGATTTACATCCTGCCATTGTTGACGTATGTTGCTGGAAATCTCTTGAAATACAGCGATCGCCATTGGTTGATAAGCCTGATATTCTAAATATTCTACAGGTTTCCCCTCGGTTTGATTACGTACTGTACCACTCATTACAACTACTGCCCCGTTAGCGCGATCGTCTGCTAAATTGTAGACTTCTTCTAAGGACAAAGGTGCAATGGTAATAGCAAAACTATCATCAGGATGAATATTGTTCGAGGCAGAAACAGAAAACGCACTCAGGTTGATCATAATCAAGAGCTAAAAGCTTAAACTAAGTAAATTATATCTATTTACCTAATAGCTTACCGCCAATCACCTCAAGCTCCAAGTTAAATAATCCTACTGATTGCTACTTTGTTTTGCTACCAATGGTATGATTATTTAGTAGTAATTATCTTGAGCGCAATGAGTAAGATATCAATTAACTTAGATGATTCTTTATTAGAGTTTTTAGATGAAGTAACAGATAATCGCAGCAAATATATTAACGAACTGATCCAACAGCAAAAGAGAAAAGCTTTTGAGGCGAAGCTTGAAGCGGATTATCGCCAACAAAGTAATGACGAGGAGTGGCAAGCAGAAGTGAAGCTATGGGACTCTACAACGAGTGATGGATTAGATGATTCTGTCGAAGGTATGGTGAATTATGAGTAGTTCTTCACCAGGTTATGAGAGAGGAGAAATTTGGTGGGTAAAACTAGATCCTGGTATTGGCGTAGAAGCTGTTAAGACTAGAGCCTGTTTAATTTTGCAAAATGATATTGGCAATAGAGCCAGCTCTATGACGACAGTTGTTCCATTTTTGGCAAAAAAAGATTATTCGTTTGTGGTTAATGTCTTGCCAACACCCGAAAATGGTTTAGATAAAGAACGAGGATTACATTTCAATCAAATCCGTAGTGTTGATCGTTCTAGAATTATCTCTAAAATCGGTGAGATTGAAGCTATTTATTGGAATAAAATTAAAATTGCAATTGATATTCAGTTAGGCTTTTACTAATCAACACTTACATAAATTAACTGTTCAAATTTAATTAATGGATAATTAATAATTAATTTGGTAGCTATCCAATTTTGAAAACATACTTTTCAGCATTCAGCATTTAGTAAATTATCAATTATCAATTATCCATTATTGAATTACTCTTGTATTTGAGTACCTTTGGCTACAGGATTAGGAGCAAAACCAGAGCCAAACTCAAACTCTTGTCCGTAAGCATCTTCTCCATGTTCTGGTACGTCCAGTCCTTGTTGTTCAACTTCTTGTTTGACTCTTAAAGGCATAACCAAGCCAATAAGTTTCAAAATCACGAAAGTACCAACAGCAGCAAAAACATAGGTAGCAGCAACACCGATAAACTGAGTCCAGATTAACCCAGGATTACCAAACAGCAAGCCGTCATTACCCAATTCATTAACCTGCTTAGTCGCAAAGACACCAGTTAACAATGCCCCTACTGTACCACCAAGCCCGTGAATAGGAAATGTATCAAGAGAATCATCAAATTTTAATTTAGCTCGCAAACTAACCCCAAAAAAGCAACAAACTGCTGTAATCGAACCAATTAAAATTGCCCCAATTGGTAGTACAAAGCCTGCTGCGGGAGTAATACCGACTAAACCAGCTAAAAAGCCACTAGCAATACCGATCGCTGTCGGTTTTCCTCGTAATATCCATTCCACAATCAACCAAGTTAAACCTGCTGCTGAGGAAGAAATAAAAGTATTTACCAAAGCGGTAGTTGCTAAAGAACCAGAAGCCAAAGCACTACCACCGTTAAATCCAAACCAGCCAAACCACAACAATCCAATACCTAGTAGTACAAAAGGAACATTGTGAGGTGCATAGGGTTGTTTTTCAAAGCTACGACGAGGCCCAATAATTAAAGCAGCTACAACAGCCGAAACACCTGAGCTAACATGAACTACTGTTCCACCTGCAAAATCAAGTGCGCCTAGCGCACCAATCCAGCCTTTACCCCATACCCAATGAGCTAAAGGCGAATAAATGAAAGTAGACCAAAGTAATAAAAACCAAAAATAGGCTTTAAAACTAATCCGTTCGACAATCGCTCCAGAAATTAAGGCAGGGGTAATAATGGCAAAGGTCAATTGATATGCCATAAATAATTGATGGGGAATAGTTGGTGCATAACCTACTGGATCTGGTTCTGCTGCTGTTACACCATTCAAAAATAACCATTCAAATCCCCCGATAAAAGCTTCGATTCCTTGACCAAAGGGATGGTTAGCATCAATAGTGACATCAAAAGCCAGAGTATAACCCCACAAACACCAAGTAACACCGATTAATGCCATCGCGACTAAGCTCATCATCATGGTGTTAAGAACGTTACGTGAACGAACTAAACCACCATAAAAGAAAGCTAATCCTGGAGTCATCAATAAAACTAAACCCGTGGCAACCAACATCCAAGCTGTATCTCCTAGATCGATTGGATTAGTTGCTGCCTCTTGAGCAAAAGCAGGAGGAGTTGCTAAAAAAAACAAAGCCAAATTAACAACAATTACTCCACACGCAGCATAGATCAATTTTTTTTGAGACATAAACATAATATTTTTTCACAAAAAAGCTCTTGATTGAAGTTAGAACATCGTAATTTTAAACACAACATTGTAAATTTAGATACTCTAAACTCAGATAATGGACTGGTTCGAGCGGTGATTTACATAGCCAGTAAAAAGTTATCAGAAAGTTCGTGTTTTATTGGGAAGATTTTGCTTAGGAGTCTAGGTATACTCCTCTGAGATTCTAGCTTTCTGTATATTTCAATACAGTAATTTAGACCGCAATTAATTATGGAAAATCATTATTTTCCTGCTGCCTTCACTTAGTTATATTGTCTCGAACCCTTAAAATTGCAAATTGCTTTAGCCCAAACTAAGTTTTTTTAAGCACAAGACATAATTGTTAAATCTTTATAAAGCCAACTTTATCCCTTTAGTTATAAAAAAGAAAAATAATTGTCTTTAACAAAAATTTATTTCAAAGTAGCTTATTTCTCTTTTGACCTATGTAGAAATAAATCTGTGTTTTTGGTAATATGTCTGAACTAAAAAAAAGTTAAGTATTTTTACTGATTAAGAATACTTAAAACAAGATAACCCTGCCAAATATTTCATCTACCCAACCTTTATAATTAATCGCCAAATAATCAAAGAATATTTAGACCTGAAATGTTACATAAACCACATAATTCTGTAATTACATTAGCAGTACTACTATCTTTAGTGGGTTTATCAGAGCCAGCTAGAGCGTTTCTCATAGCTCAATCTGAATCAGCACCCAAGACTTTTGCTGTTCCTGACAAACTTTCAGAAGCCAAGATCCAAATAGCTGCTTCCAACAGCACTTATAGTATTAACCAAAGCTTAAGAGAAAGTTTTATTGCGAAATACCCGAATGCTGAAGTAAAAATTACCACTCAAGCTTCAGGTAATGATCTCAAACCCTTATCAGAAGCAAAGGCTGATTTAGTTGCAATTGGTCGTCCCTTAACGGCAGCAGAAAAAGCTCAAGGATTTAGAGCCGTACCAATTAGCCGTGAAAAAATTGCGATTATCGTCTCTAACAACAATCCTTATAATGGCAGTCTCACAATTTCTCAATTTGCTCAAATTTTTAAAGGGGAAATCACTGATTGGTCTGAGTTAGGCGGTTCTCCTGGTAGCATCAAACTCGTAGATTTTCCTAATACTAACGATACCAGACAAGCTTTCCCCAGCTATCCAGTTTTTCAAACAGGAGAATTCACTACAGGATCTAATGCTGTCAAATTAAAAGAAGATAGCACTCAGCAAATGATTGCTCAGTTAGGAAATAATGGAATTGGGTATGCTGTTGCCAATGATGTTATCAATAGAGATGATGTCAAAGTCCTAAGCATGCATCAGACTCAACCTGATGATCAGAAATATCCTTTCTCTCAACCTTTTAGCCTAATATATAAGGGAACTCCTACCGAGGCTGCCCAAGCTTTCTTAGGTTTTGCTACTACTCAAGGTGGACAACAAGCGATCGCCAAGCTAGTAGGTTTTCTTTCTAATACTGATGCTGCTGCTATTTCCTCAAGTTTTAGTAATCAGCTAAAGAAAGCAACTTCGACTCCTCAAGTAAATAATAGTAATGTAGGCGCAGATGGTAATACTGCTGCTAATGGCAATGGAACTATAGCAGGCGCGGATAGTAATATTAAGGCTAAAGGCGCAGATGCTAATACTGCTGCTAATGGCAATGGAGCTATAGCAGGCGCGGATGGTAATACCAATGCGGGGGGTGATGGAACTACAGCGGGTACTAACTTAGAAGGTAGCGGTGAAGTTAATCCCAATGCCCTGGGTAGCGGTGAAGTAGACCCTAATTTGAAAGACAGTGGGCAAGTAAACCCCAATGTTGAAGGTAGTGGCGAAATCAATCCTAATTTGAACGATAGTGGGCAAGTAAACCCCGATGTTGAAGGTAGTGGCGAAGTCAATCCCAATTTGAACGATAGTGGTGAGCCTAATTCAGTAGCTAAATTAGAAACAGATGGTGGAGCTAATTCCGATGCAACTACTACAGGTGACAATAATACTGCTGCTAATTCAACTAATGCTAATGATCAAAATGTAGCTACAACAGCTAAAAAAGGAAGTTGGTGGTGGTGGCTACCCTTACTCTTGTTACCCTTGGGAGCATTAGCTGTATATCTATTTAGACGTGGTAGAAAAAGCGATCAAGAACCTGCAATTAGCAATATTCCTAATCCCGATGATCCACAAGGAGGAGGAAATGTACCGCTCGCTCCTGATCCTGATAATTTAGCTGCCAGTGGTGCAAATGTAACAGGCAATATGGGTAACGTGGCTACGAATAGCGTAGGAACTACTTCTAAGCATGGTGGTGCTGCAATAGTAGCAGGTGGAGCAGCGATCGCAGGTGGAACAGCAGCAAATCTAGTTGGAGGTCGGCAAAGCGCAGAAGCCGATACAGATATAGATCTGGAATTAGATCAAACTGAAACTGAGATTAATGATCCTATAGTTGAAATTCCCTCTAATCCAGTTGATGAATTTACCAGTCAATCAACCAAATTACAGGGGACAGATCAATCAACCAAACTACAAACAGATCTAGATGATCATGACGGTATTGACAATCCCGACGATCAGTTTACTAGCCAATCAACCAAATTACAGGGGATAGACCAATCAACCAAACTACAAACAGATCTAGATGATCATGACGGTGTTGATAGTCCTGATGCAGGATTACTAGACAATGCAATTCCCCTCGCAGGTGCAACCGTTGCAGGTGCTGGTACAGCTAATTTATTAAACAATCAACAAAGCACAACTACCGAGCCTGATCTCAATCTCGACTTAGATCAAACTGAAACTGAGATTGATAATTCTACAATAGAAACAGATTCTAATCCCGTCAGTGAATTTACCAGTCAATCAACCCAATTACAAGGGACAGACCAATCAACCGACTTACAAACAGATCTAGATGACCATGACGGTGTTGATAGTCCTGATGCAGGATTACTAGACAATGCAATTCCCCTCGCAGGAGCAGCCGTTGCAGGTGCTGGCGCAGCTAATTTATTAGACAATCAACAAAGCACAACTACCGAGCCTGATCTCAATCTCGACTTAGATCAAACTGAAACTGAGATTGATAATTCTGCAATAGAAACAGATGCTAATCCCGTCAGTGAATTTACCAGTCAATCAACCCAATTACAAGGTACAGACCAATCAACCGACTTACAAACAGATCTAGATGACCATGACGGTGTTGATAGTCCTAATGCAGGATTACTAGACAATGCAATTCCCCTCGCAGGAGCAACCGTTGCAGGTGCTGGTGCAGCAGTTTCAGGTCTGTTTAATCGAGAAGATAATCAAGCCAGTACTGAGACTACTGAGGAAGTAACAGAAGAAAATCCGAACCTTGGAGCTTCTGAAGTAGAAGGCAATGCTTTGTCTTTCGATAGTGTTGATAATCCCGAAATGGATTTATCTCTTGATAATTCTGTCGTCGAAACAAATGCTAATCCAGTTGATGAATTCACTAGTCAATCAACCAAATTACAGGGTACAGACCAACCAATAGACCTACAAACAGATTTCAATTTTAATGATGAAATTGATAGTCCTGATGTAGGATTAGCAGACAATCCCACTTCAGTAGAAGAAGCAGGAAGAGAAGTTTCTAGTTTATTCACAGAATCAGATACTCAATCAACTGTTGAAACCACTGACGAGGTAACAGAAGTAAATCCTAACCTTGAAGCTAATACTATAGACAGTGTTGGTACTCCAGAAGCTAATTCATCTGACTCAGATACCAATTGGGTAGATAGAATAACTCAAAGTGGTGCAGCTATAGCAGGAGGAGCAGCATTTTCAGGCTTTTTGAATCGCGAAGAAAATCAATCAAGCACTGAAACCACCGATGAAGTAACAGAAGTAAATCCTAATCTTGAAACTACTGAATTAGAGTCTAATGCTTTTTCTCTAGATAGTGTTGACACTCCAGAAATGGATCTAACTCTTGATGATTCTGCAATAGAAACAGATGCTAATCCTGCTGAGGAATTTACCAGTCAATCAACCAAATTACAGGGTACAGAGCAATCAACCAGATTACAAACAGATTTAACAGACCTAAATTTCCATGATGATCTTGATAATTTGGATTTAGGATTGACAGAAGATCAAACTTCAGTAGAAGAGGAAGAACGAGGAGTTTCTAGCTTCTTTACTCAGCAAGACAATCAATCAACCATTGAACCTCAAATTGTAGAAAGCGATCTTGATAATTTTGGATTAGGTACAACTAATAATACTTTTGCTGACAATGTTATCGCTGATGCTGAAACTGTTGTTGCTGATGATCGAGATTCTAATTTCGAGGAAATTACCTTCGATGAGACTACAGATTCAGAAAATGTAAGTTTAAACGATATCACTTTTGATGAGAATGATGATTCTATCAACGCCAGTCTCCAAGAGATTACCTTCGATGAGACTACAGATTCAGAAGATGTGAGTTTAGACGATATCACTTTTGATGAGAATGATGATTCTATCAACGCCAGTCTCCAAGAGATTACCTTCGATGAGACTACAGATTCAGAAGATGTGAGTTTAGACGATATTACTTTTGATGAGAATGATGATTCTATTAACGCCAGTCTTCAAGAGATTACCTTCGATGAGACTGATTCGGAAGATGTGAGTTTAGAGGATATTACTTTTGATGAGGATAACAATTCTGCTAACAACAATTTAGAAGAGATTACCTTCGATGAGAATGAAAGTCAAACTATTAATGATTTAATTAATAGTCTTGATACTAGTTATGACAATCAAGAGATTAATTCAGATAATTTGAGTTTCAAGGAGTCAACAGAAAATTCAACTGATAATTTGCTCAGTAATAATACCGCAGAAATAGTTGATTTTGAAACTGAAAACTCTAGTGACATAGATAATATTTCAACATGGTTAGAGGGTTTGGAAACCTCTAATCAAAATACTGAAGATATCTCTGAATGGTTAGACAAGTTAAATACTGGTGATTATAATTCCATGAGAGAAGATAGTAATAATGATGTAAAAATTATCGAATCAAAGGAAGAAACAGAGGAAATCTCATTTCAGTTTCTTGAAGACTTACTAGAAAGAGATATTAATGGTAATAAAGAAAACAAGTAATTTACCATTTTTTGCTTAGGCTATTGAGCGTTTAAATTAATTAAATCCCTGAGTTTGAAAAGAGATATTTTGTTGATTTTGACAAGTTTTCTAATCAAGTCAGGGGTTTTTTTAGCAATCAAGGAAGAGGGAAGAAGTAAAGATGAGAGGAAGTCACGCAGCAGAGGAAATATTGTATTTAACGTCTAGTACTTGTCGATAATATTGCTGTAGCTGTCGAGTAGCAGATGCCCAACCCCATTGTTCTGCTTCATCACGAGCATTAAGACGTAATGATTCTCGAATTTTTTTAGCTTCTAATAACGATTTAGTAGCTGTAATTGCACCGTCAGGATCGTCTGGTTCAAAAAGATAGCCATTGACACCATTAGTAACAATATCAGGAATACCACCCGATCGCGCAGCCACAACAGGACAACCAGCAGCCATTGCTTCAAGTAAAACTAATCCCAGGGTTTCAGTGCGGGAAGGAAAGATAAAGGCATCAGCAGAGGCATAAGCGGAGGCTAATTCTAATCCTTGTAGATAACCGACAAAATAGGTGTTAGTGTCGGCAAAATGTGCTTCTAAAGCTTCTCGATTTGGGCCATCGCCGACAATTGCTAAACGAGCTTCGGGAATGGCTTCTAGTACGGGTTTTATCTGGTCAATTTGCTTTTCGGCTGAAACTCTACCGACGTAAAGTAATAAAGGTGCATCAGGATTTCCCTGAGATAAACGCGATCGCATTTGGGTTGAGGCTAGATGCGGTTGGAACATTTCTGTATCAACTCCTCGCTGCCATAAATCGACTCTTTCAATTCCGTGAGCGATCAATTCTTTGACCATCGCGCTAGAAGTACAGAGATTTAATTGTGCCTGATTATGAGCAGCTTTTAAGAGTTCCCATAACAAGCCTTCTAATGCCCCCAAACCGTAGTGATGTAGATATTGAGGTAAATGAGTATGATAAGAAGCAACTAGGGGTATATTCATAGTTTTGGCATAATAAATACCGCCTACACCCAAAAAAGCAGGATTGACTACGTGAATCAAATCTGGTTCAAACTCTTCTATGGCATTTTTTGTGCCAATAGGGGGCAGTGCTAATTTTAATTCAGGATATAAAGGTAAAGGAACACCAGGTACACCATAAACTTTTGCTCCTTTATACTCTGTTAAGCCTCCTTCGGGGGCAACTATCAAAACGCGATCGCCATTACGTTCTAGATGTTCAATTGTATGACGCAGACGAGTCACAATCCCATCAACTTTAGGTAAAAACGTTTCTGTAAATAAGGCAATACGCATAATCTATTTAAAAGTCCAGTTAATTTTCGGTCTAAGAGAATTAAAAATATCAACAACACTTAAGTCATAATTCCAAAACTAAGTAAGATTTTACAGCGAGTTATCACTAAATTTGCTAATAATCATCTCTTAGATATACCTTAATTACTTCTTTACTCCCATCCCCAAGCTGCTACAACTAAGCATATCCAACCTAAAATAAATGCTAAACCACCTAAAGGCGTAATTGCACCCAGCCATTTAATACCACTTAAACTCAGGGCATATAAACTACCAGAAAAGAGAAACACTCCCACAATAAAAGCATATCCAGCAATAATTAAAGGGAAAGATTGAGTAGCTAAACGATTGAGAAGCAGGGCGACTAATATTAAAGCTAGAGCATGGTACATCTGATATTTAGTCCCAGTTTCCCAAATTTCGAGGGCGCGCTCGCTTAATCTATCTTTAAGAGCATGGGTAGCAAAAGCACCAAAAACTACCGATAAGCCTCCCAATACACCTGCGATCGCCAAAAATATTCGAGTCATTTCATTGATCATTTATCATTTATCAATATCCATTATCAATTATTAGACTATGTTGCAGTGCTGGTGGGCAAAAAAAACAGTTATTTCACTTGTGAGTTTGGGTTTATTGCTGGGTATAGCTCCTAGTGCTTACGCCGAAACGGTATTGGAAAAAGTTGCCCGTACAGGCAAATTAACCGCAGGTACAAGTAAAGATGCGCTACCTTTTGCCTATCGCAATGAGCAGGGAGAATTAGTAGGTTATTCAATTGATATTTTAGATTTAATAGTTGAACAGTTAGAAACAGAATTAAATCAAGAAATTGCCCTGGAATTAGTTGCCCTCCAACCCAAAGAGCGTATTCCCCAATTAACTGACGGTAGTGTTGATATAGTTTGTGATGCTAGTAGCTTTACCTGGAAACGCGATCGCCTGGTTGATTTTTCTTTTAGTTATAGTTCGACGGGAACAAGATTATTAACCAAGCAAGGTAATGATTTTTGGGATGCTGCATCTTTAGCTGGTAAACGTGTTGGAGCTTTAGCTCAAACTACTAATGAACAGGCAATTAGACTTGCTCAACCTGAAGCTGAAATTGTAATTTTCAAAGAGCGTGCAGATGCTTATGAAGCTGTACAGCAGGGAGAAATTGATGCTTTTGCTTCTGATGGAATCTTACTAGAAACCTGGCTACAAAATACTTCTAATCCCCAGGATTTTCATATAGTTGGAGACTATTCCCGTGAAGGCATTGCCTGTATGGTGCCAGAAAATAATTCGCAGTTTCTCAATACTGTTAACTATACTTTGGTTGAGTATATGCAGGGATTCTTAAACGAAAAACCTGAATATGTAGCTATTTTTGACCGTTGGTTTGGCGCACAGGGAATTTTACCTTTAACTGAAGATTTACGTTTGATTATGATTGATAATATGCAGTTGTTGATTGATTTTACAGATCAAATTAAATAGGCGTTGCTGATTTGAAGTATGAAACCGATTATACT
Organism: Waterburya sp.; assembly: GCA_051658085.1. Taxonomy (GTDB): domain Bacteria; phylum Cyanobacteriota; class Cyanobacteriia; order Cyanobacteriales; family Xenococcaceae; genus Waterburya. The sequence continues at coordinate 94,030 of JBOFLX010000044.1, forward strand.
ACTGTTCGTAGTGAAGCATTGCGGTCTTGGGGAGCCAGTCCGTTGCGGTGAAGCAGTTGCGGTGGTGAGGCATTGCGGTCTTGGGGGTTTCCCCCATGAGCAAATGCCGAAAAGGTTCCCTGGCATAAGCAAACTGCTGTAGGCGGAGCCTTCTCGAAGAGTACCCGAAGGGAGGTTTCCTCCGTTGTAGGAACTGGCGTGGTTTCCCCCATAAGCAAATGCTGTTTGCGTAGCACCTCCGAAGGAGAACCCGAAGGGCTATCAGCTATCAGCTTTTAGCTTTTGAATAACGGTTGTTAGTAGTGCTTTGTCAATTTATTAATGATGATTAAATTGTTTCTCCCCGTCTCCGCGTCTCGGATGAGACAAAGATTATCTCGCCAAGATTTTAGCTGCTTGAGTATGCGTTTGTCATGCTGAATACTGCGAAATTCAAAAACTTGTGTTAAAAGTTGGTTGCAGTTTCTTCCAGGACAGTCCTGGACACCAACTAAAATGTCTATTGATTTAATTCCATTGGCTCAACTGCCTTCTAGATATGGCATTGCTCGTTCTAACCTCTATAATCGAATTAAAGATTTAAAGATCGAATCAGTCAAACAAGGTCGTAAAGCTTTAATCAACGCCGAGCAATTAGAGTTACTCGATGGTTTGCACGCTCATCTCGAACGTGGCGGGACAACTTTGGGCTTTATTCAATTGCTCAAAAAACGAGGTTATCAATTAACTCATGAGTCTACAGTTAATTCTGCCGTCTCTTATTCAGAGGATTTAAACCATAGCGAACCGACAATTTCTCTCAATCCAACTGCTTTGGTTAATCTAATCGAAACCGTAGTCAAAAGAATAGTTCCTCAATCGACCAGACGTTTGACTTATCTTGAAGAATTAGAAAGTGCCTATCAAAATGGTTGGCTGCTTTCTACTTCGGAAGTGTCAGATTTACTGGGGTTGACTTCCAAAACTATCGCCAGCTACGGTCAAGAATTCAGCGATGCTGGTTTTCTTTTTGCCAGGTCTGGAATTAGAAAGGGGGGTGAAATTGCTTGGTCGATTGATAAGCAAAGCGACTGGACGAGAGATAGTCCAACATCAACGGGAGCAATCCAAGCTGCATTTAGTGACGCTTTCGATCCTGAATAATATATAACCCGCAACTTGGGTTATTACGCAGAAGTGGGTTTTCTAAGTTGGTTAGGGATAGTCTCTTGTGCATGAGTTAAGGCTTGTCTCAACTGACGTTGACCAAGAGTGTAAACCAACAAACATAAACCCATGACCATTGCCAAGGCTGCCACTCTCCGAGGTGTATTTAAAAAGACACTGGACGTAAAAAACAAGGGATCTTTCAAGAAACGGAAACCTCTTTCAGACTCCCAAAAGATGTTCAGTTGCTTTGCCAACGAAAAACTCTCCGAATAAATATAACGGTGCGCTGACAAACCCTAAACCGTTAAGAATCATGGCTTTGGCCACCTGACCTGTACTAATAATTTGCTCCTGGATGTTTCTCTATTTGACGATCTATTTCTTCAACTAATCCTATTTGGTCAATGATTCCTGCTACTATACCTAGATGGTCTAAATTTTTAACTTCAATGTTCAAAATAAGTTATTTAAACTCTTCCTATTAATACTTTATCTTTGTTTCTTAACCTGCGAAATATCCGTTAATAAACCTGAATTCGGGATAAGCAGAAACCCTTGTGATAAAAGCATTTTTCAAATGCTATTTTTCTTTCTTCTTCTTTTATAGTAGAGTTTGAGGGAGTTGGAGCTAGAAGAACTAAAAAGCTTACAGCTACCTTAGCCGACTAATATTCTTAACCCGAACTGAGATTAATTAGTTAATTGCAAGGCTGCTATTTGTGCTTCTGCTTTATTAAGAGATTCATACCATTCTCGTTCTGGATCACTATCGGCAACAATGCCAGCACCCACTTGTCCATATACTTGAGCTACCTCGGTATTATGAGGCTTGACATACAACAAAGTCCGAATCAAAATATTTAAATCTAAATTACCTCTAAGATCCAGATAGCCACAAGAACCATAAAAAAGACTACGGCGTACTGGTTCTAATTCTTCAATAATCTCCATACAGCGAACTTTCGGACAGCCTGTAATTGTGCCTCCAGGGAAGACTCCAGCAATCAAATCTACAGCATCGCGATCGCTCTTTAAAATACCTTTAACATTACTAACTAGGTGCATGACGTGACTATAACGCTCAATCACTAATAGCTCATCTACTTCCACTGAACCCCACTGACAGACTTTCCCCAAATCATTGCGTTCTAAGTCTACCAACATAATGTGTTCTGCTCTTTCTTTGGTATTGGCTAACAATTCGGCTGCTAAAGCGCGATCGCTGGTTAAATCTTGACCTCTTCTTCTAGTACCTGCAATTGGTCTAGTTTGCGCCTGTTTACCCTGTAGCTGTACCAATCTTTCAGGGGAACAACTAATTACGTCTCCCCAAGGCGATCGCCAATAACTGGCAAAGGGAGAAGGGTTGATTTGCTGTAGTTGACGATAGATTAACCAGCTAGCAACTGTAGTTTCTGTCTGAAAGCGGAGAGATAAATTAGTTTGAAAAATGTCTCCTGCTTGAATATATTTTTTAGCTTGTTTAACAGCGTTTTGGTACTTTTCTTGATCGGTGAGAAAAGAAACTGTTAGAGAAGTCGGTAAAGTATTAGTATTTGTAGAGTTATCACAGATTAAAATAGCAAGTTTAGTTTCTAACTCATCTAGTTGCTCAATTGCAGTCGCAGCTAACCACAGGGTTTGTTGTAGGTGATCGAGAACGGCAAAACAGTCTGGTTCATACCAATAGGCAACGGGAAAAGGCAGATTATCCTGATTGAGAGTCGGTAAACGTTCAATTTCCCAAGCTAAATCATACCCTAACCAACCTAACCAGCCACCAATAAAAGGCAAATGGTCAACTTGAGGAGTTTCTATGACAGTAGCTTGTTGCCTCAATGAGCGCATGAAGGGTAAAATCTCACCTTGAGCAGGAGTCCATAGTTGAGGTTTACCGTGAACTAGACGGGGAGAACCTGCACAAATGGAATAGCGAGATAACTGTGGATGTTCTGAATCAGCTTGCGCAGGGCTTTCTAAAAGAGTCGCAATAGTATTTTCAGCAAACAACGCAGCAAATATCTCTGAACCAGTACGGTTTTGCAGATCTAGCGATCGCCAGTGCCATAATTTGACAGTCTGTCTTCTGCCTTCTAAGGAATTAAGTATTTGATTGACCATCCCTACGAAACTCCCCCAACAAACACACGGGCAAACCAGAAGGGAATTAAAATACCTAAAGCGATCCAATCACGCCAGCGCAATCTTAGCTGATGCCATTGAACTCGATGTTCATTAGGGCTAGTAAAGCCACGGACATCCATTGCTGTAGCAATTTGTTCAGCCCGTAATAATAAATTTTCTAATAATTTTTCCGAGACAATTAACCACAGTTGCGCGCTACGCCGTAAACCTAATTTCTTCCAATCTATTGCCCTAGTACGTACCGATCGCACCAAATTTTGGACTTCTTCGAGAACCAGAGGAATAAAACGCAAAGACAGGGTTAAAGTCAATGTAATTTCCGAAATCGGCAAGTTTAAACGACGTAATGGACTCATTAAATCATCTAAGCCTTCGGTAATCTCTTCAGGCGCAGTAGTCAAAAGATATAAGTTGGTACTGTAAATAAGAGTAAAAATTAAAGTTGAAATTCTGACTGCGACATCTAGAGAACGACGGGTAACTACTAACCTCGGTATAAAAGCAAACCCAGGTTGATCGAAATAGACATAGCGATAACTAGTTGGCTGTGGTAACTGAGATTGACAATTACTGGGGGTTTGAGAAGCTTTATTATCATTGTCTACTGTCTTAGTAACAATAGTCTGATCAGCACAAAATTCGGGGATTCGTGGGGAATGTTCCACTCCCAGACTATCGGGGGCAACACTACTAAACAAGAACACAAATACAGATAGCAGCAATAACCAGCCCATTTGCTGTCGCCAGACTCGAAAGGGAATTCTCGCCAAAATGGTTAACAAGATTAAGGATGCTGCTAAACCAATGCGCCAGAAAGGATTACTCAACAAAGGAGCAATCAAAAAAGTCATCAACCAGACTAATTTTACCCGTGGATCAATTCGATGTAACCAAGTTACAGGCTGTTCGAGATATAAACCAATAGGAAGCGATCGCAATAAATCCATGTTACTCGTTAACCTCAGTTCGGGTTAAGACAGTTTTTATCAATTATTGAAGATTTCTTTGGCGACGAATTTCTTGGGTAGCTGCTTCGTGTTCGCTTAAAGTCTCACTAAAAACATGAGTACCATCATAACGAGCCACAAAAAATAGATAATCTGTAGTTTCTGGGTTTAGAGTTGCTTCAAGACTGGCTATGCCAGGTGAGGCAATGGGAGTAGGAGTTAAACCAACGTTCATATAAGTATTATAGGGCGATGGTGTTTCTACTTGAGCATAGGTTAGGGGTTGATCGGCAGTTTGTCTGATACCCAAGCCATATTCAACCGTGGGATCGGATTCTAATTTCATCCCTTGATTAAGTCTGGCAGTAAATACTCCTGCAATGATGCCTCGCTCTTCTCCTACCACCGCTTCTTTTTCGACAATACTACTCAGAGTTACCCAATCCAAAAGACTCATTTTAGGTTGGCTTGCTTGGTAGACTGGCAGGGCAGTTTTTTCAAAATGAGCCAACATAGTATCTATTATTGCTTGAGGACTATTAGTGCGATCGCTCGATATTTTATAGGTATCGGGATATAAAAATCCTTCTAAAATTGGTAAATTTTTAGGTAGCCAAGGATATTTATCATAAGGAATTTCTTTTACCGCCTGAGCAAATTCTTCAGCACTAAAGTAACCCAGAGATTCAAAATATTTCCCCATTTGTTTAGTTGACCAACCTTCAGGAATAGTAAAATTGGTCTGCATTATTTCTCCTTCCCAAATTTTAGTAGCGATCTCTGGTAAAGATTCTTGAGGAGACAGTAAATATGTACCAGCTTTAAAGCCACCAGTAGAGTCAGATGCCTGTTTGAACTTTGTCCACAATTTCCAGCCATTAGTTGATTTAATCAATCCTGCCTGAGCTAGTTCAGCCCCCAATTGATTACCTGCAACACCAGGTTTAACTGTAAACTGAACTTGTTTACGTTTGTCTATTTGTTCTGCTTTTGCTTCTACAGGAGCAGTTGCACCCTTCCAACCTGCCCAACCCAATAGTAGCAATGCGCCTGTGGCTATAGGAAGAACCAGAAGAGCTAGCTTGATGCGAGATTGATTACGAAAATTTTGACTAGATTTTGATTTTGGTTGATCTTGGGTAGTCATTTTGTCTAGATATATAGCTAGATAGTTCAGATAAAAATATCAATAATAAACTTTATTTTGAGAGATTGAATTCGATTTTACCTTGGTTTTTTGAAAATCGTTGCAGCAGACGCCATGAACTATCGTCCATAACCTATATTTTTTGACTTTTGACTTCTAACTTCTGACTTCCCCATAGCGGTACTAATCATCTGACAGCAATTCTTCCAAAATTGGCATTAAATTCTCTTGATCAGGAGAAACTAGTTCTAAACGGTTTTCAGCATCGTAGCGAGCAAAAAACAATAATGGAGTTAAGGGAGTGTAAATTCCGTATTTTTGATCAGCATGATAAAAATAAGCTAAAGACTGCAATTCTTCTTCTATTTCATCATTTTCATCATCAGCATCGAGGGTCAAAATCTGATCTTCCTCAATGGGAGGTAATTCCCCTGTAGCAGTTAAAGTATAGGCAGTATGATACAAATACAAATCCTGTTCTGCCAAAACCGCTTTAGCGTTACTAAAAATTTCAGCGATCGCCTCATCATCATCAAGCATAGCTGCTTCTAATTCATCATCGTCGTCATTACTAATGCTCATAATTACCACAGGGATATCGACTGGCACTAATAACAAATAAGTTACGTTATCAAGTTCCAAAGACTGTTCAATATAACAAGGGAGCGATCGCCCATTTTCATCAACAATCGTCAAAGTCTCCTCTTCGTATTGTTCGTCTCGATCAAACTGAGATGATGACATAATTTTGAATCTAAAAACACTTTTGACTAAATTAATAATTTGGAAATATCTTTTCGACTTTTAATCTGTAATGCAAATTGGAGTTTTATTGTAAATCTCAGAATACCATTTTAAGGGATTAAGTATAAGAAATTAGTCATCAGTCATCAGTCATCAGTGACAACAATCAACGATTAACTATTTAACTATTATCACGAATTCCTAATCCTAATCCCAAGTTACTAGTCTTCAATCACCAATCACCAATCACCTATTCAGTCTTTCTTTGGTTTATAAGTCGAAGCTATTTCCAATTCTTTCAATTGTTTAGTATCTACCGTAGCAGGGGCATTTGTCAGTAAACAACTAGCTTGCTGGGTTTTGGGGAAAGCAATGACATCGCGAATTGATTCTTCTCCTGCCATTAACATAACTAGGCGATCTAAACCATAAGCAATCCCTCCATGAGGTGGTGTTCCATATTCAAAGGCTTCGAGGAGAAAACCAAATTTATCGTAGGCTTCTTCAGTAGATAAGCCGATCGCTTTAAATACTTGTTCCTGTATTTCTTTTTGATGAATCCGTAAGCTACCTCCCCCAACTTCGATACCGTTATACACTAAGTCATAGGCTTGCGCTCTAGCTGTGGTTAGATCGGCAATGTCTTCGGGATAGGGAGCAGTAAAGGGGTGATGGAGTGCTTCATAGCGTTTTTCGTCGGCATTCCACTCAAACATCGGAAATTCTGTCACCCAAAGTAGGTTTATTTGCTCGTTATCGATTAATTTAAGTTCTTGAGCAATAAATAAACGCAAGCGATCTAATGATTTATTAACTGTGGCAGTATCTCCTGCCCCAAATAACAATAAATGACCAGGTTTTGCTCCAGTACGTTTTAATAATTCTTGTTTTTGCTCTTCACTGAGATTATCTTTAATCGCGCCAATGGTATCAATTTCGTTATTGTCACGTACCCGAATGTAGGCAATCCCCTTTGCGCCTGCGTTAACTGCTTCATTAAAGATATCGCCTTTGGGCTTGATCCGAACATTGGAGATTTGGTCGTTACCGTTGGGTATGGGTAAAATTTTCACACTACCACCACTGGCGATCGCATCTGAGAAGACTTTAAACCCAGAATCTTTGACAATATCGCCGACATCTACTAATTCCAATCCAAAGCGAGTATCTGGTCGATCTGTACCGTAACGCGCCATCGATTCAGCATAGGTAATACGAGGGAAAGGACGGGGAATATCAATGTTTTTAACGGTTTTAAAGATATGACAAACTAAAGCCTCATTAAGTTCAATAATTTCGTCTTGGGACATGAAACTCATTTCCATATCCAACTGCGTAAATTCAGGCTGTCGATCTGCCCTTAAATCTTCATCACGGAAACAACGGGCAATTTGATAATAGCGATCGCATCCCGATACCATAAGTAACTGTTTAAATAACTGGGGAGATTGGGGTAAAGCATACCATTCGCTGAGATTGACACGGGAAGGTACAAGATAATCTCTCGCTCCTTCAGGGGTAGAGCGAGTTAAGATCGGGGTTTCAATCTCCATAAAGTTCTCTTCGTCTTCTAAGAAACGGCGCATTGCCTTAACTACCTGATGACGCAGTTGGAGATTTTTTGCCATGCGATCGCGTCTGAGGTCAAGATAACGATGTTTAAGCCGTAGTTTTTCGCCGACATTTTCTATATCGGCAGTTGATACTTGAAATGGTAGTTGTTTAGTAACTGCATTAAGGATTTCAATCGATTCAGCATAAATCTCTACCTGTCCTGTAGGTAGCCTATCATTAAGAGATTCAGGCGGACGCTGACTAACCTTGCCTATTGCTTTAACTACATATTCACTACGGAGAGATTCCGCATCAGCATAAGACTGTGGTGTACGTTGAGGATCACTGACAATTTGGACTGTGCCTGTGCGATCGCGCAAGTCAATAAAAATTACCCCTCCGTGATCGCGACGACGATCAACCCAGCCATAAATAGTAACGGTTTGGTCTATATGTTCGGTTCGCAATTTGCCACAGTAGTTAGTTCTCATGCCTGATAGCTACGTAATAATATTTAAAATACAGCGTCTTCAAGAGTAACAAAATCTGCACCCTTCTTGTCTATTATTTATCAGCAATATCTAGAGACATTTTAAATTTAGCTATTTAGAATGGATCAGATTTTATCAAAAAAACATATCCGTTTTGTGTGAATTAACTTCGTTCAAATGAACTAATTCGCAGCTTCAGAGTTATGAGCTTCAAAGCTTTTAACTTCTTACGTAGTTCTATTAATTTTCGAGCAAGAGAAGAGACACATCTAGTGGTAGTGAATCCTATTAACAAACTTAGAAAGTTAGTCCTGTTGTCAGTTGTTGCTGCATCCCTCTGTGTAGGGTTTAAACCGATACGCAATTCTGTTACGAATACTCCCGAAGCATTACTAGTATTAGGAGGACACGAAGAACGAGAACGTTTTGCTGCCGAATTAGCTCAAGAATATCCACAGTTGCCGATTTGGATTTCTTCTGGTAGTCCCCAAGAATATGCCCAGAAAATCTTTGCTAAAGAGGGAATAGATCGCGATCGCTTACATTTTGATTATCGTGCTAGCGATACTGTAACTAACTTTACTACTTTGGTAGACGAACTCAAAGCCCAGGGAATAGATAGTGTTTATTTAATTACCTCAGAAAATCATATGCAACGGGCAAAAATTGTCGGTGAGATTGTTTTGGGCAGTCGAGGGATTGGTTTTAAACCCATTGCTGTTCCTTCCGATAATCCGCCTGAGCCAATTGAAAAATGTTGGCGTGATGGTGCTAGGTCAGTTTTATGGTTACTCACAGGACACACAGGCGCAATTCTAGTCCAATCTGGTGGCACAAATTTTAACAAAAGCTTGAAGCTTTAAGACAAGCTAGATTTTTGCCGTTGCATAGCTGCGGGATGAATTAAAGTAATTAGGTTTAATAATTCCCCTAGTCCCCTAGTCTCCCAGTCAACCTAAATCATCATATTAATGATGCAACGCCAATTTTTTACTGTCCAACTTCATTAGCGATAAAAGCAACATTCATACGTAAAATCTCTAGCATAAAGTCGTAGTTAAGACGATCAAGCGTATCATTAGCACTATGAATATTATTGTTGGCACTATCAGCTCCCTCAATTGTGAGTACTGCGGGAATTTCTTGTTCAATAAAAGATACATGGTCACTAGCAAAGGGGTTGAGTGAAGTCTGCACAGTTAATTCCGTATATGTTGCTGCTGCTTCACTCAAGGCATCAATAATTGCTTGTGAGATCGGCGCACCTTCAAGTAGAACAGTGGGAGTGGGTGTGTTTAACGTTCCAATCATATCCATATTCAAAACGGCTTTAATTCTGGCTCGTTCGGTAGCATCTAAACTAGCAACATACTGCTTACTACCAAAAAGTCCTTGTTCTTCACCACCCAAAAGCATTAAACGTAAATCGTGCTTATTTTGATGTGTCTTGAATACTTTAGCAATTTCCAACAAACCAGCAGAACCACTACCATTATCATCTGCACCAGGCGCGATCGCATCTGCTCCACCTGGGATATTAATTGAATCTAGGTGTGCTATTACCAGTATAAGGTCTTTTGTTCCTGAATCATTACCAGGGCGATTACCCTTTGGGTACGCTTCGCGATCGGCAATGACATTTTGACTAGTACTACTGCCAACTGTTACGTCTTCCAGCCTGGTATCGTAACCCATAGTTTCTAGTTGTTCTTTTGACCACTCAGCAGCCAACCGATAAAAATTACTAGTTGAGTAACGAGTAGACCATGAAACAAGTTGAGTAAGGTTGGATTCCACACTAGAGCGAGATAATTGAGTTATTAAGTCCTGAATTGCAACTTGAGGAGTTCTTCTCAAAGCAGCTTTTGGTTGCTCTCTAAAGACAACCATGTTTTCTTCTAGAGGTTTTATTCCATAGCAAGGCTCATCGCCTTTTTGATAAGATTCAACCAATTCTGGATTTAAATCTACTACTAAAAACCTGCCTTTATCAATTAGAACTGGGGCTTCAGGATGCTCTTGCTGAAATAATCGTCCTTTTTGCACTACTAAATACAAATTATCTTGCTCAGTGGGGCGAGCATTCCTTTGTAGAGAAATACCACTACGTCCAGCACTGTTAACAATCTGATTCCAATCTGATTCATCAGCAATTAATAATGCTTCCTTGCCAAATTGTACGCAATTCGTATGAGTAAGTTTTGTCAGATCTAATTGCGATCGACAAATTTCCATTGATGTACGAGAAGTAAAAACTTGCATCTTTTTTTCCAAAATTATTTGATAATTTGACGTTGCTGATTAAGGTATGAAATCGAAAATATTACTGTTCGTAGCTTTTAGCTTTTGGCTTTTAGCTTTTAGCTTTTAATTTTTAGATGAGTAAATTGTTTCTCCCCGTCCCCACGTCCTCACAAGGGTAGGTTTTTAACAAAGGGGTGAGTAAACACTTTAATTAAGTAGAAAAATCAAGCAAACAAGTATTGTTTTCTACAAAAAATCCCCCCAAAAATTCTCCTCGTCTCCGTGTCTCCTCGTCCCCCGTCAAAGAAAACCATCAAATGTAAAAAGTCTACCCTTGTGAGGTTCCCACGTCTCCGTATCCCCGCGTCAATCTCAACCCACCAATTAAAAATTGACAGACCACTAGTCACCCAGTCACCTCGTCCCAGTCTCTCGATACCATCCCACTCTGGATGCAACGCCGAATTAATTGATCTTCAGGGCATCAGAATTCTTAATCGCTGCTCTAGGGCCATCTAAAGTAGCTCTCATTCTGGCTACTTGCCCAGCACTAAACATAAACATGGCTACATCATCAACATAGTCCATATAATTCATGAACATATCGCCATTAGGGCCATTATTACAGGTTATGCGTGGGAAAGTCGGACTACCAACATTTGAATCTGCTTGGTTTGGCGTATCTTCAACTGCATCAGAACCAGTACATGCACCCATATCATCACCCCAAATATGCCGAAGATTTAGCCAATGACCAACTTCATGAGTAGCGGTTCTTCCTTTATCAAAAGGTGGAGTAGCTGTACCAATATCACCAAAGTACTGATAACCAACTACCACTCCATCTGTTTGAGCATCACCACCAGGAAACTGAGCGTAGCCTAACAGACCACCGCTTAGATTACAGACCCAGATATTTAAATATTTGTCTGCTGGCCAGGCATCTTTACCACCAGTTGAGGCAAATTTAACAGCATCATCAAAACTAAAGGCTATTTTTTCCGTAAATGTTCTCGTGATCCCGTTGGTGAGATTACCATCAGGATCTTTGGCAGCCAACTGAAATTCAATGTTAGCATCTGCTATCAAAGGTTTAAATGGCTCAGGAACTAAATTAAGATCAGCATTTTGCGTTCTGTAATCCTCGTTAAGGATTCTGATCTGACTTGCAATCTGTTCATCAGTTATATTTTCCAGACTATTGTTAAAAACTACATGAACCACAACAGGAATGGTAATCAGAGAAAAAGCTGCTCTGGCACGAGCAGGATCTGTCTCATAGTCCCTGCTGTATTGTTCAATAGATAGTCGTTGCTGTCTGTAGGTGAGAGAAGTTTCCATGAGTATTTGATGATGAATCATACTCCCACATGTGCGCCCTAGAGAAGTCATTTTTTTGCTCCCTTAATTTAAAAATAATTTTTGAATTTATATTTTCAAGGCTGTAATTAATAGTCGTAATTAATTTTTACTATTATGCAAATTAAAGTATTTTGAGAAAAAACTTTACATAATCTGCTCATTCTTCTGGGGAAAGAGCCGTTGAATCTATTTAAATTTAGAATAAATAGGTAAGAAATACTCAATGATTAATTATTAGAATGATAATTATTATCAAATAAAATGAGATATAGATATTTTTCAAGGAGGAGCTTTGTAATTGGGTTATCGATTTTATCTATAGTCCAGTTAGGCTGTTTAGACAAACCTATGAATAACAATTTTTCGTCAGCAATTTTTCAACACTGGATTCATTCGCGAGAAGAAGATACTGAACAGGTAAAGGTTTATCGACCAAGTGATTATCAATTTCCTCCTTCCCGAGGCAGAGATGGATTTGAGATCAAAGAAGATGGAGAGTTTATTCAGTATGGAATTGGAGCTACAGACAGACCACAAGAGATGATAGGAACTTGGCAAGCTGAAGGAGACAATAAAATCAGGATTTCTTTAAAAAATCAAAGGCAAGAGTCTTATACAATGCAAATCGTATCTTGTGAAGAAAGACTGTTAAAAATTCGCCTGAGCATCAGTAATTAATCTACAATCAACAATCTTAAATCTTAAATGGAACGGTCAAAATAAAAACAGTACCCAAATGAGTACTGTCTTATTTAAATTAACAAAATTCTATTTAACTAATTGCTTGTGCAAAATCTAGGCTAAAGAAGCCATTTTGACATCATTGTTAGCTAAAATTTCTTGTAGCTCATCTGCTTCTACTGTTTCTTTCTCGATTAACATTTCTGCTAAACGATCTAAAACCTGACGATTTTCCTGCAAGACTCTCTTAGCACGACTGTAGGCTTGGTCAACATAGTTACGGACTTCTTCATCGATCGCTGCTGCGGTTTCATTAGAAAAATCCCGATCAGAAGCAATATCACGACCCATAAAGACGTTACCGTTTTGACGACCTAAAGCAACAGGACCCAAGCGATCGCTCATACCAAAGCGAGTTACCATTTGGCGCGCTACTCTAGTTACTTGTTGTAAGTCATTTGAAGCACCAGTAGTTACTTCTTCTTCGCCGTAAACAATTTCTTCTGCTAGACGACCACCCAAAGCAACCGCCATCTGGTTTTGCAGATAGGAACGGGAAAATAAACCAGATTCCATCCGTTCTTCACTAGGAGTAAACCAAGTTAAACCACCAGCACGTCCACGGGGAATAATACTGATTTTTTGTACAGGATCATAATCAGGCATTAATGCACCCACTAAAGCGTGACCTGCTTCGTGATAGGCTACTAGCTCTTTGCGTTTTTCGCTCATAACGCGGTTTTTCTTCTCAGGCCCTGCCATGACGCGATCAATAGCATCATTAACTTCGTCCATCGAGATTTCAGTTAAACTACGACGGGCAGCCAAAATTGCTGCTTCATTGAGTAAGTTAGCTAGATCTGCACCTGTAAAACCAGGAGTCCGACGCGCAACTTTATTTAAATCTACGTCTTTAGCAAGAGTTTTACCACGAGCATGAACATTAAGAATTTCTTGACGACCTGCATAGTCGGGACGATCAACTACTACCTGACGGTCAAAACGACCAGGACGCATCAAGGCGGAGTCTAAAACATCGGGACGGTTAGTAGCAGCAATTAAAATGATGCCAGTATTCCCCTCAAAACCATCCATTTCAGTTAATAACTGGTTGAGAGTTTGTTCGCGTTCATCGTTACCACCGCCCAAACCAGCACCACGCTGACGACCAACGGCATCAATCTCATCGATAAAGACAATACAAGGAGCATTAGCTTTCGCCTGTTCAAATAAGTCACGGACACGGGATGCACCCACACCTACGAACATTTCGACAAATTCTGAACCAGAAATGCTAAAGAAAGGTACACCAGCTTCCCCAGCTACCGCTTTAGCCAGTAAAGTTTTACCTGTTCCTGGAGGCCCAACTAATAATACACCTTTGGGAATTTTTGCCCCAATTGCGGTGAAGCGATCGGCGTTTTTGAGGAAGTCTACAACTTCAGTAAGCTCTAGTTTCGCCTGTTCGATACCAGCTACATCACCAAAGGTTACTTGGGTTTTTGGTTCCATTTGAACTCTAGCTTTAGATTTACCAAAGTTCATCGCCTGAGAACCAGGGCCACTTTGCGCTCTGCGGAGTAAGAAAAATAATCCCACTAAGAGCAAGATGGGGAATAAGAGGCTGCTCAAAGCTCTAAACCAAAATCCTTCATCACTTTGGGGTAAAACCGAAATATCTACACCGTTAGTACTTAAAATATCGATTAATTCAGGATCATTAGGTAGATTAACTAAAATTGGTGTGCCTTCACTATTAATTACCTGCGCTTTAGTGCGATCGGCACTGATTTTGACTGTCTCTACCTGATTATTTTGAACTTCATCAATTAATTTACTATATGCCCAAGTTTCACGTGCTTGAGGTTGTTTATCTAAAAAGGCAGTACCTAATGCCACTACCACTATGGCTAACAAGACATATAGTCCTGCATTACGCCATTTTTTATTGTTATCTTTACTCACTCTGACAGCCTCCCTTAGCTGAGGATTAAGAATTTTTATTGTTATTTTAACGATTGTGACTCTGTTATTTTTTGGAGACTAGCAAAGTAGTCTCGTCCTGATTAACTGACTTGTTTGATCTAACTAAATACAGTTTAAGATCGATCAAAAATAATGGAAAATTAGTATTTATGACTCTATTGCATTTTATGCTTGTTAACTTATGTTAACGTTTCTCAGGAAATATTTACTAAGAAATTTGGAAAAATAATTATTCAGTGATGAGGGATTAGTGATTGGTGATTAGGGACAAGTAATATCATGTCCTGTTAAATAGTTATGTTATAGATGAGGAAAGTCAGAAGTTATAAGTCATTTCATTGATCATTTATCAACGATGTCAAATGTTCAATGTTCAATGATTTGCTACTTGCTACTTAAAAGAAACCCACTACCTACTACCTACTACCTACTACCTAATCCCTAGTCACTAATTATTTGGTAAATCCCGCTCTGTTTTTAACCATCTACTTTGAGGTTTAACCAAAAACTTGAGATAAATGGGAATTTTACTCAACATATAGAAAGGAATAGCAATTAAATTTTGCAGAGGCAGATCTGAGCGTCCAAATTTAACCCAGGCGAGTAACACTCCAGTCATTAAAAATACTCCTCCTAGACTGACGAGAAGAGCAGGAATAATAGAAGCATCGCCTAAAATAGCTGCCAGCCAGGTAATAATCATTGCGATCGCCCAAGTCATCACCAAAAGAGATAGAGGTGGGACAGAGATATCTAAAGCTAATCCTAAAGCAGCGAAATTTCCTGTTTTTAAAAAGGCTTTCAGTAGTCGGGGAACTTCTACCAAAATCATCTCTATATGTCCGTGTTCCCAACGCGATCGCTGACTATCGGCATCTTTGCCTTTCATCAAACGACCCATCACTAAAGCATCTTCACAGAATACAGGAGTTGAGCCAGCTAAAGCTAAATCTACTGTTAACTGGGTATCATCGGTGGTTTTACTACCAGCTAAAGAAACTTGATTAATCAGTGACCAAGGAAAAGCCATTCCTGAACCAGTTAGTAAACAATGCCAGCCGAGACGATTTAATCCTAATAGACGGACAGAGTTTTTCACCTTGAGTGAAAACATAGAAATGTTATCTTTGAGACTAGGGTCTTCTGGCTGTTCCATCAAATAAGTTGGCTGTACTGGTCTACCTGTGGCGATCGCTTTACAAGTAATATTTTTCAGTGTATTGGGTTCAATGATACAATCACCATCTAAAATTACTAATGCTTCAGGGGGATTATCTTTAATCTGTTGCATAGCATAGTCTAAAGCATAACCTTTACCCCGATGAGTAAGGTTTTCTCTTTCTAATACAGTTACACCTGTAGCTCTAGCTAATTCAGCAGTATTATCGTGACAATTATCCGCAATTACAATCACTTCATCCTGGGGAGTTGTTTGTTGCAGTAATACTTCTAATACTTCCTCAATTTGTTCAGCTTCATTATGAGCAGGTATTAAAACTGTAGTTTTGGGTCTGAGAATATCTGAGACGATGGACTCAGGTTTGCTAGCAAAGAAAGCAGCAGCACATTCAATTAAAAAGATTAGGCAGGGAATGATTATCATCCCTCCACCTAACAGCAAAATTAAATTAATAATACTGAGTAAGTCCATAAAGATGATGATTATCTAATTAGGTGGTACTCCCGTAAAGTAAAATCGCACGGGCTTCTAAATAACATACATTTGCTTTGGGCAAAAATCAGTTCAGTTGATTTTCCTCAATTAAGGTGTGATAGCATTAGCTAAATTTTAGATTACTTTGGCAGTATCCGCGCATTTACTACTTCCAGTTACAGATACTTGATAAGCTGTTATGGGTTTAAATCAGTATTTTTAAAAAAATGTATTTATTTATACTTAAAGTTAAAAAAAATATTCCTTATTTCTCCATTTTGCTAATTTTCCACTAATCCCGACTAAATTTAACCATTAAAAGTAAAAAACTACTATTGTAAGAGGGAGTGAATTGAGCCAATAGCCAATATTTTAAATTAATTTAATGAGTTTTAATTTTACTTTTGCCAGTAATATTATTAAGGGCTTTAAGATTATACTTTTAACTATTCTGTACTCTGCGATTTTTTTATAGAGATATTAGAAAAATAATTTTAGCTTGATTAAAAACTTGTTGACACTCTAATATGCTGATATGCATTTAAATTGTGTATTTACTTGTTAGCAATTAATATTTTGCTCCTTTACCACCTCTGCTAAACCTAGTAAATCTCAGATTAAATGATTAACAGCTTCTGATGAGTCAGAATCTTTTCTAGTTATTGTTTTTTACTATGATATAACTTTATCTGTTTAAGAAATAGTTGCGGTATCAACTTATTTTCCTTCTTATTTGATTGTTGATTAATGGTAATTTTATTTAAGCTTACCTCTATTACTAGTTGATTAATATATTCTATTACCAAGGTTATTCTGTAACTTGCAACTCTAACTCAATATGCTAATTTCCATTTGTGTAATTACTTATAAACGCCCCGAAGGCTTAAAACGTCTTCTGGAGGCTATTAATCAACTAACTTTCAACAACATAGAGCGTCCTGAAATTGAAATTATTGTAATAGACAATGACACTCTTGGTGTAGCACAAAAAATTTGTGAGCAAGTCAAAACTAATTTTCAATGGTCACTAAAAACTGATGTGCAGCCACAACGAGGGATTACTTACGCTCGTAATAAGTCTGTTAACCTAGCTTCTAAAGTAACGGATTTTGTGGTGATTATTGATGATGATGAAGTCCCTGAAGCATCTTGGCTTGAAGAATTATTATTAGTCCAGCAAAAATATCATGCCGATATAGTAACGGGCCCTGTTTTACCCTATTTTCAAGAAAGCAATGTTCCTAAATGGGTGACCAACGGTAGATTTTTCCATACCCCCCGCTATAAAACGGGAGAACAACGTCATGTTGCTTTTACTAATAATGTGATGATTAAAGGCGAAATTATCCGCCAGTATGAGCAGGTATTTGATGATCGCTTTGCCATCTCAGGTGGTGAAGATTCACACTTTTTTTTGAGTCTAAATAAAGCAGGTTATAAAATTATTTGGGCAGATGAAGCTATTGTTTATGATTGGATTCCAGCTTCTCGCACCAATCTGAAATGGCTTCTTAATCGTGGTTATCGTACTTGGGGAACTCATAGTTTAGTTGAAAAAGAACTGTATCCTTCTTTACCAGTGCAGTTAGTCAGAATGTTTAAGGGATTAATATTGATTATTATCGGTTTGTTGAAGCTAATACCTGCCTTAGTTATGGGTAAACAGGCGATCGCTGCTTCTTTGCTATATGTTTATCGTGGTGCAGGTACTTTAGCAGGTTTATTAGGTCTTGATTATCAGGAATATAAAACGGTTCACACGGACTTGGGGATAAGTGAACACTAAACAGTTAGGACAGTTAGGGCAGTTAGGGCAGTTAGGACAGTTACCTACGGCTCTAACTGATAAGTTATAGGTAGTAGGTAACAAGTAATGAGTAGATAGCTTATTCCCAATCACCAATCACCAATCACTAATCACCAGTCACCAATCAACCATTACATTTACAAAATCGATAATTCACCGATCGCTTCTAAGCGTTTGTAGCTAGTTAATTGCATAAATGTGTCAGCTAAGATTTCGGCGATCGCAGGACTAATCCAACCCATTTGTCTTAATAGATGAATGGCAATTGCATATTTAGCTCGTCTAGCTCCATCTTTGACTTTAATTGCGAGTCCCATACCTTCTCCCAGACGACTAACACATTGAATCCCTTCTGCGCCTGATTTACTAACTAGCTCTCCCTCACTCAAACGCATTAACTCAGTATCAAATGCACCATCACCAGCAATCATGCGCGGATGATAAGTCATTGCTCTAGCAATACGCTCTAAATCTAGATTATTACTTGCAGCTAACTGAGCATAAAGATGGGCTATCTGTTGTAATTGCATTGAGTATGTAGGCATCCCACAATCATCCTGTGCGCCGATTAGTTCATCTCCAGGCATTTCTAGTAATTCTGAGATTTTGCTTAAAATAAGCTGTTGTACGGGATGAGAACGCTGTAAATAAGTATTGAGAGGCCAATTACGATTTTTGCAGACAGCCAGTATTCCTGCGTGTTTGCCAGAACAATTATATTCCAGTCGATTGGTTCTACCTTCAGGAATAGGACATTGTAGAGCGATTGGATCAACATCAGCTTGCCAAAGAATATTAAAAGCTTGCCGTGCCTGTTCAATGTTGCCTTGATGAGAGCTACAGATAATCGCCAAATCGCGATCGCTCAAACCATATCTTTGCAAAGTGCCTGTGCTAGTTACTGCCAGTGCTTGAAATGGCTTTAAAGCCGAACGGGTAAAAGCTGTCGTTTCAGAATTACCTGCTACTAACAAAACCCGTCCGCGATTATCTACCACTGTTGCTTCTACTTGATGAGAAGATTCGACAATACCCTCTCGAAAGAGATAGACTTCTAACGGCGGTGTTTGAATGCGTTTGCCTCTAGTCATTCGCTCTTGTTGCTTGTAAAAAAAATAATAAATATCAGTTTAAGCGAAAATTACCCATGTTAAACTACATAAACCCAACAGTGCTGCTATAAAACCGTAAGTCTGCCGTAATCTAACCATGATCGGCTCAATTTCATAATTGACAATTAAGCGATCGCGATTTAACATTGTCGTAGGTTTGAGCCATGTTTGACCATCGTACCACCCAGACTCTTCATAAAAGATGCGATCGCTTTTGAGACGATTCCTCACATATTGCCAGCCAAGGTAAATTCTCGACAGAAATAATCCAGTTAATAAACTCACACCGATGAGACTGGTGAGGATAAATTTGAAAGATTCTTCTAAAGGCGCAAACAGCGACATAGCTAATGGTGTTACCAAAAGCCAACTCCAAAAAGCAACCCAGGCTATTTTTTTACCATATTGACCGATGGCTAAAGTTCCCCAGTTAAATAGCCACGATTCTTTTAATTGTTCGTATTCATGAATTGGCTGCTGTTCTCTAGGCACAGGGCAGAAATTAACGGTGGATTTATTCATAGCGGGGAAATATTTAACTGGACTGAGAAAATTCAAGACGTTCTGCGTGTCCCCAAAAGGCTTCTAAATTATAAAATTCTCTTTCTTCTGGGAGAAAGATATGAACAATCACATCTTCATAATCTTGGACGATCCAACTACCTTCACTTTTGCCAGATACTCTGACAGGATAGCGGTTAAACTCCTCTTCTAGACGTTCTTCAATGGAGTCAGCGATCGCTCGTAACTGAGTCCTTGAGAAGCCTGTAATAATTACAAAATAATCTGCTAGATATGAAACATCACTAACTTTTAACAAAACGATATCTTGAGCTTTTTTGTCGTCAGCAGCCACGGCAATTTTCCAAGCAAGTTCTTTACTGCCAACGTTTGCTTGAGTTTGAGTGTTTGGTTGTTGAGAGTTAATTGCTGATTCTGATGATAATTTTCTCATTCAAAATATAATTTAATTTTTTTAAGTTTGCTTCTAAAACTGACTCCTTAGTAGTCAATAGTAGTCAATCTAGTTTTTGATTATTTGATTAATGGTGCTAAGTCCAATTCATTAATTTTCTTTGGCTTTGGTAAAAGCCCAATTCCTAGTTAGGATTGTGCGGGGATGAATAATTTTTTGCTGACTTACTAGACATTTTAAAGAATAATCACTGATTTGTTGTACACATTTGTAAAGATTTTCGGTAGCCATAGCACGCATTGCTGCCAATTCTGCATTATCCCCCCGATTTGGTTCAAGAGCGTCAGCAATAAAGACTACACAGCTTAATTTACTCATATAGGGCGCACCCAAAGTATGGTTGGCAATAGCATTTAAAACTTCTGGATCATCAACTCCAAATTCTTGTTGCGCCACCACTGCACCAACTTCAGCATGGAGTAAATGGGGATAATCGTAACAGATTTCGTCTACTGGAATTTTAGCTTCTGTAGCAATTTTGAGTAATTTACGAGGAGAAAAGAACTTTGCTAAATCGTGCATTAAACCAGCCTGGGCTGCCTGTTGCTCATTAAGTTGATAATGACGAGCTAAAGAGATAGAGGTTTGTTCTACTCCTAAAATATGTTCCAAACGATGGCTGGAAACATTTGCTTGTAGCCAAGATATAATGCGATCGCGCATAATTAACCTATAACCTATAACCTATAACAACGAAGTCAGAAGTTTCCACCTTTTACTTTTTATTTCCTAGTTAAAAAATATTGAAAGAACTAGAAAAAATATTGAAATAGAACAACAATAGCAAGTAGTAGAATCTTTGTTAAAGATTTTATAAAATTCAGCAAAATAATACCATTGAAGTTGGACAATAAACATTAAAAACTTATGCTAACAAGCCAGCTAAAAATGATTAGTTTACGCAAATTTTTGGTGACATTTTTTTTAACTAGCTGCTTATTATTGACATCCTGTGCGCAACAAACCACTTCTCGTTTTGATGCAGCCCAGCAAAACAGCACCAGCAAAGGTGCAAGCGCAGTAGTTGATAAATCTCAATCTGGTAGTAGTTTTAACCGTTATTTCCCTGATAGTAGTGATGGTTATGAACGGGTTTATAGCCAAGAAAAGACAGGTTTTGCTCAGGCAAAGTTAAAAAAAGACGGTAAAGAAGTTGCTGTTTTAGCTATTTCGGATGTTTTAAATAATTCTAGTACAGTAGAAAAATTTCAAGGTAGTAGTAGTAACATCAAAGGTTATCCTCTGATTAATCAGGGCAGTACAAGCACAGCTATTTTAGTAGGCGATCGCTATCAAGTTAAAATTCGTTCTCAAGATCCTAGTTTTACTCAAAGCGAGCGAGAAAAATGGCTCAGTAAATTCGATTTGAGTGGTTTATCACAACTGAAATAAGGCGTTGCTGATTTAAGCTTCGTAGTTCTTAGCTTTTAGCTTTTAGCTTTTAGCTTTTGAATCACTGTTATTAACAGAACAGAGGATTAAAATATCACACATTGAGGAACGCTAAAATAACCTTCAAATACATATACTAAGCAATTTTTTTGGTTAAATTTACACATTTTAAGGAGTAAGTAGTGAGTGAATCTATTTTTGAATTGGTAGATAATTTACCCAACAATAACATCACCACGATGATGCTGAGATCTCTAGACTCCATTGTCCCTGGTGAATGGGAAAACACGGTGGGGTTTGTTAATACAATTCGGAAGGTAACAGGCGAAACTGACGAGAATCTCATTCAGCAAATTGGCGATCGCGCTGTTTGGCTTTATAATGATAAATCTCAAGGCTATCGTCGGGCAATGTGGCTTTATCAAAGTGTTGATAGTGCGGATAAAGCTTTAGGTTCGGCAGCCTTAGCTAATAAGGTTGGTAATAAAATTCCTTTGGTGGGTGGTCTTTTGAGTAAAGTTACTCCCAACCCCGAAAAAGCCCAAGCTCTTGATTTATGTATTAAATTGGTAGTTGAGTTAGTGGCTTTCTGCCAGATTAACGGTATTCCAGGAGATAGCATCGGCGACTTTGTTAATGCCTTGGCAGATTATAGCGGTGAGTCTCTGATGCGCATGACGGCTTTAGTCTGTGTCGATGGCTTAATTCCTCTAGGGCCTGATTTTCTCCTCAAAGCCCAATCAACGTTGGGAGGTATTGGCCCAAAAGAATTGGAATCTAACTCTACTTTTAATGGGGTGAAGGAATCTATTCCTGGTGGTAATACCAAAGGTCAGTTAGATTTTATCGGCAGAAGTTTTGATTCAGTTAAAAGCTGGATGGCTGATTTTGTTAGTAGTAAAAATCTTACTCCCGAAAAAGTCATGCAGAATTTACAAAGCTTTTTGGAATTTTCTGATGACAAGTTAGACTATGTAGCTGCTTTTATTGATGTGTCTACAAACTACTATGAACATACAGGTACACAAACCTTAGCTAGACGCTTAATCGAACGTGCATTTGATGAGGTTTAAACTAAGGATCGAGAATTAAATAACTTACACATGAAGTAGGGTGTTGTTAGCGATAGCGTAACGCACCTAATATTCTAATTTTGAATTTTATTGAATTTTCATTCCTAAGATATCTAAAATCACAGATACTTCTTACGCATTACTAAACAGTTACGATGATTAGGAAGGTTGAGGTACTGTAATTCATCAGTTAATTTTTTGATAAATTGTAGTCCTCTGCCTCCTTCTTTCTCGATACAGTCAACATTTTGTTCACCTTTGCGTAGTTTTGCCTGGAAGTCGAATGGTTGCCCTCGATCCCAGATGCGCATTTCTAAAAAATCAGGCAATAATTTAACTTCTAGGTCTATAGGAGTGGTTTCAGGTAAATTTTGATGAGCATGACGTACTGCGTTGGTAAAAGCCTCTACCAACGCCACTTCACATTGCCAGCCAATTTTCTGGGGAACTAAAGGAAAAACCAAACCTTCAAACCACTGTAATACTTCTTTCAGAGCTTCTAATTCAGTTTTAACTTGTAAGTGATACTGTTTTAATTCTGGGTTTGCTTTCATTAAACACTGATGACTGAATATTCTGCCAAGTTATTATGAATATTTTTTAGCTAGGACAACTTTATATTTAACTGAAAATTAAAGCTCATAAAATTAGAGTTATTTTTAGAGTTATTTAAAGTTCTAGCTACTCAGTATAGTATCTTAAGACACATAATTCCTTATATCTAAATAGTATATATTTTTACATTCGACTGCAAGTAGAATAGTTAGGGAATGAAGATAAATATTAAGAAAATAATATAAATCAAGCTCAACTAAATCAAAGTGATAACTAAAGTATATTTTAATGTTTGGTTTTATTAATTTACATAAACCTGTGGGATTTACTTCTCATGATTGCGTTGCCAAACTACGACGATTATTAAATACTAAAAAAATCGGTCATGGAGGAACTCTCGATCCCACAGCCACAGGAGTATTACCTGTAGCAGTTGGCAAAGCCACTAGGTTACTACAGTTTTTACCCACACCTAAAGCTTATCGCGCTCTGATTCGTTTGGGAATTAGCACTACAACCGATGATTTAGAAGGCGAAATTATTGACCGTCCTACTGAAGTAAATCTAGCTACAACTGAAATTATTACTAACTTAAATACCTTTATTGGCACAATTTCTCAAATACCACCGATGTATAGTGCCATCAAAAAAAATGGTAAAAAACTCTATGAATTAGCTCGAAAAGGTGAAAATATAACTCTCGAACCCAGAACAATCACGATTAATAAAATTGACTTAATTAATATCTATCAAGGAGATTTTTATGAATTAGAAGTAGATATTTATTGTAGTCCTGGTACATATATTAGAGCGATCGCTCGTGATTTGGGCAAACAGTTGGGAGTTGGGGGAACTTTAGCTAATCTAGTTCGCACTGAAAGTTGTGGAATGCAGCTAAAAGACAGTATTACTTTTGAACAGATAGAAACCCAGTTACAACAGCAAACTTTTACCCTCATCGAACCAAGTGCAGTTTTAAATCATTTGAATTCTGTAATTCTCTTAGATGATGATTGTCAACGATGGTGTCAAGGTCAATTAGTAGACTTAAATCAAGCTAAAAGTAATAATTCAATCTCAGTCTTAAACCAGGATATTTACGTAACTACTTATGCTGACACAGGAACTTTTTTAGGTATTAGCCTTTTAATTGAGCGCGATAACGTACTGAAAATAAAACCCAAGATAGTCCTCGACAGCGATCGCTAATTTTAACAAAAGCTCTAGGCTCTAAGCCTGGTTTAAAGAATAAAAGAAACTCCTTAATTAATCTGACTTTCCAGCTTTTCTTCCGTTTTTTCTGCTAGACAATGTTTCTTTTTGAGCAGAAAAGGGAACTATGGATTTGTGGTTTTCCTACTGATGACAAGCTAGTGCGAGGAGCAACATGAAAGCGATTAATTTAACTCAAGATCAATACTTAGAAAGTCAAACACACCAAAATTATTCTAAATTTCAACAAATATTAGCTTTAAGTATTAATACTAGTCTAACTCTAGGCATGATTATTTTGCTAATTAATGAAACAGCAAATACCATTCACGCCCAAACTGTCGAATCTTCATCTTCTGATTCCAGTATACTAGAGCAGATTGATCGCTATTCGGTGCCAGAAAATGACGCTGCTTTAGGTCAAGTAACCAATATTAACCAATTAAAAGATGTTGATCCTACAGATTGGAGTTATGAAGCCCTGCGTAGTTTAGTAGATCGTTATGGCTGTATTGCTGGCTTTCGCGATCAAACATTTCGTGGTGATCAACCTCTTACTCGTTATGAATTTGCTGCGGGTTTAAATGCCTGTCTTAATCAAATTGAACGTCTCATTGCTTCTTCTCAAACAGTTAGTGCCGAAGATTTAGCCAAATTACAACGTCTCAATCAAGAATTTGAAGCAGAATTAGCATCTTTATCAAAACGTCTTAACGAAGTTGAGACACGTACAGGATCGTTGGAAGATCAACAATTTTCTACCACCACAAAACTCACTGGAGAATCAGTGTTTAGCATTGGGCATATTTTTACAGGAGACAATGCCAATGAGCAAGAAATTAATAGTGAGCCAGTATTCGGCAATCGATCGCGTTTAGCTTTTAATACCAGTTTTACAGGGGAAGATTTATTATTTACTCAGTTAACCTCTGGTAATTTTCCTGCCTTTGGTGAGACAACAGGAACTTTTGAAGGGGATTTAGGTTTAATTGCCGATAATGATAACAATCTTGATTTATTAGTTGCTTTTTATTCTTTTCCCTTAAGCGATCGCACTACGGTTGTTTTGGAAGGATTTGGGGGCATTTCCTATGATTTTACCGATACTATTAGTCCTTTAGATCAATTTAATGACAGTGCCAGTGGTTCAATTTCTGCTTTTGGAGTACGCAATCCCATTTATAATCAGGTTTCTGGATCGGGTATTGGTATTAGAAGTCAACTCAATGATGCTTTTGAATTAAGTGTCGGATATCTTGCTCCTAATGCTGCTGATCCTAATCAAGCCAATGGTTTATTTAACGGGGCTTACTCTGCTTTAGGACAACTAGTCTTCAAACCAAGCGATCGCTTTAAATTAGGTTTAACCTACGTCAATGCTTACAACAAAAGTGATACTTTTACTGGCAGTAATCTCTCTAACTTCAATTCCTTTGTGCAAAATACAGTCGGCGAAACAGTACCAATTAGCAGCAATTCCTATGGTGTAGAAGTTGCTTTTACCTTGAGCGATCGCTTTATTATTGGTGGTTGGGGTGGCTATACTACTAATCGTGTTTTGGAATCTGTGACTGGAGACAATGGTGTAAGTATCAGTCGTGGCGATCAAGATATTTGGAATTGGGCAGTGTCTTTAGCTTTCCCCGATCTTTTAAAAGAAGGGAATTTAGGTGGTATTGTAGTTGGGATGGAACCGAAAGTAACAGATTCTAATATTGATATTGCAGGAATAGCTGATAATACTGATTCTAGTACTTCTCTCCACGTTGAGGCTTTTTATCAGTATCAACTGACAGATAATATTGCTGTGACTCCTGGTGCTGTCTTAATTACTGCTCCCGATCACGATAGCCAAAATAGTGATGTGGTTATTGGTACTTTACGTACTACCTTTACTTTTTAACGGATGTTTCGCAAGTAGTACTGTGTCGATTAATTAGTGATGGGATAGTTATTAGTCATTAGTTATAAGTTATTAGATAACGTACAATAAAGTTGTACAACTACTAAAAAACAATGATGCTAAGTAAAGAAACCAGCTATTCACAAGCTAGAGCCAATTTAGCCAGTATTTTGGATGAAGTAGTAGATCAACAACAAATATTCATTGTTAAGCGACGTAATGGAAAAAATGTAGCTTTAATTGCTGAGGATGAACTATCTAGTCTCTTAGAAAGCGTTTATCTGCTTCGTTCTCCAGAAAACGCCAGACGATTACATCGCGCTTTAGAATGGTCTGAATCTGACTCCGCTCAAGCTCAAACTATTGAAGAATTAAAGCAGGAGTTAGGTATTGAGTCGTAAGCCAAAAAAACAATCCGATTCAGAAGAAAAACCACAATTTACCCACATTTATATCCCCTTATTTAGTCCAGATTTTAAATTGGATTTACGTTGGTGGTATCAAAACGAGCCTAAAAAGGGAGATAAGATTATGGATTTGGTTGCAGATATCTTAGATGGAGATCCGTTTAAAGGTATCGGAAAACCTGAACCCTTAAAATATATTGAATCAAATACGTGGTCACGTCGCATTGATTTAGAACATCGTTTAGTTTATAAAGTAAAAGATAATCGGGTTTATTTTTTACAGGCTCGTTATCATTATCAATAAAGTAATTAATTTTTAAATGACTTTTGATTTAAGTAATAAAACCTTTGACTATAATCCAGATACAATTAATCGAGCTAAAAGAGCCTTATCTTGTTCTCCCTTTCGGTTAAAACTATTTCAAGATATGCGTAATCAAAGTGTACCAATTCAGCAAATTGCTGGCAGTACAGGTATTAAAGTAGGCTATGCTACTCAAGCTTTGAGTGAACCAAAAACCGAAGATAAGTTAGTCTGGCTCATTAATGTTGGTTTATTACGACGAGAAGTAGATGGGCAGGGTTTAACAGATAGTTTTCGTTTAACGCCTTTGGGAAGACAAATAATAGCTCAATGGGAACAAGAAAAAAATGAAATTCCTGCTGCTTCTTTAATAGATCGAGTTTATAATTGGCTCAATCATTATCATTGGTTAAAATGGACGCTTTAATAGTATTGAACTGCTGTTATAGCTGTTATAACAGTGTATATTTCCAGCATAGGAGTAATCAATGAAAGCTATTATGGTGGTCGGGACAACATCCAGTGCAGGAAAATCTTTCTTGACTGCTGCATTATGTCGTATTTTAGCCAGACATGGTTGGCGAGTTACCCCTTTTAAAGGACAGAATATGGCACTTAATGCCTATGTAACCCCAACAGGCGGAGAAATAGGTCATGCTCAAGCAGTTCAGGCATGGGCAGCAGGAGTAGCTCCCAGGGTAGAAATGAACCCGATTCTGCTAAAGCCACAAGGAGACATGACTTCTCAGGTGATTATTAAGGGGAAGGCTGTTGGTGTTGTTAAAGCTAGTGAATATTACGAAAAATATTTTGACCTAGGCTGGGAAGTAATTCAAGAATCTTTGTATCGCCTGTCGCTAGAATTTGATCTGGTTGTTTGTGAGGGAGCAGGAAGCCCAGCAGAAATTAATCTCAAACACCGAGATCTGACTAATATGCGAGTAGCTAAACATTTAAATGCTCCGACTATCTTAGTTGTAGATATAGAAAGAGGAGGGGCATTTGCTCATGTGGTAGGAACTTTAGAGCTATTAGACCCTCAAGAGCGATCGCTTGTCAAAGGAGTTGTGATTAATAAATTCCGTGGACAAAAAGAACTCTTAGACTCAGGTATTGAATGGCTACAAGAAAAAACTAAAGTCCCTGTGTTGGGGGTAATTCCTTGGAGTCACCATCAGTTTCCTTCCGAAGACTCTCTCGATCTCCTAGCGAGAAATCGTCGCCGTAGTAGCGAAGACATCAGTATTAACGTGATTAGACTTCCCAGAATTGCTAATTTTACTGACTTCGATCCCCTGGAAGCAGAGGCGAGTGTAGGAGTTAATTATGTAGATATCCAAGATTCTCTGGGACACCCTGATGCCGTAATTATTCCAGGAACTAAAACTACTATTTCTGACTTGTTAGCAATTGAAAGAAGTGGTATGGCAGAGCAAATTAGAAATTATGCTGCTGCGGGAGGAACTGTCTTAGGGATTTGTGGCGGATTTCAAATCTTAGGACAACGGATAATTGATCCTGAAGGATTGGAAGGAGAAGCAGGAGAATTTGCTGCTCTCAACTTGTTACCAATTACAACTATTCTTTCTCCCAACAAAGTGGCTCGTCAAAGACAAGTAACTTCCCAGTTTCCCCAAGCAGGTTTACCTGTAGACGGTTATGAAATTCATCAAGGACGCAGCCGTATTAGCCGTCGTCAGAGAGAAGAAGAAAACGACTATCAACCTATTTTTGATGATCCAGGTTTAGGATTAGTAGATAAAAGTCAGTCAATTTGGGGCTGTTATCTTCATGGTCTGTTTGATAACGGTGCTTGGCGACGCTCTTGGATCAATCACCTACGCAAACAAAGAGGTATGTCATCTTTAGCGACTGGTATTTCTAATTATCGTGATCAAAGAGAATCTACTTTGAATATCCTGGCAGATATTGTGGAAAAGAATTTAGATTTAAAAGTTATTCTCTCTAGTTATTATTAGAGGTGTCTTGAAATATAGATAACCTAAAATAAGTCCTCTAACGGGGCTGCTATTTGTTCTACATCTTTAACAACTTCTTTTACTTCTTGAATATCATTGGTAATTGATTTGGGGTTATCGTTACTCTGCTTGACGGATTCAACTGGAGGTTGTTCTTTTGTAGATTCAATTTCAGGTTGTTTGACTTCGGAAGTAGAAGTAGAAACCGAGTGAAAATCACTTGGTTGAGATTGAGTTGTTACAGGTGAAGGAGTAACAGCTTGTTTATGATTAGTAATTGCAGGAGAACTGGCTGAAGTTGGAACTTTTACAGGTGTAGAATTAGTCCAATTTTGGTTAGCTGGTATTGGTACGTATATGACTGAAGGACTCTGAGGTGTGGGTGCAGGTGCGACAGTAGATGTAGAATTAACCGACTGTTGACTGGTAGGTGGGGAAGAAACTTGATGTTGATGGTCAGAGTTTACTTGTTGTGTGGAATTGATTTGTTGACTTGCACCAAAAGAAATACCAGCTATAACAGTCCCTAAGCCGAATAGAGCTATACCACGTGTGATGTAGGTTTCGCTTGAATTATATATTTTTAGAAAATGATCGAGAAAATTAAACGCAGCTTTGACTCGCTCGCCTTTGACTTGCTTTTTTCTTCTATGTTCATCTAAGGAAGTAGGAGAAGTATCTTCTAATGTCGGTGGTAATACTTCAATAGTATTATTTTTAGTCTGGGTCACAGATTGCTTTTCCATCATTAGACACTCCTGTATACTTCAAAAAACTAGTTGATTAAGCTGCTTGCATTGTATGAGTTTTTTACCTATTAAAAAGTTATCAAGTTTAAATTAAGCTTAGATGAAACTTTTATGAGAAAAATCTTATCTGTAGCTATAACTTAGTCCAAATAGAATTACCAGCCAGCCAAAGTCCTCTCAGGAATATGAATTGTTAACCTTGGCTTAAACCTTATTTAAATAAATCTTTGTGAATGTATTATTAAAAAAACCTGAGAAAATTCTCATGTGATTTTTTATTAAACTAATGTAAATAGTAAATAATTGGTAAAAGCAAAAATATGCAAAACTAGAAAAATCATGAATCGCATTTTAATTGCTGAAGACGAAATTCGCATTGCCTCTTTTTTAGAAAAAGGATTGCGGAAAAACAATTTTGAAACTATTGTTGCCCAGGACGGTCAACAAGCATTGCAGATAGCTACTAGTGAAGATTTCCATCTATTGCTTCTCGATTTGAGAATGCCTATTATAAATGGTTGGGAAGTACTTGAAGAACTGCGCGATCGCAGGTTAAACTTGCCAATTATTATTATGACGGCTTTTGACGATCAAAAAAACCGTGTGATTGCCATACAAAAAGGTGCTAACGATTATGTTACCAAGCCGTTTCAATTTAAAGATTTATTAGCAAAAGTGCGATCGCAATTGAATAATTAATTAAGTAAAGGATTTAAGTCGCCCAGATGTGCAGCAACCAACCAATTACAATTCCTAAGAAAACAAAGCGAATAACCTGCCAAAAAAGATCTGGTAACAGCAAACTTTCTAAACTAAGCTCCAGAATATCTAATTCTTGTCGGAGTTGACGTAGTTCGGTTTTGAGAGGTTGAGGAAGAGATGTATCTTTTTGTTGCTGTTTTAATTCGTGCTGACGGGCTAGAAACTGCGATCGCTTTTCCAGATCCTGCTTGATTTGGGCATGACGTTCTTGCAGTTTGACAAGTGCTTGCTCTATCTCAATTAAATCCTGTTCTAATTCATTGTCTTTGGCTTTATTGGATTTAGAGGATGACATCGTTAAAATAATACCTAAGCAACTTTAATTTTAGATCGACATAATAACTCATGTTTGAAGTAACATCCTTATCATCTCATAACAATAAAATTTCTACAGATTTAACCGACTTAGAATTAGCTCAGGCTCTAGCTGAACGTAGCGCGATCGCTCATCAAGACTGGCATCGTCTTAAAGGTAATCGTCAAGCTCAAGCTCAACAACAGTTAACTTCAGCATTAGTTTTTTTATTGAAAAATCAGCCTCAAGCAGCATTACAACATCTTAATCAGGCTACAGGATGGCTAGATGGCTCTTTAAGTTCTCCTCCTTGTCCTGATCATCAAAAAGTCAAAAGTCAAAAATCTATTTCTTAACAACGGTTATAGGTTATACATAGACAGTGGCGGGACATAGTAAGTGGGCTAATATCAAAAGACAAAAAGCGAGAGTAGATGCTAAAAAAGGTAAAACTTTCACTCAACTATCTCGCGCTATTATTGTCGCTGCACGTAATGTTGTCGCTGATCCTGACGGTAACTTTCAACTACGCACAGCCATAGATAAAGCCAAAGCAGCAGGTATACCCAATGACAATATAGAGCGATCGCTAGCTAAGGGAGCAGGAACATATCAAGATGATGAGGCTATCTTATCGGTAAAAAATTTTAAATAGTAAATTAAAAGGGCTATTAACAAAAATAAAGGAGTTAAAATAATAGAATAAAAAAGTAACTGATATTTAAATAAATTAAAATTCTGTAAATTAATTCGCCAATTTTGTTTCTCCCAAGGAAAATAACTTAAAAAGCTATTATATGAATTAAACTCAAAAGTATATTGATTATCTGGTTGGTCAATATAAAAATTCAATTTTTTCTGAGCAAAAGTAATTACTATTTGATGTAATTGTTGATCATTAAAAACATTTGGAACTAAAAACTCTGGCTGATTAGCATTATTACCTGTTATGGGAGTTCGCAAACGAAAATCTAAATTAGTATTGTCTTGTCCCACAATTAAATTATGAGCTTTAGTACCTTGAGAGAAAGCTAAAATTCTAGCTGGCCCAGTTTGATCTAATTCATTAGTAGCAAGAACTAAACTAAGACTAAACTCATTAGTATTTTTGAGTCTTTTAGTTAATAAACTAGCCGAGTGTTCTGTTTTTAGCCATTGTTGTGAGTTGACCAAAATACTGGGAGTTTGAATTGTTGGATAATTAGCTTGATTAATTGCTGCTATGGATGAATTACCTTGCCACAATAAATTAGGAATTTGTTTTTGGCTATCTTGATAGAATGGCTGAGACTTAGTAAATACTAAAGATGTAACTAAATTGGGCAATTGAGTAAAAAAACTGTCAGGCTGTTTAAAAACTTGAGCGACTTCAGATTGATTTAAACTGCGATCGCTAATATATAGACTATGAATATTACCATTCCAAGGGCGATCACCTGTAACTTCATTACCAATTGCTAAGTAAAAATCATCATCCCAATTGGATAAATTGACACTAATTAATAAGATCCAAATTCCTAAAATAATTAGCAAACAATAACCCGCGATCGCATATACAATAGATTTAATAATAAGCTTTTGAGGATTACCAGTTACCATGCCGATAATAAACTGAATAATCTGCGATCGCTTACAGCAAATAAATCCCCCTAAAGTTCCTCCTAAACTGTTATAAACAATATCCGTCAAATTGGAAGTACGAGTAGGAATAAAAAACTGGGTTACTTCAACAGTAGTTGAAATAATCGCACTAGTTAATAAAGTAATAGCTAATGTTTTTACTAAATTATTTTTTGCATTTTTGCTAGCAGTAATTTTAGCTAAACCAATTCCAAAAGGTATAAATAACAAAATATTTTGTAAGTAGTCTTTAACGCTGCTACCAAAATTAAATTCTTCTATAATAAATTTACTAGAAAACCCTTCTGGAACTATAAATGTAAATGGCGATATCGTCGCTACAATAATAAAAGATAAGCCTGCTAACAGTAGCCAGTCTCCCCAAGATTGAAAGCTTAGTTTATTATTAATGTTCATCTTGTTCTAAGCTTATGAGCATTTAAATTGTGTATTATGTCATTAGGTAACAAACCATAAAACCTTCTCCCAGTCTCCCCGTCACCTAATCTCCTCGTCAACCTCAATAAACAAATTAAATACTTGACAGCTTATGTCTGGGAAATAACTTTGTGACTACGCCATTTACGATTTAAGATTGTTGATTGTAGATTAATGCAACAAGAGAGTTGTTTTCAAAGAAAACATAAGATTATCTAAAATTTTTCAATCTAAAATCTCTAATCATCAATCTACAATTATTTGATTTGCTTAGTCTACAAGATGTTTCTGAACACAATTAACTAAGTTATTTGTCCAGTAATTAGCTAAATCATCATCAACAGCTTCCACCATAATACGAATCAGGGGTTCAGTACCAGAGGGACGGACTAAAATTCTGCCTTGATTACCCATTGCTGTTTCCGCACGAGCGATCGCTTGTTGTAAAGCTTCGCAGTCTTGCCAATTTTTACGCAGTTGTGGATCTTCGACTCGGACATTTTTTAGGATTTGGGGATAGGTCTGAAAACTTTGAGTTCGCATTTCTTGCAGGGATACACCCGACTGTTTGACTAATGCAGCTAAATGCAACGCCGTTAAGACACCATCACCAGAAACACTGTAGTGAGGGCAAAGTATATGTCCAGACTGTTCTCCTCCTAGCATTGCCCCCGTTTCTACCATACTTGCGTGAACATACTGATCTCCAACGGGAGTACGAAATAATTTACCGCCTGAGTTTTGCCAAGCATTTTCAAACCCCAAGTTAGCCATCACTGTCGAAATGATTGTATTGTTAGGTAAATTGTTTTCTTGACGGAGTGCTTGACCCCAAAAATAAAGAATATAATCACCATCGACAACTTGACCTTGGGAATCTACCGCCATCACTCGATCTGCATCCCCATCAAAAGCAAACCCTAGATCGGCTTGATATTCTTGAACTGCTTGTTGTAAAACTCCCAGATAAGTAGAACCACAATTAACATTAATGCGATCGCCATCTGCTTGATCATGGAGTGTAATTACTTCTGCACCCATAGCTTTAAACACTTTAGGAGCAGTATCGACGGCTGCACCCCAAGCTAAATCTAAAACCACACGCATTCCAGCTAAATTACCAGGGTCTACAAATGGCTGTTGTAAATTAGCAAGATATTGATTCAGTAATTCTGGTCGATGATAATGCTTACCGTGTTCAAGAGTGTCTAGAGCTTCGACTCCCCATTCTGACCATCTACCCCGAAGTCTGGCTTCGATTTGGTCTTGCAGTTGGGTAGATAACTTAGTACCATTTGCACCAAAAAATTTAATCCCGTTATCTTCAGGAGGATTATGACTAGCAGAAATCATAATTCCACCCATTGCTTCACTAATACTAGTTAAATAAGCGACGGCAGGAGTAGGACACAAACCCAAATCCCAAACATCTACACCAGCCATCGTCAAACCTTCGGAAAGAGCGATCGCCAGCATATTACTAGAGTTTCTCGAATCTTGACCCAGAATTACAGGGGCTAGTTGGCGATTAGATACTTGCAATACCTGTCCTGCCCAAAATCCAATCAGAAAAGCTAGAGAAGAGTTTAACAGTTCTTGGTTGCCGACTCGACCACGAATACCATCAGTGCCAAATAAAGAAGTAGCAGGCAAAGAGATCAGATTTTTGGTCTGATTATTCAAAACTAAAAATTGTGCTAAAAACTTAGAATTAAAAGGTTGATCGGAAATATTAGATTGAACCATTGATAAAAAAAATTTTAATAATCATCAAGCAATTGCTATAAAAGACGTTGCTGATTTAAGTAATGACGTACAGAGTGTTTCTGTTCGTAGCTGTTAGCTATTAGCTTTGAATCACTGTTATTAATAGGCAGGGGATCAAAACATTACACATTTAGCACATTACAGATTCAGCAATGCTCTATAAAACACCACAGCAACTTTTTAGTATTTTTATACTATTTGTTATATTCTCGTAAGAATTTCTACTTAGATATATTCTTTAAGTTTCGCCTGAAAAGTGAATTAATAGGTAAAGTAGCCATAAAGTTTGTATGAAATTTAGAAGAAATTTTAGTGATTACTGATAAATAGTGACTAGGGAATAGTGATTAGTGACTAGGAATTCAAGTATCCCTAATCACCAATCCCCAATCGCTAATCACTGATAACTGTTCGCTGGCTTTAAAATAAAATTTAACTAGAAGACTTGAGCAAAGATTGGAGATAATTGATTTCCTCTTGCCAATACGAAGGTAAACTGTTCCAAGGATCACCGTCGCCGTCAGTGGGGCTATCATCAGTAACGTAGATATAACCAATATTACGAGTTACAGCATCTTTAATATGACTTTTCATAGTGGCAGCATCAGCAACAGAATGAATTAAACTGGCAAAATGTTCCTGCTGATATTTACTTACATAGGGTTGGGGTGCATATTCCTGCCACGCTTGAGAATCGTCTTCAAAAATTACGGCTGTATCTGCAACAGGACGAGTTAAAAAACCTTCATCTGTATGAGTACCAGGATTAATAATTACTTGCTTTAAATTAGTTTGATTCTTGATGTAGCGATAAATATCCTGATAATAATCTAATTTTTGCGTGTTGCTGGCAGTTTCATCCAGAAAAATACCGTCAAGATTATAATAGTTATTATAAAGAGCAATATCTTGTTGAATTTCTTGTAGAGAGCGATCGCCATATTTGGTATATACATAGCCCAAAATAGTAACTCCTGACTCTCTTAAATCTTTTAAACCTCGCTCATAATCTTGATTAGGCGGTTGACCATCAGGGCCGTTATGAGGATTAATAATAGCAACTATGGGTACTTGTTGGGCTGCACTAGCAACATCCGACCAAAGATAATTTTCAGGCTCATACCAATTAGGATAACTATAAAGAGGCAGCAGAATTTTCAGCGAATTTCCTACTACTGCTTGTGATTGACAAGACACCACCATAAAAATTACCAAAATTGCTATTAAAAATCTGCCAAGGTTTAATACTTTCATTCGTAGTGGTCTGTCAAATATTAATTGATGGGTTGAGATTAGTTTTTAGTTATTAGTTTTTTGATTCAATAGAATATAAGTAAATCGAGATACATAATAATTCCTGTTATCAATAGCTTCCATCAAAGTTTGTTTAAAGTCATCAGAATTCTCCCGCAACAGCTTAACTCAAACTGAAGTATCAATCAAGAGCATAATTAATTGCCTCGCATTGATTTATAATCATATCCTTCATGAAATTGAATTTTTCCGCTTAACTCTAAAAGGTCTTTTTTCTTTTTAGCTTTGATTAATTCTTGTAGAGCAAGATGAATTAATTCTTTTTTAGTTCTGACCTTCGTTAAAGCAAAAGCTTCTTCCATCAATTTGTCATCGATTTCAATATTAGTTCTCATTAGTCTAATTTTGTGTGTGAGGTTTTTCCATGAAATGATATTGAGAAAGTTTATTGATATCATTCTATATAGGGTAGATGTATGGAAAATTTCTGCTTTTTGTCCCATATAAGTTAGACAAATGACATTACAAGAGTTACAAAAGCAAGCATTACAACTGTCAACTGGCGATCGCTGGCAGTTAGTACAAACTCTGTTAGAATCACTAAAACGAGAAGCAAATCCTAAGCTAAAGAAGAGAAACTTGTCTCGGTTGCGAGGAGTTGCAAAAACTTCAGCAGCCACAGGGGAAGATAAGACCAATGAGGACTATGTAGCCTATTTAACTGAGAAGTATCAGTAATGCGAGTTCTGATTGATACCAATGTAGTTCTTGATTTCTTGCAAGAACGAAAACCATTTGTGGAAAATGCAGCAAAATTATTTGAGCGTATTGATACTGGAGAGATTGAAGGATTTATTGCAGCAACGACAATAACCAACATTTACTATATCGTCCGTAAAGCAGCAGGAAGGGTAATAGCACAAGATGCGATCGCCCAAGTTCTATTAGATTTAAACATTTGTGCAGTCGATTTAGAGATACTAGAACAAGCTATTGTGTTAAATTTTGAAGATTTTGAAGACGCAGTGCAGTATGCCTGTGCTGTAGTGCATAACGTTGATGCAATCGTAACTCGTGATGTTTCTGGATTTGTCAATGTGGAGATTCCTGTAATGTTGCCTGAAAATCTTAATAATATCAATAGAGACTGAGCTAATATCCGCCCAAATAATAGGCATAATCAGGATTTGCTATTGCCTGTAAAACCTGTTGACGGGAAAGGCAGACAAAGACAAATGAACCTATAACTAAACCGATAACAGCCCATTCAGGTGCGATCGCATTAGCAGCAATATAGCCCACAACTAAGTTAACTATAAGACTGGGAAACAGGACGGCAAAATTGATCGCCCAATAAAGCCAATCACCCAGGCTAAAATAAAGAGGCATAGTTGAAATAAGGTCAAGTCTATGACAGTTCGGCAACGACGTTACTTATATTACCTATAAAAATTATAATAAACAACAACAACAATGGCTCATTTTTTTTCTGTTAAATAATATGTGTTTGTCAATATCTGGGAGGGAGATATAGGTGCGCCAATAATGATTAATTTACCTAACAAAATACTCAAGAATTTAGAGAAAAAAACGGGCATTTTTGCCTATCCCCATCTATTTAGACATACCTATGCTAC